>NZ_JACJPY010000025.1 GCF_014696345.1 Pseudanabaena cinerea FACHB-1277
ACTGCATTTTCTTGTTACTATTTTTATTCCTCTTTATTCTTCCTATTTCTTCCTTGCTTGTACATAAGTATATTTACTTACCGCAAACTTGGGATGCTCCCCTTCATTTGCGTTTGACTCAACTTTATTTAGGATATCTTGTTAGAGAACATTGTGGTCTTGAAGGAATTCAAAAAAACAACGCTGAGGGCAAACAAGAATCAAAAAATCAATCTGATGCAAGCAATACACATTCAGTAAAACCTCAGTCAAAAAGCCCTAAATCTCGTTGATAAAGGCAAATAAGAAACAATCAAACATCTAGAGGTAATCTCTATGTCCACTCAAACTAAATCTCGATACTTCAGCCCCTCTGAGTATCTAGTACTAGAAGAATTAGCCACATTTAGGAGCGAATATCATGATGGAGAAATTGTTCCGATGACGGGCGGCACGGCCGAGCATAACCAGATTGCGATTAATTTGGTGACGTATTTGCGATCGCAGTTGCGGGGTCAAAACTATCGCGTATATATGAATGATATGCGTCTATGGATACCGCGCTATCGAGAATATACCTATCCTGATGTGCTGTTGATTGAGGGCAAACCGATATTTGAGGGCGATAACCGCACTACAGTTATCAATCCGTCTCTAATCATTGAAGTTTTGTCAAATTCGACTAAAAACTATGACAAAGGAGAGAAGTTTGATTACTATAGATCTATTCCTGAGTTCAAGGAATATATTCTCGTTGAGCAGTATCGCCCCTATGTTGCTCAGTACAAAAAGACTGGCGCGGGTTGGCTTTTGACTGAGTATGAGTCCTTAGATGCAGTTTTGAGTTTAGAGGCGATCGCCCTCCAAATCCCCCTCCCCGAAATCTACGATCTCATTGAGTTTATTTAGGTAAAAATATGAAAGTAATATCTTTTCTCGGATTTAATCAGTATGGTTATACAGAGACCACATATGTCAATCCTGATAAAACTAAAAAGTTTAAGACTGCTATTTTTCAAGAGGCTATAGTTGATTTCTACAAGCCTGATGCAGTTTATGTATTACTTACAAAAACTGCAAAAGAAGGTATATCGAACAATGCGACTGAATCAACATGGGAAACCTTGAAAAAAAGTTTAGAAGGTAAGGTCGATCTTCATTCTATAGAAAATATTCCCGAAGGACACACTACTGAAGATATTTGGCAGCTTTTTGAAAAGTTGACAAGTTTTATTGAGCAAGATGATGAGGTTTTGTTTGACATAACTCATGGATTTCGTTCATTGCCTGTACTAGCTTTAATTGCAGTCAGCTATTTGCGTGTAGTTCGTAATGTCAAGATTGTTGGTTTAATCTACGGTGCATTTGATGCTAAAAACAAAGAAACTAATGAGACTCCAACTTTTGATTTACTCCCAATTGTAGGTTTATTGCAATGGACAACAGCTACAGATCAGTTTATCAAAACAGGAAATGGACAAGTTTTAGCAAGTTTGTTAAAAGGTGGTGAAACATCAACTCAAAATCTAGGCGATAGTATTAATGCTATCTCCAAAGGATTGCAACTGCTAAGACCAATGGATGTAATGCAGGAATCATCTTTACTGCCAGATAGAATTAAAGAAGCAACAAAAAGCATTTCTAAAACGATTCCACCTTTTGCTACTTTGTTAAAACGTGTACAAGATGACTATGGAAAATTCGGTTTAAATAATCCTAGTGATTATCAAACCAATTCTAAGTTGGCTTTGGCTAGGCAAGTGGAAATCATTGAATGGTATTCAAGTAAAGGACAAGTTGTCCAAGCCCTATCTCTTGCTAGAGAATGGTTGCCCTCTTTACTTTGTCATCATTTTGATCTTGATCCTTTGATTGAAAATCCAAATCGCTCAGAGATGGAATTCTTACTTTCATCTAGTGGTATGTTAAAAGATAGAGTAACTAATGAAATTATTAAGCAATCACCATATAGGGAACAGTGGCTTGCAGTTCCCAATGATAAACGTACTCCACTTACAAGGTTATGGGGAGGTGGCATCAATTTAGCTAACTTGCGAAATGACGTTCTTCATGCAGGATTTAGAAGAAATTCAAGGAATGCTGATGCTGTAATTCAGCAACTGGAAATAGTCATTAGAGAGCTAAAGGTAATTGCTAAGTTATGGGAATTGAATTAGTTGAAAATGCTTAACTAATCTCTGATCTTGTAGAAATAAGCTTTTATCTTATTAAATTATGTTATACAGTAATTTTACACTTTCTAAAGTGAGAGCAACTTTTAATCTAGTATTAGAAGAAGAAAAAGACTTGTTTGCCAATAGCGATCGCATACAGCCTTCCGAACTATTGCAGATGATCTTGAAAGAATATTTGACCTTAGCGATCGCCATCAATAGCAAAAAATCACGCTCAGAATTTATCATTGCCCCTGTACTTGCCGAAGTCAAAAAACTTTCTAATCATCAAATCTCATTATTTTCTGGCAAAGAATTTAATGTGGATAGTGGCAAAGGGCTGACAGGTTACTGTGACTTTCTGCTCAGTCAATCCAAAGAACAGCTATATATCAGCGCCCCTGTGACCACAATTGTGGAAGCAAAAAATGAAAATCTAATCGGTGGATTTGGTCAATGTATTGCCGAAATGGTGGCAGCGCAAATTTTTAATCAACAGGCAGGAAACACGATCAGGACAATCTATGGAGTTGTTACTAGCGGAACCAACTGGCGATTTTTAACCCTTTATGAAAGTACTGTTTACATTGATGCAGTGGAGTATTACATCACGGAGCTAGACAAAATCTTAGGAATATTATTACAGCCAATTCAATCTGTTTTAAATAAATTTTAAATATCTAGTTAAATTAATTAGGAGAACCACAAAATGTTTGATGTATTTAAAAATCGCTTAGAAATCACTGGCACTCTCACCACAATTACCGCCTTACGCATCAGTGCAGGGCGATCAACTGAGCCAATTGGCACAGATTTACCAGTGATCAAAGATGCTTTTGGTCGACCTTTGATTCCAGGATCAAGTTTTAAAGGGGCATTGCGATCGCGCCTTGAGAGTTTCTTGCGTGGTGTGCTAGGCGATGATCGCAAGTTAGTTGCCAATCCTGCGATCGAAGAAGAATGGTCAATCAAGAAAGATGAAATTAAAAAGTTTAAACAAGACTACGCGGATGATCAAGAACTCACTAGAGTGATTTTAGAACATACCGATCTACCTTCCCACCTTTTCGGCTCACCTTGGCTTGCCAGTAAATTTCAAGTGCGCGACCTAACAGTTTTGCCTGATACTTGGTTTGGACAGTACCAAGAACGTGATGGCGTAGCCATTGACCGCGATACAGAGACAGCCGCCGATGGTAAACTCTATGACTTTCAAGTTGTGCCTGCGGGAACTCCCTTTGAATTTAAAGCAGTAATTGAGAATGCCGAACAATGGGAATTAGGTTTACTGATGATTGGCTTGCATCAGTTTGAGACAGAACAAATTCCCCTTGGAGGTGGGCGATCGCGTGGTTTAGGCGTTGTGCGCTTAGATATCAATCAATTGCGCTGGTTTGATGTCGAAGATAATCCTCATCGCTTGATTGATTACCTCAAAAAACTCGTAGATGGAGACAGCACAGCCTATGTCAATGGTGAAAACCTGAAACCTCATTGGACAGCAGCTTTGATTGCACATTTGAGAGGCAAAGTAAGCGATCGCCCTCTAGCTTCCACATCAACAAATTAATGAGGTAACTATGTCTTTCAGTAATTTCAAAAGTCTCGGATCAACAGTCAAGGAACTACAAGTTACTTACAAAGAAGCGCATTTCTTAGCAAACGCATCATTCCCAGTATCAAATTATTTTCGGCAAGACTTAGAATTTGTGATGCGCGAAGGTGTGGTCAATAATTCCGAATTTGCTATCTGCGAAAATATGATTTATCCCATTCTCAAAGAAATTTGGAAATTCTATAGCGATAAATTCACCCTCTGGAGTCACCAGTTATTGACCTGTGATGACAACCTCACGGGCTTTCCTGAGTACATTCTGGCAAGGCGATCGCCCTTTGGCAAAATCGTATTCGACAAACCCTATTTACTTTTAGTGGAGGCAAAACAGGACAACTTTGATTGGGGTTGGGGGCAGTGTCTCGCGGAGATGATTGCTGCTAATCGGTTACATGGATCGGCAGCGATCGCCATTTTCGGCATTGTCTCCAATGGTGTGACTTGGGAATTTGGCAAACTAGAGGGGGCTTGCTTTACCCACAACCCAGAACCAATCAGCATCTTTGATCTAGAAAAACTATTTGGTGCTGTCAACTATATCTTTCAGCAATGCGAGATGCAATTGACAACCTATTTAGACAGAGCCGCCGCCTAAATTTATCCTAAATTTATATATTAAGGAACTTAATCAATCATGCACAAACGACTAGTCAATCACTGCACCATCAATCTAAGCCTAATTCCTGATGGACCAATTTTGATTAAATCAGGCAAAGAAGGAGCCGATCCAACTAAGCCAGATATGGAATTTGTTGAAACTTATCACGGCGGTAGTAAAACTATTTATTTACCAGGCAGTAGCCTCAAGGGTGCGATTCGCGCCCATGCAGAAAGAATTGTGAGGACAGTGGGCAGCGATCGCCCGCCTTCTAATCCATCGCAACTATGGGCAAATGACCCTTTAAACGATAAGTATGATTATCTAAAAAATAAATCTTCTACGGATATTTACAAACTTTCATCCTTTACCGATCGCCTATTTGGTAACACATCCCTAGCCAGTCGCTTACGAATCGAAGATGCTTATCCCGATCCAGCCAAGCCTGTAAAAACTGAAGAACGCAATGGTGTTGCTATTGATCGTGTATTTGGCTCAGTTGCCGTGGGACCTTTTAACTATCAAGTCTGCACCGCAGGCGAATTTCAAACTAAGATTCATCTCAAGAATTTTAGCCTTGCTCAACTGGGTTTAATCGGTCTAGTTTTACGCGATCTCAATGATGGCTGGTTTGGTATTGGTTTTGCCAAATCTCGCGGGTTGGGAACAGTCAAGGTCAAGCTAAATGAGGCTGTGGTGCAGTATCCTAGCTGTGAGCTTAGGGATGGAAAAATTTATTCCTTTGGACAACAAGCTGAACTTGGATCGCCTGATATTCTATTAGGTGCAGGCGAATTTTTAGAGGCTGATAATCCCTATGGTTTTACAAAGCCTGATCATCAAACAACGCGGATCACCGCAATACCGATGAACTTAGGCTTTGGTGTGCAGATGGTATGGCAAGGTGATGATGAAACGGGTGTTCCCAATTTATTTCAATGTGCTGTGCGATCGTGGAGTGAAGTGCTAAAGGTAGGGAGGACAGCCGCATGACTTTAGCTAAATCATTTGTTAAAAAGGCATTTGTGGGAACTAGAGAAAATCTTTCTGAATCTGAACTCAATCATCTTCTGCAACAATATCAAGGTAATCACAGCTATTATTTTTTGCGTTGGGCAGATAGGGTTAGTGGAGTGATTGAAAATTTGCCTGATTCACTGAGTCCTGAAGGTCAGATGTTTAATGCCGATCTAGAAATTAGGTGGAAGCGAAAGGGCGACAAGTATAATGTGCTGCTCTTGAGTGAATATGACAATGATTATCCAGAGTTTAATGGCTTTGATCGCTTTCCTCAAACATGGCAAGCCGAAACCCGTAATGCCAAATTCTATACTGCAACTGAAACTCGATTTCCTAAGGAATTTATTTATCCCGAAAAGCTAAACTTCGGTCAGCGCTATTTCAAAGACCAAGATACAGGTATCGTTCATTTTGTTGCTCTTACTATCTTAGATCCAAAGGAGGCTTAACCCATGACTTACAAACCACCCGCAAGACCAACTCCTAACCATAGTAATAACAATGATGATGCTGCACCAAAGCCCTATGCAATGGTCACTTTTCCGACAACGCCGCCGCCTAAAGCCAGACCTGCGGGACATCACAAATATTTAGACAAACACATTCACGGCACATTATTCCTCACGCTCAACGTGCAGACTCCTCTCCATGTCTCAACAGGTGTAGTGGCACTAGGTGCAGATGTTAATGCGCGTGTACCTCTAATCAAAACGATGACTGTTGATACTAACAAAAAGTTGGTGATTCAAGGCAGTTCGCTCAAAGGCTGCATTAGAGCCGTTTATGAAGCAATTACAAATAGTACTTTAGCTGTCAATTCACGCTCTGCGGACAAAGTGCCAAGAGAAAGACAACCCTGTCGTAACAAAGAAGAGCTATGTCCAGCTAGTCAAGTTTTCGGTGCTTTAGATTGGCAAGGATTGATCGAGTTTAGTGATGCTCGATGCACTAATAACAATCCTAGTACGGGGTTTATGCCTTCTCTCTATTCACCGCGCCCTGCCCGTAGAGACTATTACAATCCTAGAGGTATGGCAAAGGGACGTAAGTTTTATTACAACTTTGCCAAATCTATTGACAAAGGACAAAATCAAGGAATCCCTGTCCAACAAGCATCTAAGGACTTTACCTTTATAACAGAGATTCATTTTAAAAATCTCAAGCCTGAACAGTTGGGAGTGCTGTTAATCATTTTGGGACAAGATCCAAACTATCCGATCGCTCTGAAAATCGGTGGCGGTAAGCCCATCGGCATGGGAACGATGACGGTCACGGTTGATAAGATTGAACAGTCTAGTAATTTGCGCGATCGCTATTCCAGTTATGAAGCCACTGAGTCCGATCAACTTACTGGTACTAAGCTGCAAGAATTTATGCAAAAACAAATTAACATTGCCCAATCTAGCCTCATTCAAAAAGAACAACTAACCCAACTAGCGGCAATTCTTGCCTATCCATCCACCAAACAACCACCATCGGGAATGTACTAATGAACGATACTCTCACCGAATCTCAATGGCAATCTGCCCATAAAATTGCGATCGAGCTGATCAAAAGCGAAACCGATCCCAATGAAGTTAGTAAGGCTAATTCATACTTGCGATCAATGAGCGATCGCCCTGATGCTATTTCTAGATTTTTTAAGTACATCAGCACTCTAGTTAGCAGTGGCAATCAAATCGGACATAGCAAAAAGACTGTCGAATATTATCGCAATATTGCTGCTGCCTATAAGGAATACCTCAGCGATCAAGACAATCCTCAAGTGATGTTGCAGATTTTAGGTTGGACTTCGCGGCTGATGCGCTATTACAAAACCGCACCGATCGCCGAACGAGATGCCAAGTTGCAAGAAAAAGCGGCGATCGCTGACAATCAAGCTCAACGCCTAGCAGAAATTAAGGCATCAGTAAAATCTCAAGTCTTTGAATTGGGGAAAATCGTTGATGCAAAGGTTGTCAACAAAACTAGTGGCAATAAAGTTACCTATGAGATAGTGGGTACAAGCATCAGGAACACTATCAAAGAGCCAAAAATGTTTGACAAATTAGAGATTGATCAAATTGTCAAAGTTCAAATTAATGAGATTGATGATGGCATTCCCAAAAAGTTTAAGCGCGTGGATTAGGTTTAGAAAGTTCGCGAGTGGCGATCGCCTTAAAAACATTCCTGAACAAGAACAATGGCTTTGGGACAACCCTCAAACACTTGCTTCATTAGAAAGAGGACTTGAGCAAGCGGCATCTGGTGAAACCTATGATCTAGGCTCGTTTAGTCAATACGTTAACTTAGAAATTGAGGATTAGAAATATGCCGAAAATTTTATTTATCACAGTTGGTGGATCGCATCAGCCGATCGCTACTTCTATCAAAAGCCAAAAGCCCGATCGCGTAGTCTTTATCTGCTCCGATGGTGCGAGGGGCAGCAAATCCCAGGTGATTGGTGATGGTAAGCCCTGCGAAGTTAGGAAGGGAACCGAGGTAATTGAATCTTTGCCAAATATTCCCACACAGTTAGAGCTAGGCGATCGCTTTGATGCTGAAAGAGATTTGGTACTGATTCAGGAGCCAGATAATCTGTCGGAATGCTATGACAAAATCAATCAAAAGATCCGTGAAATTAAGCAGGAAAGTCCCAGCGCGGAGATCGTAGCGGACTATACAGGTGGCACAAAAACGATGTCTGTGGCTCTAGCAACCGCATCGCTGGACAACGAGATTTTGCTATTCATTACCACTAATACCACGCGGCAAAACTTGATCAAGGTGGAGTCGGGAGAGCGATCGCGTAAGGCGACAACAACAGGATTGCTGGTAACGCGCACTGTGGAAAAGGCTTTGCCTGTATACTTACAGAATTATAATTACACGGCAGCGATCGCGGATTTACAAAATCTGATCCAAAGCACAGAGCTAAGTGCTGCACAAACGCGGCAGATTGATGAACTGCTCGATCAATGTGAGGGGTTTGATGCATGGGATCGCTTTGATCATCGGGTGGCTTTGTCGCGCTTGCAGCCCTATATGAAACAGGCAAATATTCAGCCCTATGGACTGTTTCTCAAAAAGGCGATCGCTAGTCGAGGGTTATTAGACACGAAATTTGATACCAGTAACGGGATGATGGGTCATGGCTATGAAGTGGTGGAAGACTTGCTGCTGAATGCTGATCGCCGTGCTAGTCAAAGGCGATATGATGACGCAGTGGGGCGACTCTATCGGGCGATCGAGTTATTGGAGCAGGTGCGCCTGTTTAAGCAATATGGCATTTTGACGGGCGATGTGGATGTGGCGAAGTTGCCTGAAAGTTTGCAGCCCGAATATGAAGCAAGAAAGGCTAGTCATGGCAAGAAGAAAGTCCAAATTGCCCTATTTCAGAGCTATGATTTGCTGTCTAAGTTTGATAACGATCCCCTTGGACAGTTGTTCTTGAAGTACAAGGATCGTATTTTTAATTCCTTGGAAATTCGCAATAATTCACTATTTGCCCATGGATTTCAACCAATTAGCGAAAGTGATTATCGGCATGTTAATCAGGTGATTGGAGAGTTTATTCGTGAAGGAATTGCGGCGGTGATTCCCGCTAAATTGAAGTCAGGAGCAAGGCAGTTTCCGCAGGTTTTATAAAACTTTATGAAAGCTATATCGCCATCAAAGAAGACGATATAGCCTTTATTTAACTAATAGCAGGTAATACGGAGATGATAATCACGGCGATAAAGCCAAATAATACGCCTAAAATTGCCCAAAGCTCTTTATTTCTCTTTTTCGATTCAGCGATCGAGTAACAAGCCCAACCACAGAACCCCCAAATCGCAACCATTAATAATTCCATCGAAGTTATTCCCTTTTTTTTAATTTCAACGTCTCAAATTATTGCATTAGATTGAAGATGCCTATTCAACTTAATGTTCAAAAATCACTCAAAAAAGTGCCTAGTTATAATCGATCCCAAACGTAGTTACAGATGCCATTTGGCATAGGCTTCGTTCCATTCTTTGGCAGTATTGCGAGGTTTTGCACCAATTTTAACGGCTTCAATGGCTAGGTGCGATCACAATGACGGCTAATAAGCTCCACAGAACAGTTTTAGGATTCATGGCATGGCAATGGAGAATAAATGAAGTTATTTGAGAAGTTATTTAAGGAGTTTTTTGATTTGGTCTTGAAGTAAGGAGTTCTCAGGGTCACGATCGTTAGCAGTGATGGGCGCAGAGGCTTGAGAATTGAGGGTTTGCCGATCGCCACTGCCAACCAAAAAGAGCAAAGCCCGATCGCTGAGGTTGCCGATGACCACACTGCTGATGAAGACACCCAAGGTGCAGGTAATCACGGCGAATAGTCCGAGGGGCGCGATAATCAGGATGATCCAAGTGACGGCGGCATTGGCGATCGCGGTGATGATCGTGCGATCGCGCACAATTTTTTTGAGAAAGGATGGGGACATGATTTTTAAGGCAAGTGAACTGCTTGATTATGTCACCCGATTGAAGATGGCTATTCAATTGACTAGTTATAGTGGATTTGATGGGACTAGTGCTTATTTTTTAGATACAAGTTTGATGAAGGGATCATGACGGCAATTTATTTGACTGAGGCGGGAACGGTGGTGAATTTTAAAAATGAATCACTAGTGATTAGTCGAAGGGGCGATCGCCAGTCTTTTCGATTGGCGGAGATCTCTTTGCTGGTGGTGCATACGGGTGTGCAGCTAACCAGTGTGGTGATGGCGGAGTTGATGGATCGCGGCATTGAGACGATTTTTTTGCGGCAGGATGGACAGTTTCGCGGCAGGTTGCAGGGCAGTTTTCAGACTAATCCTGCGCTGCGGTTGGCGCAATATCAAGCTGTAAATTCTACTTTCGGTACGGTGATCGCCCAAAGGTTAATTGAGGGCAAGATTCGCAATCAAAGGGCAATTTTGCAAAGGCGCAATCGGGCGACTAAGGGAGCGATCGCGGAGATGTCGGAGGCGATCGATTTGCTGTCGACCTATATTTTGCAGGTGCGTAATCATGATGTGCCTTTTAGTCGCGATAGTTTGATGGGATTAGAGGGCATCTGTGCGCGGTATTACTATCAGGCTTTGCGCCATTATTTCCCCTCTGAATGGCAGTTTCAGGGGCGCAATCGTCAGCCACCGCTCGATCCGATTAATGCGTTGTTGAGTTGGGGTTATGGGGTCTTATTGGCAAGGATTTTTGCGGCGGCGGTTTTGGCGGGGCTAGATCCCTATTTGGGATTCTTTCATGTGACGCAGCCCTATCGCCCAAATCTGGCTTTGGATTTGATGGAGGAGTTTCGCCCTGTGGTGGTGGATGCGGCGGTGATTGCCATTGTTCAGTCAAGTTTGTTAACTCCTGAAGATTTTGAGCCTTCGCCCGATGGTGCTGGTATTTGGTTGGGGGCGATCGCCAAAAAACTTTTCCTTGCCCAGCTTGAACGTCAGTTTAATAGTTCTCTGCTCTATCCGCCCCAAAATCGCAAGTTGCGCCTTAGCCAAATTCTGTTGGAACAGGCGCGATCGCTGGGACGTTGTTTGCTGGAGCGATCGCTGGATTATCAGCCCTATGTCATTAAATAGAGAGAGTGGCGCATTGCGCCACTCTCTCTGTTCTCAATTTATGGATCAAAATATGCTGTGGTTGGTTTGTTATGATGTGACGGACGATCGCCGCCGCCTAAAGTTGGCGAAGCGGCTGGAGCAGCGTTGTCAGAGGGTGCAGCGATCGGTTTTTGAGTGTCCTTTGAGTGAGGCGGTGTTGGATAAAAATTTACAAAAGTATTGGTTGCCTTTGTTGAAGCTGGATGAGGATAATTTGCGGGTCTATCCTTTAGATGAAACGGCGAAGCGGCGATCGCGGGTGTTTGGTGGTGCGCGTCCCTATGAGCCGCCTGATTTTGTGATTTTATGAGTTTTAAGTTATGTAAAGTTGGTGTGCTTTTTGTCGCGGGTTGCTATGGTTAGTTTTTTGGTGTTTTCTGGTGTTTGTGGGATGTTTGGGCTGGTTTTTGGGTTGACTTGTTGGTGATTTTGAGTTATTTTGTGAATATTGCAGTTTTAAAAGCCTTTTTTAGTTTTTTCCTGTTTTTCTGGTTCGTTTGTAAACGATTGTTAAGCGGGCTGCATTTTACGAACCTTGAAAACCACATAGTGTATATGTTTCTGAGTGGCAGTATTAGCCACAACCTTTACCCCGCAAGGGGACGGAAACCCAACAATAGAACCTATAGGCAATCCTTTAGATTCAGGATTAGCCACAACCTTTACCCCGCAAGGGGACGGAAACAGCAATACGGTTATTGCCAACCAATTCAAAAGGTATTTGAGTATTAGCCACAACCTTTACCCCGCAAGGGGACGGAAACTTAGTAACACCTCCAACTTATATTGAAGAGTTTAAATCATTATTAGCCACAACCTTTACCCCGCAAGGGGACGGAAACTTTAGCAGTTGAAGATGCTAAAACAGAAAAAGAGCCTAGCATTAGCCACAACCTTTACCCCGCAAGGGGACGGAAACAATCATAGTTGTTGTCTTTATAACTATTATATATACTCTAATTAGCCACAACCTTTACCCCGCAAGGGGACGGAAACCAGAAGAAGAAGAGTAATAAGCCATTGCCATTTCAGGATTAGCCACAACCTTTACCCCGCAAGGGGACGGAAACCCTTCTATACCAACCAGGAGCGGAGGTAATCCTGGAAAATTAGCCACAACCTTTACCCCGCAAGGGGACGGAAACGATGACTTAAGTTCCTTAACCATCCGACAGCTCAAGATTAGCCACAACCTTTACCCCGCAAGGGGACGGAAACGATAATAATTTCTCGTTCAGTCATTGCAGTATCCTAAATTAGCCACAACCTTTACCCCGCAAGGGGACGGAAACTTGAGACTAGCTTTGAACTGAATAGCAGTCTCTTTGTCTAATTAGCCACAACCTTTACCCCGCAAGGGGACGGAAACTGACTACACAGGAATCTATGAGGAAAGCAGTTTATAGTATTAGCCACAACCTTTACCCCGCAAGGGGACGGAAACTGAGGGTGGATACCCGTGCTGTGCTAACATCTCAGAATTAGCCACAACCTTTACCCCGCAAGGGGACGGAAACCAGAAAGTTATGTTATCGTAAGCATAGATAGCATCGCTATTAGCCACAACCTTTACCCCGCAAGGGGACGGAAACTCATTTTAGTCAGTACAAAGTTAATTCCGTTTCATTTGAGGATTAGCCACAACCTTTACCCCGCAAGGGGACGGAAACTCATGGGTACAGAACAATCTAAAGGCTGTAGCAGTATTAGCCACAACCTTTACCCCGCAAGGGGACGGAAACTTAGGAATCCAAGTAAGGACGGTGTTCCTATCACCGTCAAATTAGCCACAACCTTTACCCCGCAAGGGGACGGAAACGTTCGCTAGTCCCTTCAATTTGGTTAAGAGTTTTATCTAATTAGCCACAACCTTTACCCCGCAAGGGGACGGAAACGAGGCTTCGCAACCTCGAGGACTCCCTTGCTCATTATTAGCCACAACCTTTACCCCGCAAGGGGACGGAAACAGTGCTTGGTTTAGTCTCATCTAACATTGATTATGTTGCTAAATTAGCCACAACCTTTACCCCGCAAGGGGACGGAAACTCATATCACAAATTATGCTTACCACTATAGTTTTCACATTAGCCACAACCTTTACCCCGCAAGGGGACGGAAACGTCAATCAATTGGGCCTCAATTTGATCATAGGATTCCTATTAGCCACAACCTTTACCCCGCAAGGGGACGGAAACTAAGTCTATCTGCCTCATTTTTAATCTGTTCAGGAGTCATTAGCCACAACCTTTACCCCGCAAGGGGACGGAAACATCTCATGAGCGCCATCTAAGTCAATATATGGAATGATTAGCCACAACCTTTACCCCGCAAGGGGACGGAAACTATTTATACCAATCAGGGAATCTAGTAGTCCCTGTTCTCTATTAGCCACAACCTTTACCCCGCAAGGGGACGGAAACACCGTACATCTGCGCTTAAAGCCCTTATGGCTTACGGGTATTAGCCACAACCTTTACCCCGCAAGGGGACGGAAACCAACATTGATGCAGAGGTCTTAGCCCCACTGGTTGCTTGATTAGCCACAACCTTTACCCCGCAAGGGGACGGAAACGCGGTAAGTTATCAGAGTCTCCTGTAGCTTCTAGGTATTCTATTAGCCACAACCTTTACCCCGCAAGGGGACGGAAACCTGCTAGAGAGGATGACTATGGCTTACTATTGCACACGATTAGCCACAACCTTTACCCCGCAAGGGGACGGAAACCAACACACTAAGAACCTTAGAGGAGATGGTAGCTAGACTTATTAGCCACAACCTTTACCCCGCAAGGGGACGGAAACCATGTCATCATGAATTAAGAGAAATCCATCTTGATATGCAACAGATTAGCCACAACCTTTACCCCGCAAGGGGACGGAAACTACTTTACAGGGCCAAATGTATATAATACTTATAGGTATTAGCCACAACCTTTACCCCGCAAGGGGACGGAAACAGCAGCAGAGGATCAGTTGTTAGAAGATTCAGGTCTTGCTGATTAGCCACAACCTTTACCCCGCAAGGGGACGGAAACGAGCTATTACTAATACTCTAATCCTATGTATCGCTTCTCATTAGCCACAACCTTTACCCCGCAAGGGGACGGAAACGCATCTTCCCATGTGGAGATAGTTTCATACACAGGATTAGCCACAACCTTTACCCCGCAAGGGGACGGAAACAAAAACTTTTTCACACATAGGGTAGGGGGGCCTATGCACATTAGCCACAACCTTTACCCCGCAAGGGGACGGAAACCAGGAGCTAAAACAAATGGAACGGTATATTCTTTCAAATTAGCCACAACCTTTACCCCGCAAGGGGACGGAAACAAGGGAGGTCACTACTCCTGTAGCTAAATAATGAAAGGATTAGCCACAACCTTTACCCCGCAAGGGGACGGAAACATGCCTTTACATGTTGAGTGGCATCATGCACCACTCTATTAGCCACAACCTTTACCCCGCAAGGGGACGGAAACTGCAAGAGTTGGCTAAAAAGGCTGCAATGATCAATAATTAGCCACAACCTTTACCCCGCAAGGGGACGGAAACCAGGAAACATCTCCAAAGTGCGTTTCTGTTCATGGAAGAATTAGCCACAACCTTTACCCCGCAAGGGGACGGAAACCAGACTGCATCGTTGTGTACGATGGATTTTGATGGCGACCATTAGCCACAACCTTTACCCCGCAAGGGGACGGAAACGCATTAATAAAAACCTCCTCTTCCTCATCTACAAAATCAATTAGCCACAACCTTTACCCCGCAAGGGGACGGAAACCCTGATGTCGCTTGAAGTAACGAGTAATGGACACCATCATTAGCCACAACCTTTACCCCGCAAGGGGACGGAAACACTGTATACCCATTGATGGTTACTTCTTGGCCATACTTAGAAGAATTAGCCACAACCTTTACCCCGCAAGGGGACGGAAACTGTTTATGCAGTACTCCTAATAAAAAGGGCCAAATTATTAGCCACAACCTTTACCCCGCAAGGGGACGGAAACATAAGTTTGATTTTAAAGGTGTATTAATACAAAAGCATTAGCCACAACCTTTACCCCGCAAGGGGACGGAAACAGGACTAGCAATTGTTATAAAAGGCAATGTATACATAAATTAGCCACAACCTTTACCCCGCAAGGGGACGGAAACACTTAAGTTGTTTAAGAGCATCTATTAAAGCATACTTTCATTAGCCACAACCTTTACCCCGCAAGGGGACGGAAACTACCTGTAATAGTATGAGTATGAGTTGCACTACCACCATTAGCCACAACCTTTACCCCGCAAGGGGACGGAAACAATGATAAAACTATATATTTGTTAGTCAATAAAGTTATTAGCCACAACCTTTACCCCGCAAGGGGACGGAAACTTCTTGTGTTATCAGGCAATTCAATAGCAATTGAACCATATTAGCCACAACCTTTACCCCGCAAGGGGACGGAAACAAAGCCTAGGCAAGTAAGGACTCACCTAGGCTAAGAGCTATTAGCCACAACCTTTACCCCGCAAGGGGACGGAAACTGCCATTGTCCATGCTTCCAAAACAACTTAGGAGAATATTAGCCACAACCTTTACCCCGCAAGGGGACGGAAACCTCCACTTAGGAAGATAGTTACATAGGTTTTGCCCTTAGAAATTAGCCACAACCTTTACCCCGCAAGGGGACGGAAACAGTTTGTTAATGAGAAATTCCAGCGTACAATGGAAGATTAGCCACAACCTTTACCCCGCAAGGGGACGGAAACTTAGCTCCACTAGTTGCTTGAAGTAACGAGTAATGGAATTAGCCACAACCTTTACCCCGCAAGGGGACGGAAACATACCCCATTTGAAGCTGCTCGTAACTCTTGCTAGGGTGATTAGCCACAACCTTTACCCCGCAAGGGGACGGAAACATATACATATTTATAAACTTAGGGAGCCTCTTAACTAATATTAGCCACAACCTTTACCCCGCAAGGGGACGGAAACTAGGTCAAGATGGATTAATGTTCTCTTCTTGGTTTAACAGCATTAGCCACAACCTTTACCCCGCAAGGGGACGGAAACATAGGCTTCAACATCAGCCCATGAGATAGGACCCCAAATTAGCCACAACCTTTACCCCGCAAGGGGACGGAAACCAACAGATATATTGCGTGTGGGTTCCTTGCCTAAAGGCATTAGCCACAACCTTTACCCCGCAAGGGGACGGAAACACCATCACGCTGAGAGTGGAGTTGTTGAAGGATGTTGTATTAGCCACAACCTTTACCCCGCAAGGGGACGGAAACGGTATTGTATCTGTTGTACAGCATAATGGATATGTGAATTAGCCACAACCTTTACCCCGCAAGGGGACGGAAACCCTAAACCGAAAGAGGACATCCATCACTACAGGGATGGTCATTAGCCACAACCTTTACCCCGCAAGGGGACGGAAACCTAATACATCAATTGTTAAGCCTTTCTCTTTCTCAAGCCAAACAAGATTAGCCACAACCTTTACCCCGCAAGGGGACGGAAACAGTTGATTCTCTGTTAGAGGGCTGGTTAACATTGTAGATAATTAGCCACAACCTTTACCCCGCAAGGGGACGGAAACTTTACAAGTGGCTTTTCTTAACCACTTGACTTCCTTTATTAGCCACAACCTTTACCCCGCAAGGGGACGGAAACGATACTGTCATTGTCTTTTACCTGGCCTTGTAAAGATGTTTATTAGCCACAACCTTTACCCCGCAAGGGGACGGAAACCTGAACAATTTAACATTGAATGGTCTTCTAAGTATGGATTAGCCACAACCTTTACCCCGCAAGGGGACGGAAACTGAAGATTATTCATATGAGGATAGTGATGATGATTATTACTATTAGCCACAACCTTTACCCCGCAAGGGGACGGAAACCCTTGAGGTCAGCGCTAACTGACTTGAAGAACACGCGCATTAGCCACAACCTTTACCCCGCAAGGGGACGGAAACCCAACTCAGCCTTGCCAGACTCGCCTTCCTTCCTAAGATTAGCCACAACCTTTACCCCGCAAGGGGACGGAAACTGGACTGGTAATAGTTTAAGTCAAGCTATTCAAACTATTAGCCACAACCTTTACCCCGCAAGGGGACGGAAACTAAATAAAAGGGTCTTAATTGACCCCTTTATTTATTAGAGAATTAGCCACAACCTTTACCCCGCAAGGGGACGGAAACTAACTATTCCTACATTACTACTAATGAAGAGTTACAAGAGATTAGCCACAACCTTTACCCCGCAAGGGGACGGAAACACTTGTAACCTTTGATGTTGGTGTTACGGGTATTCACTTATTAGCCACAACCTTTACCCCGCAAGGGGACGGAAACCAGGTTTGGGGTATTAGAATGTCTTTAGGATCTTACAAATTAGCCACAACCTTTACCCCGCAAGGGGACGGAAACCAAATTACTCCTAATTGGTATCCACCTTCTGAACCTAAAAATTAGCCACAACCTTTACCCCGCAAGGGGACGGAAACGATACAAACTCATTTATATAGTCCTGTATTAATATTATTAGCCACAACCTTTACCCCGCAAGGGGACGGAAACATTAGTTATTGTTAAATAATATATGGGTTTATTACTATATTAGCCACAACCTTTACCCCGCAAGGGGACGGAAACTTGGGAAGGAGTTCGAGTCTCCTGTTTGCTATTTTTAATTAGCCACAACCTTTACCCCGCAAGGGGACGGAAACCAAAACAATGTTAGACATTGCTAAGAACTGTAATTGTATTAGCCACAACCTTTACCCCGCAAGGGGACGGAAACTCCTGATTGGTCAGAAGATCATGAGGATTATTGGCAATTAGCCACAACCTTTACCCCGCAAGGGGACGGAAACTTATAGACATACTTAATAACCAAATAACTAAATAAATTAGCCACAACCTTTACCCCGCAAGGGGACGGAAACAATAAGCCCCTTTTATTTATGTCTTAATAGTATATAAAATTAGCCACAACCTTTACCCCGCAAGGGGACGGAAACCCAATAGTGTTAGACACAACAGCAGCAGAGTTTAGTTATTAGCCACAACCTTTACCCCGCAAGGGGACGGAAACAAGGCTAAGGCTGATGCTGAAGTGTTTGTAGTTGAAAGCAATTAGCCACAACCTTTACCCCGCAAGGGGACGGAAACATAACTATAGAGTAACAATGTTGTTACTTGATGTTACATTATTAGCCACAACCTTTACCCCGCAAGGGGACGGAAACAAGGTATTACCCTGCTCCTAAATAAAAGGGCTAAGTTAATAATTAGCCACAACCTTTACCCCGCAAGGGGACGGAAACTACTTGGAAAACAATAGATAATGTAGTTGGTAATAATGTATTAGCCACAACCTTTACCCCGCAAGGGGACGGAAACCGAATTGTAGAAACCAACCAAGGTTTTTGGCACTTTGATATTAGCCACAACCTTTACCCCGCAAGGGGACGGAAACCTACAGCACCTGGTAGATCAATTGGTAGCTACTCAGAAGATTAGCCACAACCTTTACCCCGCAAGGGGACGGAAACTTCATGTTACCTATAAGACTAACAACAAGACCTGCAATTAGCCACAACCTTTACCCCGCAAGGGGACGGAAACTATAATTAAAGCAGCAATTGATTGGATGATTGAGGACAAAGATTAGCCACAACCTTTACCCCGCAAGGGGACGGAAACTAATAGAATTACTATTTAAGGCGCTCCCTAAATTTAATTAGCCACAACCTTTACCCCGCAAGGGGACGGAAACAGTATTGGTCATAAGCTGAATAGCTGCTGGTGCAGAATTAGCCACAACCTTTACCCCGCAAGGGGACGGAAACTACAACAGTAGAAGTATGTATAAAAACATCACCATTATTAGCCACAACCTTTACCCCGCAAGGGGACGGAAACGAAGGTTGACATGGATGATGTCAAGGCAGCTTTGGATGAAATTAGCCACAACCTTTACCCCGCAAGGGGACGGAAACCTAAATCATTAAATTCTTTTGAAAAACCATTAGTAGGATGATTAACTACATTAGCCACAACCTTTACCCCGCAAGGGGACGGAAACCAGGACTAATTACATTCCACATAACAATCTCCAAATAATTAGCCACAACCTTTACCCCGCAAGGGGACGGAAACTCTCCTCGGACTGTGATCAGTTAGTAGTATATTGTCTCATTAGCCACAACCTTTACCCCGCAAGGGGACGG
Organism: Pseudanabaena cinerea FACHB-1277; assembly: GCF_014696345.1. Classification (GTDB taxonomy): domain Bacteria; phylum Cyanobacteriota; class Cyanobacteriia; order Pseudanabaenales; family Pseudanabaenaceae; genus Pseudanabaena; species Pseudanabaena cinerea. The sequence continues at coordinate 19,229 of NZ_JACJPY010000025.1, forward strand.
AAACACTACTAGGGAGTTTACTGTATTGGCCCATTTCATATTAGCCACAACCTTTACCCCGCAAGGGGACGGAAACTTTCTTGAACCTTTTCAAGTTCAAGCTGTTCTGCTGCTAGAGATTAGCCACAACCTTTACCCCGCAAGGGGACGGAAACTGTATTAGGTAAGTCAACGCCCCAAGACTTAGCAACTTGTATTAGCCACAACCTTTACCCCGCAAGGGGACGGAAACTTACCAGCAAAGAACTTTAATAAATACTTGTCACCAGTATTAGCCACAACCTTTACCCCGCAAGGGGACGGAAACTATATTGAGGTTGTTGTGATTGTGTATTAGTATTGTTATTAGCCACAACCTTTACCCCGCAAGGGGACGGAAACGATATACTTAGTTATAAGTATAAGAGGTGATAACATTTATATTAGCCACAACCTTTACCCCGCAAGGGGACGGAAACTCACCAACTATAATATTACTACTACTAGACATCCTACCTGATTAGCCACAACCTTTACCCCGCAAGGGGACGGAAACCGGCGAACTCAGTGGCGAACGCGGTGAGGGTGTTAATCATTAGCCACAACCTTTACCCCGCAAGGGGACGGAAACTCCAGCTATGGAATGGTGGTGCTTCACCACTTTGATTCCAATAATGATTAGCCACAACCTTTACCCCGCAAGGGGACGGAAACAAGAAGAGCAGCAGGTGTTAGTGTAGACATGATTTTATTAGCCACAACCTTTACCCCGCAAGGGGACGGAAACCAAGAAGCTAAGGTTGCTGCTGTAAAAGCTGAGGCTGATGCTAATTAGCCACAACCTTTACCCCGCAAGGGGACGGAAACGAAGCAGCAGAATGGGCTGCTTTATACTCCACACAATCTACATTAGCCACAACCTTTACCCCGCAAGGGGACGGAAACACTTACAAGCATTCAAACTGTAAGTAGTGAGGGGTAACTCCCAATTAGCCACAACCTTTACCCCGCAAGGGGACGGAAACGTCATGTAAGTTAGTATTATTATCTTTAACAACTCTAAGATTAGCCACAACCTTTACCCCGCAAGGGGACGGAAACGTCAATAAGTTCAATGTAGTGTGTAATATGATCTCTGTTATTAGCCACAACCTTTACCCCGCAAGGGGACGGAAACGTAGTTACATCTTCTTGTATTATTGGAATCATATTATGTATTAGCCACAACCTTTACCCCGCAAGGGGACGGAAACTTGTTTGTGGTAGCTAAACCAACTAGCGTTAGCAAAAGATTAGCCACAACCTTTACCCCGCAAGGGGACGGAAACGCAGTTGAAGAGATTGAATGTTGGCAGTTTATTGATGATATTAGCCACAACCTTTACCCCGCAAGGGGACGGAAACTCATCCATCCAATGTAGATTGAAGAAAAACTACTTATTAGCCACAACCTTTACCCCGCAAGGGGACGGAAACTCTTGTTGTAGCTCTAATAACTTTAATACTTACTAAATTAGCCACAACCTTTACCCCGCAAGGGGACGGAAACCATGGAAGTATCTAGCTTCCACGCATCCTCTTTGCATTAGCCACAACCTTTACCCCGCAAGGGGACGGAAACATGCATCAGAGTAGGCCTCCTGAATGATACCACAGTGAATTAGCCACAACCTTTACCCCGCAAGGGGACGGAAACGCATCAGACAATTTCTTGTCTTCAGCAGCTTTAGCATCATTAGCCACAACCTTTACCCCGCAAGGGGACGGAAACAGAATAGGCCCAATTAAATATTAATAGCTCTCTAGTAAATTAGCCACAACCTTTACCCCGCAAGGGGACGGAAACAGCTTGGCCCTTGGTGGTGGTAACAGTAGTAGTCATGATTAGCCACAACCTTTACCCCGCAAGGGGACGGAAACACTAAGGCACAGGTAGTACAACTAGCTCTTACTAATATTAGCCACAACCTTTACCCCGCAAGGGGACGGAAACCAGGTATTGCCAGATTCAGAGCCAATCACTCCTTTACCATTAGCCACAACCTTTACCCCGCAAGGGGACGGAAACAAATGTGCCACGTTGCCATCAATGGCAACGCACTGGATTAGCCACAACCTTTACCCCGCAAGGGGACGGAAACTGTTTAAGCGAGGCGCGGACAGCACGTAATAAAATACCTATTAGCCACAACCTTTACCCCGCAAGGGGACGGAAACACTGTTGATGAGCCTTTGTCAGCGCGTGAAACACAACATTAGCCACAACCTTTACCCCGCAAGGGGACGGAAACAGTTGACGTGTGATGTCATCAAGTCCAGAACCACACCAAAAATTAGCCACAACCTTTACCCCGCAAGGGGACGGAAACCACCTCACTGTCCCATCCATAACGGGTAGGTTCAGAGAGATTAGCCACAACCTTTACCCCGCAAGGGGACGGAAACCCAACCAATTTTGGGCTGTGGTCAAGCACAATAAACATGTATTAGCCACAACCTTTACCCCGCAAGGGGACGGAAACAAAGCACCCCTGCACCCTGATAATCAGCGCCTAACGCAGCATTAGCCACAACCTTTACCCCGCAAGGGGACGGAAACATCTAGATGCTTGCATCCATTCTTCTAGTTTTTCCCAAGATTAGCCACAACCTTTACCCCGCAAGGGGACGGAAACAGTATCACCCGCCCCGTTTGCGGATCGAACTCATTCTGATTAGCCACAACCTTTACCCCGCAAGGGGACGGAAACATTATTGGCGGCTGATTTTATTGCTAGTGGTTGGGTATTAGCCACAACCTTTACCCCGCAAGGGGACGGAAACCTACTATAGGTAGTCTTGTTATGTACTGGGATGAGGTAATTAGCCACAACCTTTACCCCGCAAGGGGACGGAAACTGGACTTTGCAGCCACTTTCTGAAGAGGAGTTTCAATATTAGCCACAACCTTTACCCCGCAAGGGGACGGAAACATATTAGTTACAACTACAGTAGATGATCCTCTAGTACTAATTAGCCACAACCTTTACCCCGCAAGGGGACGGAAACGATTAGCAGCGATCGCCATCTTCTTAGCCCTTGGATATTAGCCACAACCTTTACCCCGCAAGGGGACGGAAACGCATTGGTTTGGTGCAAGTCCTCACCAGCGCGAACTATTAGCCACAACCTTTACCCCGCAAGGGGACGGAAACAAAAAGCACCTTGGGCTTTAAGTGTATATGTTGTTAAATTAGCCACAACCTTTACCCCGCAAGGGGACGGAAACCCCAACGCAAGTGGTAGAAGGTCAATAATGTGGCTTTATTAGCCACAACCTTTACCCCGCAAGGGGACGGAAACCAAAAGACTTACTATTGTCCAGCCATTGTTGCCATTCTTGTTCATTAGCCACAACCTTTACCCCGCAAGGGGACGGAAACTTGCAGCATCAAGTGTGTAGAACACATCTTCAAAATCTTGATTAGCCACAACCTTTACCCCGCAAGGGGACGGAAACCTTAGGTAATAGCCAATGTAAAACATTGTGAACCCAATCATTAGCCACAACCTTTACCCCGCAAGGGGACGGAAACTCCTGTTGTGAGTAAAGCTTATGATGCGGTTTATGTTTATTTGCCACAACCTTTACCCCGCAAGGGGACGGAAACACCGATACGGACGCTCAAAAAGCGCTTGCGAGTATTGTCATTTGCCACAACCTTTACCCCGCAAGGGGACGGAAACTGCCACTAATGGCATTGGGATGCAAGCGTACTCTGCAATTAGCCACAACCTTTACCCCGCAAGGGGACGGAAACAAGTCAATCGCCATGAGCAAATCTTTGATATCTTCGATTTTGCGAATTAGCCACAACCTTTACCCCGCAAGGGGATGGAAACACAAAGCGAAAATAATCAAGGTTTGCCCCTGGGCGGATTAGCCACAACCTTTACCCCGCAAGGGGACGGAAACTTGATGATCTCTGCGATGTCGTCAATCTCTGCGGCGAATTAGCCACAACCTTTACCCCGCAAGGGGACGGAAACTAGCAGTTGAGCGCCCGCGAGGGTTAGCTGTTTAATTCCGTAGGGGGACGAAAACTTTACAAGGAATACTTTTTATGAAACTTACACCAATTATCGTAAGCACTGGCATTTTGTTGTTTTGTACCAGTTGCTTTGCTCCATCTCCTGAAATAAATAGAAGTTCTAACCTATCTCAACAGTCTGCGATCGCCCAAAGCAACTCGATTAACTACACCGATGCGCCTAATCACATCGGTGAGCAAGTTATTATTTCAGGTAAGGTCAATCATATTTTTGTCTCCAAAACAAACACGACCTTCATCAATTTTTGCAAGGATTATCGCTCATGCCCTTTTTCAGCAGTGATATTTGCAGACGATCGCAGTCAGTTTGGTGATTTAGAAAAACTGATAGGGGAGACTGTTCAAATCTCTGGAATTGTCAATGAGTACAAAGGTAATCCACAGATTATTCTCCAAGATCCGAGTCAACTTAAATAACTAGTCATCATAAAATTTATGAGATGCCTTGTAAAATAGTTCTAAATTCACACAACTTAACCATGAAAAAATTACTGCTAATGCTTGGCTTAATTGCGATCGCCTATCCCCTAGAAGTATCTGCTAGAGATTTAGTTGAAGTAGCGGAGAGTTCCCGCACTGGAGCAAAAGTTTATGTTTGGAGAGACTCAATCCGTAAAAATAGAAATATTGTTTGGTGGAGAGAGGAAATGGTTCTCTACGGTACGGATGGTCGTCTCGAAGAGCATTATATTGTAGATCAATCGGGAGATTGCGTAAATATTGCATCCCGATGGCAGAGGTTTTACGACCAAATTTCTGGAGAACAAGATCTTAAACCACGAAATTTAATTTCTTATCCCCCAGGATCCATAGGTTATGACGTACTTAAATATGTCTGCTCTCAAAAATAAACAGTCTCAAGTATCGAAAGACCGCTCAAACACCGCTATAGGCTCATAAACGATCAACACTACGCGATTTTTTTATAGGCGATCGCTTTACATGACTGGCGAGTATAGCACTTGATGTAAAGCCGTGATTTCAAAGGATGCTAACGCAATTTATTCTGGGCTTGACATCGTGCTTTTAGAAAGTAGTCTATTACGCGATCGCCCATTGTGTACTGTGGTGCAATGAGTATGCATGTATATTTAACAAAAGGCATACCATCTAGCTTTTTTAAATTTCTCTAAGACAAATATTAAATTAAAAATACTTATGACAATTATTTGGTTTTGGATAATTTTAGTATTAATCGTTTTAGCATTTTTACAATCATATTTAGCTGCTAAGAAAATAGATAGTTATCGTGCAGAAAACATACTAGATCCTTTGTACAAAAATCCTAGTGACAGTGAATATGCACGAATTATTCCATCGTTATTAATGGCAGGAAAGTCTTATCACAGGTACGACTATGCTCAAATTTATAACATTGCACTAGAACTTTTGGAATCAAACTCCTATCACATACACCTTAAAACCTTATGCCTTAATTTAGGAAGGTTATATTACGGTAGTTTGAGAAACGATCAAAAGACAACTATTCACGATGAGCAAGCTATTCAAAATGATATTCAAATGCGTTTAAAGTAAGAAATAGATTAAACCAAATTGGAAAGGACATTGTTAACTTTAGCCTGTGTATGATTCCGAGTTCATCCCAACCTTTACCCCGCAAGGGGACGGAAACGCATAGGGTTGTTTTTTGACGACATACCATACACATACTGACGAATGCCTGAGCAGTACTGAAAACGCGATCGCTGTGGGCAAAGTGCAGATAGACCTTGACCGTTTCAAGCTTAAACATTGCATAGCTGAGCATTTGAAGTGATTTTTGTGACGATTTTTTTATAGGCGATCGCCTTTACTATGTTTCCTGTAATCAATCATCAGGAAGCAAAAAACAAAAAGTATAGTAGGATAAATTAAATAAAAACAAACAATGGCAAAGCCACGGTACGACAAGGATAAGGATGAATCACGCCACGCAGCAGCAGACCGTAAAGACTGCGAAAAAATGGCAAATCGCCAGAAATGGCGATTGAAAGATGTAGAAATAATTGGCAGTGATCCCGCAATTCTCAAGGTTGACTGCGTATTTGAAGGCAAGACAGAATTTCCAGAAAACTTTTACGATGGTGACAACGATGAGTAATAAACGATTAGTAATGTTTTTGGCAGCAGGTGATGAGCATGGATGGGAAGAGCGCAAATTTTCTCACACCAACTCATTAACTAATATTCTTTGCACACATTACGATTGCACAGGCTCAGAGCCGCCCGAAGTTGGTTATCGACCATCAGAATATAAATCTGAAGATGGTAAAGGCTCGACACATTACCGTGACGGTGATTGGGTAGTCACCAAAGTTGACGTATTTGTACCAGACATCCCCGTTGGCAACATCTACGATGAAATCGTGGTTTGTTCTTGTGAATATGATCCCATTACCCCAGAATGGAAAGCCTTTGGTAAACGGATTGTTTCCCTTGATTCGTTTGGCGGCGATCGCGAAGCATATAACAAATTCATCGCCAGTGATGAAGCCAAGGATTGTCATATTCAGCCCATACCAAAGCAAGAATTATTGACAGTGTAAGCGTGAATTAAAATCAACATAAAGTGTCGCCAATCCCATTACTGCCAAAAACAAAATCATGACTAAACAAGAAAAAGACCCCATCAGAGAAAAGAGAATTGACTATGAAATAGTAGTCGATGCTTACGATGCAGAAGAAAGAGCAATTGGCTGGTACTACTACCTCGCAGACAAAATCAGCTTCCCATTTCTTGCTAAATGGAAAAAAACAAACAAAAAAACAGGCGCGATCGCCGACTGGAAATATTGGGTAGACAAGGGTTATGAATTTTAGGTCTAGCCATCCATCGGCAAAGTAAACAAAGAATGTCACCCCAAAACACAACACCTTGGACAGCCAACACCGAACTAATCGGCATCACCCTGACCTTAAAACCACTCACAGACATCACCCTGCAACCCAACTACACCACAGGACTGCACGCATGGTTCTTACATCAAGTTAGAGACAGCAACCCCGCACTCTCCAAACACCTCCATGACGAACAAACCGAAAAAGCCTTTACCATCTCCCCCCTCAACGGCAAACTCGAACCCCAAAATCAAAACCTCATCGCCAAAGCCAACCACGAATACACATGGACAATCACCGCCCTCTCCAAACCATTATGTAACTGGCTAAAAACATGGTGCGCTCGCCCACCTGCCACCCTCGATCTTTACTCAGGTAAACTAGCGATCGCCCAGATAGCCATCACCATTCCCGCCACCAACTACAACGCCCTTTGGTCAGCCTCGCCTTTGCCCACAGCCAACTTTAGCCTCATCTTTCTCACACCCACCTCATTTCGCCAACAACAGCATCATCTACCCCTACCAATCCCCAAAAACATCTTCCATAGTTATCTGCGCCGATGGAATAACTTTGCCCCCGAAGCATTTCCTCTAGATGAATTTCTAGAATGGATTGAAAAAATTGTCTATGTCACAGACTACCAACTTAGCTGCACCAAAGTAGCAGTTGCCAAACAGGGATATGTTACTGGCTTCATCGGTAAAGTTGAATTTGGAATCGATCGCCAATCCCGCCACAATGCAGACTTTGAAAGACTATTACAAGCTCTCGTCCAACTCGCTCCCTATTGCAGCACAGGACATAAAACCACCTTTGGCTTAGGACAAACAAGACTGATTAGCGAAAATGAAGTGAGAAATAGGAAGAATGAAGAGCCGATAATTCCCACAACCCCAATTCAAGAACACCTAATTAAGAGAATTGCGGAACTAACGGCTCTATTTCTGCAAACCAAAAAGCGACAAGGCGGCGATCGCGCTCAAAACACCGCCACCCTCTGGGCAACCATCTTAGCGCGGTACGAACTAGGCGAAAGCTTAAAGGCGATCGCGATCGATCTGGATATGCCCTATGAAACGGTCAGGAAATATGCCCAAACTGCGCGAAAGTTTGCAAGACCCTCACCCCTAGCCCCTCTCCCAAAAGGGGCGAGGGGAACAAGAAATTAGTCTTACTCCCCCTCGCCCTTAATGGGAGAGGGGGCTGGGGGGTGAGGGTTCCACGTTCATCGTCGCATCGATAAACTAATCCGTTTTAGAGATGCATTTACTTCCAAAACACGCACCTTTACCACCTGCCCAACCTTAACAATTTGCTTCGGATCACTGACAAAGCGATCGGCTAATTGGGAAATATGGATTAACCCATCTTGATGCACACCAATATCGACAAATGCCCCAAAATTAGCCACATTGGTAATAATTCCTTCTATCTCCATACCCACTTCTAGATCGGATATCTTCTGAATCGCATCGCTAAAGGTAGCATATTTGAATTCTGCACGAGGATCGCGTCCTGCTTTTTCCAGTTCCCGCAGGATGTCACGCAGGGTTGGCTCACCGATCGCACTGGTCACATATTGCTTGAGATTGACTGTTTTCAGCTTATCCGCCGCTTGCGAAATTTCTGATAGTGGCACATCTAAATCACGGGCGATCGCTTCGACCACTTTATAGCTTTCAGGATGCACGGCAGTATTGTCTAAGGGATGATCGCCACCCCGAATCCGTAAAAATCCTGCGGCTTGCTCAAAGGCTTTAGCCCCTAATTTAGGTACTTTTAGCAAATGGCGGCGATCGCGAAAAGCACCATTTTGATTGCGATAGGTAATGATATTATTGGCGACAGTGGCACTCAGCCCTGACACAAAAGTTAGCAGTTCTTTGGAAGCCGTGTTCAAATCAACACCGACGAAATTAACGCAACTTTCCACGGTTTCTTCGAGCTTCTTCTTCAGCAATTTCTGATCGACATCATGCTGATACTGTCCCACACCAATGGACTTAGGATCGATTTTGACTAGTTCCGCTAGGGGATCTTGCAGTCGTCTCCCAATGCTGATTGCACCACGCACCGTCAAGTCCAATTCGGGAAACTCGCTGATAGCAACTTCACTAGCCGAATACACCGAAGCGCCCGACTCATTGACCATGACTTTGATCGGTGGTTTGTCTAGCCCTTGGATTACTTCCATCACAAAAGCATCGGTTTCCCTTCCTGCCGTGCCATTGCCGATCGCAATTAATTGAATCTGATACTTTTTGATCAAATGTCTCACCGTAACCGCAGCCTGTTCTCTTTGGGCGATCGCCTGATGCGGAAAGATGGTTTGATATTCTAGAAACTTGCCCGTCTCACTAATTACCGCCGTTTTACAACCTGTCCGAAAACCAGGGTCGATCGCAAGGGTGGGCTTCATGCCTGCGGGAGCCGATAGCAATAGGTCGCGTAGGTTAGTTTCAAAGGTTTTGATCGACTCCGCATCTGCCCAAGCTTTCTTATCTGCAATTACCGAGGCGATCGCTGAAGCTTTGATCAAACGGCTAAAGGCATCTTTGAGCATATTTTGGTAAAATTGCTTAATAGTTAAGTCTTTTGCTCGAATTTGCTGCGATTCCAAGTAACTTAACACAAGGGTTTCATCAAAATGGAGAGTTAAAACGAGAACATCATCGGCTTCACCCCGCAACAGAGCCAACAGATTGTGAGGGGCGATCGCCTTCACTTTGGCTTGATAGTCGCGATACATCTCAAACTTAGTTGTACCAATGGCATGGGTCGCTTTAATTTGTGAGCCAAAGGCTCCCGAATGCATCAAATAATCGCGAATATAGGCGCGATATTCGGCATTTTCACCAACTTCTTCCGCGAGAATATCTGACGCGCCCTTGATCGCTTCTTCAACTGTTTTTACCTGTTCCGATAAATATTTGCTGGCTGCCTCGGTCAATGATGCGGTATGAATATGTGGTTGATTAAAAGATTTTATGGCTTCAGCAAGTGGCTCTAGCCCTTTCTCTCTAGCGATCGCCGCTCTCGTTCTCCGCTTAGGACGATAGGGCAGATATAGATCTTCTAATTCTGTTTTTTGAGTGCTGGCTTCAATTTTAGCTTTGAGAACATCGGTTAGTTTGCCTTGATCCGCGATCGCTTGCAAGATGACAGCTTGGCGATCGCGCAGTTCTGTGAGATAGGCATAACGATCTTGCAAATCCCTTAATTGAATCTCGTTCATTTCACCCGTGCGTTCTTTGCGATAGCGAGCGACAAAAGGTATAGTTGCACCTTCGGCAAATAGCTCTAGGGCATTTTTGATCTGCTCAGGGCGTAGCGAAAGTTCTTGGGCGATTAGTTGTTCAAGGTTTTGCATTAGTCGGATCAAATTTCACAGGGCTAACTGGTTTATACCATAGAAGCAAAATCTTACTCTAAAACTCAGCAGTGCGGCGTTTTGGGTAGGAAGGTTGTACACAATCGCAATCGGGTATAGCTATAATGGACAAAAAAGATTTAGTAAAAAAAATGCAAACCACTAAACTAGGTTCCAATGGACCAACTGTAACAGCGCTGGGCGTGGGAACATGGGCATGGGGAGATACCCTCTTTTGGGCTTATGGCAAAGACTTTGGCGCAAAGGATGTAGAGGAGGCTTTTCAAGCTTCAATAGATGCAGGAGTCACTTTTTTTGATACTGCTGAAGTTTATGGCTTAGGGGAATCAGAACGTTTGATCGGCAAGTTTAGTAAGCAAACTTCACAACCGCTCCAAATCGCGACTAAATATTTCCCCCTGCCTTGGCGCTGGAGTAGGTCTTCAATAGTTGACGCTCTGACCTCTAGCCTAGAGCGCTTACAGACTTCACAAATTAGTCTTTATCAAATCCACTGGCCCTTAGAATTTATCCTCAAGACCAAAGACTTTATGGAAGTCTTAGCTGATGAAGTTAAAAAAGGACGCATCCAATCAGTAGGTGTAAGTAATTACTCCGCAGCACAGATGACTCTTGCCCATCAATATCTCTCTGAAAAGGGAATTCCTCTCGCGGTAAATCAAGTTCCCTATTCTCTCCTAAACAAACAAATTGAACAAAATGGAGTTCTCCAAAAATCGCAACAATTGGGTATAACGATTCTCGCCTATAGTCCCCTTGCTCAAGGTTTACTCACTGGTAAATATACGCCAGAGAACTTGAAGACCTTGCAAGGTGCGCGGCGTATTGATCCCCGATTTAGTCCCCAAGGTTTACAAAAGCTTGAGCCTCTATTCTCAACCTTAAAAGAGCTTTCGGAAAAATACGACAAAACCCCTGCCCAAATTTCTTTGAATTGGTTAATATCTCAAGGAAACGTGATTCCGATCCCTGGGGCAAAGAATGCAAATCAAGCGAAACAAAACGCTGGAGCGTTGGGTTGGTCATTAACCAAAGAGGAAATCGAACTACTTCGTCAAAAAAGTAACTAGGGGCTTTCTCCGTATGCTTCAACATTTCGTGCCATTGTTTTACTCGTATCCTGATTACATAGGCCTCCAGATAGCCCAAGCAATAAAGCCTTGATTAACCAATCGCAACCATGAATCAAGAAACAGACATAGTAGTAATAGGCAGTGGTATCGGTGGGCTATGCTGTGCGGGGCTATTGGCGAAATATGGACACAAAGTCATCATTTGTGAAAGCCATAGCATCGCAGGAGGAGCCGCCCATAGCTTTAGTCGCCAAGGTTATACCTTCGATTCAGGTCCATCACTGTTTTCAGGAATGTCCACCCGTCCTTCCACTAATCCCCTAACCCATGTACTTGATGCTTTAGAAGAGAAAGTTGATTGGTTAACCTACGATGGCTGGGGCTGTGCCATGCCCGAAGGTCAATTTTTTGCCGCCGTTGGTAACGACTCATTTAGCGAAATCTTGACCAACCTGAGAAGCAAACAGGCAGTTCAAGAATGGCAAAGATTACAAAAAGTCATGTTGCCACTGGGGAAAGCCGCTACCGCTTTACCGCCGATCGCTCTGCGTAATGACTGGCAGGTAGCCCTATCAGCAGGTAAATACCTCTGGAAAATGCTGAGAGAATTACCACAACTCCCAAAGCTGACCCAGCCCTTTTCCAAGATCCTAGAAGCAGAAGTGAGCGACCCATTTATCTGGAACTGGATGAACTTACTTTGCTTCATGCTGTCTGGACTACCCGCCAATGGTACTCTCACCGCCGAAATTGCCTTTATGTTTGCCGATTGGTATCGCCCTGATGTCCAACTTGACTATCCCAAAGGTGGCGTCGGAACCGTAGTCGATGCATTGGTAAGGGGATTCCAAAAGCATGGAGGATCATTACGGCTCAATACCCATGTACAGGAAATTATCCTCAATGGAGAAAAAGCGGTTGGAGTGAGGTTAACCAACGGGGAGACAATCCAAGCGCGAGCCGTAGTCTCAGGAGCATCGATTTGGGACACCTTAAAATTATTACCCCTAACCGAGCGATCGCCTAAAAAACTGCATCAATTACATAAAGAGCGGCAGGACATCGCCGCCTGTCCCAGCTTTATGCATTTACACCTAGGCATAGAAGCATCGGATTTACCCAAAGATTTACCCTGTCACTGGCTAGTTGTAAATGACTGGGAAATCGGAGTGGCAGCCCCACAAAATGTAGTTGCCGTATCCATGCCTTCCGTCTTAGATCCATCTCTCTCGCCAGCAGGCAAGCATACAATTCATGCCTATACACCTGCAACGGAACCCTTTGAGCTATGGTCAGGCTTAGACCGTAAGTCTGAAGCTTATCACCAATTGAAACTAGAACGAGCCGAAGTCCTATGGCAAGGCATAGAGCGTTATATTCCCGATGTGAGAACTCGTTGCGAAGTTACCCTAATTGGCACGCCCCTAACCCATGCCAGATTCCTGAGAAGAGATCGCGGCAGTTATGGTCCAGCGATCGCCGCAGGACAGGGGATATTTCCAAATGCAAATACTCCCTTATCAAGTTTGTATTGTTGTGGTGATTCCACTTTTCCTGGTATCGGCTTACCTGCGGTTGCCGCCAGTGGCGAGATTTTGGCTAATTCTCTGGCTTCGTTGAAGCAGCAGCAAAATATGTTAAAACAGCTCTACATATAGCTTTAGCGGCTGTCTTACAGTTTTTTACGAGTATCCCGTTTACATAACGACAACTAACTAACAGGCAGATACCCCTTCAATATAACGCAACGCGCGGAGCAAAGCCCTAAAACCTTGAAAACACGTTAGCTGTACTAAGCATAAATACTTATTCGTTTAAATCTAATGGCATATAAATGATCATTATTTGTCCTAAGATGTTTCTATGACAAGTTAGTTAATTGCGCTAGTTTTACTGGTGTCGTTTATGAAATTTTACTAATGCATGATCACTGTGGCAGTTCAAGGCTATTGAGCCTCTACCTCGAAAATGATGGATAGGTTGTTGGCTGGCATGGATTTAATTTCTTTGAGTATTAGATTTTGAGCAGTGGCGATCGCAATCACATCCTCCAAATCTCTTACTCCCCACTCAGGGTTTTGATAGCGCAAATTTGCATCAAATTCGGCGTTGCTTTCGCTGGTGTGTTTGCCGTTGCGCTTGAATGGTCCATACAAATATAAGATTCCTTGGGCTGGTAATAGTTTTCTGGCTCCTGTCATTAGACCTAAGCAAGCTTGCCATGGGGCAATATGAATCATGTTGATGTTGACGATCGCCTGTATATCTTGGTTAACTAAGTGCTGATGCCAATCTGCTGCGGTTACGTCAATCTGTAGGGGAGCGGCTAGGTTGTTTGATGGATGATACTTTTGCCAGTCGGTAATGCTGGCGATCGCGCTTGGGTTTGGATCTGATGGTATCCACTGGCGCGGTTGGAGGTGTGGGGCGAAATATACTGAGTGTTCGCCTGTGCCACTGGCGATCTCTAATACTGTGCCTTGGGGTGGCAATATTTGCAGAAGTGTTTCTAGGATTACTTCTCGGTTACGCTGGGTAGCGGGGGCATATTGGCGATTGTCGGTCATTTGGTTTTACAGGTAAGTCTATATGCTTATCATTGTTCTACTAGCGCGAGCGTCAGTTAGATTGAGTAGATTAAGGTTGAGAAATATTTTTGCTATTTCTAAGTTTTATTGAACTCTAATCTCCCAACGTAATCAAAATTTCCTTGACCTTCAGATGAGGTAAATAAACTTACTTCATAACTTCCAGAGCTAGGAAGTGGGCAAGAAATTTGGCTATCTTGCACAGGCTGACCGCAGTTCTGAGAACTATTGCTACCTTTAGGACTGTAACTAGCCAAGATCCACTGTTTCTGAGGGTTAGCAAGGTTAATCACCGCGTTGTTACTAGTATCAACTTGCGATCGCTGCGGACTAATCAATGACAGTCCATCAGCAAAGAATTTAGGTCGCATCATCGGCTGACGTAGAAACTCACCTTGATCAATTGGATTAGAGCGTAATTGCCACGCTGGATCTTTTGGAAAATGAGAGATGCCAATTACTTCTGGTGGAGGCATTAGATATTCAGTACTATATCTTTTAACAAACCCAGATTGCGGATCGTTAACATAGCCACTATCCCAAGTCGGATCGATTAAGTGCCATTGACCATTAACCTTGACTCCATTCCAAGCATGACCTCGACCACTTAACTCACTGACCTGAGAGCGAGATTTACCTGACACATAAACAATCTCTATTTCTGCTTCTTTGCCTAATGCCTCTAGTAACTTGGCATAACCCGCACAAACTGCTTTACGAGTGCGAAACACTGTCTCGGCATCCTGTGGTGGATATGCACCAGCAAAGTATGACTCGGCATCATAGGCAATGCGATCAGCAACGTAGTCATGTAAGGCTTTCACTCGCAAAACAGGATTAGATTCTTTACTGACAATGTATTTGGCGACAGACTCAATGCTTGTTTCGACATTGGCTGGCATATTGGCGATCGCTGGGTGTAATCCCTGTCCTTCCCATGCCCATGCATTTTTGATTGGCTTTGATTCGGCTGGTTTTGGTTTCTCAGTAGTGGGCTTGGGCTTTGCAGTATTTGCTTGAGGTTTTGCCGAGGGTTGAGGTTTTGTAGTGCTAGAACTATTAGTTGGCTTAGGTAGTTCTTCAAAAGGATTTCTGGCAATTCTTTCAGGTTGTGGATCTGGTCTAATTTTGGAACTGCCATCGTCATACTGTTCAAAAGGATTTTTGTTGAAGGCGTTGTAAAGCCCTTCTAATCCCCCTGCGATTTTGAAGAGGCTTTGGCGGGTGACTTCTGCGGCTTCTCCCTGCATTCCTTCTAGCATCCAATCCCCTCTTGTGGAAAGGGCTATGAAGCTATTACTTGGTTGCCATGCCAATAGTCCTATGATTGCGATTAGGTTGATGAGCAGAGTCCGTAGAGTTAGGCGATCGCCCCAAGTTAATGTTTCTTCTCCTAACTTACCCAATTTGCGCCGTTTGTAGCTTGACCATAGCTCCCATAGTAGAGGCAAGACTGGAAACAGAAACACTCCTGCGATGACTGATAGCAAGGTGGAACGGTTAGAGAATGCGGCAAGGGACGATGCAAGCCAGACTCCTAGAACGGGTGTGGCATAAATACAAGCATAGATTCCCAGCTTCAAGATTGTGCCAATCAAATTAAACAGTAATTTCATTTTTAGTCCTCCAAGCACTCTGCCACGGCATTCAACTCGTCCATTGCCTTCAATAAGCGATCGCGCTGGGCATCATCAAGCTTGGGATTTTGCAAGGCGACCTCTTGAATGGCGGCTAACCATTGGGACATTGGCACATGGCTAACGGCGGCGCGTAGCCCCATATTGGTTAATACTGCAAGGTGAAAGCCTGTCATGTCTTGATCGCCATAGTTATAGAACCCGTCCCATAGTTCTAGTTTTTGGGGCGTAAATTCGTCGTACTGCTCGAAGTTGATGCCAGTCGGCTCTAGTTGGGGTTTGGGGAAGGGTGGTTGAGTTATGTTCATCATATTGATTGATGGGAGATTATAAAGCAATTTGGCACAAAATACCGCGTTTGGTTAATGTATGAAATTGATTAATAATTGCATGGGCGATCGCCGTGTCTGTTACGAAAATGCCTGCCTCAATATTTCGCTCATGGGCAGCTTCGGTGAAGTTGGCGGAAGTGACTAATACTTTTTCTTGATCAACAACAACACATTTGGCATGGAGACAAGCTTTCTTATTTATTTCCATAGATAGCGATCGCGGATCGTGAAATAACTCAGGCATTTTTTTGCCAGTCCAAATCTCTTTGCGGAATGACTCAGCAAGTTGCCGCAATAGAACACTATCTGGGGTTTTGTCTTGATACAATCGATGAACATTGACAAAGATCTGCACTTGCAAGTCTGGAAAAGTTGACATTTGCTGGGCGAGAGTTTGAAACAAAGCACGAGTGGAAGGTGATTTATCTAGGGCATAACTGGATATCAGCACACTATGTTTAGCGGCGGCAAATAGCTCTTGGACGACAATATGCGTATCACGGCTAGTTGAGCCGACAAACTCTTGTCCAGTCCACACCAGATCGACGCGATCGCGTAATTTTTGAGATTCAGCGCGTTCTTCGGCAAGGAGTCTTAAAGTATAAGCAATTTGCGAAGAGGTAAATCCACTCATCAGTAGTTGATTTACTTCTGAATTGATGGCATTGGCTAGGGTGTCAGGTACATGACCAATTAGAGCCATATTCGTCAGAGGTAACGCAAATCTACTATCAGCGATCGCATTGGCTAAGCTAATCAAATTGGGCAAACTCAATTGTCTAAGGACTGAGGTCATAGGGTTGTGAGATCAAGGAAAAATTCTGCACCGATCGCATCTACAGTTCTAACAACTAATGCCCGATCGAGAAGTTCATTTCTGCGTTCACAGGAAGTCTCAGCAATCAGAAGGCATCCGTGACAAGCCGCACCATGCAGATAGCGATCTTCTTGACTATCGGCGGGCTTGTGTTGAGAACAAACAGGATCATTAGAGCATAGGTGTCCCATTTCTAAGGCAGTTTTAAGATAGCGCTCAATCTGTTTGCCAACTTCGATTAGTCCACCTAAGGTTCCTTCTGAGCCAGATGAGCCAGTATGAAGAAGGATGCCATAACCTGCTTCGCTGGCATAAATACGTTCGCGAATTGCACTAGCGGAATAGCCGCATTCTAGGGAGATGGCGGTAATTAATAGATGGGAGAGGGAATGCAGCATGATGTAAGGTAAAGATGGGAGCCAGTCACTCTTGATGCCTTTATGCTTTTTCCATTTGTCATAGCCAAGTAGAAGTTCTTGACCTCTTTTTTTGACGGTAGTTTTTTGCAGCCATGTTGCGATCGCTTCAGGTTTAAAAGAGATAAATACGCCTTCACCTCGATTTTCGTAGGCGGGAACCCAATCAGTTTCTAGACCGAGAGGCGCAAGATTAACCCCTAAGTCGAGTTCACCGTCAGTGGTAATTAGGGTTGGCTCAAAGCGCGTAAATCCAACTTGGGCAACTACTTCGCGGAGGCGATGGACTAGGACAATCCGATCAATGCAATCACCGAAAATTTCTTGATAAATTGGGGCAAGCTGATCAAGATTCCGCGCACGAGCATAGAAATCTGAATCAGGCAGATCGCCGTCAATATCGCCTTCGGGTTGTGCTAACAGAGTTTCGATTTCAAGTTGCTTGAGACTTTTATCTGCAACAGATTGATCACTTTTGCGGCGTTGAACTTCTTGCCAAACTATTTCATCGTTAAACCCTTCAAGGGCATTGGCAACTTTTTGTTTGCGCCGATCGCGTTTGATATCATCGACATCTTCGGCATATTGCAAGAAGTCCTCATAGATTTCATCGACGGCAGTACGCAACTTCTCATCACTATCAGGAATGGAGATAGCACTAACAACTTGGGCGAAGTAAGCATTACTTGCCGATCGCACTAAGAGGCGATTAGCTTCAGGGTTCCCTTGAGAATGCTCTTTTAGCGATACACATTGCTCTTGGGTAATTGCATCTAAACCGAGCCAAGGACGATGACCTTCGCAATATCCAAGATTTCTCGCGTTGGGGATCGTGGCATCTTTGAGTTGGCGGCGAGCGTAGCAGCGATCACATCGCACGTATATTTCTGAGAAGTCATTACTTGCCGTACCTTCATCAAACCAGAGTCTTCCTGTTTTGTTAGTGCAGCTTAGTTCGTGCCTTACAAAGCCATGCCAGTTTATGTCGCTGATATGACCATTGGGACAGGCTTGGACAAAGCGCACAGGCACAACAGCGATAGATTTGCGATCTTCGTTGAGATATTTACCTTTAACGAGTTGTCCCCAAGGTATAAGCGGACGGGTGCGATATTTTTTGCCATGAATTTCGATGGTTTGATCGACCTGCGCGAGAAACCAATGGGGAAAGGTGAAAGCTGTGATACCGATGCGGCGATCGCCTATTTCTTCTTCGTCAATGGGTGGAGTTTTGAGTTGAATGGAGGCAACGCCGAGGACTTTTTGGACATATTGGGCGAGTCTTTCTTCCTTAATAGTTTTGCAGTCTTTTTCTGTCCAATGATTGAGTCCGCCGATGATGACGGATTTATTGGGTAGATCGACCATTGAGCCTGCACCAAAGGTGGTGATGATTTGGCTTTGACGAATTTCGCCTGCGGGTGGAATTTTTTTCTTAGGGTTCATAATTATTCATCCTCTACATCAATACCATCAGGATTACGAATCCACAGATTCACCGACTTCTCCACATCGCGTAAGCTGCGCTGTGCTTTGAACTTACGGTAATTAGGCTTTTGGCGCATCAAATCAGGATCGAGTGGATCGTAAAGCAACCTTGGCGCTACTCCCTCTTCCTTTTGATATTGCAAATTACCGCGTTCATTAGCTATTACTTTCCATGTATCGAGTAAATCCACTATGCGATCGCGCAACTTTTTACGCATTGCCTCCGCTTCATCACTAGGGAAATTGCCATGACACTCAGCTCGTTGAGAAATCGTATCAATCACAAAATCCAAATCATCATGATTGTGATTAAGAATCTTGAAAGCTCCTAAAGGTGTTGTCAGATCTTTATAGTGATGTCTGGCTAAGGCGACGGTAATGCCAGCGAGTCCGCGATCAACGGCGCGGGGTGAAAAAGGTGTAACACTGGTGGCTTCAACTGCCCGATAGAAGATGGTATGCCAATGCTTGAAGCGTTCGTAATGGGAACGATCGCGAGGTCGATGCACATTGAGCAAAGTAATTACCAACCCAGGGCGCTTGTCATCACGACCAACACGGCTAGTAGCTTGGATATATTCGGCGGCGGTTTTGGGCTGACCGAGGACAACCATCAAACCGAGGCGGGTGATGTCTAAACCAACGGAAATCATATTCGTAGCAAGGGCAACATCGACGCTATCCTTACTGTCTTTTTCAGCAAAGCCTAACTCTAAGCGGCGCTTAGTATCGGCAACCTCACTGGTACTCACCCGCGAAGTTAGTTCTAAAGGGGCGCGGATTGTGCGATCGCTAAAGTCTTGATTGCGAGACTTATCGCTGTCACTAATGCGGCGGCGATCGCTAAATTTCTGTAACTTGGTGCTAACTTCATCTTCAACAATGCGCCGACTGCCGCCCAGTTCGCGTAATGAGTTGAAATAGCCCAGCAGAGTCATATAGGGGTCAGCAGGATTTTTGGGATTATCCTTGCCGCCATTGGCTTTCCATTCCCTTTGAGCGGCTGATAATAGGGCTAGATAAGTTCTTAACAACACAACTTTTAAACTTCTCCCTTGCGCGGCAATGCCCAGATAGGTTCGCCCATTGGCTTCGCTGGTGGTGACGGTCTTTGCAAAAAAAGAATCACGGCGATCGGGACTTGGCGGCGGGAAGATATGGACATTTTCACGGGCAAATAGGGCTTTAATTTGCTGTGTGGCGCGGCGCACAGTTGCAGTAGATGCGACAATTTTGGGTCTAACTATCTTGCTCCCCTCGCCCTCAATGGGAGAGGGGCTGGGGGTGAGGGTTCTACTACAAAGGGCAGCGATCGCTGTTTCATATAGCCCGACCATCGTACCGAGAGGACCCGAAATTAAGTGCAGTTCATCTTGAATGATTAAATCAGGTGGTGGTAAATAGTTCTGAAGTGCTTTACCTGCCTTATGTTGGTCAGCTTCGCTATAAAAGTTTCCAGTTTTGTCGTCATAGTGAGACACTTTGCCGAAGAGTTTGCCTGTCTCTCCCACCCAAGGCAGGTTGGCAAATTTATCAACGGTTGCAATCATGAAGGCGGGTAACTTGCGATAGATCTGGTCATCTACTGCAATAATTGGTAAAGGATTAGCTCCTTTAAAAGTACAAACGGGCTTGCGATCGCTATAGGTTTTACGGTTATTGCAAGTGATGACTAAATCGGTGGGATTATCCGCACTAGGGTAAAGACTGAAGGAATTTTTATCAAATCTTTCCCCGCACCAAGGACAGTTTTCGAGGGGAATTGGCGAAGGGAAGCGATTACTGTCTGTTTTAAAATTAATCGTTCTTTGACGGGCTGAGTCAGGATTTTTATCACCCTTCGCTCCCATACGGTTTGGTGTGGCAGTTTGTCCGACCCATAAACCGATCTCAAAGCGATGTTTGCCTAGAATATTGACATTCTCTTGACGGATAGTTTCGAGGGCGCAGATGAGTGTGGCGGCGCGTCCGAGTTGGTCAAGGGTGAGTAGGCGCAAGGTATAGCGCATCAATACCGATAGCCCTGCACTGCCTTCGGCTTTGGGGTCACGCAGACGGCGCAAAATTAATGTAAAAGCGGCTAAGCCTAAATATGCCTCAGTTTTACCGCCACCTGTGGGGAAGAAGAGCAGATCGACGATTTCGCGATCGCCGTCTAATGGGTTAGCAATACCCGCAATATTGTTCAAAATAAAGGCAAGCTGGAAAGGTCGCCATTTGGGAGCTTCAACTTCTTGGGGTGTTTTCTCGCTATTGTGGGAATTTCTTTGACGGATGGAAATGGCGATCGCTTGATTGGCAAGTTTAAAAGCTTGAAATACTTGTGGATCATCCATCGCATTGATACCTTTGCGAATGCGTTCATTAGTCTTATCCGCATTATGTAATAAGGTATTAGCGGTATCATTACGTTGACTGCCTTCACCTCCTAGAGAGAGGGTAGTAAGAGCAGTTTTTTGTTGCAAAATCCAATTTTGATAAGCATCGACCATCGGATCGAGCATTGATTTTAAACTGCTGACATCAGAGGCTTGAGCTAATGTCTCGATCGCATATTCCCCTGCCACTTGACTGGCAATCACTTTCTCAACATCGGTTTTGGGTATCCATGTGGTGAATAGCCTTTTACATTGTCCCGATTCATCGAGTTCATAATCTGCTGAGACGTTATGCCCTGTGGCATATTCAAAATCATGGCGATATTGCAAGTCTGCAAGTCTTTCGTCTGGGTCATTGTTACTGATTCGCGGATCTGGACGAGGAACAAATGGAATTTCAGATTGAATCTCTAAATTGGCTTGGAAGATGAAGGCGCGATCGCGTTCGGAGTCAGCAGCAGGGGCGCGATCGTTGACTAAGAAGATTGATATAGCTCTTGTGCCGATGGGTAATATCGCTTTTAGTTGTGAGTCGGTAATGTTGCGAAGGGAAATCGATAGAAATAGTCCGTTGCTATGGGGTATGGGGATTTGTTGAGAAGATTTGGTAATTTCGGCAAGGTTGATTTCTAGGGTTTGCTGTTGGGGTAGGCGTTGCCATTTACATTGACTGGCGCTCTTTTGTTTGGTTTTACCTTCAGCATTAGTTTCTTCTTCGGGAATGATTTCGTAGTCGCCCCATGAGGCGATCGCCTTTAATTTGGTCACTCCATCGGCAATCAGGAAACTTACGCCCATTGAAGATGGGAAAAATGCTTTACGGGCTGCCGCAGCTTCAGGGGCTTTCTCATCATCACCTGCACCCGTGCGACTGGCTTCATCTATTTCATCATCGCCAAAGTCATCGGAGCGATCGCTTTGTGGCACACCATAGGGCGCGAGAAATCCTGACAAATACCATTTTGTCGGCGCTTCGGGCAGGATTTCATCAGGCTTTGCACCGATGAGATCCATTTCTAGGGCTTTGATGAGTTGCGATCGCACTTCGGCGGAGGTTGATGTCATAGTATTTCCTTGTTTTTTACAGGGTTTTTAACAACTTGCTTACATGATGTTTTGAGCGTTTTGGAGTTCTTTTAGCATTGACACCGAAAGCGGTAGCCCCTGCTTTAACAAAATTTCTAGGTATTCATCAAAATTTTTGGGCGGATATAACAGGCGTTTTCTGACTGTTTCTACTTGGTAAAGCATTGTGATCGGCTTTAGCTCGATCAGGCTGGCAATAAATTCATCAGGATGCAAAGCTACAATTTTGTAACTATCAAGAATAGTTTTAGGGAAGTCTCTAAGATTAAACGTAATGATTTGACTAGCTTCGCAAGCGATCGCGGCTGCGAGAATATGGCGATCGTCCAAATCGGGAAGTTCGAGAGAGGGTACTAACCATTCAAAATCGGTAACTAAGCAGCCTCTAACATGACTATTCATCTTATCTCTGGTTCTTGTAAGTTGTTCCAGAGTCAAATCAGGACGATTTTTAAGGACATTGCGTATCCATTCATCGTGAATTAAATTAGTCCATCGTGCTTTGCAAATATCAGAAGTTGCAATCTGAACTAATAAATCTCGCAGTGGAGCAGGATAAAGAACGCAAGCGTCATACAAAATAGTTGGTTGACTAGCCATTAATCATAAAACCCTAATTTTTGTGACTCTTCAACCAATTCATCCAAAACTTTGCTTCTGGCGGCATCAATGTTAGTTTTATATTCCATTAAGTCGGTAAAGCGGATGCGGCGATGCTTACCAACTTTGTAATAGGGAATTATGCCTTCTTCTAATTGTTTGATTAGGAAGGGACGCGAGACGTTGATTAAGTCTGCGGCTTCTTGGGTGGTGAGTTCGGCATGGATGGGGATGATCGTTACGGCGTTGCCTTGGGACATCTGGGTTAAAATGTCTATAAATAGGCGATAGGCGGCGGCAGGGATTGCGGCTATCTCTTCACTGCCATCGGCTTCTACGATTTTGAGATGACGGACACCTTCGCTAATATGCGAGGCGAAAATACGGCTGCTTTCTTTAGAAATTTCGGTTTCTTCTTCGGTGGGAATATGTAGAGACTGGGTTAGGGCAATCATTGGGCAACCTCAGATAGTTTTGTGTTTAGATTGCTTGATATTGTTTGAATTTTGCTCAAAGTTTAACATATTAAACGCAATAAACGAAATAGTGATTACTGCGTAAGGCGATCGCGGAGTCAACTTCTCAATAGATTGATCTCTTTGCATTACTCTGTTAAAAGTATATAGTCTATGATCAATTACCGAAATTCTACCATTGCTGTGTGAATAATCTAGGGTTCGATGATGTTACTAAAACAAGATGGCGAGAATCTCTCGAAGCATTATTAGCTGAACCGATTGAACCAACACTAATTTTGACTTTAAGACCGAAAATATGGCCTTCGGCATCTCGTCCTTTTATAGCTAGAGGGGCTGATCAGTGCGAGTATGTTGTGAAAGCTCGACAGGCAGATCGGAATATTGAGCGGCAAATGGTCAACGATCAGGTTGTTGCTAGGCTTGGGGTCATGATGAATGCTCCAGTAGCCAAGCCATCTCTGGTTGAAATATCAACTGACTTAATTGAGCTATCACCACTGCACTCATACATTTTTGCTGGGACTGCCCATGCTACTGAATTTATTAAAGACTGCTCTGACGATCGCGAGTTGTTTTTACATACCAAGGAACCTGCTAATCGCGATCGCTTTGCGCTTCTCTGTGTTTTATATGGTTGGGTTTACGCGAGAGATCACCAGTTTATTTACAGGAAGTTGAAGCCGAATCTAGTCCATTCTGTGGATCATGGTCATTTTTTTATAGGTGGACCCGACTGGAATATCGAGCGTCTGACTAGGACAACTGATGTACAACTTGATCGCTTATTGCTTGAGACTTGTAAGCTGACGTGCCAAGAACTTGAGTCTGCTGTCAATGCTTGTCTTGCTGTGACAGAAGCGCAAATTTTAGAGGCAGTGGCTGCACCACCGACTGATTGGGGGCTGACTATTGACGATCGCCTCGCTCTGGTTGAATACTTGATGAGTAGGCAAAAACAAATAATGGCAGTTTTTACAAATTTGTGTTAAAAGCATTGTCTATGGCTAGCCAATACAGCGTAATTCAGTATGTCCCAAATCCGATCGCAGACGAACGGATAAATATTGGTGTGCTTGCTTTTAACGATCAGGTTGTGCGTGTACATTTTTTACAGAACTGGAAGCGTGTAAAGCAGTTTGGCAATGAAGATGTTAGCTTTTTACGTGAGTTTGCCGATCGCATGGAAGAAAGTGCTGCGAGGGGTAGTTTCTTTTTAGAGGATGTCTCGAAGGATATTCCTAAACATCAGCAAATCATTAAGGTTGCGCGAGGCTGGATGAATAGTATCCAGTTCACAGAACCTTGTGGCTCTTTATTAGATGTGGATAGCCTTTTGGAAGATGCTGCTGAGACTTATCTTATAGAGATTGAGAATATTGAAGATAATTTGCCTAAAAAAATATTCCCGCGAGATCGAAAGGTTGCATCGAAAATAGCAAACAAAACAGTTAAACAGGTCTTAAAAGAACTGAAAGGTGAACAGGCACAAGAATATTTTAAAACTTCTCTAGCAGGCAAACATGAAGGTCATAAATTAGATGCAGTCGTAGCTAACGGTAAACCTTATCTTGCGGTTCATGGATTATCATTTGAAGTGCATTCTCCTAAGAGTGTTCTGGATGCTTTGTCGTGGGCAATTGTTGATGTTAAAAATTCCTATCAAGGCTTGCCTTTTGGTGTACTGCTATTACCCCCTAAAAGAGAGTTAAGAGAATTAACAAAAGCTTATGAAACTGCTATTGAAAAGTATGAAGACTTAGGAGCAATAGTCCTTAAAGAAAATGATCTTGAGGATTGGACAAATCAAACTCTTGCACAGCTAAATTTGTAGACTGAGAATAGTTATCAGTTACAGTCCATATTGATTTTGTAGATTTTGTAGGGGTTTAGCATTTGCGCGATCGCCGATCGCCTCCTCAACAAAATTTCTATTGGCAAATGCTGAACCCTTGCCTCGGTTGGCAGAAAATCATTGATCGCTTTTAGTGTCTGGGCAAAGCATTACCATTTTGAGCGCGTCTTAGAATTTAGAGATTGGGGCGGGAATGCTATGCCCCTACGCAAAGGGCAATTCTGGATTATTCGCCGCAGATTGCTTACCCTTGGTTTTTCCTTTTGCCTTTTTACTTTTTCCTTCCGACCTGTCGCCCCGCAGCACTTCTTCTTGATAACGCTCTTCATTGAGGGCAAGGAGTCGCGCTAGGACTTCATCGCGGATCTCGTCTGCCCAACGATAACGATAGGGCTTTTTCTTTTGCCTTTTCTCCCCTCGCCCTGTGGGAGAGGGGTCGGGGGTGAGGGTTTCTTCTTCGTCTTCATAATCGAGCAGAAACTCACAAGTGGGCTGAAGGTCTGTCCAGCCGTAAGCATCGAGGACGGCTCTATCCATTTGATTATGGAGGTCGCGCAGTTTGAGAATGTCTTGATCGTATTCGTCGGGATCGTGGAAGCGGTTGTAGGTGGCGGTGAGTCCTTGATTGTTGGAAATCATTAACTGAGCGCGGTATTCGTAATATTCTTTTCCTATGGCTTCTAGTTGTGGGTTGTTTTCCCAGTTTGTTGGGAAGGGGAAGGTTTCAAAACAATCTGAGGGAGTGTATTGCAAATCATCTTTTAGTGTGGAGCTAAAGAATCTTGTCCATATCTCATGAATGCGGGATTGCAAAACTAAAAATGCTGAATATTTATCAAAGGTAAAAACTACTATTTTCTCGTTATATACCATTCCTTTAGGGAGAAAAGTAAATGCACATGATTTGCTTATACGCGAGATAACCAATACTCGCTCTAGGGGGGCGATCGCTTTTGTCCCCTCTTGATTTCGTCTACCAAAAAGCCACCATTGTCTGCTATAACTGCCTGGCTTATCTTTTCGGTCAGGATATACTTTATCTCTAACTATTTTGTATAAATCAGGATAATCTTTAGCCTCTTGTTCAGTCATTTCCCCAAAGTTAATCACATAACGATGATGGGAATGGGTTGGGCTAGTATTTACTTCTTCGCCGCCAATATAGGGAAAGATTCTCTCAGAATTTTTAGGATCTTTTTCGATCAAGCGGTGCATCTCTTCGATACTTGTCGCATCAGGATTAGAATCATCAAATGTAAACCCCATACCTAATACAATGCTGCCCTGAAAACTTTTTCCTGAGTTTGCCAGTAGGCGCTTTGGGTCTTGATTTCCACCTTTATAAAAGAGGAATGCTGAAATAAGTGGAACGTCTTTTCCATCTAGTTTTTTTATTCCTGTATAAACACCTTTAATTACATTTAAAACACTGACAATAACTGCCGCATCACCTGCCCACTTCACCCGTTTTTGAGCATTGTAAATCGTGCCGCCGTTTTCACAAATAAAGCGTAATCCTGTTGTACGAGTATCACCTTGAGCAATGCTATTTGTCGCAATAAGTCCAAAAGTTCCATTCTTTCTCAATAAATTAAAAGCACGTCTAAAGAAATGAGCAACCAAATCGCCATTGCTATGAGTTTCAGGATGAATCTCTGGCAACCAATACCGATACTCATCACCCAAAACAGTACTAATTCGTTTACCACCCAAAAATGGAGGATTACCAACGATCGCATCAAAGCCGCTATTCTGGCGAGTAAAGACTTCGGGAAATTCGATTTCCCAGTTAAAGGGAATGATGCCGCGATCGCCACTGCGTAAATTTTGGGATAACTTCTCTAATTCTTCCTTAGTCCCTTGGGCTAATAGTTGCTTATATTCCTGCTCCCGATTAGTCCGATCCTTCGCATTTTTACCATCAAAAAACGCCGCAATCTTAGCATCCGCCGACCGCCGACTCGGTGACAAATCCGCATCGATCGCCATTAACTTATCATGCTTCACATCCGCATCGCGATCGCTCAGGGTATCCTGTGACTGAATCTCTAAACGCTTACTAACAACATCCTTAACGAGATCGGCGATCGGGCGAAATAGTGATAATTGCGTATTGCTCTCAAACGCCCCAATCTCACGACTAGTCAAACCCACTAAAGAATCACCACATTTCAAAGCATGGTCAATAAACGTAAAAGGGTAATTTTTCGCTAAAGTTGCCAACCACAGCGACAACTTTGCCAAATTCACCGCAAAGGGATTCTTATCCACACCATAAATGCAACGCTGCGCCACCAACCGCCGCGCAATCAAAATCGGCTCCTCCGACTTCGGTAAATCATCAGGCATCCCGTCCCGTTCCCATGCAGCCACCACCGCATCCGCCAACTGCCGACAAGCCTCCACCAAAAACGCCCCCGAACCCATTGCCAGATCGCACACCTTTAAGCTCAAAACTTGCGCCGCAGTCGGTGCTGACCCCAAACCCGCAAAAATTGGCTCCAAAGTCTTCCGCACAATCGGTTCCGTCAACTTGCGCGGCGTATAGTGCGACCCACTGCGCCGCCGTTCCTCCGTCGGTTGCAAAAACAAAGCCCCCACCGCCAAAAGATTTTGCGTCCGATGCGACACCTTACGCCCCAAAGCCGCCGCAATTCCCTCTAAAGTCTTCGCCTCCTTCAGTTCCTTTAAAGCATTTCCCGTCACCTCACAATTCGCCCAAGTCTTTAACAAACCAGCGCGATCGCTCCCCTTCGCCACCAACAAAGCCTGCATATCAACCACCACCGTAGTCGAAATCTTAGAGCCTTTCGGCTTGCTAGTCACACCGAGGGACACACTCTCAGCCCGTTCCACCCGATAGCCCATGATGCCCTCATAGACCGAGCCAATATTTTCCACATCTAGCGATCGATAGGACAGGCGATCGCCCTCCAAAATCAATAATTTATCTAAAACCCGAAAAATCGTCCCATCAGACACACGGGGAACGCCCTCACCATACCCCTCTAGAAATGGATATTCATCAGGTTTGAATAACTGCCCTTTTCTAGCGGGTAAATAGTCCTCAGTCGCCCCACCGCCATCATAGACAAGGCGAAACAAACTCAACAACCAAGCCCAAGCCCCAAAACGCTGCTCCATCGTGTCGGGATAGTTACTCGCATCATCCCGCAACCTGTCATAAAGCCCCGTTACTGCATAGTTACCCTGATACATCGCATCATCAGGCATCACGTCCCGTTCTTCGGCATAAAGCAGAAACACCAACCGCATTAGAACCGTTACCAATCCGCCATAAATATGCTGCATAAGACCCTCACCCCCAGCCCCTCTCCCAGTGGGGGAGAGGGGAGTAAGAATCTTGCCATTGACGGCAGCATCCGCCGCTTGAAATCCTGCTAACAATTCCCAGAGAGCATCCAAAACCTGATCGGCTAAACGCTCAGACACCTCATTTTGTGACAGACGGCTATTCTCAAGGATTTTACACAGGCGGCGATCGTCCCCCATCACATTTGCCTGAAAGACGCGATAACTAGACAGCAACATATAAAAAGCACTCAGTAGCGATCGCCCCGCCACCTCCGCCATCGCCGCAAAAGAAAAAGTCAAATATCCCGAAGACTCACCCTCTGGCGCATAGACTAGCCGTAATTCCTTACCATTGGTCAGCAATCCCATCGGGATTTTTAGCCCGCGCAATAATCGCTCAAACTTTTGCTGCGGTGTCACCTCCCACCCCTGCGAACTAGCCTTATCATCTAGCCCCGTTCCTGCCTCGACTTCCTGCACCAACATCATAATTACGAATTGCGAATTACGAATTGGCGATCCTGACTCGTAATTCGTAATTCCTAATTCGTAATTTTCCACCCCTAATTCATCTCTGTTTATCACAACATAGCTAGGCTTCAAAGTCTCGCCATAGTTCTCTAAATAATACTCAACCCCTTCAGGCGCAGCTACTAAATCTTGAGCATCCCACTCCAAAATCTGCTCCATCAAAGCCCGCAAGTCCGACAGCAATCCATCTTTATCCAATAACTCCCGCAAAATCGGCTGCAACCTTGTGCCATCCGCCCGATCTGGTGTCGCCTCTGCCCTAGCCAGCGATCGCGCCGTCACCACCAACCCCACAGGCTGAATCAGCCCCAACCATTCCCTATGTACAAATAATTCGAGATCGTCTGTCATGTTTTTACGGTTTTATACTGCCACTGGTTGATCAATCAAAAATTCTAAGGAAAAGGGATTATCAGTACGTTTAGAGGCATCTAAAATCTCAATACCAACAACCTTTCCTGCCACATCAAAATCTAAAATTACACCCTCACTCTGTTCATCACTCTCTTCAATCGGAACTTCTGACAATAAGATTCGCAGAACATCAACCACAGGATCGTAAATTACTTTCATTGTTCACTCCAATATTTTTTGACTTTACTAGTTTTGTATATTGTAACCACAGTCAGCAAATCACCTCGAATATCTCCAACTACCCTCAATAAATATTGTTTCTGGTTAAGCTCAAACCGAGATTGATAAATATTCCGTTCCTCATTTACAGATATTATTTGCTCAGGACTTTGCAAAACCTCCTCAATTTGTAACTGGGTAATATTTCTTCTCAGCATTTCCTTTCGAGCATGATCTGAGAAAACAACATTATTCATAAATCCTCTTAATCAAAAATCATACAACTCAAAATTAACTTGTTATTGGATACAAATAAACCAAGCCCACAGGCTCAATGCGACTCGCTTTCACCTCATAGACTTTTTGAATCCGTTGCGGTTCAGCAATGATTTCCTGCTCTAATTGCAGCAATCGCTTTTGCCAATGCTTCAAATCAGCATCCAGTTGTCTCTGTTCCTCCGCACTAAATAGCGAAAGCTGCTGAGTTTTGTATTGAGACTGTTGCATGAGGATGCGATCGCGTTGTTCTTCTAACAATTTCTGCATATCCGCCGCCTCATCGTCACCACGTTTCGTTAAGAGCCGCTTTGCCCTATCCGTCAAAGTCTCAGCACGATTTTCTAGATGAGGAATTAACTCTTCCACATCTCTCGCCGCATAAGCCTTGAATTGATCTTGATGAGACTGCGAAACATTACATAACGAAGGTGTGGCTAAAACATCCTCAAGTTCTCGCAAAACATCCTTTTTATCGCTTTCTCCAAGCGGGCGCAACTTTGCCCGACCGCGCAGAGCAGGATCATTCCATTCCGCCGCCACTGCCACAATTTCATCATGGAGCCTCGTGGCGCGATCGCCATAAAGCGACAACCGACCAAGCGCAATCACTTTGGGAATTGTCTCTCTGGTATGGCAAACACAAGCGCGAGTTAACTCATCATGCAAAAATCCTTGGGATAGGAATCGCCCTAGCAAACGCTGTACCAGTCGATGCTCTAGATGCAAATGCACCACCTCACCATCAAGGGATTGCGGATCGCGGAACACAATCGGGCGGATTGGTGACTCATTGCGCCATTCCCAGAGTTTTTGTCCTTTTTGACGTGGCGATCGCAAACTATCTAAAGCTGCTAACCATGTAGGGTCAGCATTGGCAGCATCTTCAGGAAAATACCAACGGGCAGTATCAGGCGACTTGAGCGCATCTTCGGCATTAACTGCGCCTAGCGGCTGTGCGCCCAATATTTCTAAAGATGCGGATAGGGTTTCGCGAAAATGGCGATCATCGAGAGTCAGCCATTCTCGCGCTTTTTTGAGCATATTTTCTAAATCTTCCTTTTGCTGGCGTAGTTGTTGCAACTCAGGACGACTAATTTCTAACTCTTCAATAATGGCAGCTTTTTTAGTTTGACTCTGCTCATCACTACTATCTGCCTTAGCGATCGCCTCTTTAATCGAGGTTTCAGCTTTAGCATCCTTTGTCCAAATCCCACCTTCTAAGAGCTTAGAAATATTTTTTTCAATCACAGGCGATAGGCTACCCAATTCAGCTTGGATTGTCTCCGTTTTTTGGACTAGCACCGCTAAAACCCGATCTTCAGGACGTTGGGGCAGTACAAAATAATGACAACGCACCTCAGCTTCCCGTTGCAATTTGCGATCGATCCGCCCATTGCGCTGCTCCATCCGACTCGGATTCCAAGGAATATCAAAATGGAATAAATCTGCACAGTAGTTCTGTAAATTAATCCCTTCTCTAGCCGCATCAGTGGCAATCAAAATTCGCAAAGGAGCATCGGCAGGATCATGATTGAAAGCTGCTTTTATCGCTTCGCGGCGATCGTCACCCATACCGCCATGAAAAGTATCAACTCTTTTATGAGCAAGATCGGAGCCATCGATCGCCGACCTAATCTGTTCCTCTAAATAGCGCTTTGTATCCGTATATTCCGTAAAGATTAAAACGCGGCAATTGTTCCACTTTGCCCCTGCTTGTCCCAGATCAGGACAGAGATTATCGCGTATCCAAGCAATTAATTTTTTAATTCTGCCATCAGGCTCATAGCGCTCTCGCTCGGCAATAGCAGTCATGCGATCGAGTAATTCTAATTCTCGTGCCGAAATATTATCTGCAATGGCGATCGCGGTCGCCGCCAACATTTGAGCATCTTCTTCCGCCATCACTTCTGTTTCTGATAGTTCAGCGCGATCATCATCATAATTCAGCGAATCACCAAGCAACGAAAAATCATCATTCAATGAACTTTTCTTAGATGCCCTTTTCTCAATACTTTTCTCAATGCCTTGCCGATGTACTTTGAGCGTCCGCGCAAAAGCCTCAATCGAAGACAGTAACCGCTTTTGCAACGAGATCATCACCAGCATTGCCGATCGCTGTTCTGACTTCTTGGCATCCTTGAGCCTTTGTTCGCGACAAGTCCGATATTCCTGCAACAAACGCGATAGCTCTAATTCTGGCGCATTCTCTGGCAAATTATCCACAGCGATCGGCAGTACATGACGCTTTGGGAAATCAGTTTCGCCAATTTCACGCAGATCTTTTTTTAGCCGCCGTACCATCACTGCATCCAGTAACTTTTTGCCGCTTTTACCACTAACCGACACACCTCGACAAAAACGCTGTGGATCGAGCATTTCTAAAAGTGCCGCAAAACTATTGGAGTGACCATTATGGGGCGTTGCTGATAAAAACAACTTATGCTCAAAACGGGGAGCAATATCACGCAATACTTTTGTAAGTTGTGAGTCGATCGCATAGCGAGAGCTACTAGCAGGAGCCACATTATGCGCTTCATCCAAAATCAACATGCTCGCTGGGTTAAAATCCCCCAACCACTCCCGCAAGCCCATCGTATAGTTTTCATCCCGCAGCAAAGAATGGGAAATAATAAACCGATTATGCAATTGCCAAGGATTAATCCCATAGCCGCGTTCCCGCCGCTTCGTTGCCACAAAATCGCGATCGTAAACCGTAAAGATTAGACCAAAGCGCTTTTCCATTTCTTCTTGCCACTGCAACACCACCGAAGGCGGACAAGCAATCACGACTCGGCGTACCTTCTGACGCATCAGCATCTCACGCAAAATCAAACCTGCTTCAATGGTTTTGCCCAAGCCGACATCATCGGCAATAAAAAGAGACACGCGGGGCATTAACAGAGCCTTGCGTAGTGGCTCAAGCTGATAGGACTTCACCTCTATACCCGCACGATAGGGCGCTTGAAATAATTTCGGGTCAGTCGATGTCACACAATTCCAACGCAATGTATGCAGATATGCCGAGAATTTTTTCGCTTCATCAAAACCCCGACGCGCCACAATATCCCATGTCGATGCTCCTATGACCTCAGCATCAATCTCCCTATCCCAAAATACCTGTAATTCTTGCCCCTGAGCATCATCATCTAAGCAAGCGAGTCTAACTGTGGTATCTCCCTGCGGATGAGCAGGATCAGGCGCAGTCACTTCTTCGACTAAATATTGGCGCGATCGCACTCTAACAATTTGTCCTGCTTCTAAAATATCAGCCATGAAGAACCCATTACAAGGTAAATTCACTATATCAGAGTTTTTTTAGCCTTTAGATTACAAAAAAGCAATATTTACGATATTGCTTTTTTCACAATGACTACTCCACAGGTTTAGCTTCTTTGGGCTTTTTCTCAAATACTTGAATATTTGGCTCAAGCAAAACAAATCCTGTCGCAGTAGCTTCACCCATCTTGCCAGCGATCGCCGCTACCCACTGCGGATAATTAGCCTGTGCATCTTCCAACTTCTTAAATACCTTGGGCTTCACCGTAACGCTAAAGATTTG
>NZ_JACJPY010000026.1 GCF_014696345.1 Pseudanabaena cinerea FACHB-1277
CTCGCTTTGGACATTATCCTGAAGCGGTCTATGTTGACCAGATTTATCGCACTCGTAGCAATCGCGCCTATTGTCGAAATCGGGGTATAAGGATTACGGCTACGCCTTTGGGCAGACCTGTACCTGATGATTTGGCGGCTATTCGCAAGCAAACTCTCGCCGATGCAAAGGTTCGCAATCAAATTGAAGGTAAGTTTGGGCAGGCGAAACGACGGTTTAGTTTAAATCGGGTCATGACCAAGTTAGCCAATACTTCGGAAACGGCGATCGCTATCACCTTTTTGGTCATGAATCTAGAAGCGCTGCTCAAGCAGCTTGCTTTTTTATTTTTTGCTTGGTTTATGCTTTGCCGACAGTACTTTATTTTTCAATTTGGGAAGTCGTTTTTTATCTTTTCTGCTATCTCTTCCCGATTTCGGCGATTTCCTGTCTTGCCTGTCCTGTGGTCTCCTTTTTCTACTTGCATTCTTCCTGCCTCCTAATTACTTTTTCAGCAAGCCCTACTTATAGTGCCTTGTGCTGTGAGCGCAACAGGCTGTCAGAGGCTGTTACATTACATAATACCGCTTAACATTTGGGTAACATTGTCGATATGGGGTTGCAGACAAAATTTTTGTTTACAATATAGTACGAACTACGGGTTGCATTATCATACTTTGCTGCTAGTATGTGTGCATTCAAATTGCAAACCTCAAAAGTGAGCTGAACATAGCCGTGACCGTGCAGCTTCCTCCCTTACCCGAAATTCATCATCCCAAGATTCAAGCGCTTTTCCAGAAAAGCGATCGCGAACTTGTCACCCTATTTCAGCGACATCCTGATGAGGGACAGTATTTTGCGGCAATTTTCTGTCGTTATGGACAGGTGCTATATACCCTCATTGGCACTGCCACGCGATCGCCAGTGCAGTCTGACTATTTATTTGTCAAAACTTGGGAATATATCTATCACGAGATGCGCGTACTTGATTTGCGAGCAAATACACCCAGCCTATCTTTGCAAAGTTGGTTAATTAATATCGCCGCAATGATGATCAACCGCGCCGAAGTGCCGCCCGTTGAAGAAATTCAATATTCACTCAAGGATACGCCGCCAGTATTTTGGTGCTATCTTAATCAGGCTCTAAATCAGATTGCAGGCAATTTACGTCTGATCTTATTGCTGTCACAAACTTTTCAGTGGAGTCCCACGCGCATCGCCGCTTATCTGCACGCCGAAGGGGAAAATATCTCTGCTAATGACGTGAAAAATCTCCTCAACAAAGCCTATAGCGCTTTAGAGGAGGCTATCCCCGAAGATATCCGAGACATTTACCTAGCTCAAACCGCCGCTATTGCTTGAGGTAAAGAATATGCAAACATTAAGTCCGATTTCCCCCACCAAAACCAGTCACCGAGTTGCCTATGCTGAGGCTGAGCTAACGCCTGCGATCGCCCATTCGTCAATTTTACAAACCGCGTTGAATGGTCTAGATGCCAACCTCAATGATGAGTTGGATCGCTATCGCCATTGGCAAGAAAATGGGCAAACTATTTCCTATCTCAACCCCTTTAGACCAAGAGTCGTATCTGTGGATTCAGTCTGGACTGCGGCAAGCTTGGCAGAATTAACGCCGCCATCCTCTACGGGTGATCTCAAAGGCGATTCAAGGCTTACGAGTTCAGGCAATACGCTGAAAATGCCAATGATGCCGACTCTCAACACAATGCCTCCTCTCGATAATCAAGTTGTTGAATTCAATAACTTGAGCTATGAAAATTTGGCTAACCTAGAAGCCTATGTCGAGCAGCAGGTTCATCGCCAATCAAACGCAAAGTCAACTGTATCGACAAATGTATCGTTAAATTCAAGTAATGCTGCCGAACCTCGGACCGCTTCGGCTCCCGAAGTCATCAAACCGATGGCTCAAGCTTCAACCCTTGATGATGATGCCATTTTGCAAAACTTCGCCAATGACTATGCAGAATATTACAGCGACAATGAGCAGAATTTAGCTGGATCAGCAGTTCAACAAATAACTAACCCTTCCCAAAGCGCTTTGCACAGCTTGCTAAATCCAGTGGGCATTATTTCTTTGTTGCTGTTGCTGTTTTCTAGTGCGGCGATCGGTTACTTGCTGGTTGATCCTTCTAGTGTCATGAAGTT
The DNA here is from genome assembly GCF_014696345.1 of Pseudanabaena cinerea FACHB-1277. Lineage (GTDB taxonomy): Bacteria > Cyanobacteriota > Cyanobacteriia > Pseudanabaenales > Pseudanabaenaceae > Pseudanabaena > Pseudanabaena cinerea. The sequence goes on from NZ_JACJPY010000026.1 coordinate 2,146, forward strand.
ATTTAAGCCAGATCATAATTCTAATTCTTCTCAGTCCCTTGCTGATCCTAATGTGGTGAATAATGCCGCTAGTAAAGTCGATCAGGCTTTGATTTCCCCTGTGCCATTTACGAGCGGCGATCGCCCCTTAACTAGTTTGAGTGATCTCAATCAACAAAATTTAAAAATTGATCCTAAAGCAGATCTGAAAACCGACACAATTAATAAAACCAATGCTTTAGGTAGTAATTCGAGCGTCAAGCCATCGGGACTATTTGTGCCGAATGGGAATCCAAGTTCTTTGCGAACAGTGCCATCCACAAACTTTTTCCGTTCAGCCCCGACTGCTGCTGCCCCTTTCTCTCCAGTTTTAGCGCCGATCCAGCGCGAACCCGAACCAAGTGATCGCGACAATCCTCCCGCGAGGGAACCCTACAGAGAGCCTGCACCCCAACCAGTTAGGCGCGTTAGCCCTAGCGGTAATTCTAGTGCTAGCACTCCCAGCCGTTCTGCCCCAGCCGCGCCAACAGCCGCCGCCGCTCCCAAATCTGCCGCCCCTGCAAGAACTGCTGTCAAATATGCAGCCCCCTTGTCTGCTAATCCTCAGACCGTCCCCCCATCGGCTCCTAGTGCTAGCTATCGAGTAGTGGTAGAAAATGGCTATGCTGCTAGCGCTCAGCAGGTGGAAAAGAACGCTTTTGTACGCCCTGATGGACAGGTACAGGTCGGCTCCTATCGTGATCCTAATGCCGCTCAGCAAAGCCTAGAACAACTTCGCCGTCAAGGGATTCCCGCTAGAATTGAGTAGCTCTAAAATGGCTAAATGAATAGCAATAGGATAATTTATGCAGTTTATTTTTGATGCGATCGCCTGTGGATTGCTAGCATCTTTGACATGGCTAGGGCTGGTCTGGATTTCAACCGATCGCCCCATTAGTTCGGGGCGGGCATGGGTGCAGGGGGTAGGTATTGTGGCGATCACCAATATATTTACTTGGATCGCTCTGGTGGGGCTAAATCTGCGTTTGATCCCTGTTTGGGTTATTAGTTTCCTATTGATGAATGCGGCGATCGCCCGTTTAGCTTTTCCCCTCTGCGAGGGTATCCAAATCCCCTTAATTTGGGCGATCGTCATTCATCCAATATTGATCTCGGCTATGGGCATACTGCTAGGCGGCGCAGTGGGATTTCTGTAAGCTCATCTCACCAGTCGGCTAGAGATGATTTGTTGTGTGAATATTTCATGAATATCGAATTGGTGCGCGATCGCCTAATTGGCTATCAAAAGCTATTTAGGCAGGAGCTTGAGGAATCTGAGACCCAAAGAATTGAGAACTTAATATCTAAAATTGATCGCTGTACCATGGCGATCGCCGTATTTGGGAAAGTATCAACGGGTAAAACTTCCCTAGTTAATGCGTTGTTGGGCGATCGCTTGGGGGCAACAGGTGCAATCAATGGCGTGACCCAAGATGTGATCACCTATGATTGGCAACCCACATCTAAAAAAATCAACCTGCAATTGATCGATACCCAAGGCATTGATGAAATTGATGGTGCAATAAGGGCAGCGATCGCGCTGGATGCTGCTAAGCAAGCGGATTTAATCTTGTTTGTGATTGCAGGGGCGATGACGCGCTTAGAACAGGAGGCGATCGCCCAATTGCAGAGCTGCGCTAAACCAATTCTGCTGGTTTTTAATAAGACCGACCTCTATACAGACCTAGATCGGCAAGTTATACATCAGTCCTTACAGAGTGCTGAATTACAAAAATTAATCTCGCCATCGGAAATTATTTTGACCGTTGCTGAGCCACAACCCTTGCGGGTAAGGGTGCAATATGCCGATCGCCAAGATCGTCAAGAAATTTGGGAAAAGCCAAAACCCGATGTGCAGACTCTCAAATCGCGCATCTTAGATCTGCTGAACCTAGAGGGGAAATCATTAATATCAGTGAATGTATTGCGATCGCTGTTAGAAATTCAAAGGGCTGTCATCGCTAGGTATATGCAGAAAATGGCATGGAGATCGATCGTTGCCCCATTGTTTTTGGTGCAGGCAATCGCCTTACTCTGCTCTCCTTGGCAATGGTTAGATGCCGCGATCGCTGGCAGCATCAGCAGCATTTTGGGTCTCAGTTTAGTTAATAAATATCCCATTCAAAAGGGCTATATTTGGCTCTTGCTGATTTTGGGGATTGCGGTTTTGTCAGGGCTAATGGGCAGCGATCGCGGCGCAGATTGGCTGATTACAGCTCAAAATCTTGCCGAAATCTTGATTACAGCGATCGGCTTGTCGATGCTTGCCCATGGCATTCTTCGCGATATCGCCGCTACTACGACATCTGGAAAATTCAGTGCCGAAAATTCAATTTCAGAAATAATTAATACCACCCCCACAAATTCAATTTTGCGCCGCCTTGATACAGCACGAAGCATTGACTAACAATCTAGAAATATTTTGAAATGCGGCACTGAGAGAGGTTTTTAAATTCTTTCGGGAGTCCCCCCAAGACCCAATGGGCTGTAACTCGATCGGGTGATTTCCAAGGGTTTATAGTTGTAAGCAAACCTTAATACTTTAGAATGTCTTTATAAATTTTAACATTTGCCCTCTTTCCCCTCATATTCCTATGAAAGCTATTTGGACGTTAGTGGCGATCGCTGGCTTATCAGTTGGCACAGTTGGCTGTAATGCTGCAAAAGATGCTACCCAAGCGCAACCACAAAACCAAAAACAAGCTATAGCTGTAGATGTTGCGGTTGCCAAGTTGGGTGTCCTTCAGGAAAATGCCGAATACACAGGTACAACTGCACCGATCCGTGAAGTGGCAGTGCGATCGCGCATCGAAGGACGATTGCTAGATTTGGCAGTGGATGTGGGCGATCGTGTGGAAGTGGGGCAGATCATCGGACAGCTAGATGATACGGTGCTGTCGGCAACAGTTTTGCAAGCAGATGCGGAAGTGGCAGCGCGGGAGGCGGAAGTATCACAGGCGAATGCTGCCGTTGGTAATGCCCGCGCCCAAGTGGAACGTGCCAGACTGGAATATCAACAGGCGGTGCTGGATGCCAACCGTTTTACTCAATTGGCGAAAGAGGGCGCAGTTTCCTCTCAAATTGCTGAAACAGCGATCACAAAGCGACAAACCCTAGAGCAGGCATTGCGATCGGCAGAACAACAGGTAAAGTTGCAAGAGCAGTCGGTGGGTTCTTCTTCGCAAAGGGTTTTAGTCCAAGAAGCAATCAGATTGAGGGAGCAGGAGCGCCAGTCTTATACCACCATCACAGCTCCCTTTGATGGCGTTGTCTTAGAGCGGGTCAGCGAGACTGGCAGCTTACTATTTGCGGGTAATGAGGTGGTGAAGTTGGGTGATTTTAGCGAAGTTAAAGTAATCGTGCAGGTGTCCGAACTGGAAATCGGCAATATTCGTCTCAATCAAGCCGTAAATGTCAAATTTGACACCTTTCCCAATCAAAAATTTACGGGTACGGTGCGGCGCATTTCCCCTGTGGCTGATGCGGTGGCAAGATTAATCCCTGTGGAGGTCGTAGTAACTAATCGCGATAGTCGATTGGGAAGTGGACAGCTTGCGAGGGTGCAGTTTGCCAATACTCAAGCTCAACAGATCGTCATCGCCGAGACTGCCTTAGAAGCGTCAGGTCGTTCTGGGCAGAGGGGCAAACCAAACCCATCGGCGAATCCTGCAACGCAAGCATCACCTGCTGCTGCCCCAACCCCTCAAGCTGACTCTAAGAATCCTAAAGGCTCTCGCAATAGTGCAACCCGTGGCAAGCCCAATCAGGCAGATGGTGGACAGCCAGCCACCCTATTTGTACTGACGGGCGATCCCCAAGCACCTAAGGTCGTGGCAAGAAAAGTCACTCTAGGCGATCGCCGTGATGGCAAAGTGGCAATCCGTTCGGGTCTGCAAGAGGGCGATCGCGTTGTGGTACGCAGTGGCGGCAAGCTCAAAGATGGCGATACGGTTAAGATTAGCGTGTTGTCAGACCTTTAATTTCCTTAATTTTCATAATTAGTCAAGAGGTAATCCATGAGCGATCTAGAATCTGCGCCGCCAAGTGTAGCCCCGCAACCTGTTGGCTTTAGTATCAGTGCCTTAGCCATTCGCCGTCACATCGGCACATTGATGTTAACGATCGCCATTTTGGTGATGGGTGCTTTTTATATCGGACGATTGCAAGTAGATCTCTTACCTGCAATCGTTTATCCGCGTATTGGTGTACAGGTTAGCATTCCTGGGATTACGCCAGAGGTGGCAATTACGGAAGTTACCAAACCCCTCGAAGAGGTTTTAGCAATTACGGAAGGGGTCAACCAACTCTTTTCCCGTACCCGTGAAGGTCAGGTCAGGGTTGATTTATTTTTTGAGGCAGGTAGTAATGTTGACCAAGCCCTCAATGATGCCGTAGCCAGTTTCAACCGAGGGCGCAGCCGCTTACCTGACGAGATCGAGGATGTTCGCATATTCAAGTTCGATCCTTCACAATTACCAATTTATGAATTTTCGCTCTCTTCCCCTTCCCTCTCTTTATCGCAGTTACGCATCTTCGCCGATGAAGAACTAGGGCGAGAACTGGCGATTGTCCCAGGGGTCGCTGGGGTTGATGTGGTGGGCGGGGTCAAAGAGGAGGTACAAATTAATCTCGACTTGCAAAGGCTGCAAGCTTTGGGGCTAAATGTTAACGATGTGGTTAATACCCTGCGCGATCGCAACATTGACGTTTCATCAGGCCGTTTACGCAATGGCGCGGTGGAGCCTTTAACCAGAGCGATCGGTAAGTTCCAAAATGTGCGCGAGATTGAGAATCTTTCATTTATTGTCCGCAATGCCACTCAGAATAGTAATGGCACGGTTAAACAGGTATATCTTAGGGACTTTGCCGAGATTATTGATGGTACTGAAGAACAAAGAGTTTTCTCGAACCTGAATGGGGTCGAAGCAATTAAATTGGTAGTCACCAAACAGGCTGATGCCAACACAATTGAAGTAATTGATCGCCTTAAACAGAAGATTAAATCATTACAAGATCGGGGGATAATTCCCGATGATGCCGAATTAACCGCCACCCTTGACGAGTCAAGATTAATAAGAGCTTCCGTTGCCAATGTCATCTCATCGGGCTTGATCGGGGCAGCCCTCGCCGCGATCGCCGTATTTTTATTCCTTGGTTCATTGCGTCAAACCCTGATTATCAGCCTTGCCATACCCCTCGCCACCCTCGCCGCCGTGATCTGCATGGGTATCTTTGGCTTCTCCCTCAATCTATTTAGCTTAGGAGGATTGGCTCTAGGCGTAGGTATTGTTGTCGATAATTCCATTGTCATGCTAGAAAACATCACAATTGGAATGGATCGTATGAAGCGCAAATTTCAAGCGGGAGAAGGTGACTTTGATGTAATTTATCAAGCCCAAGCCAGCAGTACAGAAGTTGAATCTGCCCTGATAGCCTCCACCAGCACTAACCTCGTGGTTATTTTGCCATTTCTCTTACTTGGTGGTTTTTTATCATTACTATTCAATCAATTAATTCTGACCATTAGCTTTGCCGTTGCCGCTTCCATTGCGATCTCCGTGACCGTTGTGCCAATGTTAGCCTCCCGCCTATTGGCGATTCCTTGGTCGAGCCGCCTCAACGAAACTTGGTTCATGCGTACATTTGAACATCGTTTCGCCGCCGCCACCCTTGGTTATGCAGGTTTTCTCGCCAAGATCGTGCATTATCGGCTATTGGTGATCGTTGCCATATTTGCAATCCTTGGTGGCGGCGGTTTGATCATGGGGTCGCAACTGCCCCAAGAAATTATCCCTCAAGTCAAAACTGGCGATGTCAGTGTTAGCGCTCAGTTTCCTCCTGGCACTACCCTTGCTCAAAATCGCACTGTTATGGGTATGATCGATGAAATATTGCTGCAACAGCCCGAAGTTGCCTATGCCTTTACCACCATTGGCGGCTCTTCCTTTGGTAGTAACGTTACCGCTAACCCCTTGCGTGGTGGCAGTACGATTACCCTCAAACCCCAAGCTGACCTCACGGGGATGATCCAGCGAGTGAATGCCGAAATTGCTAAATTAAATTTGGCAGGTGTGCGGGTGCGGGTAAATCCTGGACAGGTGCGCGGCATTATTGTGAATAATTCACCAGTCCCACGCACCGACATTGACGTGGTATTGCAGGGCAGTGATCCCGAATTATTGGCACAAGCGGGATCTGAGGTACTTACGCAACTGGAGAAGGTCACAGGCGCAAATTTCCGTCCTGATATTGACGCAAGACAGCCTGAATTGCAGATCCTGCCTGATTGGGAACGCATTCAATCCCTAGGACTATCCACGCAATCCATCGGTGCAACCTTGCAAGCTGCAATCACGGGTTCCGTCCCAACCCAAATTCAACGCGGCGATCGCCTTGTGGATGTGCGGTTACAACTTCCCCCCGCCTTGCGACAAAATGCTTCACAATTGCAACAACTGCCCCTATTTGTTAGCAATAATCGCCCTGTACGCCTGTCCGATGTGGCAACCATCCGCCAAGGTCGCGCCCCTGGTGAAATCCAACGCATTAACCAGCGCCAAGTTTATTTAATTTTGGGCAGCATCGAGCGTGGCGCAAGCCTAAGTCAGGCACTCCAGCAAACAGAAGATATACTTAAAAATGTCACTTTGCCAGAAGGGGTGACGGTTTTGCCTAGTAGCGCCAAAGTTGCCAATGCCAATCTTTCCCAAGCTTTTATTGTTTTAGGTGTACTAGCCGCCTTCCTTGTGTTTGTGGTTATGGCGGTGCAGTACAACTCCCTTATCGATCCCCTCGTAATTATGCTGACAATTCCCCTAGCTCTGGCAGGGGGCATCTTTGGGCTATATGTTACGGGTAGTTCTATTAATGTAATGGTGGTGATTGGCGTAATTCTACTGATTGGAATTGTCGTAAACAACGCGATCGTGCTAGTAGAACTCGCCAATCAAATCCGCGATCAACAAAAATGTAGTCGGATGCAAGCTATGCTGCAAGCGGCTCCCACAAGATTACGCCCAATTTTGATGACAACGATTACAACGGTAGTTGGGGCTTTTCCCCTAGCATTGGGGGGCGGTGATGGCGGCGAATTTCTACAACCCTTAGGCATTGTCATCTTCTCAGGGTTAGCCCTAGCGACTTTGCTAACCCTATTTTTGATTCCTTGCTCTTATGTATTGATGCACGAGTTGCACTTTTCTCTATTCAATCGGTTCCTAAGTAAAAGACTAAAAAACATTGAAAGTTTTGACTCTTAGGCGATTTGATTGAAGTGCCAAGTGCTGTAGCAATTCTTGACTTAACAAAAGGCGCGTAATTTTCTGCTCATAGCCATCTCCATCGGGAAACTCCACAACTAACAATGGTTGCTTAATCTGCGCTGATGGTAACTGGAGCATATATACATAGTCGCCATTGTAAAACTCGAAATAATTGCCTTGGTTAGGGTTATAGGTTCTGGCGGTTAGGCGCACCCCAGGCGAGCCATTTTTATTGACACTGCGATAATGCTTTGGCTGACGCGGATCGTTAATATCCGCGCAAATGTATAACCCATAGTCCTTAGTCTCAGCATAGGCAAGAATACCGCCAGTGTCTGCACAGGTCTGATCATTTCCCAATTGATCAATTAACCCCGTTTGCAGATCGTTCTTTAACTCATTGCTGTTATTGTCAGCGATCGCCCGTCCATCGCCACTTATTCCCATCGACAGAAATATGCCTAGCATGAAGCCTGTTATGGACTTGGGAATGGTAAAACTAGATCTATTAAGTTTATTAAGTTTCTTTAAGAGCATTTCAATAACCTGCAACGTTACTAAATATTTTTATGAAAGTTTTTATGAAAGTTTCTATGAAGTTTCTTGTGAAAATTTTTAGATAATAGATGCTGACATTGATGCTCGTAGCCCAATAAAATATTAACAATCCTGAAAACTTGTGTAATCCGCAACTTTGCTTAATTCGCCATGACCCCAAACATGACTCCCGATCTTAGCCACAATGCCCCACCACCAGAATCAACATGGCTAAAAGTGATCCGCCTTCTGCGATGGCATAAACCCGCAGGTCGCCTAATTTTGATGTTGCCCGCACTTTGGTCAGTGGTTGCCGCCTCTAAGTCCCAACAGCAATTACCACCCCTGCAAATGATTGTCGTGGTGATCCTTGGCAGTTTGGCAACTAGTGCCGCAGGTTGCGTGGTTAATGACCTATGGGATCGCGATATTGACCCTCTTGTGGCGCGTACAAAAAACCGCCCTCTTGCCGAGCGATCGCTATCCATACAGGTGGGCATCGGCGTATTGCTAGTGGCGACCATCTGCGCCTTTTTACTATCCACATATCTCACGCCCCTCAGTTTTGGGCTTTGCTTTGCCGCCGTGCCAGTGATTGCGATTTACCCCGCTTGCAAGCGTTTTTTCGCAGTGCCGCAGCTAGTTTTGTCGATCGCTTGGGGCTTTGCGGTACTCATCCCTTGGAGTGCGGTCACAGGGAATCTGGATAGTTATGCTTGGGAGCTATGGGCGGCAGTAATCGCTTGGACAATGGGCTTTGATACGGTCTATGCCATGAGCGATCGCGAGGATGATCTCAAGGTTGGGGTTAACTCTAGCGCCCTCTTTTTTGGCAAATATGTAACGTTTGCTATAGCAATATTTTTGGCGATCGCCCTTAGTTGCTTGGTTTGGCTAGGTCAAGATTTACAACTTGGTTACGCCTATTACCTTGCTTGCTTGACAGCGGCCTTAATATGGGCATGGCAATGCAAGCAACTGACTCAGATCGAAATCTCCACCGACTTTTACCAAAACGCTTTTGGGCAGAATGTTTGGATCGGATTTATCGTTCTTGCAGGTATGTTTGCCTCAAGCTTAGGAATTGCTTAACATAGTCCCATCGTTCCTACTCCCGATGTATGATGCCTATCAAGCATCATTCTGTTAGCATTTAAAGTTATAGACATCAGACAAAACACATGAGCAATATCACCACTGAAAAGATCAAAGAAGAATTGCAGCAGACTAGAGAGATCTGTGACATCACTGGCACTGGCTCTAAGGAGTGTTCTGAAGCATGGAACAATTTAGAGCAGTTGGCAGAAGAAGCCACACAACCCGATCCTGCCAAGCCCAAAAACTCCCTAGAAATATACTGCGATAACAATCCCGACGCTGATGAGTGTCGTTTATACGAAGACTAATGTTTTGCCAGAATTTTGCAAGAGATGTAATGGATTTACATTTAAGCTCCTGCATTCTGGGATATGCAATATAGCCTGTTGAGGTTTTAATTGCCAATTCAACAATCTATAAGAGGCTGAAAGTGCTGCAAAGCAAATACTTTCAGCCTTTTTATTGGCTTAAGTTTGAGAGTTTGTGATCTCCTTGAGGCTTTTTATACTTTTAATCACTGCTTTGCCCTGCAAGGCGCGACAGCCCATAATATTAAGTTTTGTTGAACAGTGCATAGTGCCATCGTTGTTTGATAGCAAACAAATCATAATAATTATGTGATTGTGAAAAACCCTCACTGGGTTTGGTTTTCAATTCGCAAAAGTGTTAGCACACCTTCGTGAATTGGGATAATATGTACAGGTGGGACATTTGCAGACGCTGAGAAAATTTGTAGTCAATTGGAATAGGGTATGACACAACTAAGCGTTATGGACTTGGCAAAGCAGGGTGATCCCCAAGCGATCGCCGCCTTGATCAATCGATCGTTAGCCTCTAAGGGGATTCATGCCACCGCCGAACTAGCTGGCAGTTGTTTGAGAATATCTTTGTATGCATCGCAAATTCCTAACCCCAAAGCGGTGATCACAATTATTCAGCGTGGAATGTTGATTTTGCAGGTGGAAAAGATCAAACGCCTGAAAATCTTGACCTACCGTTCCGATAATAATTACCTAGCATGGCAGCAGGAGATTGAGTTAGAGCGCCCCAATCAAAGCCGTAATGATTTTCAGGGGGAAACGTTACAGAGCATGGAAAATAATGCTGAGAACAGGACTAGTTCTGATGCTGATATTATAGCCTCAGAATTATCCGAACCAGCATTGCTGAGCCAGAAAATGCCGTCTTCTAACATCAACCTCGCTAATACATCTAAGGGAGTTATTCTGGTGCAGAGTTTGTCGCAAATTCAGCAAAATCTCCAAGAATATCAGGATGTAATTGTACGTTTCACCGATGAGCAGGTGGGGACAGTGCGCTGCTTAACTACGCTCACAGAATTAATTCAAGTGATCAGCAAGCCTAGTTTCCTATTTGCGGCGGTTGCTTCTAATCCTAATTTGCGAAGTTTGCTCGATGCGATCGCTGAATCTAGTCATACCGATGAGCATGGTGATCAAGTGATTCAAAATCTATCAATTTTGCAACCAGGACAGCAGTGGCAAAAGGCTAAGGTGCGTCTGGTTACGAAAATATTTCTAGAGCCTGCCCAAACTGCGGATGGGGGCGATCGCGCAACCAATAGACAACAGGATCGGCATCAGGGTATTACCCTTGATCTTGCCGAAGAAATTACCAACGCCATTTCCGAAAATGCGCCTGAACCACCATCAAAGGCATTATTAGTTGACGCGGTAGAGGCTGAGCCAATACAAGACGTTTCCCAAGATCTACTAGAGCAGTTGTCAAAACAGCTATCAGAGAAACTATCAGAGGAGGCGATCGCGGAGCTATTAAATGAGTCAGTAATTAATGAGCCAGTAATTAATAAGCCAGTAATTAATGAGCCAGTAATTAATGAGCCAGTAATTAATGAGCCAGTAATTAATGACTCGTTAATAGATGAGACAGAGATCGTTACTCCAGATCCTAGCGCTGATGTCACCGAGCTGGAGGTAAGTATTGATAGTAATATTACAGCCGAAGCATTATTCGATGATTTTGTCATCTCATCAACGACGGCTAAGGATCTGCCCCATAAGCAACAAGAGCAGCCAAGCTCTCAATCTGTTGTCAATGAATTAATTAGCCCAGATGTATTAATTCCATCGGAAATGCCAGAAGCATCTGGATTTGATCTTTTTGATGGCTTCGGCTCTAGCAATAGTGAGTCTAATATTGCCCCAAAAATAGCAATGCAAGCTGAAGAAAATTTGTCTCTGGGTGATTTAATCGATGATTTTGACAGTGACAGCGCCATAAAAACGCGGCAGATTAATGACGATACATTGACATTTAATACGGATGATGACTTGTTCAATAACTTTGGTGCCAAATCGGGTGACAAATCGGTTGATAGCAGTCATATTTCAAATGTTACGGACTCATCTCCCAACCTTGAGGTAAATACAATTGAGGGGCTGATATCAAGCATTGATTCAATCACGCTGCCTAAACCTGCCAGTAAGCCGCGATCGCCATCTTTTGTTACCTTGGCAGATTTTTCTGAAGATCTGGAGTCCGTTGGCTTTTAACTAAAGAAGTTCTTAAAGAATCCTTAACTTATAAAGCCCCAAACTTATACTAAGGTGACATTAGATTTAATTATCTAGATTCTTTGTTAGATATTTACTAAAGCCTTCATGACAGCCACAACCAATCCCATTAAAGATTTCCTGCTTACTGTGCCTGAGCTAAAGTCCTGCGATCGCTCGATTGTTAAGGAGATCAGCGAAAGGGTGCAGCCTTTACGCTATCGCATGGGTCAGGTAATTTTGCGGCGGGAAACCATGCCTGCACAGGTACTATTTTTGATGGAAGGACAGGCGCGATTATTGGGACAAGTCCCTAAATCTACTGCCCCTGCAACCTTAGAGATTCTTCGATCTGGCGCAGTGATGGGCAGCTTGAGCTTAATTCGCAATGTTGCCTGCGAAACGGTCATTGCCTCAGTTGAAAGTACTTGCCTAGCTCTAGAAGCCGCAGATTTTTTGAGTTTTTGCGATCGCGACCCTGCTTTTCGAGAAGTGTTTGCGGTGCAGCCCCGTTCGGTGGAGGTATTTGATCTATTGGCAACGGAAATGGAGCGGCGGGCGCAGGCTCCTAGCAACTTACCCCAGATGGCGCGGGCTGCTTTGACAGAGGCAGTGGTGATCACTTGGGGCGCTGGTAAAATTCCCCTCAATCAATTGGATCGGGATTTTGTCTGGTTGGTTAGTGGTGCGGACAAGGTGGCGATGCCTGTGGGGAGTCGCATTGAGGTGCAGGGAGCTGATGATGTGTTGGTTGTGCCGCAGGGCGGTTCGGTGAGGCTTTTGGGGATCAAGGATACCTTTGCGGTGAAGGCGGAAATTGTGCCAGAGCCTCGCCAGATTACGGATCTCGATATTCCCTATGCGCCCGAATTACCATCGGTGGGCGATCGCCCCGATCCCAAAGGCACAGAATATCCGCATTTTTATGGACGCGGCCCCGTTGATGCCTCCCTCGCTTGTTTTCAAATGTTGGCAAGGTATTGGCAAATCCCCTTTTATCGTCATGTGGTCAAGCGGGCGATCGATAGTCAATTTTCGCGCACTCCTAAGTTGTCTTTGCAGCTATGCGGTGCGGTGGCGGAACTGATGGGATTAAATGGACAGTTGGTGACTATCCCTGCCAATGCGATCGCCCAAGTGCCAACCCCAGCAATGATCCCTTGGCAAGATACCTTTGCGATTTTATACAAAACTGGCGATCGGGAATTGGTACTAGGGATTCCAGAGCAGGGCATCGTTACCAAAAAGACAGCGCAGTTTGCCGATCTTTGGGGTCAGTCTGGACAGGTGCTATTGATCCAGCCCACCAAGGATACGCCCAAACAAAAATTTGGCATTGGTTGGTTTTGGCCATCGATCAAGCGTTACAAAAGTACGCTAATCACCGTATTAGTCGCTTCATTTTTTGTGCAGTTGCTGGGTCTGGCAAATCCATTAATTACCCAAGTGGTAATCGATAAGGTCATTATTCAAAATGCCCCAGCCACCCTGAATACTTTGGGGGTTTTGCTGATTACGATCGCCGTTTGTGAAGCAATAATTAGCGCCCTCCGCACCTATTTATTTGTCAACACCACCAACCGCATCGATCTCACCCTTGGCTCAGAAACCATCGATCATCTGGTGCGGCTGCCCCTGCGTTACTTTGAAAAGCGATCGGTTGGTGAACTATCAAGCCGTATTGGGGAACTAGAAAATATTCGCCAATTCCTGACAGGCACAGCCCTCACCGTAGTCCTTGATGCGGTTTTCTCCGTGATCTACATTGTGGTGATGATCTTTTACAGTTGGCTGCTGACAATTGTGGCATTGGCGACAGTACCGCTATTTGCGCTGCTGACCTTCATTGTGTCACCAATCATTCGGGTGCAATTACGCAGCAAAGCCGAACGCAATGCTGCCACACAGTCCTATTTGGTTGAGGTGATGTCAGGCATTCAAACCGTAAAGGCGCAAAGTATTGAGCTAAACTCGCGATGGGAATGGCAGAGGCGCTATGCCCGTTATGTATCCGATGGTTTCAAGAATGTCGTCACCTCCACCACTGCCGCCTCAACTAGCCAATTTCTCAATCAACTCTCTAACCTTTTATTGCTATGGGTTGGCGCATATCTAGTTCTTAACAATCAACTCACTCTAGGACAGTTGATCGCCTTTAGAATTATTGCTGGCTATACCACCACGCCTCTATTGCGCCTGATCCAACTCTGGCAAAATTTCCAAGAAACTGCTCTATCTTTAGAGCGCCTCAGCGATATCATTAACCACCCTCAAGAGCAGGAAGAAACTGGTCGCCGCAATATCCCCATGCCTGCCATTACGGGGGCAGTACGCTATGAAAATGTGAACTTCCGTTTTGCAGCTAATGGCAACTTGCAACTTAATAATGTCAGCTTGGATATAGAGGCGGGTAAGTTTGTGGGTGTGGTGGGGGCGAGCGGTGCTGGTAAAAGCACCTTAACCAAGTTGCTATCGCGGCTATACGAGCCTGAAGCGGGGCGAATTTTGATCGATGATTACGACATTAGTAAGGTGGAGCTTTATTCTTTGCGTCGCCAAATTGGGGTAGTTTTGCAAGACACATTACTATTTGATGGCACGGTGCAAGAAAATATTGCTTTAACCAATGCCGATGCCACGCCCGAAGAGATTGTCGATGCCGCCAGAATTGCTTGCGCCCATGAATTTATTATGCAGTTGCCCCAGGGCTATGAAACCCGTGTGGGTGAGCGGGGTGCATCCCTATCGGGTGGTCAACGTCAACGCATTGCGATCGCCCGTACTGTTTTACAGAAGCCACAGTTGCTAATTTTGGATGAGGCGACTAGCGCCCTCGATTACAACACTGAGCGACAGGTGAGCCTTAATCTTGCCGAAGAATTTCGGGGACGCACGGTCTTCTTTATCACCCACCGTCTTGCCACGATCCATAATGCTGATTTGATCTTGGTGATGGATGCGGGACGAGTCGTTGAGCAGGGCAACCATCAGGATTTAATGGCAATGCGCGAGCGCTATTACACCCTCTATTGCCAACAGGAAGCGGCGGGTGAATCGTAATTTCCGCATTTGATAATGCTGTTAACAAAAACATAAAATCCCTAATGGTGTAGAAAAATGAACAATGGCAATAGCAAAAGTCCAACCAATCTCTCTAGTAATGGCAATTCCGATCAAGCCCTTAATTCGGCGCTAGTCGTACAGGGCGAGCAGAATGGCGAATTAGTCACCCAAGAAAAACAGGCGATCGCGGTACAAACCTTTGACCAGCCCCTAGTACTGCGGCAATCGCCCAAATGGATCACAGGCATTTTATGGGCGTTAGTTGGCTCCGTTTCCTTGGGGCTAATCTGGGCAGCAGTAGCAAAAATTGAGGAATCTGTACCCGCTCAAGGCAAACTAGAACCCCAAGGCGCAGTCAAGGAAGTCCGCGCCCCTGCCAATGGCGTGCTTAAGGAGATTTTGGTCAAGGATGGCGAAAGAGTCCAAGAAGGGCAGGTGCTATTACGCATTGATTCCACCGCAGCACAGGCACAATTGGAATCTTTAACCAAATTACGGCAACAACTACTCGAAGAGAATCAATTCTATCGCTCCATTCTCAATGGCGATCGCGCCCCCTTGCCCTCCTCTGGTTTAACAATTCCTGCGGAAGTATTGGCATTAGCCCGTAGCCGTGAAGCATTGATCTCTGAAGCGCAACTCTATCGGATGCAGGTTAATGGCGGTGGCGGCAGCCTATCGGGCGATCAACTCGATCGCTTACAGGCAAATCAGGCGGAACTCGGTTCGCGAGCGCAGGCGGCAGAGGCAAACATCGCCCAATTAACGGAACAGCTAAACCAAACCCGCACCCGCCGTGCAGGGCGTTTAGAATCTCTAGAAATTAATCGCCGCATTCTCAATGACATTAAGGATGTCGCAGAACAAGGCGGCATCTCCCGCATTCAATTCTTGAAACAGCAGGAAGAAGTTCAAAATACAGAGTCAGAAATTCGTCAGTTGGAACAGGAGGAAATGCGGCTCAATGCGGCGATCTCGGAGGGACGATCTCGCCTTTCCAACACCTTTGACACCACCCGCAAAGAGCTAACCGTACAGATTGCCGACAATACCAAACGGATCGCCGAAATCGATAGTCAATTTACTAAGGCTTTGGTGGACAATAGCAAGCGTCTTGCAGAGGTGGATGGTCAAATCAAGCAGGCACAGGTTTCACTGCAATATCAAGAACTTCGCGCCCCTGCATCGGGTACTGTCTTTGAATTGAAAGCAGGCTTGGGCTATGTGGCAAATACTAATACGATGGAAAGTGTGCTGAAAATCGTTCCTGACGATCAGTTAGTCGCCAAGGTATATATCACCAATCAAGATATTGGCTTTGTGAAGGAAGGAATGCCCGTTGATGTGCGTCTAGATTCTTTCCCATTTAGTGAATTTGGCGATGTCAAAGGGAAGTTGACTTGGATTGGCTCCGATGCCCTGCCTCCCGATCAAGCTAATCCCTTCTACCGTTTCCCCGCCAAGGTGGAAATTGAGAAGCAGTCTCTCAAGGTCAACGATCGCGAAATTCGCCTCCAGTCTGGGATGTCTCTCACCGCCAATATCAAAATCCGCGATCGCACCGTACTAAGCCTATTCACCGATTTCTTCGTAAAGAATACCGAGAGCCTGAAATTTGTCCGTTAATTTGCCATGTTTGCCATTATTCAAGGTGCGAGAAGGTGATCGCCTACTCTATTTTAAAGCGATCGCCTCTTGCCATAAGGGCTACGCAAGAAAATAAAGAACCGATTTTTAGTGGCGCGGCTTCGCCGCGCCACTAAAAATTTGGTTACTTATTAAATCGCAGAACCCTAATCTCTAAAATAATATCTGTACCCTAGTCTGCTCAAAACCCACCAAAATCTAGGTGAAATTCGATGACAGCCCAATTAGTAATTTCTGACCCTTGCCTCAATATCCATAAGTTTACAACTAAGCAATATCAGCTTATGTACGAGACAGGCGTATTTGCTGTCAGCGATCGCCATGAATTAATCAGTGGAGAAATCAGAGAAATGTCCCCGATTGGTATCAAGCACGCGGCTTGTGTTGCAAGAACAACAAGATATTTTCAAATTAAATTAGGGGATAGGGCATTTGTCTGGACGCAAAACCCGATTATCGTCAACAATCATTCTCAACCCCAGCCAGATCTTGCCATTCTCAAATGGCGTGATGATTTTTACGCTAATGCTTTACCAACGCCAGACGATATTTTGTTGATTATCGAAGTTGCCGACAGCACGATCGCCTATGACCGCGATGTGAAAATGCCACTCTATGCAGCTAATGGTATTCCTGAAATGTGGCTGTTTGATGTAAATCAGCAAATTATTGAAGGATATTGCCAACCATCGGCATCGGGCTATAAACGAACAAGGCGCTATGAACAGGGTGACACTTTATCGATTAATGCATTTCCAGAAGTGATTTTCAATTGGGAAGACCTGTTTTAAAAATCTGATTCGCTAAGATATTGATACCGTTTGATCTCGCTCGTTCTCAAACTTAGTTCTCAAACTTGGCTCTCAAACATGGTTAACACAATTTCCCAACAGACGACTAGCGAAATAGCAGAAACAAAAGAGATAGAAGAAGAAGGACGTTATCTCGACACGATTATTGAACTGATGTCTCCTAGCACTGCCAATGTCGACTTGGGGTTAAAGAAGCAGTTGTACGATCGCATATTCAAGACCCAAGACTATTTTGTTTATAACCCCTTTGACCCAAATTCGTTACAGAGATGGCATCGAAATAATGATTACCAAGCGATCGCCGCCGATGAACAGGGTTGGCTATGGTGTGAGTCCTTGGGGCTATGGCTAGGAACTTGGCAGGGAACAATAGATCGGGAGACTTTAACTTGGCTCCGCTTTTACGAGCGATCGGGTGCATTGGTGTTGTTGCCTGAAGAAGCCGCACAGCAAAGGGCTGAGGCTGAAAAACTTAGGGCTGAAAGATTGGCGGCGCGTCTACGAGAATTGGGTGAATATCCTGATAGCTTATAGTAATTGGCGATCGCTATTTAACGTGAGTTCGGGTTGGCAGGAGGCAAAGCCCACTCCATGCCGCCTCTGGAGGTGCAGATACACGTAGCCGCGCCGAACTGGAGTCAGTATTGGGAGAAAGCTTTGAGGAGCGTCAACGGACTATCGACCAGCAACTCGAAAAAACCAGCCAAGAAATTGCTAAGCTAGCTATCCAAGTTGCCCAAACCAACAAACAAGTAGGAGGGCTAACGAGTCGATGGGGAGATTTTGTGGAAAATCTGATCAAACCCGCCGCCGCAAGACTATTTCAAGAAAAAGGTATTGAAGTAAAATCGCATTTGGAAGTTCGTGATGTCAAACGATTTTTAGAAACCCTAGAACGTTTTAAGAAAGCATTTCCTAAACGAAAACATGACAGACTCTATGGAGCAGTCGCGGGTATTAAAATCGATGAAAGAGTCAATGAATATGCCATCCAAGAAGGGCTATTGCTAATTCAACCCGCAGGGGATTCGGTAATTATTGCGAATAGCCCAGACTTTAAGCCAAGGGTTTGGTAAAAGATATTTGAAATACTAGTCTTTGTATGCCTCCAAGGGTAAACAAGAACAGACAAAATGCCGATCGCCGTAGGCATTATCGATCCGTCCCACACTCGTCCAAAATTTATGCTCCCTTAGCCATGGGGCAGGATAGGCGGCTTGTTGGCGGGTATAGGGATGGTTCCAATCGTCAGCAAGCAGGGCGGCGGCGGTATGGGGTGCATTTTTGAGCGGGTTATCGAGTTGATCCATCTCACCAGAGGCGATCGCCTTGACCTCATGCTTAATCGCAATCATCGCCTCACAAAAGCGATCGAGTTCTGCCTTAGATTCGCTTTCCGTCGGCTCGATCATCATTGTGCCAGCAACAGGCCATGACATCGTGGGCGCATGAAAGCCATAATCCATCAGCCGCTTTGCCACATCATCCACTTCCACCCCAGCGATCGCCTTGCAATCATGGAGATCGATAATACATTCATGGGCAACCAAGCCATTTCTGCCCGTATAGAGAATCGGATAATGGGGCGCAAGGCGATGTGCCATATAGTTCGCATTCAAGATTGCCACTTCAGTTGCTAACTTCAAGCCCTTCGCGCCCATCAGAGCTATATACACCCATGAAATCGTGAGGATACTGGCACTGCCCCAAGGTGCGGCAGAAACCGTATTAGCGAAATCATCCGTTTGATCGCTCGTATCATCATTGAAGGGATGATTGGGCAGAAATGGAACTAACTGTGGCGCGACACAAATCGGTCCCATCCCAGGACCACCGCCACCATGGGGAATGCAGAAGGTTTTGTGCAGATTTAAATGGCAAACATCCGCACCAAAGTCTCCTGGGCGACAAATGCCCACCTGAGCATTCATATTCGCGCCATCCATATATACTTGACCGCCGTAATAATGGATGATGTCGCAAATTTCCTTGATGCCTTCCTCAAATACGCCATGGGTGGATGGATATGTCACCATCAGCGCCGCTAATTCATGCTGATACTTTGCTGCCTTCTCTTTCAAGTCGGTAATATCAATATTCCCTTCGCGATCGCAATTAATGGTAATCACCTTCATGCCTGCCATCACCGCACTAGCAGGATTTGTACCATGGGCAGAGGTGGGAATCAAGCAAATATGGCGATTAGTTTCACCGCGATGTTGATGGTAGGCGCGAATGGTGAGCAGTCCTGCATATTCGCCCTGTGAGCCAGCATTGGGCTGAAGAGATACACCTGCGAAGCCAGTAATTTCCGCTAACCAATCTTCCAATTGTTTAAAGAGAACCTGATAGCCCTGGGTTTGTGAAAGTGGCGCAAAGGGATGAATATTGCCAAACTCTGCCCATGTGACAGGCAACATTTCCGAGGTGGCATTTAACTTCATCGTGCAGGAGCCAAGGGGAATCATTGAAGTAGTTAGGGATAAATCCTTAGACTGCAACCGATGGATATAGCGCAATAATTCCGATTCGGAATGGAATGAATTGAAAACGGGATGGGTGAGGTAGGGGGAGGTGCGGGTTAGGGAATTGGGGATTGGAGATTGCTGTTGGCTGTTAGCTGTTAGCTGTTGGCTGTTAGCTGTAAAGATTTCGATCAGGTCTTGTAGGTCTTGTTTGGAGACGGTTTCATCGAGGCTGATGGCGATCGCTTGATTATCTAGATACCGTAAATTGATTTGCTTGGTGGCGGCGCGGGCTTTGATGGTGCTGATATCAATGCCTTGCGGTTGGATGTGGATTGTGTCGAAAAAGGCAGTATGGGAAATAATATGTCCTGCATTTTCGATGGCTTGGGCGAGGGTGGCGGTGAGACGATGGACGCGCTGGGCGATCGCTTTTAAACCCGAAGCGCCATGATAGACCGCATACATACTTGCCATAATCGCCAATAACACTTGGGCGGTGCAAATATTGCTGGTGGCTTTGTCTCGGCGAATGTGTTGTTCGCGGGTTTGCAGAGCTAGACGTAGGGCGGGCTGTCCATGCACATCCTTAGATACACCGATCATTCTGCCTGGCATTTGCCTTTTATATGCCTCTTTAGTTGCCATGTAAGCAGCGTGGGGTCCGCCATAGCCATAGGGAACGCCAAAGCGCTGTGCCGAACCGATCGCAATATCGGTTCCCATTTCCCCAGGAGCTTTGATCAAGGTCAATGCCAGCAGATCCGCCGCCACGATCGCCAAGCCACCTTGAGCGTGAATCGCGGCGATCACCTCGCTATAGTCATAGATTGCGCCATCACTGGCGGGATATTGCAACAATGCGCCAAAGTAATTTTGATCAAACTCAAATGCGTCATGCTTGGCGATTACCACCTCAATGCCTAAAGGAATGGCACGGGTTTTGACCACTGCGATCGTCTGCGGATGACAATTACTAGATACAAAAAATTTATTCCCTTTATTTTTTGCCAGCCCCGCCGCCATCGTCATCGCCTCTGCCGCCGCCGTTCCTTCGTCTAGTAACGAGGCATTGGCAATTTCCAACCCCGTCAGGTCAATAATCATGGTTTGGAAATTGAGCAAAGCTTCTAATCTGCCCTGAGCAATCTCTGCCTGATAGGGAGTATATTGGGTGTACCAACCAGGACTTTCGAGAATATTGCGCTGAATTACAGGGGGCGTGATGCAGTTGTAATAGCCAGCCCCAATATAGGAGCGCCATACTTGATTTTGAGAGGCGATCGCTTTGAGTTCCTGCAACAATTCATATTCCCCCCGCGCTTTCCCCAGTTGCAACGGCTGTTTAATCCTGATCGCCGCAGGTACAGTTCTTGCAATCATCTCCTCAATGGACTCACAACCGATCGCCTTAAGCATTAGTTGAATCTCGTGGGAATCTGCGCCAATATGACGCTGCACAAAACTATCGGTGGGCGCAAATTCTTCTTGGCTCAAGCATTCCCCTAAATAGTCTTGAGGAATTAGGATGGGAGAGGGTTCCAGCATAGATTTAGGTTTAGATTTAATTAATTTCTATGCTATTACAAAATCATTACAAAATGTTAAGCGTTAATAGCCCAGAATATCCAAAACGAAGAAATACAGCCTATTGAGGCTGCTAATTAGCTCACCATCCAACCATCAATGACTTTGTATTTTTGGTCAATTTTTGGCTGACAATATTGCCACTACTTCTGTATGTTTGCCATCAGCAGCCCACATCATCGCAGTCCAGCCATTGCGATCCTGAGCATTGATCCTTGCGCCAAAACTGAGCAGCGATCGCACAATTTCGCTATAACCCTGTCCTGCTGCCCACATTAGCGGTGTCCATTCATATTTGTTGCGCGTGTTGGGGTTTGCCCCCGATACCAATAGCACCCGCACCATTTCCGTATGTCCATTCATAGCAGCCCAAAGCAAAGGTGTCCAACCATATTGATCGCGGACATTGACATCGGTTGCTTGTGAAATCAGCGATCGCACCGCTTGCAGTTCGCCATTTTTGGCGGCGATTAGTAATTGGGCATTGAGTTCAGGATTGCTGGATTTAGATTTAGCGATCGCCTGTGCGGTTGAATGGGGTGTAACTTCTGCCGCAATTGCAGGATCGGCGGCATAGGCTGAGTCTGTGGAACTAAATAGCACTAGCGCCAAAAATAGTCCTATGGTTATTTTAGTAATTCCAAAATTCATGGATCGCTTCTTTCTAATCTAGTTGGCTTCCAGACAAAGCCTATAGATCAAGCCAGCGATCGCAACAGCGCAATTTTGCGGAATTATGGCTATCGCCAGTTTTGCTTTGCTGACCTAGTTATCAGAATGCTTACAATAGCTCTAGAAATTTTAAAATACCCCTATAGAAATACGCATCATGAATAGTCCTGCTGACATAGAGAACTTAAATCCAGAAAAATTACCACCAAAATTACCGCTCTTGCAGATGTTTCGGGTGGGGCTGTTTCAAATGGGCTTAGGGATCATGTCTTTGTTGGTGGCAGGGTTGTTGAATCGTTTGATGATCAATGAACTGGCGATCCCCGCTACCCTAACCGCAATTTTTATCTCTATGCCTCTATTTGTGTCGCCAGCACGGGTCTGGTTTGGGCAAACCTCCGATGCTAAAACGATTTGGGGAACCCATCGCTCAGGCTATGTGTGGATCGGTGCTGTCCTCTTTGCGATCGCCGCTTTTTTGACCACACAGGTGATGTGGCAGTTGGGGCGTAGTGTCTACGAGATTGGCTGGAATGGCATTACCTATGGTTGGGTGGTGCTGTTGGCGGCGATGTTTGGACTCTATGGCATGGCGATTAGCCTTAGCTCCACCCCATTCGCGGCGATGTTGGTGGATATCTCCGATGAAGAGGAGCGCTCAAAATTAGTGGGGATCGTTTGGTCAATGTTGATGGTGGGCATTGTCATTGGCGCGATCACGGTTTCGCGGCTACTGCCCTGCACGGGTGCACCCCCCAATGAGGTTTCGCTCTTTGCCAATGGCGATCGCCTCGCTACCTTACAAAAGGCAATTAACTTAGTATTCGTGATCATCCCTGCGGCAGTAATCGGACTCGCCGTATTCGCCACCTATGGCATCGAGCAGAAATATTCACGTTACAAATTGCGGGTTGCCCAAAACGATCTCATTCATGGCAAAACCGAAGATAAACTTAGCCTTGTTAACGCTTTGCGCGTACTCACCGCCAGTAGGCAAACAGGATTATTTTTTGTGTTCTTGCTACTGATGACCATCGGGATTTTTATGCAGGATGCAATTATGGAACCCTATGGCGGTGCGGTCTTCGGCATGAGCATCTGTGCCACCACCCAATTAAATGCCGCCTTTGGCATGGGGACTTTAGTGGGATTAAGTTCCGCAGGTTTTTTAGTCGTGCCACGCTTGGGCAAAGAACGCGCCACCCGCATTGGCTGTTATTTGGTTGCTGCTAGTTGTGTATTTTTGATCATTTCAGGATTCATCCAAAAAACTTGGGCGCTGCAAGCCTCCCTCGCCCTATTTGGACTCACCTCTGGGATCACCACCTCAGGCGCACTTAGCCTCATGCTCGACCTCACCGCCGCCGAAACCGCAGGTACTTTTATTGGTGCTTGGGGATTATCTCAAGCTGTGGCTAGAGGCTTGGCAACGGTTACGGGCGGCATAGTTTTAGACATTGGCAAAAGAATATTTAGCACTTCAACCCTTGCCTACAGCTTTGTATTTATTTGCGAAGCACTGGTGATGGTGGCTGCCGTGACTTTGCTGAGTCGGGTCAATGTGCAGGAATTTCGCACCGATGCCAAACGGGCGATCGCCACAGTATTCGCCAATGAAATTGACTAGCAGTTTCCCCAAAAGAGCGGACAGCAATTACCGATCAGACGAACCACAAGAAAGATCTTGAAAGCTTTGCGAAGCAAGGCTTTCAAGATCTTTCTTGGTTTGGATTTGAGCGCAAAGCGCTGTATGATCATTCCTGAACTACCAGACAACAAAACTATGACAAAATGGCAGAGCGCCGCCACATTTGAAGATATTCTCTACCACAAAGCCGATGGCATGGCAAAAGTGACGATCAACCGTCCCCATGTGCGTAATGCCTTTCGTCCGCAAACCATCACCGAAATGATCGCCGCCTTTACCGATGCAAGGGAAGATACGGAAATTGGCGTGGTACTGCTGACGGGGGCAAACCCTGCCCCCGATGGCAAATATGCCTTTTGTGCGGGCGGGGATCAAAAAGTGCGCGGCGATGGTGGCTATATTTCTGAGTCGGGTGTACCAAAGCTCAATGTATTGGAGTTGCAAAGGCTGATCCGCACGATGCCCCAGCCTGTAATTGCCCTAGTGGCTGGCTATGCGATCGGTGGTGGTCATGTGCTGCACGTTGTCTGTGACCTCACGATCGCCGCCGACAATGCCATCTTTGGACAGACGGGGCCAATGGTGGGTAGTTTTGATGGTGGCTTTGGTGCTTCTTACTTGGCGCGACTGGTGGGGCAGAAAAAAGCAAGGGAAATCTGGTATCTCTGCCGCCAATACAATGCGGCGGAAGCGCTAGAAATGGGGCTAGTAAATAAGGTTGTGCCAGTGGAACAGTTAGAAACCGAAGGCATTCAATGGGCGCAGGAAATTCTTGATAAAAGTCCCCTCGCGATTCGCTGCCTGAAGTCAGCTTTTAATGCGGATTGCGATGGACAGGCAGGCATTCAAGAGTTGGCGGGTAATGCCACGCTGTTGTTTTACATGACCCAAGAAGCACAGGAAGGCAAACAAGCTTTCTTAGAAAAACGCAAGCCTAACTTTCGGCAATATCCTAAATTGCCATAAACTCAAAGGGCGAATTGTGGCACTTCGTGCCGCAATTCGCTCTAACCATGGCTTACGAGACTGCACCAGCATTTTCGCGAATTGCAACAACAGGGCGATCGCTGCACATGGAGCGCAATTTATCCACAAACAACGAACTTTCAGAAAGCAGGGTCATATTCATATAGGCGGTGGCATAGGTGTCGTTACCGTTGGAATGCGCCTGTAATGTCTTGGGTGTTGGGGCGGGACGATCGCTTTGCCTTCTGGTTGTGCCAGAGATTGCCTGAAGCTTTTGGTATTGCAAACTATACTGCAAGCTCGCGTGACCATGGTCAATTGCAGAAGCTTCTATCAATTTTGGTGCAGATTGCGAGAGGGACTCTGACAGGGGAGCTGGTGAAATCTCAGCGATCGCCGTTTTTTTTACAGTCGGCGACTTACGGGACAGGCGCTCTCCATAGGTGACAGCCACGTCATCACAGACCAACCTTTCAAACTCACTGTTGTAGCGATGTTGTGTCTCTCCCTTGCGTTCCCATAGTTGCAAAATTTGATACACTGACACGGCTTTATATCTGCCTTGAAATAAAGCTTCAATGACCGCTTGACGGAGCCAATCAGGTTTAAAACGGCTCCATAATCTTTGCAGATCGCTGATCGTATAACCGCCAAGGTCGAAGCTATATCTTTGCAAGAGGGCGATCGCTATATCCATAGGAAAGATGCTGTGGCTTTATGTAACTTGATGATACAGTCAAAACCAAGAAATGGTAAACCACAAAAAAGTAGTCGGTGCGAAATGGCAAGTACTTGACTACTGCTTGCCAAGCCAAGCCAGCAGCACCTGCTCTAGGGTCTGATTATTTTTATGGATTTCTTGCTTTACCCATTGGGCGATCGCATCGACAGGGGAAAAGCTATTGCCAGCTTGCCATTTGAGATCGATGCCCATGGAGGTGAGGTGAGTGCCTTTAAGGGTATTTAGGCTAACGGTATTGGGAAATTTTTGCTTAAGGATTTGGGCAAGAGTGGATATTTCATCGATATCGTCATCGATAAACTTGATCAATAAATTTTTGCTGGTTTCGTAGTTTGCCCTTACTAACTCTTCGGTTTCCTTGGGGCTAGGCGTAAATTCCATCGCTGACATCTCAGGAATAGTATTGGATAGCTCCTTGAAAAAGGGAATCGAGCGATCGGCGCTGTAATTGTTGTAGGCAATGTAAATATTTCCCACACGGCTAGGACGATAGAGGCTATTGACTAACAAATGGATTTTGCAACCCATGCTATGCCCCAAGCCAAATACAGGAAAATAATCCAGAAACAGTTTACTCCGCACCTTGCGAAAGGAGGTATGTACATCACGGGCAATCTGGCGATGGTCAAAAGTATTATTCAAAAACGGGGTCGCCACGATCGCATAATTATTTTGTCCTAGCTGCTCTAAAACCCGACTATAGGCAACATGGGGAGCAGCCGCAAAAAATGCACCACCCAAAAAGTGGATTACGCCCTTGGGTTTAGCGGGTGTCAATACCCAATTATCTTCAACCTGCTTCCATTCCATAGTTTTTATCCATAACGGGTTCACATAGGTTAGACGCTTGACAATATCTACCTTGCGCCAAAAAAATGTTACATTTCTTAATATAGCAGCATAAAACTGTAAATGACTAAATCTTCGACTGCATGAGTTACGAAAGATCCCCCTCAATCCCCCTTGCAAAGGGGGAAGAAGAAAATTATCCCCCTTTTTTCAAGGGGGGGCTGGGGGGATCAAAACCTTAAAGCTTAGTCAGAGAGACTTGTGTGTACAGCGTAGGTTATATTGATGTCGGTAATCAGGCTTTTTTAGTTTTGCGTTAGGCGAAATCAAACAATTGGTAAAAGCGAGGAGCGGTAGATGGTAAATATTGGTTATCACAGCGCCAGAATACAAGGAAAATTTCTCCGATCGCGCTATCGATCTAACATTGCCAAAATTGCGGTGATGCCGATTAAGCAAGAGCGCCGCGTCCCCATCAAAGTTTATGCCCTCTCCTGCGAAAGAGACTTACCAGAACAGGTTGCCAGTCTGCGCTCCTTTTTAAATTATGTGGGCATTCCCGATGTTTTCACGATTATGTCCGATGGCAGCTATACAGCCTCTAGCATTGCCCTATTGCAACAGGTGCATCCCTGCGTAGATGTGCAGCTTCTAACCAAATTTCAAAGGGAAGATTTACCAGATTCCGTTTATGCTTACGCTTCTCAACAGGCAATGGGCAAAAAACTCGCCGCCCTCATGTCCATTCCCATTGATGGCGCAACTTTATACACCGATTCGGATATTCTTTTTTTTGAAGGGGCAACCCACTTAGCAGAATTAGCGATCGCCCCCGATACGCACACTTATTACCTCCCCGACTGCAAAACTTCCTTTGATCAACGCTTGATTTATACCGATCAGGAAATGCAGGAACCAATTAATGCAGGGTTCGTTCTTTTTAAAAAAGCATTGAACTGGCAGGAGCCTGTGGCTCGTTTAGCCCAGCTTGCGGAACCACCGAATTACTTTTCTGAGCAAACTATTGTCAATTTAACGATCAAATATAACCAAGGTGTGCCGCTACCAAAGGACAAATACATTATGAATGTGGATGATCAATTTATCTACGCCGATCAATTTGTCAATAAAGCTTCTAAACCCAAAATCGCCATGCGTCACTATGTCAGCGATGTAAGGCATAAGTTTTGGATGGGCGTGAATCATACGATTTAAATCACTTTAAAATCCCCAAAAATCCTCAAGATCTATGAATGATAATAATTCTCCGTTAGAACAGCAAAATATAGAAATGCGATCGCCCGATCAACCAACTGCCACCCTATTCTGCATTTCCCATATCTATCCCCCCAAAATCAATCCCTTAGCCAATCGCGTCTCCAAACTGCTAACAGGGTTCCAAAAAGACTGGCAAATTATCGGCTTAACTGATACAGAAAATGCTTATATAAATGAGCAAGCAAAGATTTATGTTGTGAAGCCTTGGGTTCCCCAACTATTAATTGATTTATTTAATAAATTAAAGCTCTCGAAAATTAACGATTTATTAGTATGGCCCGATCGCTCGATCTTCTGGGTATTGCCAGCCCTGATCAAAGGCTATCAAATTATCAAAAAAGAGAAGCCCGATGTCATTTTAGTGTTTCTGATGCCCTATTCCGCCAGCCTCATTGGAGTGTGGCTAAAATGGCTCACAGGCTTACCATTGATCTTCAATCTCAATGATTCCATTAGCTGTACAGATATGCACGCCTATACCCCCACATGGTTGCACCATCGTCTCGAAATGTGGCTAGAATATTTCTATGGTCGTCATGCTGATGCTTTGGTATATGTATCACAGGTCAATTTAGAACTTGCCCAAAAGCGCCAAGCACCAGAGCATCAATCTAAGTTCCACTTGATTCGCTGTGGGATTGATCCTCTTAATTATGACAGTCCAGATACTTTAAATAATTGGGAAAATCAAGAAAATAATCAAGAGAAATTTAATATTGAATTTAATATTATTTACACAGGCGGCATGAATGGCTGGTACGAATTTCTCAAACAGGAACAAGGCAAAAGTTCTATTAAATCTTTTCTCAAAAATCTCTATCACCAATGGCAAGAATGGGGACGCTATTATCGTGCTAAGGTTGACTATAGCAGTTCTAGCCCTGTTTTTGTTGGTCAGGCAATGCAATCAGTATTAGCGCAAAACCCACTCTGGCAGGACAAATTGCATCTAAAGATCTATGGCAATACTTTTCCCGATGATGTGGTTAAGCAGGTATTAGCGAAGCACGATCTTCAGCTATTAGTGGAAGTATTTGGCAAAACCAAACATTCAGAAGTAATCCAGATCGCTAGACAGGCGGATTTATTACTGCTAACCCTGCCCGATCGCCCCGATGGTGATTATGGCGGGCGCATTTCTGTGAAAACCTATGAATATCTGATGACCGATCGCCCAATTTTAGCGGCGATCCCTAAGGGCGAAAATTGGAACTATCTCCATGACAAACCTGGGGTCTGGATCGTCAATCCCAAAGACATAGCCGCCATGAGTAAAGTAATTAGTGAAGTAATGGCGGCGAAAATGGCGGGTACACCCTTACGGTTTGATCGCAGGGCAATTCAAGAAGATATGAGCTATACCAAGCTCACGCAGGACTTTTTAAAGGTTCTGGCTCCATTCCATAAGCAAAAATAATAAATAAAAATAAAATAAGAATAATAGTACTTAGCGCTATCTATTCTCATGGGTTCACTTAAAATCATTTTGGGGTTTCACCAATGACCTTAACAATTTATAGCTTCGATGTCTTCGATACCTTGCTAACACGCTGGATTAGTAATCCGATGCAAATATTCCGCATTTATGCAGAGAACGCGGTGCAGCAGGGGTTGTTAGATATTAGTCCTAATCCTCTTTATCAAGCAAGGGTCAATGCCGATCGCCGCGCCAGATTATTTACCAATCAAATTGAAGCGACCTTCTCGCAAATCTATCGCGAACTCGCCAATGAATTAGAGCTAAGTGATGATCTGGCGAATAAACTGCAACAACTAGAGCTAACAATTGAAACAAAATACTTAGTGCCAATTCACCAAGCCGATGAAATGCTTTTGCAAGCAAGGCGATCGCATCCCCATGTGGTCTTCATCTCGGATATGTATTTACCTTCAGAATTTATAATTGCGAGACTGAAGCAGCATAATTTTTGGCAAGAGGGCGATCGCCTATATGTATCTTCGGAAATCGGTAAATCTAAGGGCAAAGGGGATTTATTTACCCATGTGCTGCAAGACTTACGGATTAAGCCAGCGCAATTGATTCATACGGGCAATAGTCAGCGATCAGATGTGGATCGGCCGCGCTCATTGGGCATTAAAGCCGTTCATTTTAATGATGCTAATCCCAATCGCTATGAAGCAATTTTGCAGAAATATGATCGAGAAACTCAGGGTGTTAGTTCCCTTTGGGCAGGTATTTCTCGCTATGCAAGGCTCCATATCACGGCGCAGAACTCTAAACAGAGAGTATTGCGGGATATTGCCACTTCAGTGGCGGCTCCAATTTTAACGACCTATGTAATTTGGATTTTGCAACGGGCGAAGGCGCAAAAACTAGCTAGACTCTATTTTTTGGCAAGGGATGGCGAAATTTTATTACAAATCGCTAAGGAACTTGCACCACAAATTTATCCTGAAGTGGAATTGCGCTATCTCTATGTCAGCCGTCAAGCCTTACGGATGCCAGGGCTAACTGTGATTAATAAGGCTTTTTGGGAATGGATGTTTGATGATACGAATTTCTTTAGTATTGATAGTTTACTAAAACGGATGTGTCTCAATCAGCAGGATGCCCAACCTATTTTTGAGGCGATCGGCTATCCATTGGCAACTTGGCAACAGAATTTAGAAGCTTCAGAGCGTCAGGCTTTACGCCGTAAATTAGAATCGCATCAGCAATTGCAGGAACTTGTGCTGAATGTGGCTGAGCAAAAGCGCAAAATCTTACAGGCATATTTGCAACAGGAAAAACTACTAGATGGCGCAGCCTTTGGGCTAATCGATGTGGGTTGGCGCGGCAGTTTGCAGATTTCCTTAGAAAATATCTTTGCCCTCTTAGGAACAAGAATGCCTGTCGGGTTTTACTTTGCGATCGATAAGCCCACGGGCGGACTCAAGCATCTGGGGCAGGTGCAAGCCTTTTTCTTCGATCTCAATCAATCATTGGGAATGCGAAAGGAAATTGACTATCGCTATGTGTCGGCGATGGAAGTGTTTTGTGCAGGATGTGAAGGTACAACCCTTGAATATATGCTACAAGCCGATGGCTCTGTCTTGCCAAAGCTCAAACATCAACAGAATCAGCCTGCTTTAGATTGGGGATTAGAGTTCTTCCAAAAGTCAGTACTGATATTTGTGCAGACCTTGGTGAGGCGATCGCCTGATCAATCTGCCTTGATGCGATCGCCAAAGCTATTAAGGGAGTCACTGGATCAATTATTCCTAAGCTTTAACGATGATATTACGCCCGATGAAGCTGCGGCATTTAAGGATTGTCCATTTTTTGACGACCCCAATGAGCTTTATCATTTCTATTGGGCAATGCCCTTGCAATTAAAGGATGTTTACAAATATGCGATCGCCCAACGGGATGGCTTAAATGTACATCGCAATGCTTGGTATGAGGCGAGTTTGCAGGTTAGCTCGCCCTTAGTAAAAGTGGTAGTTCCCTTAGCGATCGCTCAACGCAAATTACTAAAAAGGCTTAAGAAGATTTTGATTAAGACTAATAAATCAATGATTTCGTAAGCAAGCTTTTGGAGCTGCACTTTGCCATTTTACCTATGGCAAAATGCAGACAGCAATGGTTAAGCGTAGTCCTGTAGTGGTGTAACGGAAAAGCCGCCCGTCTTTAACGAACGGATTGCCGCGATCGCTGCCTTTGCACCCGCAAGGGTAGTAATCACAGGGATTTTGTAGGCTAGAGCCGTGCGGCGGATCATCTTGCCATCGGTTTTTGCCTCTTCACCACTGGGTGAATTAACGATCAATTGGATTTGACCATTTTTCATGGAGTCACCAATATGTGGGCGACCTTCATGAACTTTGAGAACCTGCTTGGATGGCACATTATTACGTCGCAAAATTCGATGGGTTCCTTCCGTTGCCACAACCTTGAAACCCAGTTCGACAAAGGCTTCGGCGATCGCTGTAATGCCACTTTTATCGCGATCGTTGACCGACAGAAATACAGTTCCCTCAAGGGGCAGATGGGTTCCTGCGGCAAGTTGGGCTTTGGCAAAAGCACGCCCAAATTCTGTGTCGATACCCATAACTTCTCCTGTGGAGCGCATTTCAGGTCCCAAAATTGTGTCAGTTCCTGCGAACTTGGCAAAGGGAAGTACGGCTTCTTTAATGGAGATGTGTTTAGGCATCACCTCTGCCGTTAAGCCTAATTCCGCAAGGGTCGCACCAGCCATGATCCTTGACGCATAGTTAACAAGGGGAACGTTGATGGCTTTGCTGACATAGGGAACAGTCCGAGAGGCGCGAGGATTCGCTTCCAGAATAAACACCTTGCTCTCTTTAGGATGATTATTATTCAACTGCACTGCATATTGAATGTTCATCAAGCCAATCACATTTAAAGCTTTAGCAAGGCTAATTGTCCAAGTGCGAATGGTGGTGAGAACGTCAGGGGGTAGCGAGAACGTAGGAATCGAACAGGCAGAGTCCCCTGAATGAATCCCTGCTTCTTCAATATGTTCCATAATGCCGCCGATGGTGACATTGCCCTGTTGATCGGCGATCGCATCCACATCCACTTCGATCGCCCCCTCAAGGAAATGATCAATCAGTACTGGATGTTCAGGTTCAATAATGATCGCACGGCGCATATAGTCTTCGAGTTCCGCATCGGAATAGACCACTTCCATGCCACGACCGCCAAGAACGTAGCTAGGACGCACAACTACGGGATAACCAACACGCTGAGCAATTACCACTGCTTCTTCTTCAGAACGGGCTAAGCCATTGTTAGGTTGGGTAATTCCTAATTCTTGACAAATCGCTTCAAAGCGTTCCCGATCTTCGGCAATGTCAATGGAGTCTGGAGAAGTACCCCAAATCTTAGTATTAGAATTATGTTCTTCCAAATAGCGCAGCAAAGGAACGGAAAGTTTGAGCGGAGTCTGTCCACCAAATTGAATGATTACCCCTTCAGGCTGTTCGGCTTCGATGATGTTCAATACATCTTCGCGGGTCAATGGCTCAAAGTATAGGCGATCGCTCGTGTCGTAATCGGTAGATACAGTTTCAGGATTAGAGTTGACCATGATTGTCTCAAAGCCTGCGGCACGTAACGCATAGCTGGCATGACAGCAACAATAGTCAAATTCAATCCCCTGTCCAATGCGATTGGGACCACCACCGAGAATCATC
Organism: Pseudanabaena cinerea FACHB-1277; assembly: GCF_014696345.1. Classification (GTDB taxonomy): domain Bacteria; phylum Cyanobacteriota; class Cyanobacteriia; order Pseudanabaenales; family Pseudanabaenaceae; genus Pseudanabaena; species Pseudanabaena cinerea. Next base: position 34,424 of record NZ_JACJPY010000026.1, read on the forward strand.
ACCTTGCGCTTTGTGGAAGGGAGGATTTCCGATTCTTCTTCATAGGTGGAATAGTGGTAGGGTGTAAGTGCTTCAAATTCGGCAGCGCAGGTGTCCACAGTTTTATAAGAGGGAATTACACCGAGAGATTTACGATAGGTACGCACGGCATCTTCGTTTGTAGCTGTGAGATAGGCGATTTGGCGATCGCTGAATCCCATGCGCTTAGTTTCCAGCATCTCATCCTTGAGAATACTATCCAACTTCCGACCCTTGAGTGAAAGTTCCACATCGGTAATCTCGCGCATTTTCTGCAAGAACCAAGGATCAATATTCGTCAGTTCAAAAATCGCCTGTACCGATAAACCTGACAAAAATCCATCACGAATCGAGAAAATGCGTTCGGGATTAGGAACTCGTAAACTATATTTGATTTTTTCGAGATCGGGTAAGGTTTCTTCGCGATCGCCACCAAAACCAAACCGTCCAACCTCCAGCGATCGCAGAGCTTTCTGAAATGATTCTTGGAAAGTGCGCCCGATTGCCATCGCTTCACCGACTGATTTCATCTGCGTGGTCAGCACTGGCTCTGACCCTGGGAACTTCTCAAAGGCAAAGCGCGGAATTTTGGTGACAACATAATCGATAGTCGGCTCAAAACTAGCAGGAGTTTTCTTGGTGATGTCATTAGAGATTTCATCAAGAGTATAGCCCACTGCCAGTTTTGCGGCAAATTTGGCGATCGGGAAGCCTGTGGCTTTGGAGGCAAGCGCCGAACTACGCGACACACGGGGATTCATCTCGATCACCACCACTTCGCCATTTTCAGGGTTGATCGAGAACTGGATATTCGATCCGCCAGTCTCCACGCCAATCTCCCGAATAATCTTAATCGCATAGTCCCGTAAGCGCTGATATTCCTTATCGGTCAAGGTTTGAGCAGGCGCAACGGTAATCGAGTCGCCCGTATGAATGCCCATGGGATCGATATTTTCGATGCTACAAATGATCACCACGTTATCGGCGAGATCCCGCATTACCTCTAGCTCATACTCCTTCCAACCAATCAGCGATCGCTCAATTAGAATTTGTGATACAGGACTCGCTTCTAAACCAGAGGCACAAATTTCTTCAAACTCCTCTTGGTTGTAGGCGATGCCGCCGCCAGTGCCGCCCATTGTGAAGGCGGGACGGATAATTAGGGGATAGGAACCAATTTCTTGGGCGATCGCACGGGATTCTTCCATAGTTGTCCCCAATCCCGATGGACACATAGCCACGCCAATGCGCTCCATCGCCTCTTTAAACAGCTTGCGATCCTCCGCCATCTCAATCGCTTCTAGCTTTGCCCCAATTAGCTCCACGCCATATTTTTCAAGAACTCCCATTTTCGCTAGGGATACCGCCGTATTCAGAGCCGTCTGCCCCCCCATAGTCGGCAAAATGGCATCAGGACGCTCTTTCTCGATAATCTGGGCAACCACTTCGGGCGTGATCGGCTCAATGTATGTGCGATCGGCGGTGGCGGGATCGGTCATGATCGTCGCGGGGTTGGAGTTAACTAGGATCACATAGTAGCCCTCATCCCGTAAAACCTTACAGGCTTGGGTTCCTGAGTAGTCAAATTCACAGGCTTGACCGATGACGATCGGACCAGCGCCAATCAGCAAAATCTTTTGGATGTCGTTACGGCGGGGCATATTTCTTGTTTTTCGTAGGTAACTCGCATTACATTTTATAGCGTCATGGCGATCGCGCAATGTGTAGCGCATGATGCTAATTGGTTTGTTGGCTAAAATAACGGCTACTTGGATTCACCGAATGCAGATCCTACAATAGTTTTTTTTGTTGACTGTTTAACATCAGGTTGTATCAACTTTTCTTCTTCTACTTGTGAATTAATAAATGCTGAGCCTAATTTTTTCTGCTTCTGCATAGTTTGTTCATCAGCATTGGATTTGTTTTGGGGAACTTCTGGAATCTCATTATTTACACATTGAGTATCTGTATTATCCATGTTGCCCATGTCAAGATCAGATGATGATATTCTTGCAGTCTCCTCGGATAGAATTTGACCAAAAGCGTTACCAAGCTTTTTAGGAGAGGGTTTAGGTTTTGTTAAGTCTGGCGCGATCGCAAATTCAGCCACAACTCTAATGTCAGATGTTAAGGCGATCGTAAAAGGAGTTTTGGCAACATTAATGTCACCTTTCCAGCGACTAAAGCGCCATTTGTCGGAAATGCTCCAAGCATTAATCTCTACAGATGTCCCCAGAGGGTGATCACCAGCACCGCTAACTCTTACAAATTCTTGGGCTTCAGATGGATATATCTCAATTTGGATGGAGCCGCGTAATTTTGGTATTTTCTTATATCGAGCGGTTATTTTTAAACTTTTCTCAATCACTAGATCAAGGCTGTTGTTAGATTGCACAATATCGCCGTCCCAGCCGATAAATTCCCAGTCAGGGAGAGCGATCGCTTTGACATTAACTTGTCTTCCTTCAGCATATTTACCACCGCCTTCGACCCTACCAGCTTCTGGTGGATCTAGTTCGATTTCTAGAATATGCTTGGGAATAATGCCGCCGCTAGTTTGAGGTTCTAGTTTAATCTCGGTTTCAATTACTTCGCTCAAGTTTGCATTGTCATTAATTTCTGTCGAATTGGCAAAGGCATCCGTTAGAGCTTTTTTCAGTTCTTCAAAGAGGTTACGCATACGTTTAAATCGTTGATTGCGATCGGGGTTGGTTGCTTGGAGATACCATGCTGAGGTACAAATATTCGGGAACCAGTAAGCGATGGTTTTGGCAAAAGCGTAAGTATCAATTGTGTCTTTGGATTTTTGGGCTGAGTTAGCGTCGGTTATTTCGGGGGGCAGAAAATCGCCACAATCTTTGATGGCGTTTTCATTGCCTTGCATCAGAAATGGCGCGTAGCCAAAGCCGCTTAAATAAACTTTGTTGTCTTTGAGAATAAAACTTTTGGGATTGATTTGTCCATGAATTAATTTTTTATTGTTGACAATGTGCAGTAGTTCGGAAGCTTCAGATAAGTACTTTAAAGTCAAATCAAGGTCAATATCTTTAGACAAGTCTAAAGTAATGCCAAAAGATTCTGGATAAATGATTAAGGGTAAATCATTGTTTGAAATAACTTGTTCTGGGGGGATAATTCCTTCGCGGCGAATATTTTTAAGCGCGTCAAAGTAATCAAATACTTCTTTGATTTGTCCTTTTTGGCATTCATTTAAAAGAACTTGAATGGTATGAGCTTTTTGTGTTTTTAAATTCACTGCTCCGATCCATTGATATAGATGAGTTTCTTTCAGAGCTTTGATTAGCTCATATTTTCCTGCGATCGTTTGTCCGATTTTGATTTGGTTTTGCATAGTAAATATATCCCTGATAAAGATTGATACCAGTATAAACAACGCCGATTAGGGGCGGCTCTTGGTGGTGTGTTACTGCTCCCAAAAATCAACATTAATCATCGTGTCGATATCACGCCCGAACTGCCATGTATCAGGAAACTTAACAAGCTTATATCCCTTTTCCTTACGGATTTCTTCAAGAGCATCAACAAAAGCTTCATCAAATACTTCAGTGAAATAATTTTTGAGGCTAGGAGAGAATTTAAGCGCCCGTTTCAGTCGTTTTCTTTGTTCACGAATTGTATTCTCCCAGCCATTAAACTCTTGAGGCATATCTACAAACATCCGCTTGAGTAAATGCTCTAAGAGAGTAGCCAAACGGTTATATATTTCGCTCCTTTCAGATGTTCCCAAACTCTCAATTTCCTCGATTAGATTCTCTAAATCCACATGGTCAAAATCTTTCATCTTTAACTTTTCTGTCGTTTCTTGTACCCATTGGTAAAAGTCACGATCATACAAGGTTGTTTTTGATGCAATCGTTATCGTCATGTATTTTTGCTCCTTTGTTATTGGTGCGATCGTTTGTCCGATTTTGATTTGGTTTTTCATAGTAAATAGAGTAAATAGATTTTAAGTGATTTTATAGTTGATTAGTTTCTCACATATACTTCCAATTTATACTTGGTCGGTTGATTGTATACTTTGAAAGTATATGTTCCAGCCGAAGAAGTTGTAAAATCGACAGCATCGGGTCTTGAGGTAGCTCTGCCAGAACTTGCTATTAGGCTATTGTTAGGATTCAAGATATGAAGATCACCATCAGCAGTCATTCCAGACAAGTATGCCTGAACATTTTTCCCAGCTCCAATATGCACTGTGTAACTCTTACTTGTTTGTGTAGTTGTTAACTCATCACTCCATAATTCATATTGGACGTTGGAGGATGCTAAGCTATTTCGTATCTTATTGGTATTTTCACGATCAGATGTTATATCGTCTAGCTTGTTATTGACACTAATTTGGGCGGATGTAAGCGCTCTCAGTTTTTCTTTTGTACTAGATTGTTCTTTTGTTAAAGATTCAATTTTTTGATTTAGACCAGACATTGATCCATCAAGTTTTTCCTTCATCTTGTTTTGTTCTTTAGTCAGCAATTCGATTTTTTGATCGAGACTTTTGCTCTCAGAAACAATAGTAGAACCTGTTTTTTGTTCGGTTTTATTTATTCTGTCAATTATTATGTAAAGACATACAGTAGTGAAAATAGATAATAATAAAATGACTCCACTAAGAATTGTAAGCCGATCTATAGGTTTGGCGACTTTTTTGAAATGAGCAGTGATGGTAAGATTTCTATCCAAAACTATAGAAAAAGTTGGCTTAGGATCAGATCTATCACCGCTCCATTTTACAAATTCCCAGTCCTCAAAAGCAGTTGCATTAACGTGAACTTCTTTCCCTTCAGCATATTTTCCTGCACCGTCAACTTTCCCAGATGTGGGGGGATCGATGATGATTTTGAGTTCATATTTTGGTGTAATTCCAGTCATAAGTTTATTACTAGTTACTAGTGTTCGATTATGTAATTGTGAATATAAAGCTAGGCATAGCCAAAAGAATCGTCCCAGAGATCGCCATTTATTTCGACAGTGAAAGTGACATTTTGGTATGTATCGACTTTGGATATCACCATAATATCCAATGATTCAGCTTTTAGCTGGTGGTAAGTCTGTAATTTTGATTGTACCAATTGTTGTCCAGACTTAATGTACATTTTGTAAAGCTTTGATTTATCATCGGAGAAACTCGGTAGATCTTCCTTCACATGGTTTGTCTTTGATACTTTTCTCAAGAGTTTTAATTTTTTCATTGCTAACTCTAATTTCTTCATTTAGTTTCTTCTTTTCTCCTTCTAGTACTTTTTTATCATCTTCCAATGTATTTTTTGTCTCATTTAGTTTTTTGTTTTCTCCCTCTATTACTTTTTTACCATCTTCTAATATGTTTTTTGCCTCATTTAGTTTCTTGTTTTCCTCATTTAGTATCTGATTTTGTTTCTTCAGTTCATTTTTATCTCTTTCAAGTGAATTGATATTTTGAATAAGATTACTTTTTTCCGTACTGTAAATATAGACAACAATAGCAGAAAGAAAAAAGAAAGAAATTAAAGATATGGTAACAAGTGCGGTGGATGGTTTAAAAATTTTCTCGAAAGTAGCAGTAGCGGTCATATCTTTTTCTATCACAAAAGAAAAGCTCTTTTTAGAATGAGACCAGTCTCCAACCCAGCCGATAAATTTCCAGCCACCAAAAGCAGTTACCTCAACTTGAACATCTTTGCCTTCAGCATATTTTCCTGCGCCATCAACTTTCCCAGCCATAGGTGGATCGATGATGATTTTTAGTTCATATTTTGGGGTGATTCCAGCCATAGGTTTGACATGAGTGTTTGATCAAGTAATTGTGAAAATAAATCTAGGCATAGCCAAAAGAATCACCCCAGCGATCGCCATCAACCTCGACAGTAACAGATAGATTCTGCTCTCTATCGACTTTAAATGTTACCCATATTTCTAACTCTTCTGCTTTACGTTCAGGCAAATCAGATACTTTTAGAGTACCAATCTTGGTATTATCTATGACAAAAGGCGATGATCCTTGGTAAACATTTATATCAAGAGATGTCAAATTATCTGTATCGTTTGTAAACAACTGACGCTGTTCCCAAGGAGTGGGCTGGTTAGCCGAGATTAGTTCAATGAAGCGACCTCCCGCAGCCTCAATGCCAAGAGCGTGACAAGTGCGAGTTCTTACCTCGATCTCGTGACCAAAGATTTCAGGATCGTCCAAATAAGCGGCATACATGGCGGCTCCTTCTGCCACACAAAGCGAAGGATTGATATTGCCATATACTTTTTCCTTACCGATTCGCTCGCAAACTAGAGCTTGCATACAGGGAATGCGACTAGAGCCACCCACAAGAATAACACGGTGAATGTCAGGAGGACTTAAATTTGAAATTGCCCAAAGCTTCTCCACGATCGCACCTATTTTCTGGGTATAAATCTGAATCGACTCTTCAAATTCTTGGCGACTAACCTTGATGTCAATATGCTGTCCTGGTAATACATCAGGAACTGTGACAAACGTATCATTAGCTTGAGACAAGGTAATTTTTGCCTCGATCGCCTGTTCTAAGATTTTGCGACGGGCTTTCCTTTCATCAAGTTTCGTTAAGCCAGTCAAGCTAATATCGCTCTTCTCTAAAATCAGGTTATACAAGCATTCATCAAAGTCCATTCCCCCTAAGCGATCGTCTCCTCCTGTGGCAAGTACTTCAAATAGTAATTTTTTGGGTGCTTGATGTAAACAAAACAGAGTTAGGTCGAAAGTACCGCCCCCAAGATCGAAAACTAGAATATTTTGTTTGATTTCTTGATCGGGACGCTCTTGGACAAGTTGCCACGCATAAGCAAGAGAGGCAGCGATCGGCTCTGGAATTAGACTAATACAATTGATGTCAGCGATTTCGGCGGCTTTGCGGGTATGTTCACATTGATGAGCTTTGAAATAGTATGGATGGGCTACAACTGTCGCACGACTTTTAAACTTACCACCGCCAAATTGTTGGACAACATCTTGATATAACTCTTTTAAAATCATCGCCGATAGGTCAATCGGTGAAAAGTCTTTGCCGCCAATTGAGATGATTTCAGAGGCATCATCCATTTTTCTCTTGACACCGATAGCCACGTTTTCAGGATCGACAAGCCCCTTGTTATAGGCAAGCTTACCAACTAAAATTTCTGAAGTTCTCGGATCGCAATATACCACTGACTGGAGGGTATCTCCAGACTTGCTGTGTTGGTAATGACGTGGTTCGCGTTTTTTGTCATGCCAACGGGCGATCGCGCTAAAAGTTGTACCTAGATCAATACCAACAACTGGATTTAGCTCATTGTCTGCCATATTTTCAAGTCTCCTCTCTGGATTGTTTGATAACTATTTATTCTTAACGGCGACAACAAGAGCAGTACGCAATAGCACTGTTTCCTTCTCTGGCTGTTTTTCTAGTTGATACTGATATTCGTACCCCTTTCTGACAAGTGCCTTCACTGATTCATTGGGTAGTTGGGGATCTGTTTCTGTGGTGAAAGGTTCATGGCGCAAAAAGTCTACGGGTTGACCTTTTTCCACATTCATTGGTTTAACGCCTAGTTTTTTCAGAGCAGACAACAAAATCTCTCTCAAATCTGCATAGGTTCTTAGCCATTCGGAAAGCTTTGGAGCTTGATTAGGATGGCTACTGCTTACGTCAGAAACCAAATTTTTGGCATGGAGTTCGCCATCATCAATGCCATCAAGGGCAGGCAGAATCTTTTTGTCGATAAAGTTTACCCATTGTTTTTGTAACTTCTCCGCCAAATTTCGCCATTCCCGAACTGGTTGATACCTTGCGTCACCAATTTCTCTGATTCTTCGGTCAAGCATCTGTTTTGCCTGTTTAGCATCAGTTTGAGATCGCACCAAATTCAATAGCTCCAATTGTTGCACTTGGATTAACTCCGATGATGGTAATTGGCAAGTCGTCAGTGAATTCAGTGATTCGGTCAAACGTTCTAGCATTCGTTTAACTGTTTCAAGTCCACTGTAGCGACTTTTCAAATCATCTTGATAGGATCGAGAAAGAGATGATTCAAATTCTTTCATCATAGTTCCGCATTGAGTAATGCGATCGCAACAGCAAGAAATCGCCAGCGACATCTCTGATGACAAATCCTGATTTTTAGAATGCCAATAGTTTACTTTTTCTTGATACTGTTCAAAGTCATTCAGATCTTCCTTAAAACTCTCAGCGTCTTGTTCTAGAGCGCTAATCACTAAATCCTCGAACTGAAACCTTGTGATCTCTTCCAGTTTACTCAAACGCCCCTTGACTAGATTTAACTCAGAAGTCAGATCCTCAATCTGAGACCTCGTGATCCCTTCAAGTTTATTCAAACTCTCATTTGTTTGATTCAAATCATCATTTTGCTTGTTGTACCTGTCTAGAAGTTGCTTATACGATTTGAAAAGCTTATTGATGTTATCGCGATCCTCATTGATAGCTCTAACCAAATCATCTGTAGACAAGCTGTAAGTGGACTTGGGCTGTATATCAGCGTTATTACTGGATTCACCAGCACTTACTTGACTGTTGGCAGAAGTTGCTAACTCGACATCATTGGATGAAGATCTCGTTACTTCTTCAGGCGTGATATCTTGCCCTGTTTCAGGAGATTCTGGAGAACTAACATCCACCGCAGCATTTTCGGTTTGTACTGCATCTGGTGTAAGAGACTCTTCTTTTTTTGCCTCATCGTTAAGCTCTTGCTGCAAGTCAATATTGGGCGTTGTTACTTCTGTACTCATGGTTGTATGTTCTCCTATGATTAGTTTAAGTTAAGACCGCTTGATTTCCAAAGCACCGCCAACACCTGAAGTTGATTCAGCCTTTACCTTGAGTAAATTTTGCTGATTCAGTTCAAAGGTGATCGTGACAATTTCTTGTCCTTTGGGCTTGGGTGGAATCTTAGTAATTAGGAATTCACCAATACAAGTTACGCCTTCTTCGTAGACAAATTCTTTCTCATCGCTAGACTGAAAAACACTAATCCGCATTTCAGTTTGATTATCACGCTGAGTCGAATAATCCTTACTGATACAAAGAGGCTCGTCCGTAGGAATTTCTAAACCTTTGGTGATTACCTTGTTGAAACGGCGATCACGTGTTTCGATGCCCAGATTTAGGGTGACAATGTTGTCGATTACCAATGAGCTATCAAGCTGGGGCTTAACATCAGGATCATCTGGCACACTCAAAGTTGCGGCAAAGCTGGCGGCTCCTGCTGCCACAACCGTATCGGGATCGATATCACCATAGGGTTCTTTGCCAAAAATTTCCGTCAACATTTCTCTAACTAATGGCACTCTTGTAGAGCCACCCACCAAAATAATCCGTGAAATGTCATCAATGGTTAAAGCTGCACTTGCCATCGCTTTTTCCACTGCCTCCTTAGACTGGAACAACAAAGGATAAATTGCCACATTAAATTCACTGCGCTCAATCTCAATCTCCAGATTATGTACAGTTCCAGACTCATCCTTAATTAGGCTAGGGATCTCCATTACGGCTTTGAGGGATTCGGTCAACTCACATTTAGCATTTTCAGCTTTTTCTTTAAGCTTTTGTTGAGCATCCCGCAACACTTTTTTAGAGATTCCCTGATCCTTTTTGAGATCGAGCAGATCAATTCCTGATGTCTCTTGAAATCTTGTTGCGGCAATTTTCATGATTTCATAGTCAAAGTCATCGCCGCCTAATTTTTGGACACCCTCTTTTGCCAAAATCTTAAACTTAGCCAGTCCATCACCCGTGGAATCCACCCGCAAAATCGATACGTCAAATGTGCCTCCACCCAGATCGTAAATCAGGATGGTTTGATCGCGGTCTTTTTCGAGGGCATAGGCGATCGCTGCTGCTACGGGTTCTTCGATCAGACTGACAACTTCTAAATGGGCAAGTTTAGCTGCGTCAATGGTGGCGGTTTTTTGGTTGTCGTCAAAATTGGCAGGAATACAAATCACAGCATAGCGAGGCGTACCTTGCAAGATATCCATACTGGTTTGCTGTGCGCCATTGACCAGTTTGGAGAGAATCTCTGCCGAAATCTCAGTCGCTGTATATTCTTTTCCTGGGCGGTTAGGAAATTCTTTTCTCCATTCGCTACCAATCTCACGCTTGATGGAAGAAACTGTGTTGTCTGGATCGAGAAGCAGTCGCGATCGCGCTTGTTTACCCACTAATGTGGTGTCGTTGTCCACAATACTTACCACAGAGGGCAAAGTGTTACGACCATCATCAACCTTGAGGATTTCGGCTTTTCCTTTTTGGTAAACGGCGATCGCCGAGTTAGAAGTACCTAAATCGATGCCGACAATGTATGTGCTGTTCTTTTCAACTAAAGCCATGAGAATTTCCTCGTTTTTAAGATTAGTGTTTGAGATTCGGGTTAATTAGTTAAAGCTAAATTGGTGATTTCGACAGCGATGCTGTCTAGCAAACTGCCAAAATTGTGTTTTACCTCCAAAATCTCTCGTAATTTACTAGCCAACCTGCGGCATTCTTGATATACCTGCCAGTTCCAGCCGTATCCCATTTGTAAAAGAGTCTTGTAAAACCACCATCAATAATTGCGCGTTTTCCATCTTGATCGTAAATAGAGGTCACAATATTATTGGCAGATCCATAAACTAAGGGCTGCAATTGATGATTTGATTGGACAGTTGCAACTGTTACTCCTTCATAGAGATATTCAAGCCCTGTAGTAATTAAGTGACTTATAAATCCTGCACCAGAGCTATCAGGTTTGTTTTGAGGCTTTAACACTTGATCTCCTGCCGCATTCCCGTGCATTCCACATCCAAAAATTCCATTCGACACGTAATTTGCATCAGCATAATAGGGATCATTGTCTCCCCAAATATAAAGTCCTCTACCACTATCAAAAAAGTTGCGAATTTCCTGAAGATGCTGGGCATTCAATAACTGAGTTGTATTAGAAATTACCCATAGTTGACAAGATTCATCAAGAACTCGCGCAAAGTCATTAATTGTTGGAACACTTGTCCAACGATGAATTTTAAAACCTTTTTCTTTTAGTGCCGATTCAGGCAATTTAAAATCGAAGTTCTCACCTGTATATAGATGTAATACGGCAATGAGACAATCATCAAAAGCGTTGTTTGCCACTAAGTCATATTGTGATCCCAAAGCATTACCGTACTGATCGGTAATCGCCCCAGGAATACGTTGTTGACCAGCATGAACAGTATATGGAGACTGCACATTATCTTGTGAATCGATGTTGCCAGTAAGCCAAGACATATCATTTGGGCTGTCAGGTATTGCCTCAATAGTGAGTGGTAAAGTTTTACCTGTAGATTTCTCTGTAGCACTAACCGTAATGATGCCACTACGATCATAGCCATATTCAATCTCAATTCTCGCTGGGATTCCTAGTACATGAGTAATATTGGAAAATATGTATTTCCCTAAAATCAGACATTGGGCGGGATCTTCACTCTCTCCCTGCAACATATAGACATCAAGTTGATTGTTCTGATTTTTCCGCGTTCGCAGTTGATAAGGCTTTGATTTTACACAAGGAACTGGACTATTTTTCGGAATGATGATGCTGTTTATCAACCGAGAACGATCATCTCCTCTATATGCACAAACACCTAAGCTAAAGGGAGTGATGTTGTGAAACTCAATTGGCACTATATCTTCTTCAGGAGAAGATAATCCACCAGCCACGATCGCTGCACCCTGCGCCACAACTTCATCAACCCGATCCGAAATAAACGGATCTTTGATGGTTTCAGCAATGCGCGATCGCACTAACTTATTGCGCGTAGAACCACCCACTAAAATCACGCGATCGATGTCATCAGGGTTTAACTTGGAGGCTTTGAGAACAGCACGGGTTTTTGTAATGGTGCGATCGACTAATGGCGCGATCAAACGATTGTAGGTATCAATCGTAATTCCTTCATCTAAGGCAACGCCCAAAATTTCAGGGATTGTGATTTGAGTACGATTGCTTTGGGATAGCTCAATCTTGGCTTTTTCGGCAGCCTCTTTGAGTCGCTGCTTGGCAACTAAAATTTCGTGTGGTGTCCCTAACCCTTTAGTTTTACTTTTATCAAGAAAGCTCTCAAGATCAAACTGCGATCGCCTTTTGAGAATGCTAATCAGATACTCAACCAACACCAAATCAAAATCATCACCACCGAGGTTAAAGTCACCATCAACAGCGATCGCCTGAAAACGATTGCCCTTAACCGATAAAACCGATACATCAAAAGTACCGCCGCCCAAGTCATACACTAAAAGCGTTTGATCCTTGCCACGATCCAATCCATAACTAATCGCCGCCGCCGTTGGTTCGGGTAGTAATTGCAGAACCTTAAAACCTGCCGCTTCACCTGCCAGTTTGGTATCCCGTTTCTGATTGTTATTAAAATAAGCAGGAACCGTAATCACTGCCTCAGACACTGATTCTCCCAGATATTTCTCGGCAGCCGTTTTCAGTTGTTTCAATACGGTGGCAGCAGCATCCATAGGCGTATAGATTTTATTACCAATTTGCCACTGGGTTTTGCCATCACCGATATAACGTTTTGCCGAAGTGATGGACTGTTCTGGTTCCAACTCGGCTCTCTTTTTGGCTGACTGCCCCACGAGCAATGCGCCATCAGGTCGCACCGAAAGAGCCGAAGGCATCGTGGCACGTCCATCTATAGGAATTGTTTCAACAGTACCCCGCCGCCAGACACAAGCGACAGAGTTAGTTGTCCCAAGATCGATCCCAATTGAATAACCCATATTTGTACCTTTTAGTTTCTATCCCAATCAACTATTTTTTAGTCACACCACTATCAATCGTTGTTGAGCGCTCCTTAGCTTCACCACTGGCAATCAACGCCTTGGTTGCCCCTATATCTAAACTACCATCATGATCGCCAGCATAGCTGAGAATAGGAGCAACGGAACTAGTAAGCGGAAACTGCACTGCCGTAAAGTGGATGATTCCGTCAGCATCAAGGGCAAAAACTGCTCCAACAGGCACATAATCGTTTTGCGGTGGTGAAACAGGCAGCATTAGTTCACCTAAGTTAGTATTGCGATCAGGATTCTTATTCTCACCACGCTGCACCCGCAATCTTACTTGTTCTTGATGAGGCACACCCGTAAATCCTAAAACTCCTAATTCACAGGGATAAGTAGTTTGACGAGGAATTACAGGCTGGAAAATTTCCGTTGAATCATCTTGCATGATGATTCCAAGAGAATGACTGGTTTTCTCAGATACATCAATGTCCACAGAATCAGGAGCATAAAGACTTGAAGCCATGATTGCTGCTCCATGCGCGACAACTTCATCAACCCGTTCTGATGTAAATGGCTCTTTGATTTCACGGGTCACAATTTCGCGCACAGCCCGATTTTTCGTTGAGCCACCAACGAGAATCACCCGATCGATATCATCCGCAGAAAGTTTGGCATCGCGTAGCACCGATTTCATACATTCCACTGTACTCAACAGCATCGGCTCAATCAACTTGTTGTATTGCGCCAACGTAATTTCCAATTCAATCGGATGTCCCAAACAATCAGGAATCGCAATCACAGCCCGATCGCTTTGAGATAGTTCGATCTTGGCAGTTTCCGCAGCTTCTTTGAGACGTTGCCTAGCTGACATAGCCGCCTTACCTTTTTCGGATAGTAAATCTATCCCTGTCTTCGCTTTAAAATCCTTGCTAGTCCACTCAGCGATCGCATTGTCAAAATCATCACCACCCAGATTACCATTACCACCAACGGCTTTCACCGTAAACTTGTTACCTGTAACTGACAAAATTGATACATCAAACGTACCGCCACCCAAGTCATAAACCATCAACGTTTGATCTTTCTCTTTGTCCAGTCCATAGGCGATCGCCGCCGCCGTTGGTTCAGGCAAAAGACGTAACACATTTAAACCCGCCTCTTCACCTGCCCGTTTGGTATCTTCCTTCTGATCTTCGGTGAAATACGCAGGTACTGTGATCACAGCATCCCAAATCTCAGCGTTGCCAAGTTCTTTTCTGGCACTCTCAACCAAACGCTTGAGGATCAGACTGGCAATATTGACAGGTGAGAGAGAATTGCCAGCTAGTTTATAGCTTTTACTGCGATCGCCCATAAATCGCTTGGTCGAAGCAACGGTATTTTCAGGATCGAGCAGCAATCGTGACTTAGCAGGTTGCCCCACCAAAATGTTTGTATCATCGCGAAAAGAAACCACTGAAGGCATGGTGGAACGTCCATCAATGCGTAAAGTCTCAGCACTGCCACGGCGATAAATAGCGATAACTGAGTTTGTCGTACCTAGATCGATGCCAACTGCGTATGTCATGTTTTTAATCACTCACTAAATAAATTAACTAGATTTTGAAAATTGAGTCTCAAACTAAAGTGCTTTAAACCGTTGCGACCTGTTTATAGGAATACGCATTTGGGCGGCAAAGGCAAATATATGTTGCAAAGCAATTCCAAAGCCCAACCCTTGCCCACCTTCTAAGATCTGATTAGCAACGCCGATCACTTCTCCCTGTTCATTTACCAGTGGTCCGCCACTGTTCCCAGGATTTAGGGAAACATCGGTTTGCAATAGGCTTACACCACTGCGAACTCGTTGGCGATTGCTGATAATGCCACGAGACAAGGTAAAATCTAGCCCTAGGGGATGACCTAACGCATATACAGTTTGACCTTCGCAGATCGTAGCAGGATCAGCAAAAGTTAAAGGCGGCTCAGCTAGAGCCTCAGCGTAAAGTATTGCCAAGTCACAGGTTTCATCTTTGCCAAGAATCTCCACAGATCGGCGATCGCCATGTTCAGAAATTACTTGAAAGCGATCGCCCACCAGTACATGAGCGCAGGTGAGGATATGCCCCTGATTGCTAACGACAAAACCAGTCCCATTGCCAGCATTCGATTGAACTTTGAGAATTGAAACTTTAATACTCTGAATAATATTTTCTAAGCTCATGATCCTGTTTCTCCATCACTAGATGCACTGGCCAGTAAAGACTGACGGATTCTTTGTCCTGCTACTTCCAATTCAAAAAACGATGAACTGTCACGCATCAAGAAACTAACCCGCCCTGGCAAGCCATCCGTAAATTGCTTAATCACAGTATTCTGATCGTCATAAATAGCAGCAGTAGGAGCCACCATCACCGATTCATCCACTAATTCCGCAAAAATATCGGTTGTCTCGCGCATATCTTTGGCAACATGGTAATCCCATAGATCAAATCCTGTCACCGCATCAAGATTGTCCAGATCTTGCAATTGACGAGCGTTCACTTTTTCACCGATTCCAATCAATACACATTTAATTGGATTACGCTTACCTGATGTAATTTGCTTAGCTAGGTCAATGCAATATTCCTTTACAGCCCAAAAGTCATCGATTTTACCATCGGTGACAAATAAATAGATGCCATTAGTTGCATCAGGAAATCCTTCCACAAAATAACGCAAAGCTGGTAAAAGATTGGTCATAGAGCCGAAATCAGCTTCTACTGGTCCTTCGATTTTCAGCGTATCACATTGTGAAACTTGGATATTTCCCAATACCTCAAGCTCTTTACTACCACTGCAAGCCCAGTAAATTGTCGTCGTTTGACCATCAGCATCTAGGCGATCAGCAAGGTAGTAGAGAAACTTTCGCGCTTCCATCTCTACTAAGTTTTCTGTTGGTTTTGATGATTTGCCATAGGCGGCTCGCATCGAACTACTCGCATCAAGAGCCACACCAGTTTTCCAACCTTCACTAATCCGAGGCATCAAAATCGTGAAGGTTACTTCGACATCAGAACCAATATTTTGATAAAAAACCTTACCAAAAACGGGGTCAATGTCAGAACTAGATAATGTGACTCTTTCAGTAGAATTTAAAACATTCATCTTGTACCTAGCTAAGTGGTTGAGTAATGGAGAGTCCTGCAATTTCCAATCTTACCGAAGCAGAACCCTCAGGTACAAGAAAACTCATACATTGAGGAATTTCATCTAAATAAGAAGCAACTTCATTGCCCTTATCATCAAAAATACGGGCGTTGCCTGGTAACTTGATCCCAAAGTCAACCTCATCCCAGATCTCTTGTAATTCCGACATCGTGGCAGCAAACTTCCCATCCCATAGATCAATCTTGTTCTCAAAAGCAGTACCATCAAACATATTGTCAATCTTATCGATTTGGTCTTCGCTCACCTCTTCGCCAACACCAACCAAGACAAATTTACATTTACCGCGTTTGCCATCAAGGATTTCAGGGGCGATCGACATCGAGCGAGCAATCACAGCATCAAGATCACCAATCACGCCATCAGTGACCAACAGCAACACAATCCAAGGCGCATCCGCAAACTCCGTTAAAAAATAATCCAAAGCGGGGAGTAATAAAGTGCCAGTTCCCCAGCGACCATTACTAGGACCTTCCACAGGCATTGTTTTAACCGCAGTTGAGTCCAACCTTCCTAAAGACTCAATCTCTTTGCCGCCAGCACCAACAGCCCAATAAATTGGCAAAATTGTACCATCACCACTGTAATCACAAGCATAGTTACAGAGTCCACGCACAATCGGCTCCATCACATTGTCACCAGCACGGCGGAATAACTTTGGTGTTTGAGCCGCAAACATAGACTGCATAGAAGAAGAGCCATCAATGGCAATGCCAATTTGCATTCCCTCAACCTTGTTTTGCAAACGAATATAAATCTCTACTCGTTGCTTACCATCCTTACTTGGATATACAGTTACATCACCAAAAAGTGGACTTGCTTTCTCGATCGCCATATTTTTGTTCTTGGTTAATTTTTTACAAAAAAACTCAATCTGTTGATTGAGATAAATCAGCTATTGCAAAACTTGTTCGATCGTCTGTCCGATAATTTCAATCTTCACCGACTTAGTTCCTTCCACAACCGAGAACTCCATGCGCTGAGGAAACCCATCAGGATGCGACAATACTTCACGCCCTTGATCGTCACTGATTTTCACAGCCCCTGGGATTTGCACCCCAAAATCCACTTCATCCCAAATCTCAGATAGGTCAGCCATTTCCGATGCTAACTTGCCATCCCAAAGATCAATCCGACCTTCTAGCGGTGTCCCGTCAAACATATTGTCTAGCTTCTCAATCTGCTCCTCACTAACTTCTTCACCACATCCCACCAGAATAAATTTACACTTACCGCGTTTACCATCTAATACTTCTTGTCCCACTTCTAGCGATCGCGCCACAACTGCATCTAAATCGCTGATCACACCATCAGTTACAAAAAGTAATACTAGCCAAGAAGCCCCAGCACATTCAGTCAAAAGGTGATTAAGTGGGGGCAACAACGCAGTCCCAGTTCCCCATTTGCGCGGTCCCTCAAAAGATCTAGCCTGAATTGCTTCTGAGTCTAGTTTTCCCAACGATTCAATCTCTTTACCTCCGATTCCAGTTGCCCAGTAAATCGGTGAAACCGAGCCATCGCCACTATATTCACAGGCATAACTACATAAGCGCTGTACGACTGTCTGCATGACATTATCTTCAGGACGACGTGCAAATTTAGGTATAGTATCGCCAAACATTTTTCGCATTGATGCCGAGCCATCAATCCCGATCCCAATTTGCATCCCCTCAACTTTTTCCTGAAGCCGAATATACATTTCGACTCGCTGCTTACCATCTTTCGCTGGATAAACGGTAATATCACCGAAAATATCGCTGGCTTTTTGTACAGGCATTTAGCGTTCCTCGATTCAACTTAGTTGTGGTTACGGGAGCATCCCAAGTTTGCGGTAAGTAAATATACTTATGTACAAGCAAGGAAGAAATAGGAAGAATAAAGAGGAATAAAAATAGTAACAAGAAAATGCAGT
>NZ_JACJPY010000027.1 GCF_014696345.1 Pseudanabaena cinerea FACHB-1277
GTTTTTTCTTGCTTTTGCTGCTTTTCTTTGCATTTTATCAGTTTTCGTTGCCCTTGAAAACCTATGCGCGTATGCTTTTCTTGCTTTTTCAGCAAGCCCTATTTAAGTTGACAAACCAGAATATTCACAAAAGCGAAGCGGAGCGATGGGTTTAAAATATCTTGTTTTTTAAGTCAGTGCTTTGCACTGTAATTAATATGAGCATTGGGTAACTGATACCAAGGAACGTTGGGATATTGATGATGCTCCCAATGGTAATGCCCAAAGTTATAGCAGCTAATCAAAGACCAAATCAAAGAATAGCGATCGCGGTGGAGGCGTGGTAAGAAATTTGGATTGGTTTCAATTTGCTGATGCGGTAGATATGTACCGAAATAGAATAATTGCAGTGAACTCAGGACAAGGGGCAGCAACCAAAAGAGAATTAAGTTAATCACATTAACCTTGAAGAAGAAAATGAGACTAACAATGCTTATAAGCATACTTAGGATAAAAACGATTAGCGAACGAAAAGGAAAGTATTCGCGAATAAATTTACCATACCAAAACAAAGGACTAGAAAAGCCATCACAAAAATCTGGATCACCAACTTGAGATGTGTAACGATGATGCTTGGTATGATTTTCGCGGCAGTGATCGTAGGGTAAAAAAGCATAGATAGTGACTGCCAAACGACCAATCATATTATTGACATTTGGATAAGGCGGCAATAAATTCCCATGCATAGCATCATGGGCAACAATAAACAATCCAGTTTGGAGATAAGCCCGCAAAATCACAGTCCCAGCTATATATAACCATGATGTAGTAGATATAGGAATACTGAGGGATAAGAAAAAGCTGGTTATCCATAGCCCTAATATGAGCATTGATAGAGCTAATCCTGACCATGTATCAGACTTCCACATCTTTAGCGAACGAGCCAAAGTTTGCATATTCTCCAAAGACAATAAGTTAAATACTGATTTGCAGTCTGATTTTAGTTGCACTAACAAATGATAGGCGGTGCAGAGCATTACCTATCATTTGCTAATGTGGATTTACCTAGCGAGCAAGATTTAAAAGCTCTTTAGGAGAGGCAAGAAGATCAATCGCTACAAAGAAAATTTTATTGTCTGGATCGAGCAAGAAGCGCCATGCAATATTCATACCCACAGCCGAACCAAACCAGGGAGTTTGTACTTTGCCTGTTACTTTAATTTGGTTATAGCCACCCTCTGCTGGTTCTGAAATACCTTTTTCAGGGATAAGTACTAGATTCTGGCATTCCTCTTTGAAAAACCTCAACACCGCATCCTTGCCAACAATTGGTCTTTGGAAAGGAGGCTGCAAAGCTCCATCAGGAAGGAATAAGGAAATTAGAGCATCAAAATCATTGGCGTTCATGTTGTTCATGTAAGCCGAAATCGTAGGATTGCTTACACCTTCAATACTTACTTGAGTTCGACTGGCAATCTCGCGTGGTGGAGCGACAGGCTCAGCAATGCGGGTGTATCCACCCATTTTGGCTGGGTCAAAACCCATATCCAAAACTGAATTACGCAGAATTGTAATTTGTTGGCCTGGCTCCAGAGTTTTAAGAGTTTCCAAAACAGCCAAAGCATTTGCTGAAAGTTGATAACCTTCAGGGATCGGAGCGACAATTCCTTGCTCCATCCATTGCCCAAGCTGATACCAGAAGCCTAGCTTGATATTTTGTGTCCAAGTGGCATAGGTGCGGCATATAGGGGTGTCGGCGCGATTAGCTAAGTCACACATGACTTGGGTCTGTTGCTGAAAACTCATCTTTTTGATTTCTTCTAGAGTCAATTCAGCTAACTGCATACTCGCAGCTCCAGGGGCGGCAATAGTAACGGTCTTGCCCATTTCAAGGTATGTAAACCAAATCCATGCTAATTGATCTTCGGGGCTAAGTTGATTGAACCTTGCTGTAGTAGCTGGTACTACGTCAGCCGCTAAAGTGTTGGGGAAAATATTTCTAGCTGAATTAATGGTATATGTCATGATTTAATCGACAAATTCTATAGTTTTGAGAATGCCATGATCTATAGCAACCAACATTGATGCTTATGTGTTAGACATTCATGATAATTATGTACTCATATTGTGTCTACAATTACAAAACCTCTAAGGGTAGATATTTCTCATAAACACCAAAAGCACTTTGAAATGCTTGAACCAAACATTTCAAAGTGCTTCTGAAATTTTAGAATAATTCCCCCCATTAAAACTAGCGGTGTGGCGCGATGCACTGCTAATTCTTTGGTTTTTAATGTCTATTTTTAGACTGAGAAGGAAGTAGGGTGCATGGAATAGGGCAAAGAGAGGTTTTACATTCGAGCTAGCGCTGCAATCTTGGCGATTTTATCAGCATTCAATCCCTCAAGCTCCTCAATACTCAGCCAGCCATCTTTGACCAAGCCAGCAAAGACAAAAACGAGCATTGGCAGTCGATAATCGTAACGACCATCAACTTCGTGGCGCTTGACACTTAAAAAATCGTGCAATCGCCACATATCGTCAATTTCTTGTAAAGACCCAACTTGGTGACGCACTGCTGCCATTAGAGAGCCTATTTCTCTCTTGTAAGCAGTGTCAAAAGCCTTTTGGGCTATGGTTTCTTCTGTTGTTGTCCAATCCGCATTCATTACTTGCATTACTAAAATTTAAGATATAAGATTTGATTATGTTAAGAATAATTACTATATATCTAAACATAAGGTATTATCAATAGGCTTAATTTTTTCTTAGTAAGTCTCTGATTTAGTAGTTATAGCGCGATCGCTCAATTCTAAGTGCCTCTGATGCTCTTTGCGATTCGATCGCTAGCTGCGACAAAGACGCATAGATCAGTACTACATAGTTGGCTCTTATCGCAGACTCTAGTTGACGGCATTGGTAAGCAACTGACAAAGCGCCAACATATTCACTAGCTGATCGCAGCGAATTTAATAATTGCAACAGTTTTGCCTGCTCGTTGGTGGCGATCGCCCGATCTATAGATTGGATAAGCCTTGGGGCTTCTTCTAAATAATCATCGATTACATCGAGCAGAAATTCACGGGCTTTTGTCCCACTGCCCGCGATCGTTAAAATTGTCTCGATAAACTGTGGCTCAATCGCAGGATCGCGATCATCTGATGATTCATCAGGTTTCGCAGGCAAGTTAGCGGAGGCAGCTAGGGGCGGATTTTCAGGTGAATGATCATGTTGCTCAACTAGAAATTGTGGTGGTAAACCACTGCGAGACATGGGAAAGGAAATTTTGATATCCTCAATCATCTCAATATTATCTTCAATATTTTCAATATTATCTTCAATATTATTTTCGGGATTACTTGCAAGATTACTTTCGGGGTTACTTTCATTATTTTCAATCCTATTCTCGTCTGCAATGTCTGCGCTGATTTCTTGAATAGAGTCCTCAATAGTATTTTCTGAAGTGCTTTCCAAACCATCGGAAAGATTGGCAGGGTAATTAGTAATCACCTCAGTAACTATATTGGAAGTAGCATCTAGCGCATTATTAATCGTCTCCTGATCATTAACTAAACTAGATTCATGTATATCATCTTGATTTGTGGCTTTATTCGTGGTGATCGCGTCAGGCTGCTCTGACTCGTTATTCTCATCAAGCGCTTGATGTAAATCTAACGGTTCTTGACCAAGCCAGTCAGAGATATGCTCTTGAATATCTTGAGGAATATCTTGAAAGCTTCGCTCTGGTAAATGTTCACTTTCCTCTAATTCAGGTTTCGCATTAAATACTAAGTGTACATTTTCGCTAACCGTTTCTGATTGAATTACTTCGACTGCGATCGCCTCAACTTCGCTACTATCTTCTGTCCTAATATTTTCTACTTGCAAAACCGTTGCAGGTTCTATCTCAAATGCATGAATACTATCATCATGTATAACCTCTACTGAGGTTTCGGTATATTCCTGAATAGGTTCCTCTAAGAATTCTTTTGACGAATCTTCAGGAAGACTCTCTATGGTTTCTCTATCCAACTGAGCTTGCTGCTGCTCTGCTAGATCTTCCATTAGTTGATCTATCGACTCATTTACTGGTTCATTTACTGGTTCGTTTAAGGTTTTTACTAGTTTTTGCTGTTCGACAATTTCGCTAACTGTTGCTTGCAATTTGTCCAGTTCATGCTGCAAAAATCTTACGTCATCGCTTAAGGTCTGTGACTGTTGGCGCAGGTGGGTGATCGCGATCGCTACGCTAATTTGTGAGGCAACCAAGCTAAGGGAGGTGCGATCGCTTTCTGTCCAACTATGATAAAAACTGCCATGAAATGCCACAAGAGTACCCCAAAGTTCTTGTCCTGCATAAATTTTATTAGCAGCATAGGAAGAAATACCAATCTGTTCAAGGACAGTCACAATATGCGATGACAGACTAGAACTGCGAATATTGTCAACCGTTTGATCGCTGTGCTCGATTGTGGCAGACTCGGTTAAATGCCTTGCCAATGAAAGTTGACGCTCTGGCATATCGGCTAAAGATGTTACCCCTGTGGCGATCGCATCGGTGATAAATTCACCGCGTCCGTCAGGATGGCGGCGAAAAATGGCAACGCGATCAACTTGCAGCAATTTTTGAGCTACCTGTACAGCAATTTGCAACACTAAATCAAGGGATGGCGATCGCTGAATTGCGTCTGTAAGCTGGGCGATAGACTTTTCACGAACAATGATATTCGAGAGTAAGGTATTGGCTTCATTGGTATGACTTATGGGAATATTGCCTGTGGTTGCCAAGATTTCAGATTCCTGCGGAAGATCTCTAGTCGTGACAATGCCAGAATCTGCTCCCATGGCAGGCACTAAATTAGGTAGTAAATCAGGCACTAAATTAGGCAATAAGTTTTTGCACCGATCTTCCCAGCTAAGTTGATGCAGGCGCTCTTGCTGTACCAAAATAGCTTTGAGTCGTTCATAGGCAGCGCGATCGCGACAAAGATGACGTATTTGTTCTAGGAGGGTAGCATCCATGAGACTATCCCAAAATTATGTTCTCAGACAAGAATTTTAACTAACTTATGGTTGCGATCGTATGAGACACAAAGCGTAACTTTAAACCTGGCTGCACAGTAAGCTTTTATCTTGTCAACACACCAGCCCTAACATTAATGCGCGGCAAGCGATGCTTAAAACCACAGAGAACTTCCCATGAAATTGTGCCTAATAAATCTGCCCAATCATCGGCAGTATTTCCTGATTCGCCACCCAAAAACGTCACCACATCGCCCACATTGACATTGGCAACATTGCTAACATCGATCGCACATTGATCCATGGTAATCGTGCCAAGTTGTGAGACTCTTTGACCATTGATCGCGACTTGGATGCGGTTGGATAGACCACGCGGAATGCCGTCAGCATAACCGATCGCCACGATTGCGATTGTCATGTCCTTGGGCGCAATGAAGGATCTGCCATAGCTGATGCTTGTGCCAGCGCTTATTTGTTTAACCTGCGTGATTCTTGCTTTGACGGTTAGGGCGGGGCGTAAATTAATTAGGGACTTAAAATGTGGTGCAGGATAGAGTCCATATAGCCCTAAGCCAATTCTTACCATGTCGGAATGCAGACGATGATCGCTGAGGGTGGCGGCGGTATTGCAAATATGCGATCGCGCCGAAATTCCCTGCTGACTTAATTCATTCATCACCTGCTGAAACCGTTGTGCTTGCAAATCCATGAAAGTGCGATCGCAGTCATCGGCAGTGGCAAAGTGGGAATAGATACTCTGAATCTCTAAATTTGGTAAATGCTGTACCAACTGCACAAAGGCGATCGCCTCTTGCCAATTTACGCCTAATCTGGTCATGCCCGTATCAATTTTGAGATGTACAGGCACTGTTTCCTCAGTTGCTGCCAGCACTTCATGGTAAATTAGTGCCTGCTTAGGATTACAAATAGTTGGTTGTAAACGATATTCAGCGATCGCCTTAATTTCATCGATCCCATTGGTCGCCCCCAATATCAAAATCGGCGCAGTAATTCCTGCGCGGCGCAACTCAATCCCCTCAGGAATCGTGGCAACTCCCAACCATGTCGCCCCCGCCGCGATCGCCACCTGACTAACTTCAATCGCCCCATGTCCATAGGCATCCGCCTTCACAATCGCCATTAACTCTGTGGCGTGATTTAATTGGGATTTAAACTGTTGTACATTGTGGGATAAGGCGGTGAGGTCAATTTCCAGCCAAGCCCGATGGTTCTGTTTGAGCATTAACTCATTCTCCCTACGCTTCCGCAAAAATACGCTAAAAATACGCTTGCTAAGCGCAATATCGCTGAACCATACTGTATAGCGACTGGCAACAGCTACAAATTAATACAAATCAAACAGTAAAGATTACAAAGATTACAAAAACTATGTCTCAAGGTTGGCAAAAATATAAACTGAGTCTTAATTTTCGTCAACCTCCTTTATGGCGATTTCCATGGCGATCGCTTCAGCCATTATCTAAAGCATTTAGGCAGGTCAGTTTATTTTTGATCGCCTTTGCCACAGCTATATTTCTGCATCACTATATGCCGACAACTTGGGCGCAGTCCCATGATTCTCTTAACTTGCAGAATGCAGCGATCGCGCAATTAAGACCCGAAGTTCTTAATCCAGAAATTATAAGACCAGAAATTGCCCGTTCTAATCCGCAACCTAATCCTATAATTGCACCGCCAATTGTGCCGCCGACTGTCAATAAACGCCAAGAAATTCGCGGCGTATGGCTGACACTGAATGACTTTGCCATGTTTAGCGATCGTCAAAAACTAGGTGAGGGATTACAACAACTCCAGCAACTAAACTTCAATACGATTTACCCCGTTGTTTGGAACTCTGGTTATGTGATGTATCCCAGTGCGATCGCCCAAAAAGAGGGCATTCAGCCCTTTACCTATCGCGGCAATGAGGGACAGGACATTGTTGCCGATATTATTGCTCAGGCACATCAAAATAACCTGCTAGTGATGCCTTGGTTTGAATTTGGCTTCATGGCTCCTCAGATGTCAGAACTGGCGACAGGACATCCTCACTGGCTCACCCAGCAAGCCGATGGCAAAAAAACGTCGATTACGGCGGCGGGAGAAGTGGCATGGCTTAATCCTTTTCATCCTGAAGTGCAGCAGTTTTTAACGGACTTAGTGCTAGAGGCGGTAGTTAACTATGATCTAGATGGCATTCAGTTTGACGATCACACCAGTCTTCCGAAAACCTTTGGTTATGACCCCTACACATTAAATCTTTATCGCCAAGAGACAAAGAAGCAAGCTCCTACTAACGTTGATGATCCTGATTGGGTGCGTTGGCGAGCAAATAAAATTACTGCTTTTATGAGCAATCTCAGTAAAGCCGTAAAGCAGCGTAAGCCTAATGTAATCTTATCAGTGTCTCCCAATTACTACGATTTTGCCTATAAACAACAGTTGCAAGATTGGCTGAGTTGGGTGCGTCAAGATATTGTCGATGAATTAATCGTGCAGGTGTACCGCGCTGACATCGATGACTTTACCAGTCAGATCAGCCGTCCTGAAATTGTGGAGGCACAAAATAAAATTTCTACAGGTATCGGCATTCTTTCTGGACTTCGCAATAACAACGTACCGATCGCCCGTGTATTTTCCCAGTCCTTTGCCACCCAACGGCGCGGATTAGGCATTTCTTACTTCTATTACAAGAGCCTATGGAGTTATGGTCCCGAAGCGATCGCTGACCGTCAAAGGGAGTTTCAATATCTTTTCCGCAATCCTGCACCGAGAATTGCCATTAATTGAAGTTGCCACTCAAACGAACCACAAGAAAAAATTTAAAAGCGTTGCTTCGCAACGCTTTTAAATTTTTTCTTGGTTTGGGTTTGAGCGCAAAGCGCTGTAAATTTACGCGATCGCCGAATCGATCACATCCTGCCAGCGCCCATTGCCAACGGCACGTATCGCTTCAGGTAATTGGATATGTCCTGTGTAAATCGCCTTGCCCACGATCGCGCCCTTCACACCAACGGACTCAAGGGTTAACAAGTTTAGTAAATCAGCGATCGAGCTAATACCGCCAGACGCAATCACAGGAACATCGACATTTTCGGCAAGCTGGCGCAATGCCTCTAGGTTTGGACCTTGCATCGTGCCATCGCGGTGAATATCGGTATAAACAATCCCAGCAATGCCGATCTCCGCCATGCTTCGCGCCAGATCCACAGCCAATATCTCAGAAGTCGTCAACCAGCCCCTAGTGGCAACCTTACCATCACGGGCATCAATGCCGATCATGATTTGTTCAGGAAATTCCGCACAAATACTGGCGATTAGTTGCGAATTTTCCACGGCGGCTGTGCCTAAAATGACACGGCTGACACCAGAATGCAGTACTGACAGGATACTATCGCGATCGCGTAAGCCACCACCCATCTGCACACGGATCGGGATTGAACGGGCGATCGCCTCAATCACCTTCAAGTTTTGGGGCTGACCTTGCTTTGCCCCATCTAAATCAACTACGTGCAAATATTTAGCGCCTTGGCTATACCAACGCCTTGCCACTTCTACAGGGTCTTCACCAAATACCTCCGATTGTTGATAATCCCCTTGATAGAGCCTCACGCAGCGTCCATCTAAAATATCAATTGCGGGAATTACATCCATAATTTATACCATTGATCCCAGGATTCTAATTTTAACTAGATTTAGCGATCGCGGTATAGTACAAAACAAGGAATTTACCAAAACCCAATGAAGTTGCCATCAGTATCTCAAAATTTAATGTTTATTGGCTGCGTTATTAGTGCTGTTTTTTTGCTGATGGCGATCGCCGCACCAATATTGCAAGCCGTAGGACTGTTAACTAATCCTAGCGAGTTTCTCAGTAACCCGATTCATCAGCCCCCCTCAGCCCAATATTGGTTTGGTACAGATTTGCAGGGACATGATGTGTTTACACGCACGATCGCAGGGGCAAGTGTGGCATGGCAAGTAACCATCGCCTCAACGGTAATTAGCATCGCCATCGGTGTACCCTTGGGCATGATTAGCGGCTACAAAGGTGGCTGGCTAGACCGCATTTTAGTATTTGTCATGGATGCGCTATATACCTTGCCTAGTTTGTTGCTGTCGCTCACGATCGCCTTTGTGGTCGGCAATGGGGTCATCAATGCGGCGATCGCCCTCAGTGTTGCCTATATCCCCCTATATTTTCGGGTGATCCGCAACCAAACTGTGAGTACGAAAACCGAAGTTTATATCGAAGCTGCTCAAGCGATCGGTGCAGACACAAAAACAATCTTAATCAAATATCTCGCCCCCAACGTCATCCAAAGCTTACCCGTAATTTTCACCCTCAACGCCGCCGATGCAATTCTGACTCTGGCAGGTTTAGGCTTCTTAGGTTTAGGCATTCCCGAAGATGTACCTGAATGGGGTCACGATCTCAAGCAAGCCCTCGATGCGCTCTCGACTGGTGAAAATATTTGGTGGACAACGGTTTTCCCTGGTTTGGCGATTACTTTTATGGCGATCGGTCTTTCTCTAGTTGGTGAAGGTTTGACTCAGAGATTTAGCAGCAAGAAAACTAAAAACTAGCTGTATCGCTTCTAATGTAAAAATTTACGGGTTGTTTAGAAACTTTAAAACGATCAATTTCAATTTTTCATGGGAATTTGTAGACGTGAAACGTATAAAAATGTATACTAAGTTCTAACTGCAAAAGTGTTTATTAACGAAGAAACTTTAACAAAACTAACTCTTATGAAGTTCATATCAATACTTTCATTGTTGGTGCTAAACTTTAGCGTTTTTGGAACTATCCCCGTTCAAGCTTTGCCAGGTGAAACTCCAGAAACTGTTATGAGAAAATTCAATTCTAATAGCTTTTTTAAAGGGCTTAAGCTTTATCAGGGATATTACCCAGTTGGACAAAAGAGTGAGTGTTGCGTGAGAGGCAATGGAATTTTTTCTTTAAGGAATGGCAAGTTTCTTGAGACCTATTACACTATGCTTGGGGAGAATAAAATTTATCTCAAAGGTCCTGGAATTTACAAAGACTATAATTTTTCGTACAGTTTTAACGTAAATCTTGATAGAGATATCGTCTACAGTGAGAGACTTTATTTAGATTTAAATTCTAGAGACCCAAAACATGAAAATAAAAAGCATGATTATCGAAAAGATTTACAAATCACTAATGTGATGAATGAGGTATGGGGTGATTATTTAGTCAGTGACTTCAAAAACTCAAGATTTACAGATGCCATTATTATATCAAGATTAGCAACACGGCAAATATATCAAGGGAAGGAATTTGCATACGAAATTATCTATCAAGGTATACGCGATAATTCTTTTACAAAACATCCTATTATTGGGATTTCTGTAATTATCCCTGAATACATCGAAACAGTAAGAGGGTTAAGTGAATTTGAAGAGCGGCTATGAGACTTAGCTGCGCTTAATTCCTAATGGTCTTTTTGTTTAAATTGCGATTCCTGAGAGTACGTTAATGCAATGTAACCAACCCTAAATATTTGAATGCGTTGCGCTACACTAACACATCCTACTTGACTTGATTTGTAGTGCGATCATTACAAAATTGTTGGACGCAATCAAGAAACGAAAGAATCAGGAGGAAGATTTATGAGTAGATACAGTATGAATGTTCAATGGTCTGAGGCGGATCAGTTGTTTCTAGTCACAATTCCAGAATTTGCCGATCGCGTTGTCATGCCTTGTACGCATGGCGAAACTCGTGAGGAAGCAATTCATAATGGTGAAGAAGTTATTGAAATGTATCTAGAAGCTTGGCAAATAGAAGGTGAATCTATTCCTGAACCGAAGATACTTCAAGCTGCTTAGCGATCGCGGCGATCTTGTAGTGCGATCGCTGATCGCGTAGGGAGCGTTAATGAAATGTAACGCACCTTTCTGATGGTTTTGATTGGGTTTGTTTGGTGCGTTACGCTACGCTAACACACCCTACTTGATTTGAAGTGTAGCGTTATCGACTCGACAAGTGCGATCGCCGATCTTGTAGATCGTACTTTCAAACACAGCAAAGCGATCGCTTACAATAGAATGCAGCCCTGATTGCTACTCTTGCGTATGCCCACCCTATCCAGCTTCTATGGCATAAAAATCACAATGAACTACAACGATCACAATCCACCTCATATTCATGTTGAGTATCAAGATTGTGAAGCGATTATAATGATTCAAACAGGTGAAGTTTGTGGTCAAATGCCCAAAAGAGGACTAAATTTAATTTGGGAGTGGCTCGATCTGCACAAATCTGAACTATTGGAGAACTGGGAAAATGCACGTCAAAGAAAACCCCTTAACAAAATCGATCCCCTTCCATAAAAAGGAGCTATTGCTTCATGTTATCTCTGCGGAATATCTAGATAACTATCGATTAAAACTAACATTTAACAATGGAATAGAAGGGATTGTCGATTTAGAACAGGAATTGTATGGCGAAGTCTTTGAACCATTGAAAGATAAAAGTTTATTTCAACAGGTATTTGTAACTAGTCGGACTATAGAATGGTCAAATGGCGCAGACTTTGCCCCTGAGTTTTTATTTGAAATTGCTATTAACAAGCAATCTGTTTCTGAATCTAAACCATTGGAGGACTACGTATGACTGTTAATTCTCAATTAGCTGAAAAAGGTTTAGATACCAAAGTTTTAGAACAAAATAGATTACGAGGAATTGCTGAAAAATATAGGTTGCAAGGATTTGAAGTTGTAATCGAGCCTTCTAAATCCCTGATTCCTTTTGATTTGGGAAATTATTCTCCAGATATTATTGTGACAAAGGGATCGAATGAAGGTTACATAATCGAATTTAAAAACTCAATTGCTAAAATCTCAGTCGATCGCTATAGAGAGATTGCCGAAATAGTAGCTCAGCATCATGGTTGGCGATTTTTACTGATCACTGGCGAAGATATCTCTTCAGACGATCCCCAAGATGATAGTGAGTTACTGACTTGGGAACAGATGTTGCAACGTCAAGAACAGGCTCAAAGATTTTTAGCGATGGGAGAAGTGGAAGTTGCCTTTTGGTATTTATGGGGAATTTTGGAAGCTGCTGTGCGTCGTCAAGCTAGGCAAGTTACAATTCCGATAGAACGCTTTCCTGCCAATTCTTTAATTAATCATTTATATTCTCAAGGTGAGCTTTCGATAGAGCAGTTTGATCAGGTGAGAGTAATTCAAGCTGTACGAGATCGGCTTATACATGGGTATCAATTGCCTAATCTTGAGGAACCTATAAAACAATTGCAAGGGCTTGTCAATGAATTGATTGCAATGTGGGAAATCTAAATCTATAAATTCAGTGCGATCGCTGGTTTACCCGAAAAGCTTGATGGTTATATAATTTGTATATAGACTGTGTAGAAAAGGAAACAAACAGCCATGAGTCAAGCACAAATCACAGAATCTTTGCTAACTAGTACAGGTTTTTATAGCCTATTTCAAACCTTACCCCTAGAAATTCGTCAAGGCTTTCTACAACTTTTATTTCAAAATAATTCCTCTGAATTAGAAGACTCTATCCTTTATTTAGCTTGTGAAAATTCTCGGAAAGAAGGTTTTTTATCTGAATTAGAGTCACAATCTCTCTTGGAGAGTTTGCCTCAATGAAATATCAAATTGCCAAGCGCTTCAAAAAAGATTTAGACAAAATCAGCGATCGCAAAGTTCTTGCAAAAGTTAGAAAATGTATTGAAGCAATTGGAACTTCTCAAACACTGTCCGAAATTCCAGATCTTGAGCCACTAAAAGGGTTTTCGGGATACTATCGCATTAAATTTGATTATAGCTATCGTATTGGGATTTTTTGGGATGGAGAAGTTATTGAAATTCTCAAAATAGAAAGTCGTGAGGGATTTTACAAGAATTTTCCTTGATCGCCTTATACATGGCTATCAAATGCTTAATCTTGAGGAACCTACAAAACAATTGCAAGGGCTTATTCTTAGTACGCTAACACCCCCTACTTGATTTGAAGTGTAGCGTTATCGACTCGACAAGTGCGATCTATCCTAACTGGCAGTACAAAGCGATTGAGCTTGTTAGAATAGGCAAACGTGCTGGAAATTTATATATACTTGCCGAAGGAAATCTTGATCTTGAGATAAAAACTACAGGAGGCTATGAGCCATGACAGACATCAACTACAACAAAATGGAGTTGGATGACTTACGAAAATATGTACTTACTCATAGGGAAAATATTCAAGCTTTTCAGTCATATATCGATCGCTCGAATGCTTCTGGCAGAATGATTGCTGTTGATACGGCTACACCTAAATAGGAAGAAGATTTAGAGGAAAATATCCGCCATACAGCTAAGTAGCGATAATATATTTAGACATCTTCAGAAAGCCATCTATGTTATTACAAGAACTAAAAGAGCAAGTCTTCAAGCTACCGTTTAGCGATCGCCTTGCGTTAGTAAGCGCCATAATTGAGTCATTACAAAATCAGCCTATTTTCAGTGTTGATCACTCTGGCGCGATTAGACGGATGCGAGGCTTATTAAAAACTGACCAACCCGCACCAACTGACGAGCAAGTGGCTGCAATGTTAGAAGAGCGTCGAGTGGAGAAGTATTTGTAGTGAGAGTTTTAGTTGACACCAATATTGTCCTAGATTTTTTGTTGCAACGAGAGCCATTTTTTCAAGATGCAGATTTGTTGTTTCAAGCGATCAGTGTTGGTCAAGTCGTTGGCTATTTTATGCGGTTGCCCTGTAGAAAATCGCTGAAACCCTGATTGTCTCCTTGTAAATATTTTTAGGCTTCCATTACGAGCGGAATGTGGGTTACAGATGACCGATGAAATTTTTAGGCAAAATCAAGTTTCACCTGATTCTCTATATGAGCAGTTTTTAAAGTAAGTCCGTTGAATTATTGTGGAAAGCAGCTTTAACTTAATGGGTTTACTTATGTATTCATCTGCTCCTGCGTCGAGACATTTCTGACGGTCATCTTTCATTGCTAAGGCAGTAATAGCAATGATCGGCTTGGTAAAACCAATATTACGGATACGTTTAATTGCCTCAAGACCATCTAATTCTGGCATTTGGATATCCATTAATATTAAGTCTGGTGGCTGTATTTGTACTAGATTAATCGCCTGTTGTCCACTTCTAGCAATTTTAAGTCGAAAACCTTTTGCTTCGAGATAGCAAGTAATCGTAGAGATATTGGCTTCATTATCTTCAGCTAACAGAACTAGGGGGAGGTCACAATCACTGCCAATTACTTCGCTTGGATGTGGTGATATATTGGCTGGCTTTGGAGGCTGCTGAGATATGTTATCTGAGTAGGGAAGTGCGATCGCAAATTGGCTACCTACATTTACTTCACTAGTTACACTTACATATCCGCCATGCAATTCGACTATTTTTTTGACTAAGGCCAATCCTAAACCAGTGCCATTATATTGGCGATTAAGACTACTATCAACTTGGATAAAAGGTTGAAATATTTTTTTTAAGTCGTCAGAGGTAATACCGATACCTGTATCCGTTACCGTCAAACATACCCAATCTTGATAACTATGATCATTCGGGATAGGCTTTCTTTCGAGAGAGTACTGTAGAGTGATTTTGCCTCCCGATGGGGTAAATTTGATGGCATTACTGAGCAAGTTGATTAATACTTGACGGATACGACGTTCATCGAGCAATGTTTCTAGTTCAGGTATATTGCCCTTCAAATCTAATTGCAAGTTTTTTTGCATTGCCATTTGCCTAATAAATGTCAAACTAGATTGGCAAATATTCTTAACATTGGATACTTCAAGATCTAAAGTTATTTCACCAGCTTCGATTTTGGCAAGATCGAGGATGTCATTAATTAATTCCAGTAAATGATTGCCACTCTGCTCAACGATCTTCAACATATTTTTTTGTTTTTCTTGAAGAGAACCAAAGACTTCTTCAGATAAACCTTCAGTAATACCAAGGATGGCATTAAGAGGGGTGCGAAGCTCATGGCTCATATTGGCGAGAAATTCATCTTTGAGCTTTGTTGCTTTTTGCAGTTCTTGATTAGTCTGTTGCAGTTTCTCTTCAGCCTGTTTACTGTCGCTAATGTCGCGACATACACAAATCAGCAAATCGTCATCAGTAAATGTTAAAGATATGCCCTGATAAAAGGTGGAACCATTCTTATGGAGAGCAATTAGTTCCCCTTTCCAAGAGTGATCTCTTTCTAAAATAGGAAGTACCTCCTTTTCAATTTCGGCTATTACTTCTGGGGAATATAACTTATCCCAGCTTGAACCAAGCAATTCTTCAGGATCTTCATAACCAAACATTGCTAGATGAGATCGGTTTAAATAGATATATTTATTTTCTTGTAAAATAGCAATTCCATCAATTGCTGATTCAACAGCAGCAAGTTTTTGTTTAAGGGAAGCTTCAGTATTCTTGACAATACTAATGTCTTGGATGACTCCATGCCAAACTATCGCACCGTTTTCACGCCGAGTTGGACGTGAACTTGCTTTTAGCCACTTTGTTTTACCTGAATAGGTGACAATACGCCATTCATAGCAAAAAGGGAGCATATTCTGGCAGCTATTAGCTAATGCATTCTGATAGCCTTGTTTATCATCTGGATGTATCTGATTAAATACAATTCTAGCGTCTCGATAAGCTTCTACAATTGAGATTTCCGTAATTTCTTCAAATATCGGATTAAGGTATTTAAAGCGAACTAAACCATTTACATCTTGGACTAAAGTATAAATTATGCTAGGTGATGCGGTGGATAATTCTTGAAATTGAGAATCCTGCTCTATTATTTTCAGTTCAGCTTTTTTAAGATTACTGATATCTATAATGACACAAACACAAAGATCAGCTTGTTCTGAAAGTTTTGCTGCTGAAATTAATATATGAACTAGATGACCATCTTTGTGATAGTAGGATTTCTCAACAGGCTTTATGGCTCCATTTGTCTGAATATATTCAACTACATCTAGATCTTGCTGTATATATTCTGAAGGAGTAATGTTTAACCAATTAATCCGATTAGCTTCTAGATCTTCTCGGCTATAGCCTAACATTTCTAAAAAGTAATCATTTGCTTCTGTTACATGACCATTAAAATCAGTAAACATAATTCCTACAATATTAGAATCAAATACTGTACGGAAACGGTTATTACTTTCCAATAGTGCCAACTCAATCCGTTTGCGCTCAGTAATATCCTTAGCAATGCCTAGAAATCCGATGTCTTGCTCACTATCATCTCTCAAAGTGCTTATAGTTAATTCGACTGGAAACTTTGAGCCATCTTTACGGATATATGTCCATTCTTGGGTAAAGGTAATTCCCTTATCTGATCTCATGAATACCTCAAATAAGGAAACCGTATCTACCCCTCTCTCAGCCGATAGCTTGGCAATGCGATCAGCGATCTCTAATGGATCATGGAAGATTAATGGGACGCAATAACCAACCACTTCGCTCATGCTGTATCCTAGCATTGCTTCAGCGCCAGAATTAAAACTTAGGATCGTGCTATTTAAGTCACAGGTAATTATTGCGTAATCTGAACTATCAAGAATGGCGCGTTGTAGTTTGTTAATTTCCCATAATTCTTGGGTTCTCTCTTTAATCTTTAACTCTAGGGATTGGTTTAGTTCTTGAAGCTTTTGAATCTCTAAACTTTGAAGGTTTTGTTGCAGTAAGTTTTGATTATTTTCTTCTAGCTCTAAAGTGTTCTGTAATAGCAGATTAATCAAGTCATCTTGAGTTAATACACCAACTATCTGATTTCCGTTTAGTACAGGTAAATAGCTGATTTTATACTCTTGAAATAGATTTGTAGCAATTGTAACATCATGAAGCTCAGTCTCTTGAATTGTAATAACAGGATAGCTCATTTCATCCTGAATCAATAAATCTTCTGTCAAAGATCTTTGAGAGAGAATTCTTAAGATATCTGTTTGTGTGAGAATTCCAATTAATTGACTTTCTTCATTATTTATATTGCCATCTGTTGTAATGAGTACATAGTCTGAACCAGTCTCACGCATCTTAGCGATCGCTTCGATAACAGATGCCCTAGATGTAAGCATTAAAGGAATACTATATTGAATTGCTGAATTTTTGTCAGGACTATTATTAAGACTCATCATCGAAAATACCAATTGCTAACAAGTGTTTTTTAGGTCATGGTGAAACAAGGTTACTTCACAAGTACCACGAGCAGGTATTTAATTAACTATATGAGTTATGGTTATCTCTTTATAGTTTATTTACTCCTATTCCCGCAAAAAAGGATAGCATAGATTTATGGAAATTGCTAAAAATAGTTGTATTCTCAATAACATAAGCCTAAAAGCCCTGATTTATCTTGGCTATTCTCAATAATTCTGATGCCTACAATCGCATACCTGATTCTGGGCGTGAGCGTCAAACTGTTTGTCACTCTATGCGTGAGTATGCAAGGGATGACGATCAAGATGGCTTTTACGAAGTGCATTGCCATAGTATTGCAATACTATGGAAAGGATTTGGATGGATAGAGTGCGGAACTTCCCGTTTGTGTTAGTTAAAGTCAATCAGAAGTCGTCAATAAAATATCGAGTTGTGTTGAGTCTAAACGACCAGCTTCGTATAACGTTTCGGCAATTTCAGAAAATTTCAACACTGCATGGGCTTGATAACCCTGACGCGCTAATTTCTGGGTTACATCCCCTTCGTGATCGATCAATACAACCACATCCTTCACCACTAAACCCACCGATTGCAGTTTTGCGATGCCTTCTAGCACACTCTTACCTGTGATCAGAACGTCATCAATCAACACAACCGTCTCACCATCCCGAAATTGCCCTTCAACTAAACGACGAGATCCGTGGGTTTTGACCTCTTTGCGGGGAAAAATCATAGGGTAGTTGAGGCGCAATCCTAAACCCGTTGCCGTAGGCAATGAGCCGTAGGGAATGCCTGCAATGCGATCAAATGTCAAAGTTTGAAGAATATTGGTATAGGCGTTGAGGACTTGCTCGAATACTTGAGGATGGGAAATGATGGAGCGTAGGTCAATATAATAGGGAAACGTTGCACCAGATGCTTGGACAAATTCCCCAAACTGGATGCAGCCAATGTCATAAAGCTGCAAAATCAAATCTTTATGGAGATGTTCTTGCAGAATACACACATTTGGAAACCAAACCGAACAGGTGGGGTTGCCTTGAGTCATGTTTGCTATCATCTGATTGATGTCATTCCGTAGCGATCGGATGGCATTTCTGGGAGATTCACAGCTTAACAGATCGTCGGGAGTAGAAATAATCAGCCCATCAGCATTGGAGGTCAGTCCTGCTTTCAGAAATGCTTTCAATGCCGTTGGCTCTAGCGAAATGTCACCCGCTAAGATCAACCGCTCAGGCGAAATCGCACGGATACGGGCAAAGACATCAGCACTGCCAGCCACTTCTAACCCCAACTGTTCTGCAATCCCCCAAGTTTTAGCTTGCTCTACTAAATTTAGATAGAACGGTGATTGACGGCTCGGATATTCCTGCAACATAGCTGCTAAAGAATTGTCCGTAGCACACAAGATAAATACAGCCTTATCTGGATAGATCAGAAAGGGAGTCACTCCATCTTGCCCAATGTATGGATTGAGAGTAACTGCATCTACCTGCCAGATTTTAAAGATCATCTGGGCAAAAATTTTGCTGGTATGACTGTCACTATGCTGAGCGTCTAGAATAACTGGAATGTGATGTGGGATGGTCGCCAGGATCTGCCGCAATAATCCTAGCCCCGAAGCCCCCAATGCACGATAGAACTCCAAAGTTAGCGTGTAAGCGCAAACTAAATCAGCCGTTTCAACAATCAACCATTGCAACCATTCTTGTAATTCCCAAATATGAGCATGGGCTGCTTCCCATCCACCTAAGTGTTGGGGCCATATTTGAGGATTTGGCGCGAGTTCAACAGAGAGCAAACTCTGATTGCGAGTCATAGCCTTGCTCAACTTATCACAAAAATTCATAAACAATTTTGGGAGAGAATGATCTAATCGTCATAAATCCGACATTCCAAGGCATTGGGATTATCCTCACAGTAGGACAGGAGGGAATTCTGTTCCTTCTTTTCAACCCGTTGATGTTGATGGGTGGCTTCCGATTGGAGTTTCTCAGCCATATCCCAAGCCGCAGCGCACTCTGGAGAGGTTGCCCCCCTTGAGATACAAATAGTTCGTGCGTCTTCGCGGGCAATTTCGATTTCGTCTTCAATAAACAGACGTTTCGGATTTTCTACAAAGTCACTCTTAAAGAGAATATCACCGACAGAAACAATGCCCATCAAGGTTTTGCCCTGAACCACAGGCGCTCG
Source organism: Pseudanabaena cinerea FACHB-1277 (assembly GCF_014696345.1). Lineage (GTDB taxonomy): Bacteria > Cyanobacteriota > Cyanobacteriia > Pseudanabaenales > Pseudanabaenaceae > Pseudanabaena > Pseudanabaena cinerea. The sequence goes on from NZ_JACJPY010000027.1 coordinate 19,380, forward strand.
ACGAATGTGGGTTTGAGCAAATAACCGAGCCACATATTCCACACCCAGTTCAGGATTGATGACCACACAGGGCTTGACCATAATTTCGTAAACCCGCACGGTCTTGGGATCGAGACCAAAGGCTGCCACTTTGTAGATAATGTCGGTTTCAGTCACCATCCCATAGGGGTCTTGTTCGTGGCGTGGTTCGACTATCAGTCCCCTTAGGCGTTTATCTTTCATCAACTTCACAGCATCTGCAACCGTTGCCGAGCCACGAATGGTGATAACGTTTCGAGTCATGATTTCTTCAGCTTGCATCATAGGAATTTAAATTTTTATTCAATGGGATAAGTGGAATATGCTCAAAAATTGGCTAGTATTGCCCAGAAAGTAATTCGCTGGGTGATAATCTCATGCTAGATAGCAGATACCTAAGAAGGCGATCGCTGATTCTGTGCGTGGTAGCCGCCGCATCGTTTTCCTGAATACCAGGTGCATAGGCTTCAAGTACTGCACCGTTTTGTGAACAAGTCGTCATGAAATAGTCGCAAGTTGGACATTCGGTTTGAGTCACTTGGAGGCTTGGGCAGTTGCACCCAATGGTTAAGCGATCGCTCAAGATCCGTTGAGCCAAGCTGCCACAGTTAGGACATCGAATTTCTATGCGTGTATTCATCGTCGCACCTCAAAATTGAATGATTGTGTGAGAAGGAAATGGTCAAAAGCAGGGAGAAGCCCACGGTGGAAGACTATCGTTGTCGTTCTACCGCAGCCGTAAATTCTTCATAGGATTTGACCCCAACTAACGTTTCCATCAATGCGCCCTGTTTAAAGACCATGACGGCTGGAATACTTCTAACCCCAAAGCGTTTGGCTACGGCTTTGTTATCGGTCACGTCCAGTTTGAAGACTTTGGCGCGATCGCTATATTCCTCAGCCAGTTGATCGATTAATGGCGCAACTAGTTTGCAAGGACCACACCAAGTTGCCGTGCAATCTACAACCATGAGTGATTCATTGCTCAATAGGGAATCAAATTCAGTTTCATCTTGAATAAATTTAGCCGTACCCATGTTTATATCTCCAAATTGATGATGTGTGATTTAGTACAAATTTTCTTCTTGGTGCGTTTTAATCGTGCAATTGGAGCGGGGATAAGTAACACAGGTCAGCACAAACCCCGCATTCACTTGGTCTTCATCTAAAAATGATTGATCCGACTGATCCACTTCCCCAGAAATCAGTTGGCCAGCACAGCTAGAACAAGACCCTGCCCGACAAGAAATTGGTAAGTCAATGTCTGCTTCGGATGCGGCTTCGTAAACAGTTTGATCGTCTTGGACATCGATGGTGACATCTAATCCCTCGTCATTCACGAGTTTTACTTTGTAAGTTGCCATGGGATACTCCTAATCAAAACAAATTTAAGGCGTTAAGTTGAGATATAATGCTCTTGCAAGTCATTGAAACGACCCCACCATGACAGCAGTTCCTTCCAACAATTTATCTGCCTGGGAGCGCCTAGAGCAAGGCAGGCAAGCAAAAGCAAACAACGGTGGTTATGCGGGCTACGGATCGCCTGCCTTTGGGCAACGATCAGTAGATGGTGAATTAGTGGATGACCCAGAAGAGTCTCAGGTAGTTGAACTAATTCGCCGCCATCACAAATCTGGAAAATCATTACAGAAGATTGCCGATTGGCTCAATGAAAATGGGTACTCCACCAAACGAGGTCAAAAGTGGCAGCGTATTTCCGTAAAACGAGTGCTAGATCGACTCTACGGAAAGCTCTCCAGAATCTCAGGAGTAGCATCTCAGGCTGAACAGAAACCTGAAGCATCTCCCTTATCGTCTGATGACATCGCAACCAATAACCATATAGAGGATCTAACACTTCTAGGCAGAGGGTTTTAACAGTCAATCCGTAACATCCCTCTATCATACACCTATGTCTGTGCAAAACTGCTATAGACTTGAAACTAATAGCAATAAAACGTTACATTTCTCTTAAAGAGGTCAGATGACACTAAATTCTGGGATAGTTTTTAGGACTGTTTTAGCTGCTATGAAAAGCTGGGTTATTTCCTGTAGGGAGGCTTATCCTCCTATCTTGACTTTTCGGTTTACCGGAATGTGCTGATGTCAATCGATACATTTCAGAATTGGGCTCCTAATCTAGAAGATGCCATCGATCGACATCCGTTGACGATGCCTCCAAACACTCCATTGATGGAGGCGATCGCTTTGCTCAGTCAGACGCATGACATTATTTGTGTGCTGACAGATGACCAATCGTTGTCAACCCCTTCCGCCCAAAAGGTTCATGCTAGCTGTGTGTTGGTGATGCAAGGGCAAGAACTATTGGGGATTTTGACAGAACGCGATGTGGTTAGACTCACCTCCAAAGGGCTTAACTTGACTGAGATAACCGTTGCCGATGTGATGGTGTATCCGCCGATCACGTTGCCGCAGCAATCCATGCAAGACATTTTTGCCCCGCTATTTTTGTTTCGCCGCTACAAGATTCGTCATTTACCGATTGTGGATGACCAAGGACATTTGGTCGGGGTTATTTCCCAAGAAAGTATTCGCAAAATTATGCGTCCAGCAAATCTCTTGCAGTTTCGTCGCGTATCGGATGTGATGACCACTAAGGTGGTGCATGCCCCACTCTCCGCTACGGTCTTGCAATTGGCGCAGTTAATGACCGAGCATTGCGTGGGCTGTGTGGTGATCGTGCAAAGAAATTCAGAAGATAATGACTGCCCCGTTGGCATTGTGACGGAGCGAGATATTGTGCAGTTTCAATCGCTGCAAATTGATCTGCAAAAAACTCAGGCTCAAACGGTAATGAGTACGCCGCTATTTCTCCTCAGTCCTGAGGATTCGTTGTGGACGGCACATCAGGAAATGCAGAAAAGGCGGGTGGGGCGCTTGGTGGTGTCTTGGAACTGGGGGCAGGGGTTAGGAATTGTCACACAAACTAGCCTATTACGGGTTTTTGACCCCATGGAAATGTATGGGGTGATTGAAAATTTACAACAAACTATTCAACATTTAGAGGCAGAGCGATCGCCATCTAATCCCTCCCGTCAACCTCCTCCTTTGCTTGTCCAGTCCAGTTCTGCGGACTCATTACTCCAACAGAGTCGCTCCTCCTCTTACAACGAGATTGCGGGCGATCGTAAGTTTTTACTTGACTTGCTAGACAATGCTTACAAACACGTAAAGTATATGTCTGACAACTTGGATCTTTTAGTCGAGCAGAGGCGAACTCAGATCCAATCTGTTCTAGAGATACTTGAGCAACTCGGTCGTAAAATTAGACCTTAAACGCGATGTGCCTCTAAAAGACTAAACTTTTCCTAAATAGGGTTGGAATCGCAGAGAAAATCGCAGTTTGTAACGCTGTGCGTGACATCATGATGTTGACCAGTTTTCCCTAGAAGCAATGATCGACAATTGCCAAATTGCCCGCGCAACCCAGCGTTGATCTTATCTTAGTTGTCAAAAACTAAAGCGATCGCCTGCTCAATAATTGCCTCGCGATCCACCATTGCGCCCAACTCATCAGCCTCATATCTACCCTCAAAAGCTTCACTCGCAGCAGCATCTAGCGCGATCTCATAAGCTTCTTCTATCGTCTCGCGTAGTTCTGAAGGTTCGCAATAATTTCCTTTAGCCTTACGCCGTTGGTTAGTGCGCTGAATTTCTCGTACCGAGTTTTTAATTGATAGATCCCACGATCTCGTAGTGCGATTTTCAGCGCGTTGTTTGATGAGATGTAGCAGCAAGATTTTGGCAAAGCTATAAATCTTATTCAGCTTGTCATCCTTGCTCATCTCCGTCATCTCCTCCACCAACAACAAAGCATCGGCAATATTGCCATTTAGCAAAAATCCCTTTAGTTCTAACAATTCTTCCATCGCCTAAGCCTCCTGAGTCAAATCACCCAAATCAATATCACCCGTTACTTTGACATTTTTTAGCATTGTCTGCTCGACCGAGCCACTACCTGATGGCGCTGTCTGCTTCATTGATTTTGCGCGGAGGTTTACCCCCTCAATATCACTAGCTATAGTTTGTGATATTGAGGGCACAATTTTAACTTGTGTCGCCAACTCCTCAACCTTAGCTGCTAATTTTTGATTGCTGGATAAAAGCGATCGCACCTCATCCAACAATTTCACCACATCAGGATCATCAGTGATCGCCTCCACATCAATCACCGCTTGCTGAGGATCAAAATCTTGACCCGCGCTAATCGCTCTCACAGTCTGGGTATTAGGCGCTTTTTGACTGAGAATTGACCACAGCGATCGGGCTAATTTCAAAGTCTCATCGGTAATATTTTCGCCAACCTTAGTTAACGAGCCAGCACCCACAATCCCCAACAAACCCAAAATTAGCGAAACTGGTTCCATAATTTGCACCGATGATTTACTCAAGTTTAAATTTATTTTAGTTGCCAGAAACTAAAGCGATCGCATCTTGAATAACTTGATCGCGATCGACCATATGAGCGATCACCTCTGTTTCGTACCTTCCCTCAAAAGCCTCCAAAGCAGCCTGTTTTAAAGCCGATTCGTAGGCATCTTCTAGCGTCTCCTGTATTTCAGATTGTGAGAGATAGGTTCCATTAGCCTTGCGCCTTTTATTCGAGCGTTGAATTTGCTTAACCGCATTGAAAATCGATATTTCCCAAGATCTTGTCGAGCGTTTTTCGGCTTTCTGTTTAATCAAATGGAGCAACAAAACAATACTAAAACTAAAAATCTTATTTAATTTGTCATCTTTGCTCATTTCTGTCATCTCCTCCACCAAGAGCAAAGCATCAGTAATATTGCCACTGAGCAGAAAGCCCTTTAGTTCCAACAGTTCTTCCATCGCCTAAGCCTCCTGAGTTAAATTACCCAAATTAATAATCACCTTTTATCTTGTTATCTTGACAATGATTTACTAAAACTTAAATTTATCTTAGCTGTCCCAAAGTAAAGCGATCGCCTGACTGATAATAACAGCGCGATCGCTTTGAATTTTTGGCAAGTTAGGCAATGGTTCCGCGCAAAGGGAGATAGATCAATTAGTGGCACTGCACTGACAGAAATTACAAATAATGGCGATAATAGCGAAATTATGGACGCTTTGTACCTTTTCTGCCTGTCTTGCCCAAGCCGTATCAAGGAAAAGTGTAGAAGCAACTAAACCAGCGATCGCCACCGTAAGAATTTTCATTGTTTCTGAGATCAATATAGAGGTCGTTTTTTTGATTATAGTACGTTAATTAAACATAAAATCACAACCCATGCAACTGTCTTGATCCTAGAGATCTAAATTTGACTTTAAATTTGACTGTGATCTGCTTTCCTTTGGGTAGATATTTGCGATCGCGCGACTACATGAATAAGGATCGTGGTAAGTTAAGTTTAGTTAAGAAATTATTTTGATCATCAGGCTATTTGCTATATGAAATCCTCTTGGAGAACTGCGCTGCTGTGGTTACTGCCCATAGCGATAATTGGCTTTTTTGGATGGCAAACAGTGGTTGCCCGTCCCGTTCCTAGTCGTCCCACGGTCAATGCTGCGAATACGCGCATTTCCTACGGCAGATTTTTGGAATATCTCGATGAACATCGCGTCCGCAAGGTCGATGTTTTTGATGGTGGTCGCACGGCGGTAATCGTAGCAAGCGATCCCCAAATTGAGGGTAAAGAACAACGCGCTAGGGTGGATTTGCCAATCTACGCGCCCGAATTGATGGACAGGCTCAATGATGGATCTGTGGATCTTGCTATCTATCCTCCCAGCAACAACGGCGCAATTTGGGGCTTTGTTAGCAACTTAATTTTCCCCGTTGCCCTAATTGCAGGTCTATTTTTCCTATTTCGCCGCTCCAATCAAATGGGTGGACCTGGACAGGCTATGGACTTTGGTAAGTCTAAGGCGCGTTTTGCCATGGACGCTCAAACTGGCGTGAAGTTTGATGATGTCGCTGGCATTGAAGAAGCCAAAGAAGAATTGCAAGAGGTCGTCACCTTCTTGAAGAAGCCTGAACGCTTTACTGCTGTCGGCGCTAAGATTCCTAAAGGTGTTTTGTTAATTGGCCCACCTGGAACTGGTAAAACCTTACTTGCTAAGGCGATCGCGGGTGAAGCTGGTGTACCTTTCTTCTCCGTATCGGGTTCCGAATTTGTGGAAATGTTTGTTGGGGTTGGTGCATCCCGCGTGCGCGATTTGTTCAAAAAGGCAAAGGAAAATGCACCTTGCATCATCTTTATTGATGAAATTGATGCGGTCGGTCGTCAGCGTGGCGCTGGCATCGGCGGTGGTAATGATGAGCGCGAACAAACCCTCAACCAAATCCTCACGGAAATGGATGGGTTTGAAGGTAATTCGGGCGTAATTGTGATTGCAGCGACTAACCGCGCTGATGTGCTGGACTCTGCCCTATTGCGTCCAGGACGCTTTGATCGCCAAATTGGTGTTGATCCACCCGACATCAAAGGTCGCTTGCAGGTTCTCAATGTCCATGCCCGTGACAAAAAGATTAGTCCTGAAGTTTCTTTAGAAGCGATCGCCCGTCGTACTCCAGGGTTTGCAGGGGCTGACCTTGCCAACCTTCTCAACGAAGCCGCGATTCTTACCGCCCGTCGCCGCAAGGATGCGATGACTATGGCAGAAATCGATGATGCTGTGGATCGGATCATTGCAGGTCTGGAAGGCAAGGCACTCGTTGATAGCCGTAACAAGCGTTTGATCGCCTATCACGAAGTCGGTCATGCGATCGTGGGTACATTGATGAAAGAACATGATCCCGTTCAAAAAGTCACCCTCATTCCCAGAGGACAGGCGGCTGGTTTGACATGGTTTACTCCCGATGAAGAGCAAACCCTGATCTCTCGCGGTCAAATCCTTGCCCGTATCACTGCTGCCCTTGGTGGACGTGCTGCCGAAGAAGCTGTATTTGGTTCTGCGGAAGTAACCACTGGCGCAGGGGGCGATTTGCAACAGGTTAGCGGTATGGCGCGGCAAATGGTGACTCGTTTCGGAATGTCTAATATTGGTCAACTTGCCCTTGAAGGTCAAAGCTCGGAAGTATTTCTTGGGCGTAGCATGGGTGGTGGCTCCCAATATTCTGAAGATATCTCCGCCAAGATCGATCAACAGGTGCGCGAAATTGTGCAGAAGTGCTATCAAACTGCCTTGCAAATTGTCTATGAAAATCGTGCGGCGATCGATCGCGTTGTCGACTTGTTAGTTGATGCCGAAACTCTTGACGGTGAAGAATTCCGCCGTATTATTTCTGAGTACACTACAGTTCCTGTAAAAGAGCGTTTTGTACCTCAAATCTAAATCTCTCAATCACTAAAAAAATGGCGACTCAATGAGTCGCCATTTTTTTGTCTCAAACCCTTTCCATATCATCAATATCTCATTGTAAAGTTACCGATCGCGCCGCCCAAGGGATTCCACCCTTACCCCTCAATGCTCAGCAAGCATCCGCCCTTTGTGAGCTATTGCAAAATACCCCCGCAGGTGAAGAGGAATTTTTATTAGCGTTACTGGGCGATCGCCATTTTTAACAATTATTTCCAAACTGTTAAAATACATCTAAAATATATCAAACGAAAAAACAGCTATAGCAAGAAATAAATATGATTACCATAACACCAACATTGGAGATCCCACCTGAAATAGCTGAAGGACTCGCAAATGAGATTTACTATCGTGTTGGGGGCGTGATTCGAGAAGTCGCAGGGACTAAGCCTATTGTTGCATGGCTGCGTGAGGTTCCTAATACTTCAGGGAGTAATTTACTGACAATAGCGAATATTGGATCTAGTGCCAGTATCCTCAACTTAGGTATTTCTGTAATGGGTTTTGCTCTTGTATTGCATAAACTCAAAGATTTAGAAGAACGATTACAAAAAATCCAGAAGACCTTAGAGAAAGTTGATCGCAAAATCGATCTAGGGTTTTATGCCAACTTTCGTGCTGCTCTTGATTTAGCGACTAATGCTTTTTCGATGAACCAGTCAGAAAACCGCAAAAATATGGCAGTTCAAGCTATCAATCGGTTTCTCGAAGCAGAGCATATTTATTTAGATTACACAGACAAGGAGCTTGAGCAACGCAGTAAACTTGTCCACGAATATTTGTTAACTCTGTCTCTAGCCTATATTGCGGAAGCGCGATGTCATTTAGAACTAGAAGAGTCAGATATGGCTGTGCAACGTTTAGAGGCAGGATTTAGAGTAATTAGCGATCGCCTTCGTAAATATCTTGATATCCTCCTTACCTCCAATCCCGCCGCTTATTTACATCCAAAATTTAAGAATGAAATTGGATTAGGTAGACTCACAAAAGTTTATCAATGGATTGATCCAAGTCTAGATGCTGCTGCTGTCTTTGAAATGCAACGGGATAATATTTTTAGTCTCAAAAAGGATCAAGGTAGCGATTCAGGCTATAAATGGGTGAATAAACTACCACAGGCAATTGTGGCTGAGTCTGAGGTTCAGTGGGATATATGGGGCAATAGAGAGCAGATGAAAAAAGAAGCAATGAGTCGTCTTCCAAAAGTTTTTGCAAATATGGAGTCGATGATTGAAACGATTCAACGTTTTGAGGCTTATCAGTCTGAGGTAAAAGCAATTTCAAAACTAGGGATAAGTTTTCGGGAATGGACTCTATTAGCTCCAGTGGACAAACAGCAATCAGAGAATAGAACTTTGATGTACCTAGTCCCATCTAGACCTGTTGAAGCCTGATTTAGCCGTAATTACCAGAGATTTATTTAATGACTCACGAATGTTCCAAAGCATTAGAAATGTCCTACCTAGCTTGGTTGGCATACAGCACCGAACTAGCCGAAATCCATGAGAAGCTGAATGCAAGTGAATCACCGAATTTGCAAGCTTACCAAATTCTGGAACTACTTAGAGAAGGGACAGAACACTATGGCTTTGTGGCAATAAACGGTGAACAAGAAATAGTGATTGCGATTCGGGGGACAGTCAGCGTCAAGGACTGGATGTATAACTTACTGACACCGCGTATTGTTGATGAATTTCATTTTGGTTTTCAACTTTACACCGAGCCAATTTGGAAACAACTACAAAATATTCTGCCCGATTTGCTCAAAGACAAACCCAAAATCATTACTACAGGGCATAGTCTAGGAGGAGCTTCGGCAACTTTACTCGCCCATAAACTCAATAAATCAGACTTAAAGCCTAGTTACTGTAGTCTCGAAACCTACACATTTGGTGCGCCGCCTTTGGGAACTGAGAGCGTGAAATTAGAAACACCACTTTATAGATTTCGTACCCCTGGGGATCTGGTTCCCCATTTGCCACTATTGGGCGGCTGTATTGTGGAGATGACTAGCAATAACTTGACTTGGCTTCCCCAAGTTCAACAGCCATTGGCGGAGATGAGTAAAACACTCACTGAGTACAGCCATCCTGAGCCAGAGTATTTATTGCATTCCACAGGCAAAGTTTATAAACTTGATGCCTCACAAATGAATATTCAGACACAGCAATCTGAATTTTTGAAAATCTTGTTAGAGAAGCCAGATCACGGTGCTGCTTTTGCTGAAATCGGCAGTAGCCTTGTCAAAATTTTTCAATTTCAGGGAAATATTCAGGCTTTAGTGACTGAAAGTATTGGGAGCTATCTCGGAAAGATTGCTGAGACATTGCTGATTGAACATGATATCTTACAGTATATTCAAGCTCTAGATAGCGAAAAAAGTTTACCTCAATCAGTTTTTGCTACACCTGAACCTGATATCAAAACTGAAATACAAGCAATTAGCTTAGGAGAAAATAAAGATATGTTCAATAAAAACTTGTTGAAAAAGATTGCTAAAGGCGCGGTTCAAGCAGGTGAGGAGATTGTAAAGGAAACTGCTCATGTTAGCGGTGCAATTGTTGAGATGACTAATCTCTCTGAATCCGTTAAACCTGTTGATAATTCTCAAGCAGAAGACGAAGCTTCTACAAAAGATTCTGCAATTGTTGTAACTACTGACAAGCCACAAACAGGTAATTGGTGGGATGGCGCATTTGGTGCAGTCGCAGGAGCAGCAGGAGCGGTTGGTAATGCAGCTAGTGCGGTTGGCGGAACAGTTGCAGGTGCGGCTGGTTCTGTTGGGAATGCCGTTGGTAGTGCGGCTGGTATTGTTGGCGGCACGGTTGCGGGTGCGGCGGGAAATGTTGGCGGGGCGATCGTTAGTGCGGGAAGTGCAGTTGGTGGTGTAGCTGGATCTGTCGGTAGTGCAGTCGGTGGAGCAGCAGTGGCAACCGCAGGAGCAGTCGGTGGGGCTGTTGGTGCATTTACGCAAACTGTGGGAGGTGCTGTCGTTGACGGGATCTCATCGGCAACTAGTACAGCAGGGAATGTAATTGACTTTGCTGAAAACAGTCCTTTACTCCAAAAAGCTGCACAAGCTTTTAACGCAGACTGGTTACTGAAAGTACTAAACCAAGTTGATGTGATTGCATCGGCTACTGAGGTAGAACGTCTCAAGCAACAATATCCAAATGAATCGAATTATCAAATCGCACAAAGAATTATTGGACAAAAAGCAGTAGGTGCTGGTTTATCTGGATTTGGTACTAGTATTGTCCCTGGTTCTGCCGCAGCATTGTTTGCTGGAGATCTAATTGCAACTACTTTACTGCAAGCTGAGATGGTTTATCAAATAGCTTGTGCCTATGGAATGGATCTTAACGACCCAACTAGAAAGGGCGAAGTTGTTGCAGTATTCGGTTTAGCTTTTGGCGGCAAAATGGCAATCAAAGCAGGATTAGGACTGCTAAGAAATATTCCAGTTGCAGGAGCCGTGATTGCTGCAAGCTCTAATGCAGTAATGATTTATACACTTGGTCAAGCGAGTTGTGCTTTTTATGATGCCAAGCTAAACCCCGTTAACTTTGAAGAAAAATTAGTAGACATTCAAAAAGATAGTGAAGAGCGTTTAAAAAGTGCGATTCCACAAGAACAGATTATCGATCAAATTCTCGTTCATGTGATCTTGGCAGGTAATCAAGGCAGAAGTAAGGAAAATGTTTTGGCTGATTTGAAAGCAGCTAATCTTAGACCAGAATCCATTGAGGCGATCGCTGAATACATGAGCGCACCACTTCCCCTTGAGGTTTTACTAAAGGATATCAAGCCAGAGTATGCGTTATCTTTGTTTGCCCAATGTCAGAAGTTTGCAATGTTAGATGGCATCATGACTCCCGAAGAAGCGCAGGTTATTGAGATGATTCATCAGAAGTTTGCTTGAGTATTTGCAAAAAAACAGCAAAACTTTGCATAAAAATAGCTCAGTCCGATCTCTTTTACTTTTTAAATCAGCGTCAAATTGCGACTAAAAATATTCAAGATTTTCTAACCATGCGATCGCCTATTCAGTTTGCGATCAGAGATCATTGCGTGGCATGGGTTTTGCAGATAAATTGTCCCTGCGCTGTCAGGCTTAGGAGCCGAGCATTCCCGATTTAAGGTGAATCTGAGGTTTAAGTCGGGTTTCTTTTTCTGCCAAAAATAAAGCCAACTCGAAATCATAAGGGAATATCTGCCATCCGCCTAATCTCTTGCACTGGCAACACTCGCTCCTTTAGCACTACTAACACATCAATATCTGAGTCAGCATTTGCTTCACCCCTAGCCACAGCTCCGTATAACAACACTGAATATAGGCGATCGCCATAAAGCTCTTGCAATTTTGATTTCAGTTCTTGTAAGAGCAACTGCAAGCGATCGCTAATATTGAGAGTCTTAGTGAGCATCATTTTGGATACCAATAGGAAAGTTCTCATCAAAAATTGGGTCGATGGAATAAGGACATTCTTTCGGTAAATCCTTAGGCTTATATATCTGTTGCATAGGGTTACTATTTTGCAAAACAAACAAAGTTTCCTGCTGCTGCTCCCAATCCTCAGCACTAATCACCACAAAATCCGCCCCATCTTGGCTTGTAATTTTGAGGGGAGAATGCAGGGCTACTTAGTTGCTCAGCAACGACTCAAAAAGGCGATCGCCTCCACATGGGAGGTTTGCGGGAAGAAATCAATGGGTTGAATGCGGGTTAACTTATAGCGATCGCCTTCGCAAAGTAACTTCAAGTCCCGCGCTTGAGTGGCAGGGTTACAACTGACATAAACTAGGCGATCGGGCATAACGCATGAGAGATTATCGCCCCGCAAATAATTAATTACCGAAGACTCACAACCCTTGCGCGGCGGATCAAGAATCACCACATCGGGCTGCACATTATTTTCCTTAATTACTTGCTCCAACAAATCCTCCACTTTGCCCGTGTAAAAGGTCACATTGTCAATGCCATTGAGTGATGCATTCAGCTTGCCCTGTGCCGTTGCCTGTGGTTGAATTTCGATCGCGATCGCCTGTTGCACCTGTTCTGCTAGGGGCAGCGCGATCGTACCAATCCCTGCATAGGCATCGACAATTACTTCCGTTCCCTGTAAATCTAGTGTCGAAGCGATCACACTTAGCATCTTTTCCGCCTGCTCTGTATAGACCTGAAAGAACGTATCGCCGCGTAAATGGAAGGTTAGCCCTGCAAATTTCTCTAATAGATAATCACGTCCTGCAATGCAGCGACTTTCACGCCCAAAGATGGCATTGGTGCGATCGGGGTTGCGGTTTAAAATCACGCCCACAACTTGAGCGTAGCGATCAACCCATGTTTGGGCAAAGCTTGCCAAATTAGGAACATCCCAATCCCTTGTAACTAATGTAATCAGCACTTCGCCTGTATTGCGTCCGATGCGTAATCCTAAATGGCGCAGCAGCCCCGTATGGTTATTCTCATCATAGATTTCCCAACATTGGTTATGAATATCTTGCTTAATTTCGGCAAGTAAGGGATCAAGGCGTTGATCTTGGGCAGGGCATTGATTCAAATTAACAAGTTTATGGCTGCGCTTTTGATAATAACCAGCTTTGAGGTTGCCATCTTTGCCTTTGGCGAGGGGATAGGTGACTTTGTTGCGGTAGTGCAGGCTCTCCGTTGCGCCAATAATCGGCGTGAGACATTCAGCGATTAGCTCAGGACTAAAACCACCAATACGCTGTAATGCTTGGGCAACAAGGTTTTCTTTGATGCGAAGTTGGGCGGCATAACTGACGGTTTGCCATTGACAGCCGCCGCATTTGTCAGCAACGATACAGCTAGGGCGGATGCGATCGCTGGAAGGGGAAAGTATTTTCTCAATGCTGGCATTAGCAAAATTCTTTTTGACAAATTCCAATTTTGCCGCAATGCGATCGCCAGGAACTGTATTGGGTACAAAAATGGCAAGGTTTTCATAGCGCCCAACCCCATCACCGCTATCGGCAAGATCATCAATGGTGAGATTAATTTTTTGTCCCTGTTGCAACATATTTTTGAAACTATAGCGAATTGGTAAAATGCAAGTAATGAATGTCGGGTTATTGATCCGCCATTGATCAGAAAATTGGGCTTTAAGCTCTATGGTTCTTACAAGGCTGTATATTTACGATACAGTAAGGATTGAATATTTTGCTCATATGGGTTTTGATTCTCGCCATGGGCGTAGATTTAATGATGACGGGATTCTACGAGAATTACGGGAATAAGACTTGCCTCTAAAACAGATTGAGAAATGGAACCCACTAACACCTGTTGCCAAGATTGATTTCCACGCTTACCAATTACAATATCTGTGACTTTACGAGATTCTGCCACACGTATAATTTCTTCAGGCACAGTACCTATGCTAATCAAAAATTCATAGCGAATATCTGACAAGACCCTCTGAGACTTTGCTTGCAAAAGCGCGATCGCCTGTTGATCGCCTAGATTATCCACATACAAAACAATCACCTCACCATCACTACGCCTCGCCAGATCGGCGGCTTTAGTCAAGACATCCGTTGCTAGGGGCGAATTATCTACTGCTGCTAGAAAGATGGGACAGCCATAAATTGCGACTTTGGTGGGATCAACCTCGCCCCGTTCTAAAAGTTTGGGGGCAAGGGTAGGAATTGCCCATGCCCCTAATGGTGCGGTGACTAAAATTGAAAGCACCGCGATCGCCAAAATCGTCTCACCGCCAGCGACTCCCTGTGCTAAAGGAATTGCCCCAATAGCCGCTTGTACGGTTGCCTTGGCAGAGTTGGCTGGCAATAGAAACAACTGCTCCTTCCATGTCCAATTACTGCCTACAGTGGCAAGATACCACCCCAGCGATCGCCCGATCAATGTGCCAATTCCCAATACCGCAAGTCCTACGAGCAAATTACTACCTAAAACCTTGAGTTGAATACTTGCCCCAAGCAGCACAAAAAGCACAATTTCGGCGATCGTCCATAGACTATCAAATCCCCCGCGTAATCTTCGCGCTAGAGGGGCATCTAGTTCTACTAAAAAAAATCCCATTGACATCACTGCTAAATAGCCAGAGAAAATAGGAAGATGTTCAGCCAATATGACCAACCATAGGGCAGTACTAGCGGCAACTAAGGAATCTTGTCCAGCATTTTGTGTCCAGTTCTGCTTGATGAGTAAGGATACTAATATTCGCGCTGTCGCCCACCCTGCCAACACTCCCAATAGAATTTGGCAGATAACTTGAAATGGAAGCAACTGCCAAGGACTGAGAGTAACCCCTAATAAAGTGATGTCTGTTGCGGTAGTTTGTGATAGAAATGTGATTAGCAAGCTAAATACTAGTAATAGCAGTACATCCGATAAAGCGCTACCCGTAAGAATGGCATCGGGAATCCCTTTAGTTACACCCCATCCTAAACTTTTCAAGCGCAACATCGCAGGCACGATGACAGCAGGCGATTCTGCGCCAATAATGCAGCCGAGCAACAGCCCTGTCAAAAAGTCGAATTGCAGTAACCACATCGCCGCCCAAGCGATCGCGATCGCCTCACAAACCGCAGGCAAAAAACCTAATTTCAAGGCGACAATTCCCTGCTGCGACAATTTTTCGCGATCAAGCCCTAGACCAGCCTTCATCAAAATCACCATCACGGCGATCGTGCGAAGCGGCTTAGCGGCATCTAGCACCTCTGAATTGATCACATTGCCTGCCTGCATTCCCAAAACAATGCCCACTAGAACCATACCCACAAGGGCAGGAATTTGTAGCCGCCGAGCGATCTGCCCAACAAAGAAACCCATCAACAATATCCAAACAATACTTTCTAGCATTCGTGCTTTGCAATGACATCAAAGTTCGGTTCCTTATTTTATGGCACAGCCCCGCCAGTCACCCTGAAGTGGGAAATAGCCCCCCACTTTCGAGTTGTAAGGCTAATATAGGTATAGGTCATGGAAACATTAATCTTAAATAGCTAATTCAAAATTATGGTCTGCTGTAAAACTAAAAATAAGCTTGCTAAGGCTGTCAAATTACATCGTAACTTTCACTTCAAAACTGGTTTGCTGCTTGACCAAGGTGTGCGCCTTTTCGGTGTTCATAAGTGTCCTCTTACCAAACCCTTTTACAAGGCAGTGAAGGTGGCAGGCTATGCCAATGTTTCTTTGGCAAGTATTGCGCTTGTCTTACTAGAAGACTAATATGACATTTAGCTCAATTAGTAATTGGATCGATATCCTATGATTACTCTCACTGACGCAGCGATCGCCCGCGTCAAAAATCTACAAACTCAGCGCTCCACCGCAGCTCCCCTGCGTTTGGGGATCAAGCAAGGCGGTTGTTCGGGCTTGTCCTATCTCATGGATTTTGCTGACCAGCTAGAAGCTGAAGACAATCAATACGAATATAACGGCGTAAAGATTGTGATTAATAATAGCAACCTGCCTCAGTTGCAGGGCTTGGAGCTAGACTACACTGAAGACCTGTTGGGTGGTGGCTTCCGCTTCCGCAATCCTAATGCCAGCAAGTCTTGCAGTTGTGGTACTTCTTTTGCGACCCCCAAGGAAATTGGTGCGCCTGTAGCTTGTAGCTAGTTAGACTTTTCGTCAGTTACAGCGCTTTGTGCTTAATTAAAATCTAGAAATATTGAAAGCGGCGCTTTGTGCCGCTTTTATTTGTGCTGATTTAAATATTATTTCAATATTAGGACTTACGCTTTGGGGTTATTTTGGGGCTAGAGCAGAGAATTAAGTATTTTAAAGATTAGCCTGAGGGCTGCCATCATGGCGATCGCCGCAACACCTGCAACAGCACAGAAGGGCAGAATAGTCAGCAAATCGGGTATGGCGACTTTGGCAAAGTTTTTTGCTATCAAAAAGCCAATAATGCTCAGCACATTTACAAATACGAATAGATCTTTATTGTCGAGAATAGAGGTAATCCGCAATGTGGCGATCGCGCCCATAACCACAACTAGCACGATCCAATTGGTGGGACTCTCCAAAAGGCTCAAAGCAACCTGCCCCAGCAACATCGTTTCAAACCCTAGCAAAAATGCGGCGATAAATTGGGTGGGGATCGTTGCCGACAAGAGCCAAGGGGTAGAGTGCGATCGCCTAATTTTAGCAGGCTTAGAGGGCGCATTGACCATTTGCGGTGAGGCGATCGGCGGTGGGACTTGAATGCTCGATTGGGTATTTTTTGGCGGAGCCGATTGAATAATCGTGGGGGCTTGTGCCTTAAGCTGAGAGACTTGTTTTTGAGTCGCAAGCGCTTGAAGAACCGCCGCCGCCGATTCAAAGCGATCGCTGGGGGCAGTGGCTAACATCTTTAACAAAACTTGGTTGAGATGGGGACTAAGGTTGACAAATTTTTCCCATTGCCATTTGTTATAGTTCACATCAAATAATTCTTCGGGTTCCTTGGCGGTCAACAGATGCAAACAAGTGACCGCAAAGGCATAGAGATCTGTGGAGGCAAAAACTGTATCACCGCGCATTTGCTCAGGAGCGCCATAGCCAGGGGTGAAAATACCTGTCGATTTTTGACCGTGAGCCGCCCCCGCCACCTGCTTTACCGCCCCAAAATCCAGCAAAAAGTAAACTTGGTCAGATTTGCGTACCATGATATTGGCAGGTTTGATATCACGATGAATTGAACCTTTTTCATGGATAAATTGCATCACGGGCAGTAAGCTCTGCATAATTTCCAGTAAATCTGATTCGGCGATCGCCCCATACTGCTGCACAATCTGCTCTAGGGTAAAGCCATCGACAAATTCTTGCACCAAATAAAAAAATTCATCCTGCCCCGACTGCACCTCAAAATAAGCCAGTAAATCAGGAATCTGCGGATGCGTCCCCAAGTCTTCCAAAACCGTTGCCTCTCGCTCAAACATCTGCTTGGCGATCGCCATCTGGGCATTATTTAGCCCCACAGGTTGCAATAGCTTGACCACACAGCGCCGCATGGCGGGTGTGTAGCGATCGCGGGCTAAAAAAGTAGCCCCAAAGCCACCCCTAGCGATCGGTTTTTCCACGAGATAGCGCCCCCCCAGCAACAACGGCATTCCGCAATTAGTACAGAATTTTTGGGCGATCGTTTTTACAGTATTGCCACTGTCAAGGTCAGCAAAGGTATTAAGAGGTTTAGCGCAGTTAGGGCGCGTGCAGTAAATATCCACTATTTGACCTTGTAAGGTTACGACTGAATTTAATTAATAATTTTGATCCTTAACTTAGGCAAAGGCTTGTAAATCAAGCTTTCTCCTAAGTGCTTTGGTTTTTGTTATAGCGCAAAGCGCTTTATTGGTAAAGATTTTTGGCATACTGTATTACAGTCTAACTAAATTCTTCCCCCCTGAGCCAATGAGTTCTAATTTTTTGCACCATCTCAACCCCGCCCAACAAAAAGCAGCCAGCCATCTTCATGGCCCGATGCTCGTGGTGGCAGGGGCTGGCTCAGGCAAGACAAGAACCTTAACCTATCGCATTGCCAACCTCCTGCTCAATCACGATGTTTCCTCTGACCAAATTTTGGCGGTAACTTTCACAAACAAAGCTGCCAAGGAAATGAATGAGCGCATTCAGGCTTTGCTAACGCAGGAAGTCGCCCAAAGGGAACTAGGTAAACCCCTCAGTGAGGTCACAGAATGGGAGCAGGAGAAAATTCGTAAGCGGGTATTTAAGCGCTACATCAATAGCTATGCTGAGGATGGGCTATGGATGGGAACTTTCCATAGTATGTGTTGCCGTATTTTAAGGTTAGATGTTGATAAATATAAGGATGGTAATGGCAGAAGCTGGGGCAAGAATTTCTCAATCTTTGATGATGGCGATGTTCAAACCCTTGTGAAGGATATTGTGATCAATCGCCTTAACCTTGATGAAAAGAAGTTTGAACCAAAATCAGTGCGCTTTGCGATCGGTAATGCCAAAAATAAGGGCTGGACTCCAGAGGAGTATGAGCAGAATAGTGATGATGCCCCATTTCGGCGCAGGGCGATCGCCCAAGTTTATAGCCTTTATCAAGATCAACTTGCCACCAATAACGCCTTAGACTTTGATGACTTAATCTTTCTCCCCGTGCGCCTATTTCAACAAAATCCTGAGGTTCTCAATGCTTGGCATCAGCGCTTCAAACATATTCTCGTGGATGAATATCAGGATACTAATCGCACCCAATATGATTTGATTCAGTTGCTATCCACCAATAACAGTAAACCAACTTGGGAAGATCGCTCTATTTTTGTAGTGGGAGATGCCGATCAATCAATCTATAGCTTCCGTTCGGCAGACTTCACTATTTTGATGGAATTCCAGCAAGCTTTTGGCGATCGCCTCCCTGATCTCAATACTCAAACCATGATCAAGCTAGAGGAAAATTATCGCTCTGTTGCTAATATTTTGGAAATCGCCAACCAACTAATTGACCACAATTCCCAACGCATCGATAAAGTCCTCAAAGCAACCCGACCCGATGGCGATTTGATCGAACTCTATCGTGCTGATGATGAGGTGGATGAAGCCCAATTTGTGATTGAACAGATTCGCCGTGTTAAGTCCAAAAACCCTAGTGTCAATCTCGGACATTTTGCCATTCTCTATCGCACCAATGCCCAATCTCGCCCCTTTGAAGAAATGCTAGTGCGTTGGAATATCGCGTACAAAGTGATTGGCGGCTTAAGATTCTATGATCGCAAGGAAATTAAAGATACACTTTCCTATTTGCGGTTGCTTTCTAATCCATCGGATACCCTCAGCCTGATGCGGATCATCAATGTTCCCAAGCGCTCCATCGGTAAAGCCACCCTAGATAAGTTGCAACAGGCAGCCCAAGAGCTAGGCTTACCAATTTGGGAAATCATCAGCGATGAAACTACGGTCAAAACCCTGGCGGGGCGATCGGCAAAGGGTGTACTTTCCTTTGTGGAACTAATCCAAAACTGGCGCGAAAAGATTGGCGTTACCCCCGCTAAGGATATCATTCTGGGCATTCTCGAAGAATCGGGCTATGCGGAAGAGTTAAAAATGCAGGGAAATGATGAAGCCAGCGATCGCCTTGCTAACTTGCAAGAACTTTACAACGCCGCCGAACAATTTGCCGAAGAGAATGAAGATGCTTCCCTTGATGCCTTCCTTGCCAATGCGGCCTTAGCCTCTAGCCTTGATGATAGTAGTGAAAATGCCGATAAAGTCACCCTGATGACCCTCCATGCGGCTAAGGGTTTGGAGTTTCCTGTAGTATTTCTGGTAGGGCTAGAGCAAGGACTATTCCCCAGTTTTCGTTCCATTAACGACCCGATGGCTCTCGAAGAAGAGCGCCGCCTCATGTATGTGGGCATCACCCGCGCCCAAGAAAAGCTATTCCTGAGCCATGCCCAAGCCCGCCGCCTCTATGGTAATCGCGAATATGCCATTCCTTCCCAATTTCTCGCAGAACTGCCGAAGGAATATCTGACGGGACATGGCATTGATAAATTTATTAGTAAGGCAAGCCAACGGGCTGAAGCAACTAGTGTCAAGGGTTCGCTCCGCACGGTTGCCCCTGCTAAGGTGAGTGCCGTTAAGCCGCGCCCCAGTGTCAATTGGCAGGTGGGCGATCGCGTGATGCACGAGAAATTTGGCGAGGGGCAGATCTCTAATCTACTCGGTACGGGTGAAAAGATGTTCTTAGCGATCGCCTTTGCAGGTCAAGGTAAAAAGATTATTGATCCTAAGATTGCCCCAATTCAGAAGCTTTAGTATATTGACATTGATTTTACATTAATTGCAACTTCAGCCAAAATTGCAAAGTCGGTAAAGCAATGCGATAGCCATATTTAGCGCCATAGACTAGCCCCTTCTGCTCTAAACTGTCCAAAGCTCCTTGCAGACTGCCCCCTTTAGATAGGCGATGCTTTTGGATATACTCGCGGCTGTGGGGGCTGACGGTCGGATCGATGGCTAAGCTTTCCAATACACGCACCTGTGTCGGGGGTAAGAGCATGATTAAAGATTTAAAAGTTGGCGCAAGATCCTCCACGAGCGTCACCATATTGCGATGGACATGATCAGACTGAATCAAGAATTGAGATTCTTGAGGTTCCTTAGATTTAATCGCGTGACTGAGATAATCAAGCCAAATCCTTCGCATTAAAGCGATCGCGTCTCCCATATTGCCCTGTGTATATTCGGCAAACAATTTCAGTGCGTCATCCTTTTCTGCCTGTGCAAATCTTAAACCTCTATTGAGCATCACAGGTTCCAACCATTCGCACAATTCCTGATTGGTTAGGGGCGGCAGTTCCACCACATGAATACTGAGCTTGTGCATCCAAGGTTCAGGCACAGTCGCCATCAAAACATAACTAACCCGACTTTGAATTTGAATTTCGCGTCGCAAATATTCTTCCCATTCCCCTTTGCGATCCCAAGAGCGAATATGAGTAAAGTTATGCAGCACGATCGCCACCCGACAGTCTAGCCATTCCGCCATTTGTTGGGGAATGCTCAAAAGATTTTGAAATAACTGCCATAAACCAAGGTTCGATAATTTCCAAGTAAGCTGTGGTTGTGCTTGAGCTGAGGGAACATTAAACATTACAGGCTGTTCTTTCAATAGCAATTGTAACTGCAACATTTCCGCTTCGCTGTCAAAGGTATTGAGCAGTCCTTTGGCTAATAACTTAAGAAAGCGATCGCCATCGGTTGCCCTCAAACAATCCACGGTGATTACCCTAGTTTTAGAACGCTGTGCCGCCCATCTAACCAAGGTACGACGACCACTACCCGCAACCCCCGCAATTAAGAGATCCCCATCAGCCAATAAAATCTCACTGATTTGGCTCAGCTCCCTCTGCCTACCCACAAGACATTGCGGCAGAAATGGGTTATTACTCGGATTATTGCTCATAGTCTAATTTTACAACGCTTTGCGTTTGATCCCAATCCAGAAAGAATTTGAAAACGTTGCTTTGCCGCATTTTCAGATTCTCTCTGGGGCTATGTTTACAAATTATTTTGATGAATCACCCTTGCATCTAGCCCGATCGCTGATCTCACGATGGCGCGTAATACCTCAGCCCGATCGCGATCGGGGTAGCCCTGTACAAAAATGATATTGCCAAAACGAGAGGGAATTACCTTAGCACTAGGAACAGCACTCTGGACTTTATTGAGAACTTTGACATCCGCCGAAGGAATTACCACTAAATAGGGAAACTGCTCTTTGGCGCTCTGTGGCACAAGGGCAGCAATAGTTGGATTGTAAGGAACGGGAGTATTTATATTCGCAGTATTAGTTGGTGTATTGATTGGCGTACTCACTGGCGCAGGATTAGGGGCGATCGCTGTATTAGGAGTTGGCGTAGCTCTGACGATAGGAATGGTGACGGGTGCAGCAGGTTGAGGAATATTAGTAACAGGGGCGGGAGAACTAGGAATAAAAGCTGAGCTAGGAACCTTGGGAATAGCTGGCGGCGTAATGGGAACAGGATCGCGATCAATGATCACCTCTTGAATATTGGGGCGACTGATGGCAGGAGCAGGAGATAACCTAGGCACATTGGGCAAGGTACTAGTTGATGAGATAGGTGAAGTAATTGGTAGGGGGGCAGCAGGGGTGGGAGTCATGCCTGTAAAAGAGATTTTGCCAGCGATCTTTTGAGGATTGAGTTCATTGCCAACAGCAACCTGCTCCACGCCCGAATTATTATTCAGATCCTTTTCGCGGTTGTTCCGAAATACATTCTGTCCCAAATTGATGGTCGTACCGAGATCGGGGGTGGGATAGCCAGCGCGATCCTTGAGAATGACAATGCCATTGCGCCTATTGCCAGTGATCAAGTTATTGCGGAATGTGGGAGCCGCCAAATTGGAAATTACCACACCATCATTGTTGTTGGCAATATTGTTATTAATGACCACCACCCGCGATCGCTGCCCAATTGCCAAGCCAAACCCCGTATCCTCAAAAAAGTTATTGCGAATCTCACCGCTACTACTGCCCACCGCCGAAAGTCCATTGGCTCCATTGTTTTTAAACAGATTATCCGTAACATTTACTTCGGCATTACCCGTCAGAAAAAGTCCTTCACGGTTGCTATTGATAAAAGTATTATTAGCGATCGCCACCCGCTTGCTCGACTCCACCCAAACGGCCGTGCCTCTAGTCTCAGGATTAGTAACAGTAATGCCCTCAATCCTTGTATCGTTACTGGTGATTAATGCCACATTTTGACTGGCAAAGGAGGGGCTGATATATTTACCACTGCCACGAATGATCGTATTTGCGCCGCGCAGGGTTGGCTCACCGCGTAGGGTGATGCCTACGGGTAATTTGAGCGGAAATACTTCGCCCGTATCGGTGCTGTAGGTTCCTTGCGCCAATTGAATCACTGTACCTGCGGCGGGACTAGCGGCGATCGCTGCCGTAATTGACTTATAAGGATTATTGGGCGAGCCATCGGCTATACCCTGCTTACCCGATTGCGGATTGACATAAATCAGGGCGGCGGTAGTTGGTAATTGGCTAATAAATTCTGGCGATGGCTTGGTGAGTTTTGTTTCTAATGCGATCGCCATAGCTGACGGCACATTAATCACCGTCGAGATCGCCGTTGTGAGCATAATTTTGGCGATCGAGCTAAATGAATAAGTACTGCACCACATACAAAGTATCCTCTTAAACCAATAACCAGCACAAGGAAAACATTAGCACCATCTTGAAATAGATCAAGATGGTCTTTGAAAAGCTGCCCCTCTTCTCGAACGCAAACGTTGCTCAAGATGTGGATCATTTTTGAGATTGATTGTTAAATGTTTATCGCGATCAACCAAAGGAAACTGAGTTTGCCAATTGCTAATGATATGAAAATAATTTTCGGCATCCTCCAAACAATATTCATATATTTCTTTCAAAACTGTTTGATATCCCTTTTCTTTACGAAGTATTTTAATGCCATTCCTAAAAACGTAATAACCTTTAATTTTTTTAAATATGGGAATCCCTAAATAGGCAAAAAGATTATTTAAGCCTTGATTTAGATCGTTGCGCTGACTTGTTTTCTGGAGATCGAGGATTCTAATACTATCAATTTTGGGACTAAATTCTAATGCTTCTATTCTTTGACGCAAACAGAACATATCACTGGTTGCCAAACCATAGCCAATAAAATATTTGCCTCGCAAGCTATGTAAATCATTTAATATATCTTGAATTATCTTCTTTTCTTGAGTACTAGATTCGATAAATTGAATTTTGATGTATTGTTCATTACTGTCTTCTAAGATGCGCGTCAAAGTATAACCAAAAATCTTTTGTACGGAAACGTTTTTCTGAAAGTCGCGACACCACTCTAAGTCCAAGAACACAAGATCATAAATGGAACCGTTGTAAAAATTATTAACATATTTATTGGGGATTTTAAGTTCCTGCTTATACATGGCTTTTATACATGGCTTTTATAGCCTATTGATGTTTTGAGCATTTCAGAAAAATTAAAAAAATCAGCGCGAAGCGCCACTTTTTAAAATTCTGCTGGCTTTTAAGTCAGCACAAAGCGCTGTATATAGGTTTTAGCTTGATTTACGCTGGAAAATAAGTTTTTTTTGATAACGCTTTGCATATTAATACCTAAATTGTCACACATATTCTGACACTGCCAATTAGTTTATGCTCGTCTATCGATCGCTAGTTTAGCAAGCGGTTGTGAAAAGTTAGACTTCAAAGTTAAAGCCTTTGTCCTTGAGTTGCAAATATTTAGTCTCATCAAATTGGTATAGCTTTGCCGCCCGATGGGAGACATTATGCTGCACTTCACCCGTATCAAGCAGCAAATCCATACTTAATATTTTTTTACGAAAGTTCCGTTTGTCTAGCGATCTATTCCAGATAATCTCATAAAGTTTTTGTAACTGAGAAAGGGTGAAATTTCTAGGTAATAATTCAAACCCAATCGGTTCATAACGGATTTTGCTCCTTAGTCGGGTGATCGCTGTTTGTAAGATCTGATCATGATCAAAGGCTAGTTTAGGAATTTTAGAAAGGGGAAACCAGTAAGCCTCACGCGCATCTGTAGAGGCTTGAACCTTTTGCTCAACCAAATTAATCAATGCGTAATAGGCAACGCTAACTACGCGATCGCGAGGGTCACGCCCCAAGTCCCCAAAAGTATATAGCTGCTCTAGGAAAACATTCTGTATCCCTGTTTCTTCTTGCAATTCCCGCAAAGCCGCTTGCTCTAGAGTCTCATCCATCCTCACAAATCCCCCAGGGATCGCCCATTCCCCTTCAAACGGAGGAATGTCGCGTTTAATTAGCATGATTTTAAGCTCTAGCTCCGCATCAAGTCCAAAAACAATGCAATCAACGGTGAGAGAGGGGCGGGGGTATTTGTAGGTGGGCATTTGAGTATGGGTGTTAGCTTTTAGCTTTTGGCTTTTAGCATTTGGCTTTTAGCTTTTGGCTCTGGAGATTGGCAATTGTTTGAATTCGCGATTATTTCAACCTAACCAAAGCTAATCGCTAACAGCTAATCGCTAATAGCTAAAAAAGTTTATTGACATAGTGTAAAAACAACACTATATTAGTTTGTGTGGTTTATACACTATATCGCGATGCAAGGACAAGTTGACTCTTTTGAATATGCCTTCGGCTCGATCATTGGGCGCAATCATGTTCTTGCTGGCAAAAACAATCAGGATGCGTATGGGATTATCTCTAACGAAAAATTCATGATTGCAGTGGTGTGCGATGGCTGCGGCAGTGGCAAACATAGTGAGGTCGGCGCAAAGTTAGGGGCGAGGCTGGTGGTTAATGCGATCGCCGATCTGCTTAATCAAAACTTAGCGATATCTGAAGCTGAATTTTGGAATACCGTCAAAATAAACTTATTGCAGAAGTTAAAGGATTTGGTAACTCTTATTGATAGCGACATGGAATTTGTGAATGACCACCTGTTATTTACAATTGTCGGTACTGTAATTACAGATCTCGAAACAGTTACTTTCTCAATGGGTGATGGCGCGATCGCAATTAATGGCGAGCTTACCCAGATTCCCGCCTATCCCAACAATGCACCGCCCTATCTCGCCTATGGCTTATACAAACCCGATGCGATTGACTTTGAAATACGCGATCGCCTCCCCACCAGTGAATTAAAATCACTTCTCATCGCCACCGATGGCATTGATGATTTAATAAAAGTTGAAGACATCCATCAATTTTGGCAATCAGAACACTATTTCAGAAATTCCGATGCAATCCGCCGTAAGTTAGCCATGCTCAATCGGGAGGAAGTCAAACCTGATTGGAATAAACGAGAGTTAACTAGGCGATCGGGAGTGCTTTCTGATGATACGACTTTGGTAGTGATTAGAAAGCGGTTAGCGGTTAGCTGTTAGCTGTTAGCGATTAGCGGTTAGCAGTTAGCGATTAGCTTACTCCGAAAAAATCCCAATCACCAATTACCAATTACCAAAAAAGCTAAAAGCTAATAGCTAATAGCTAATAGCCAATTACCAATTACCAAAAAAACTATGTTAGGCGCAATTGTCGGCGATATCGTTGGTTCCATTTACGAGTTTAATAATCATCGCTCGAAAGACTTCCCTCTCTTTGGAAAAGGCTGTGATTTCACCGATGACACGGTGCTAACTGTCGCAGTTGCGGATTGCTTGATGAACAATGGCAACTATGCAGAATATATCAAAAACTATGCTCGTAAATATACAGGTCGAGGCTATGGTGGGCGTTTTGCTCAGTGGGTTGAGTCTGACAGTATGGAGCCATATAATAGCTGGGGTAATGGCTCGGCAATGCGGGTGAGTCCTGTCGGATTTTATTTTGATAACCTGCAAAGGGTTTCATTTGAAGCCAAGCGATCGGCTGAAGTCACGCATAATCATCCCGAAGGTATCAAAGGAGCGCAGGCAACGGCTGCCGCGATTATTCTCGCTCGCAAGGGACAGGACAAGGAATTGATTAAGACTCATATTTCCAAATTGTTTAACTATGATTTGAATCGCACCCTTGATGAAATCCGTCCTGTTTATCAATTTAATGAATCCTGTCAAGAAACTGTTCCCGAAGCAATTATCGCTTTTTTAGAATCAACGGATTTTGAAGATGCCATTCGCAATGCAATTTCTCTAGGTGGTGATAGCGATACACTCGCTTGCATCACGGGAGGTATTGCTGAAGCTTTTTATGGTGGTGTCCCCAAAGACATTGCCGCAAAAGCCTTGAGCTATCTCGATCCTGATCTGCGTGAAGTTGTCGAAGAATTTAGGGATTGGAGGAGTTTATGTTAGGCGCGATCGCTGGCGATATTATTGGCTCCATTTATGAAGTCATTCCCATGAAGCGGAAAGACTTTAAACTCTTCTCCTTTGGTAGTCATTTTAGTGATGATACGGTTCTCACCTATGCCGTAGCCAAATCTCTTCTCACGGGAACTAGCTATGCGAGTAACTTCAAAAAATGCTTTTGGCGCTATCCATTGGCAGGATTTGGACAGAGATTCACTTGCTGGGCAATGAGCGACCGCAAAGAAGGCTATAACAGTTGGGGTAACGGTGCGGCGATGCGAGTGAGTCCGATCGCATGGGCGTATGACCAGATCGAAGATGTTCTCAAGGAAGCCGAACGTTGCACCGCCACAACTCACAATCATCCCGAAGGCATCAAGGGCGGACAGGCGACTGCGGCGGCGGTTTTCTTAGCGCGTCAAGGTAAGACTAAGCAAGAGATTCAAGCTTATATCGAGCAAACTTTCGCTTACGATTTACATCGCACTATTGACGAAATTCGCCTCAGTTATAAGTTTGAAGTTTCCTGTCAAAAAAGTGTGCCTGAAGCGATTATTGCTTTTTTAGAATCAACGGATTTTGAAGATGCGATTCGTAATGCGGTATCTCTTGGTGGTGATAGCGACACGATCGCTGCCATTACAGGCAGTATTGCTGAAGCCTTTTATGGTGGTGTTCCTGATGCGATCGCTGTTCAAGTATGGAAAAAACTAGATCGTCCTATTCGTCAGACTGTGACTGAGTTTAGAAGAGTTTATCAATTGCCTTAAAGCATGGGAGTAAAATCATGGATATCTATCTCAACCAAAAACGAATTAAAGTTAATCCTAAAAATGCGATCGGCAAGGGTGGCGAAGCGGATATCTATGATCTCAAAAATGGCAAGGTTCTCAAACTCTTTAAATCTGCGGATCATCCTGATTATCAGTTACTACCCCAAGAACAATTGGCGGCTAAAGCCAGAATTACTCTTCATCAGCAAAAGTTACCTGCTTTCCCGCAAAACTTACCTGCGAGGGTGATTAAACCTGAAACTTTAGCCACAGATAAACAGGGAATGATCTTGGGCTATGCAATGCCCTTCTTGCAGAATACAGTGCCGCTTTTGAAATATAGCGATCGCAATTATCGCCAAACTAACGGCATCTCACAGCAATTTATAACCGAATTATTTCGAGATCTCCATGAATCAGTCCTAAAAGTTCATCAAGCAAATGTGACGATTGGTGATTTTAATGATCTGAATTTATTAGTTTCGCAAAACCAAGTTCATCTCATTGATGCGGATTCCTTCCAGTTTGGACAGTTTCCCTGTCAGTTATTCACAGCAAGGTTTGTCGATCCGATATTGTGCGATCGCCAAGCAAATCAACCAATTCTCAATAGTCCTCATAATTCAAATTCTGATTGGTACGCCTTCACGGTAATGTTGATGCAGAGCCTCCTCTATGTCGATCCCTATGGCGGCGTATATAAGCCGAAATCCCAGACTGCCCAAATCCCTCACAGTGCTAGACCTTTGCAACGCATCACCATTTTTCATCCCGATGTGCGCTATCCGAAACCCGCAATCCCTTACAAGGTTCTATCCGATGATTTATTACATCATTTCCATAACTGCTTTGAAAAAGACTGGCGTGGCGATTTTCCTAAGCCTCTGCTCCAATCAATGCGCTGGACAAGGTGCAATCAATGTGGCATCGAACATTTACGGAATACTTGCCCAATTTGTACGCCTCTAATTGCATTTCCCTCCTCTACCTCTGGGAGAGGGGCTGGGGGAGAGGGCTGTAAAGTTTTGCAGATTTTCCACACCGAAGGCGTAATTCTTCAAGTCGCTTTACAAAATAATTCCCTCAATTATCTTTATCACGTTAATCACGAATTTAAGCGCGAAGATAACACAGTTTTATTATCTGGAGAACTCGATGCTCATATTCAATTCGCCATCTTTGGCAAGTCCACAATCGTTGCCAAACAAGGTAAAGCACTTACACTCAGTCAGGGACAACCGCAAGCGATCGCCGCCGATCTAATTCGTGCTAATTCCTTTTCTCGCTATTGGATTGACAATGGGCAACTACTTCGCGATGGCAAGCTAGGCAATGAATATATTGGTGACATTCTCGAAGGACAAACACAATTTTGGGTTGGTGAGGCTTTCGGCTTTGGCTTCTATCGGGCAGGGGCGATCAGTGTGGCTTTCACCTTTGACGCGAAGCGTTCAGGAATAGGCGATCGCGTAAAGATTCCACCCATTCAAGGAGAACTAATCGATGCAAACTGTCTATTTAGCAACGACATTTGCTGGTTCTTCACTATCACCCAAGAGCAAGGCAATATCATTCATCGAGTTTCCGTATTGCGTCCCACAGGTGAGTTAGTTGCCACGATTACCGCACCTAAAGGCGATCTTGCTTGGTTAACAAATATTCATGGTGGCAGTGCGATCGCTAATTGGCTATTCGTTCCCACTGATGAAGGCATTGCGAGAGTGGAGGTAAACAATGGACAAATCATGATTACAAAGACTTTCCCCGAAACTGAACCCTATGTCGATAGCGGCTGTTCCCTGATAGTCGGCTCACAAGGTATCTATGTGATTCACTCACAAAAGATTTTGCAGTTACAATTAGCTTAGATCCTAGGAGCAAAAAAAATGCAAACAATTCAACTGAGCTTAGATGAAGAGATGATTCGTAATCTTAATCAGCTTTCTTCGCAGCAACAAACTACACCTGAAGAGCTAATCAAGCAATTCATTATCGATCGCTTGCAACAACCCACTAAACCTAAAACAGTTATGGAAAAGTTGCAGGAAGCAGAAAGACGGCGTGGTGAGCCTCGACATTTTTTGCAAGGGCGATCTGATCTATCGGATCGAGATGTGAGAAAGGCAATTATTGCTCAAAGAATGCAAGAAAAGTATCAAAGGATTCAGGATCAACTATGAATCACCCTTCTATTCTTATTGATAGTTGTGCCTTGGTTGCTTACTACAGTGAGCAAGATGTTTATCACGATATCATGTGTAGATTTCTTGCTGAATGTACCAGTGAACTGATCACCACCACAAGCTGTATCACAGAGACCATGTGGCTACTCGATTATGACTATCGCGTTCAAAATGAGTTTTTGGATGAAGTTCTAGATGGAGTGTATATTCACGAAACCTTGACCAATAATGATTTACGACGAATTATTGAATTGAACAAGAAATATGCCGATCACATGGCTGACTTTGCCGATTTATCACTAGTTGCTATTTCTGAACGCTTAGATATTCCTGCGATCGCTACTTTCGACAAAGATTTTCAAGTATATCGCCGATATCGCAATCAACCATTTACAAACGTTCTTGATTAAGGTTTTAAAACTGGAGAAACATTAAAATGACTACTCAAATTGTTACTCAACTTCCCATTCCCGCATTTTTCGATCGCCACAAAGTCGGATCGGTATGGCGTGTTCCCTATCAAGATCGGGCTAACCAAGCTGGATCTTGGGCGAAACAACATGGCATCACCCCTGCGGCAAAGGATCGTAAGAAAATTTGTTTGATGGCGATCGATGTGCAGAATACATTTTGTATTGCCGATCATGAGCTATTTGTCGGTGGACGCTCTGGTACTGGGGCGATCGAAGATAATGTGCGCTTGTGCGAATTTATCTATCGCAATCTGCACCACATCAGCGAAATTGCGCCCACAATGGACACCCACACCGCCATGCAAATATTCCATCCAATCTTTTGGATAAACGATGCGGGTGAACATCCCATTCCCAATGCCACATCGATTACTCTAGAAGATGTACAGCAAGGCAAGTGGAAAGTAAATCCTGCGATCGCCTATAGTCTCGCCAAAGGCAACTATATGGCAATTCAGCGCCACGCCTTGCATTATGTCCAGAAACTCAACACCGAAGGCAAATTTCCCCTCACGGTTTGGGCTTATCACTCCATGCTCGGCGGCATCGGTCACGCCCTAGTTTCTTCAGTCGAAGAAGCAATGTTCTTTCACAATATTGCGCGGCATAGCCAGACAAACTTTGAGATTAAAGGCGGTAATCCTCTCACTGAAAACTATTCCGTATTGCGACCTGAAGTGATGGATGGCGCTGATGGCAGACCGATCGCCCAGAAAAATACACGCTTTTTGCAAAGGTTACTGGAATTTGATGCCGTAATCATTGCAGGTCAAGCTAAGAGCCATTGTGTTGCATGGACAATTCAAGACCTGCTCAGCGAAATCCTTGCCCACGATCCCAAATTGGCGAAGAAAGTCTATCTGCTCGAAGATTGCACTTCGCCTGTGGTCGTTCCCAATATCGTGGACTATACGGATCAAGCCGACGCTGCGTTTAGGCGTTTTGCGGATGCTGGTATGCACTTGGTCAAATCCACTGATGCAATGGAAACTTGGGTAGATCTCAATCTTGCTTAAAGCGATCGCTAACAAGAGGTAAATTCTATGATGAGTATTAATTTGGACTGCGAGACAGAAAAATATCTAGTAGCAATTCTTGCGAAAGAAAATACTACCAGTTCAGAATTGATTGAACGTTTGCTCAGAGAATATTTGGAATCTATTCAACCCAAGAAGAATTTTCTGGAACGGCTGTTATTCCAGTAATTATCCCTGTAGGGGCAGAGCATTCCTGCCACAATTTATAAATTTTGAGACTATCTCAATACAGGAATGCTCTGCCCGAAAACTCACAACGCAGGGACAAAACCTCGCAACGCAGGGACAATTTATCTGTGAAAGCAGAGAGGGTTTAGCATTTGCGGATAAAGATTTCTGCGAGATATATAAATTGTGGCGCAAATGCTAAACCCCTACAGATCAAACGGATCGAATCCATATCACCAATCATCAAATAAAATGACAAACATTAACGATCTCTTCCAATCTGCACTAGATGATGGAACCCTTTCCAATGAATCTTTGCAAGCACTGACTGTTTATGACCTCGGCGCACAAATCCAAGCAGGGCTTGGCATTCATGTTGATGACGTGATGTCCAGTGAAGTCGTGCTAGTGACAGTTATGCCCGATGACTCTGGCTCGATCCAGTACTCAGGCAATGCCCAAGCAGTACGCGGCGGACATAACTCCGTAATTGATGCTTTAGCATCTTCTCAACAACAGGATAATATTCTCATTCACAATCGCTATTTGAATGGAAATATTCTTTATCCCTACTGCCCGATCGCCCAAGCAATTAGGATGGATACCAAAAACTACAACCCAAATCAAGGTACACCTCTCTATGATCAAACGGTGGTGCTATTGGGAACGGTATTAGCCAAGTCGCAGGAATTCTCGGATAATGGCGTACCAGTTCGCACCGTGACTCTGATTATTACTGATGGTGATGATTGTCATTCCACGCGCCATACTGCTAAAGATGTAGCAGCGATCGCCCATGATATGCTGCGGATGGAAAATCATGTGATAGCAGCGATGGGTATTGATGATGGCTCTACTAATTTTCGTCAAGTCTTTAAAGATATGGGCATCCGTGATGAATGGATTCTCACACCTGCCAATAGCGATGGCGAAATCCGTAAGGCTTTTCAGGTGTTCTCGCAGTCGGCAATGCGAGCTAGTCAGAGTGCAGCTAACTTTAATTCTTTAGGAGGATTTGGTGGTTGACTAAGGCAAGCATGAAAAAGTAAAAAGGCAAAAGGAGAAAATTGTTTGTAGGTTGTAGGGGTAGAGCATTTGCGCCACTATCTCGCAACTCCCCTCTACAATCTCGATCCGCAAATGCTCTATCCTCTTCGCTGTTACCGATCGCTTATCCCTGCGAATTGAGGGTTGTTGTTGAATATTGCAGATTTTTGGCGGTTTGGGGATTGTTGATGAATGTTCGAGGTTTAGGGCGGTTTGGAATTTTCGATGATTTGCGAAGGTTTAGGGCAGTTTGGAATTTTCGATGATTTGCGAAGGTTTAGGGCAGAGCATTCCCAATTTGAGATGGTTGCAGAATTTATAGATTGTGGTGGGAATG
>NZ_JACJPY010000028.1 GCF_014696345.1 Pseudanabaena cinerea FACHB-1277
TCCCATTGGTATTCAAGTCCTCTGGCGTGGCTGGTCTAATTTACGCGAACTTTGTCAGGGCTGGCTTCTTGCTCAAATTCATACTTAACGGGAAAAGTAAGCTGATAGAGCAAATTCATGTGCTTTAGACCCTCAACACTGAGATAGTCGGTTCGCTGCCCTGCAATACCATAGGTGATACAACGCAGAAAGTGCCAAAAGTCTCGCCAGCAAGCATTTGCGCGTTCTGTCGGATATAGTCCACCGCCCTCCTCTGTGATCTGTGGAAATGTTTGCAAAACTTCAGATCTTGCCAGATCTACGATTTCCGTTGCCCGATCCCGCAGGCTCTGCACTAAAGGAAAATATTTAGCGATCGCCAAACCATCGATACTCGCGATCGTCTGCAAAGCTTGCAAATCAGCATCACTGAGATAACATTTTTGGGAATCTGCTGCCTGAAATATTTGGATGACAGCATCGCTATAATGATTCTGCCAAAGGGCAAAACTGACAATATTAGACTTTTTGATCAAATCACGGACTTTCTCGTTTAGCATAAATTATTTAGCATACAGCAATTATCGCCCCCACGTTTCCCATGGATCTTCCACAAATTGAAATAAATCTTCAAAATCCAGACTTTCAATATCGCATTAAGGCAATCGCTGCCCTCAAAGACTATTCCCCAGATGTTGCTATTCCTATACTAACTAGACATATCCACGATTCAGAGTTCTTAGTGCGTACTTTTGTAGCAAGGGAATTAGGAAGACAAAAAACCTCAGAATCCTTTGCCGCCCTGTTGCAAATTATGCGCTACGACAACACGCCTAATGTTCGTGCTGAAGCTGCTAATTCCATCTCGTTATTTGATCGCATTGCTGCTTCCCATTTGGTGCAAGCCTTTGTCACCGATGACCATTGGTTAGTAAGACGGAGTATCCTCGCGGCACTTGTGGAAATGGAATGTTATCCAGAAATTTTAGAGGTTTGTCTTCTGGGTTTAAAAGGTGAAGATGCCCCGCTACATGAAGCGTCCATTGATGGCTTAAGTTCCCTTTCTAAATCCCATCTCAGTGATGTTGCCCTAGCGAGTTTATTGCAACTTAAGGATTCGGAATTAGAGTATATTAGGGTACGGGTTGCCTATGCGTTAATGCAGTTTGAGCAACCCTCAGCAAAAGCGGCGATCGCTGCTTTGCGTAAAGATCAGGACTATCGGGTGATCGGCGCAGCACTGGAAAATTTAGTCCCCGATTAAAAAAATTATGAAAAAAATTAGCGAATCCCAATTTAGAACTTGTTTAATGTGATGTTACCGCCATTTATAGTGCTTGACCCCTTGATCGGTGATTGGTTGCGTGAAGATATTGGGCGCGGCGATCGCTCAACCATGGGCATATTTCCTAAGGGCAATGCCCCTGATGGTCGGGCGGTGTGGGTTGCCAAAGCAGATGGTGTAATAGCTGGAATACCGATCGCATCTAGAGTATTTCAATTGCTAGATGGGACTGTAAGTTTTGAGGCGATCGCCCAAGAAGGACAATCGGTAAAAGCAGGTCAGGCGATCGCCGAAATTCGCGGAAGCCTTGCCACATTGCTCATGGGCGAACGAGTTGCTTTAAATTTGGCAATGCCTTTATCGGGAATCGCCACCCTCACAGCCCAATACGTACAAGCGATCGCCCATACCTCCACGCGCCTTGTCGACACCCGCAAAACCACGCCAGGGATGCGAATTCTTGAGAAATATGCCACATACATCGGCGGGGCAATCAATCATCGCTACGGACTCGATGATGCGGTGATGCTCAAAGATAATCATATTGCGGCGGCGGGAGGCATTACGGCGGCAGTTAACCTTGTGCGCGAACATATTCCCTTCACAACAGCTATTGAAGTGGAAACCGAATCAATTATCCAAGTTAAAGAAGCAATTCGACTTAATTTAGATGTAATTATGTTAGACAATATGCCCCTAGCAATGATGCAAGAGGCGATCGCACTTATTCGCCACTCCAGCCCCCGCACCAAGATCGAGGCCTCAGGCAATATTACCCTAGAGACGATCGCATCGGTGGCAAACTTAGGCGTAGACTATATTTCCACATCGGCAATGGTGACGCGATCGCCTTGGCTAGACATCAGTATGCGGATTTCTTCTTCTCCAAATTAAGTGGAATTGCCCAACCTAGGCAAAAACGAGAGAAAATTTTGAAAGCGGCGCGAAGCGCCGCTTTCAAAATTTTCCCTGTATCCCTCAAAGCCTCAATAGGTTGTAAAGCCAGAGTTTCAAGTTCTAACTACTCAACAACCTTCTCTTTGAACTGCTTACCCGCAGAGAAGGCAGGAACACGGGTGGCAGCAATAAGCATCTTTTCGCCAGTCCGAGGATTGCGACCTTCCCGCTCTTGACGCTCGCGGGGTTCAAAGGAACCAAAACCCACCAAAGTTACGCGATCGCCTTCTGCCACAGCATCAACAATTGATTCGAGGGCAGCCGTGACAATCACTTCAATATTTTTTTTAGATACCGATACTTTTTCAGCGATCGCATCTACCAATTCACCTTT
This sequence comes from Pseudanabaena cinerea FACHB-1277, assembly GCF_014696345.1. Taxonomy (GTDB): domain Bacteria; phylum Cyanobacteriota; class Cyanobacteriia; order Pseudanabaenales; family Pseudanabaenaceae; genus Pseudanabaena; species Pseudanabaena cinerea. The sequence goes on from NZ_JACJPY010000028.1 coordinate 2,556, forward strand.
ATTCACAGATATAGCTCCTATGTTGCTTGATTATGTTGCTTGATTATGTTGCTTGATTACGTTGCTTAGGTATGTTGCTTAATTACAGCGCTTTGCACTGGCTCGAAATTCAAAGGAACTTTCTGGGCATCGTAGATTTGCGGCGATGCATAGCAATTTCCTTGAGAATTAATTTGAGACGAATTTTATACTACAGCACCTATGGTAGTCGTCAAGCGCTTTTGGACAAACTTTCGTAAAAAATTTTAACGAACAGCTTGACTCATGTAGTTACCCCAGACACTAGCCGCAATGCCACTAGAGCCACTAGTCACCCCTTCATCATTACCTAACCACACCGCCGTGACCAGATTGCGCCTTGGCACAGCGCCGATAAACCACAGATCCCGCGCTTCATCGGTAGTGCCAGTTTTGCCGATCGCCTCAGCTTGCGGAATGGCAGCACTGCCCCCTGTCCCACTAGCAACGACCCCACGCATCAGATCCACCATCACACTTGCTACACCTGCATCCAGCGCTTGCCTTGGCACGATCGCAGTTTTCGCATCCCAGACTACACGGCAGGTTTGACGATCCTTGGGATTTTTGCAATCATTAGTATCCAGAATGCGCCTAATTGCATGGGGCTTGAAATATCTACCCTGATTGACGACAGCAGCATAAGCCCCCGCCATTTCCAAAATCTTGACCTCATTGCCACCTAATACCATATTGCTAGATTCATCGAGCTTGGCAGTAATGCCCAGATTCTTCGCCATCTCGACGACCTTATTTAGTCCTGCCCGTTCCGCCACTCTGATCGCCACCACATTTTCCGACTGGGCAAAACCGCGATACATATCGATCGCCCCAGCACCACCACGGCAACCCGCCACACCTGACAATGAGCTACAACCAAAGGCAGTATTTGGCGAAATACCCTGATCGATCGCCGCCGCATAACTAAATAACTTGAAAGTCGACCCTGGTTGGCGCAGCGCCTGAGAAGCACGGTTAAATTGGCTTGCCTGATAGCTTACGCCACCCGTCATCGCCAATAGCGAGCCATCTTCAGAATTAACTGTAACAATCGCCCCCTGACTAAACCCGTAAGCGCCGCCATCGTTTGCCACTGCATCCTTGAGTGCTTTGTCTGCCGCCCTTTGCATTGCCAGATCCAAGTTAGTCTCCACCACAATATTGCCTTCGCGGGCAAAATTTTTGCCAAGTAGCTCTTCTAACTCCTCAAAAACATAGCTGTAATAGTATGGCGCAGTCGATCCCTGTAATTTAGTCTTAGCGGCTTCATTGAGAATTAAAACCGATCGCCTAGCCCGATCCGCGTCTTGGTCACTGATCATCCCCAGTTCCGCCATGCGATTGAGAATGCGATTGCGATATTCAATGGCGAGGTTTTTGTTTTTAAAAGGGTTGATCGTTTCAGGAGAAGGTAATAGCCCCACAAGGGTTGCCGCCTCTGACAGGGTTAATTGCGATGCTTCTTTATTGAAATACAACTTTGCGGCATCCTTAAAGCCATAGACCCCATAGCCTGCATAGGCACGGTTGAGATAGAGGCGCATGATCTCATCTTTGTTGTAGGTAAAGGTGAGTTTGATGGCGGCAGCAGCCTCTCGCCACTTACGCCCTGCGGAGTCATCAGTGCCTACATAGGTCTTACCAAGAATATTACGGGCTAACTGTTGGGTAATCGTGCTGGCTCCCTCTAATCGTTCGCCTCTGGTTTGTACATTAGTAACGATCGCCCTCGCCACGCCCCAAGGATCAACCCCAATATTCCAATAGAAAGAGGTATCCTCAGAGGCGATCACGGCTTTGGGGATGAACTGACCAAATTCGCCAAGGGTAGCATATTCCGTATGGTTAGCAATATCGGTGGGATCTAAGCGCTTGATGCCGTCCCCCGCCAACACTTCCACAGGACCTTGCTGGGTAACGGGTAGTGGTTTTAAATCAGGGACTTTGCTCACTTCCCAAGCGATCGCCAAAATCAATGCCCCTGCAATCGCGCCAATGCCTAGCCCTGTATATTGCAGCGATCGGATATACCAAGGCGGCGGATCGAGATAGCGAATGATCGCCGCATCCTGCATCTCTGGGGGACCCAGGGTGATTTGCATTTTGTGCTTTAGTGGCACTGACTTTAATCTTTGCTTTTGGCGATAGATGCCATTGGTGGAGTCTTGATCTTGAAGAATGAATTGTGACTTTTTTTGAGAGCGATCGCGCACAATTTGAGCATGAATTTGGCTCACCAGAGGCGTTTGGATTACGATGTCACATTTGCTAGTATTGCGCCCCAAAATATAGCGATCGCCAACTAAATCATGAACTTCAGGACGATCCTGATGCGATCGACGCACCTCCAGCTTAGGCACACGCTCTTTAGGATTAATCTTTAAAGCTTCGCCAACCGTCCGCGTCAGTTGAGAAACTTGGGTCATCAACCTTGATTTGGGAGGCGGTGATTTTGGCGAGTTGGGCGGTGATTTTGGCGAGTTGGGCGATTTCATAAACAGCTAAATAAACAGCTAAGACGTAAATTGTGCCAAGACAGTTGCTGAAGAGCAGAGATAATATTTGCAAATATTATAGTTGCAGCCACTTAGATTAGGAAAAATAAAAATCCTAAGGTTGAAAATAAGCGCATCTTGCTAATCATCCTAATCATCAAACCTTAGGTTTTCGGTAAATCAGAGTACAAACGCGAGATCCCTTGTAAGCTGATGATAGAGTCATCAAAAGAGCTTTTTTCTACACAAACATCATGGGAAACCTCAAAGGACGCGATCTCCTTAGCTTGGCAGATTTGCAACCACAGGAAATACAAGACCTGCTCACCCTTGCTCAACAACTAAAATCAGGCGCAGTGCAGTTTGACTTTCAGCGCAAAACCCTTGGGCTACTCTTTCGTAAAGCCTCCACACGTACAAGGGTAAGTTTTACGGTCGCTATGCACCAATTGGGCGGTCATGTGATTGACCTAGATCCCAATGTTACACAGGTTAGTCGGGGGGAACCAATAGAAGATACCGCTAGGGTTCTAGACCGCTATTTAGATGTGTTGGCAATTCGCACCTTTGAGCAAGCGGAGCTAGAAACCTTTGCCAAGCATTGTAAAATGCCAATTATCAATGCCCTCAGCGATCTAGAGCATCCCTGCCAAGTACTTGCCGATCTGCTCACAGTCAAGGAAAATTTCGGCAATCTTAAGGGGCTAACCCTTACCTATCTTGGCGATGGCAATAACATGGCGCATTCGCTCATGATTGGCTGCGCTCTGGTGGGCATGAATGTCAGGATTGCTTGCCCTCAAGATTTTGCCCCCGATCCTGCGATCGTTGCTCAAGCAAAAGCTTTAGCCATAAATTCGGAAGTAATTGTCACAGACGATCCGCAACTAGCAGCACAAGCGGCGCAGGTTTTGTATACCGATGTCTGGGCAAGTATGGGTCAGGAGTCGGAGGCACAGGATCGGATTCCCATTTTTCAACCTTACCAACTCAATGCCCAGTTGATGAAACTTGCCGATCCAGATGCGATCGCCTTGCATTGTCTACCTGCCCACCGTGGCGAAGAGATTACCAATGATGTAATTGAAGGTAATCAGTCAAAGATTTGGGATGAAGCAGAGAATAGATTACACGCCCAAAAAGCTCTATTAGCAAGCGTTTTATAAGGATTAGTTGCGGCGCGAAGCGCCACAACTAATCTTCGAGTTTTACGAAAGAAGCAGCCCTAGGGCTGCTTCTTTTATACTGTTAATTGGTATTTTTGTTGAGCAACTTGATAGAGAGGCCGCCAGACTAGTCGATTGGTCAACACCACCAATAACGACATCACAATCGTGGAAGCCAATAGCAAAGGAAAGTCACCAGCATCAGAAGCTTTGGTAATCGTGGAACCCAAGCCTGTCGCAGTTAGTAATCTCCCTTGAAACCTGATATATTCCCCCGCAATACTTGCATTCCACGCACCACCCACCGCCGTGATGATGCCCGTAATTAGATAGGGGAATATTCCTGGCAGGATCAAGCTGCGCCAACGTTCTAGGGTTGATAATTTATATACTCTTGCCGCCTCAAAAAGCTCCGCAGGAATCGCCTGCGCCCCTGCAATTACGTTAAAGAGTATGTACCACATACTTCCCATCGTCATCAGTACTACTGCCCCGATGTCCAAACCGCCGCCCACATTAGCGAGATATAGTAACAAAATAGGAAATAGCGCTGTTGCAGGCACTGAGGCGGCAATCTGCACAATAGGTTGCAAAATCTGCGCTAATTTGGGGTCACGCCCAATCCTTACGCCAATGGGTACAGTAATAATCAGCGATAGAATCAGCACAATGACAACCCGAATGGAAGTATAAAATGCACCAGTTATAACCGTAAGCCATTTTGCTACCGATAGTTGACTCAGTAAAGCGATCGCCTCAATTGTGCCACTGAAAACCACAAAACCAACCACACCAATCAATAACCAATTAATCCAAATCAACCATTTATGATCTGTAGTTGGAGCTAGGGTTGCACTCTTGGACTTCACTTGACCCCGATTAAAAGCTTCTGATAGTGGCGTAAATAGGCGATCGCTAATAATCCGCATCGTGGGCGATCGGCGCAGAAAATCCAATACCTGCGATTCAGGCACCTGAGATGCTTCCACCGTCTCATTCTTAAACTTCTCCGCCCATGCGATCAATGGCTGCCACACTAAATAATCAATTATGGTAATGATGCTAATCAGCACCGCCAACCCACTAAAAATCGCTAAGTTGTCCCCTGCATCCGCCGCCGCCTTCAGAAAAGAGCCTAGCCCTGGTAAAGTAAAATCGCGGCTAGATAGGGTAAAGGATTCTGTTTGCATTAAAAAAAACCAACCTCCCGCCACCGACATCACACTGTTCCACACCAAACCCACCACCCCCGATGGCAATTCTAAAGTCCAAAATCTTTGCCAAGCACCCAAACGATATACTTGACTCGCTTCGATCAATTCTTTGGGAATGCTAATTAAAGATTGATAGAAACTAAAGGTCATGTTCCAAGTCATGCCCGTAAAGATCAGCAGAATAGAAGCAAACTCTATACCCAATCGCTGCCCAGGAAACAACCCCACCAAAGCAAGCACAACTGCTGGCAAAAAAGATAATACAGGAATTGATTGCAAAATATCTAATAAAGGAATTAGTATCTTAGACCAAAGCCTAGAACGGTAAGCAACATAGGCATAGGTGACACTAAAAATCAGGGATATTCCATAAGCCGATAGCATTCTGACAATGGTTTGCAAGGCATAGTTAGGCAAGAGGGTTAGGGACAGTTTGATCTGATAGCTGTTGCTGTATTCACCACCAAATTTACTGGCGGTCTGCACGATGATAAGAACAAAAGCAATGATCGCAAAGGGTAAGAGAACATCACCAAGGCTCCATTTGGAACGAAACTGGGAATGGGGATCAATTGTGGGCTGAAACATAGGCAATCTCTACAAGATTAGGGAAGTTATTGCTGGCACTTTCTAGTAAAAGCACAAAATAGCTACGCCATGTCGTGCTTTTAAGTAGCCCATCATAATTAAAATCTAAAACTAGAAGCTACGCGAGCGGGACAGCTTTCTAGGTTTTTAGTTTACTTATGCCTAGCTACTTACTGGGGTTCATCTGACTCATTGCTATTATCTTCGATAAAAATCTCCCCTGAAGGTTCATCATAACTAAATAATTCTGCATAGCGCCCCCAGTCCACCGCAGTTCGCAACTGCCTTTGAGCTTCCTTGGTTGTAAAATAATTTTCTAATATATCGAGGACTAGCTCCTCCGAAATGCGCCGATTGCGCTTTGCCTGCAAAAGTTGACAAATTTGCTGCACTAGGCGGATATTTCTTTGCAAAAGGCTACTAATCATGTCCTTACGCTCATCAATACTGCTCTTTACAAATTTCTCGCCGATCGCCGCTAGTTGAATATCCCCTTCCGTAACTACGACTAGTTCTAACACTTTACTGGCTTCCACAATGGGCAGTAAGTCATCCACTTCTAACAATAATTCTTGGGCAATACGATAAATATCCTTCTCCTGCCGCCCTTCCAATAGCTCTAATAAACCTGCAACTGAGCCAATTCGTACATGGGGTAAAGATTGATATTTAGGCTGCGAGGCGGTGGCTTTATCTTCAGTGGTGGCATTGGCAAGATTAGCCTGTGTCGACAAATCAGGTAAATCAGGATTAGTGAGAATCTTGTAAACTTGATCGACGAGAGCTTGAAATTCGGGACTCTTGCGATCGCGGTAATGGGGCAGCTTAATGGGCAAATCGGCGCGAATACGTCCAGGGTTGCGACCTAGTACAATCACGCGATCGGCAAGCGTCACCGCCTCTTCAATCCCATGGGTGACAATCAAAATCGACTTCGTGGGAATACGTCTTTCAATCCATAGATCCAGCAGTTCAAAACGCAGATTTTCCGCAGTCAAAACATCTAATGCCGAAAATGGCTCATCCATACATAATAATTCTGGCTCCACCGCCAAAGCCCTCGCAAAACCAACACGCTGCCGCATCCCCCCCGACAATTCCTTGGGATAGGCATTCTCAAAACCATCTAAGCCAATCACATCGATCATTCGCAGCGCCTTTTGCATTCGTACATCCTTCGGTTCCCCCTTTGCTTTCAAGCCCAGTTCCACATTTTCTAAAACCGTCAGCCAAGGATAAAGGGCAAAATTTTGGAAAACGATCGCCACCCCCGGATTTAAACCCATGAGTTGCCGATTATAATATTTGACCTTACCACTTGAAGGAGGGATCAAACCCGCAATCATTCGCATCAAAGTAGACTTGCCTGAGCCTGAAGGTCCCAACAAAGCAATAATCTCGCCAACCTGCAACTTACAATTGATATTCTCAATGATTGATATAGTCTGTCCATTCGGTTGCAAATAGGACTTCCCAACATCTTCTAGGGTAATAAAGCTGGTCTTTTCAGCATTTTGAACCATAACGTTATTCATGGGATTGTCCTAGTCTGTAGGGGCTGACGGCAGTTATTGAGCAAATATTTAGACAAACAGGTCACAAGAAAATCTTGAAAAGCATTACTTAGCAATGCTCCTCAAGATTTTTTTGATTGGGTTTGAGCGCTTAGTGCTGTCAGCCTTAATGGGTTGAAAGCATAATAAATTGAGGGTTTTGGCAGTATTTAGCACAACTACATTATCAGCTAAATTTACCCAGAAAGTACGATCAGCGCTAAAATATTGCTCTGCTCGGACTTATGCCAACTAACTAAGAACTCAATTTCTTGGCTGCAAGCTAAGGTCAGCTACAGCAGACTAAAACATCTCTATGATCAACCTGTTTCAACGGATTTAAGCTTTTAGTTCGTAATTTAACAGGGCTTCGAGTAAAGCATTTCTTGCAAAATCCACTAAAGATTCTCACAGTAATGACAAGATCCTTAACCTCTGTACCATCGGGTTCCTTTCAAATTAATGAATTGATTAATGAATTGACTGATTTAGATAATATTCAAACTGGAGTTGTAAAGGATCTTGCTATTGAGGTTGGCTTGGCAAAAGCGAATCAAGGACAGGTGATTTTCTCGCTGATTGTGCCGACCTATAACGAAAGCAAAAATGTTGAGAGATTGGTGGAAATATTAACGCGGCTGTTGGACGAATATTTTAACCGTAAGTTTGATCGTAATGATCGCAATTTTGTGAGTGAATCTGAACAGAAATCAAGCAATAATCCAAATAATCTAAATAAATGCTATGAATTAATTATTGTGGATGATGATAGTCCCGATTTGACTTGGCAAGTGGCACTAGACTTGATGCCAAGATATCCAAATCTGCGGGTGATGCGCCGTCAGGGGGAAAAGGGACTCTCAACTGCTGTAATTCGCGGTTGGCAGGCGGCACAGGGCAGAATTTTAGGCGTGATTGATGGGGACTTGCAGCATCCACCTGAGACGCTGACGCAAATGTTGGATGCGATGCTGGATGGTGTGGATTTGGTGGTGGCGAGTCGTCATGTGGCAGGTGGTGGGGTCAGCGATTGGGGCTTTTTGCGGCGGATGTTGTCGCGGGGCGCTCAAATGTTGGGCTTGCTGATTCTGCCCAATGTGATTGGGCGGGTGTCTGATCCTATGAGTGGTTATTTTATGGTAAGGCGGACAGCGATCGCCAATTGCCCGATGAATCCCTTGGGGTACAAAATTTTGATTGAGGTATTGGGGCGCGGCAATATTCAAGCGGTGGCGGAGGTGGGCTATGTTTTCCAAGAGCGACAGGAAGGAGAGAGTAAGGTGACATGGCGGCAATATGTCCATTATATTTTGCATCTATTGCGGTTGCGATCGCGGGGTCGCATTACCAAAATCCGTAAAAAATTGCACCAAGAAATACACCAAAAGCTGCACCAAAAATTACGATTCCCTGCCAAACGTTTTCTCAAGTTTGGACTGGTTGGATTTAGTGGTGTATTTGTGGATATGGCAATCTTCTATTTGCTTAGTGATGCTTCGACATTGGCATGGGGACTAACACGCAGCAAGGTGATTGCGGCTGAGGTGGCAGTTCTTAATAATTTCCTTTGGAATGATCTTTGGACATTTCGGGATCTGGCTCAGCAACAATTTGGATGGAAAAAACTAATTAAACGCTTTGTGAAATTCAATTTAATTTGTTTACTGGGCATTGGACTGAACTTAATTATTCTCAATCTGCTTTTCAACTATTTTGGTGTCAATAAGTATATTGCCAATTTAATCGCGATCGCGATCGTCACGATTTGGAACTTCTGGTTTAATCTCAAACTAAGCTGGCGCGTGACCGAAACTGATAAATAATAGGTAACGGCACAAAGCATTGTTATCTATCTATTACTTGGTCAACTATGAACATTACCTTACCAACTTGGATCACACTTTCACGATTAATCGCCGTGCCGATTATTTTTGGTCTCTTCGTTTGGCAAGATAGTGAATTGAGTCGCTTAATCGCCCTGAGTGTGTTTGCGATCGCTGCCCTTACTGATTGGTTAGATGGCTATCTCGCAAGAAAACTTAACCAAATAACTGAGCTTGGCAAATTTCTCGATCCATTGGTGGATAAGGTCTTGACGATCGCCCTATTTCTCTTGCTAATTGAGCTAGATCAAGTACCAGCATGGGCGGTATTTTTGATGATTACCCGCGAGTTACTGATCACCGCATGGCGAGGTGCGCCCAGTGCCAATACTAGTGCCAATACTAGTGCCGATCCTTCTGATGATGGCGAAAAACCTGCTCCAATTATCGCGGCAAACCTATGGGGAAAGGCAAAGACGGTCATGCAAATTGTGGCGATCGCGGCTTTATTAATCAAGATCCCCTATGGGATCATTGCTTTTTGGTTAGCGGTCGCACTCACGTTAATATCTGGCATTCTCTATGTTGTGCCAACATCAAAAACCTAGTTATAATTACTAAAGTGATATTGAGGATCATCAGCGCCTTGCGTCAATGCTCCTCATCACCGCACCACATTCATCTAGGGCAACCCTATGGCAATGACAGCATCAATAGGCAGGACTAGGGATCTCTTGGGAGGTCGATTTCGGGTTGTCCAAGCCCTAGAGCAGGACTCCCATAGCCAAACTTACTTGGTGGAAGATACGATCGCTGTCGAAATGCCGCGCTGGATTGCCAAAAGCTTTTGCCTAATCAATAAAACTAATTTGCAACTCGACTGGGCGCGATCGCTCTTTCAAAGGGAAGTGCCGAAACTGCAACAACTCAGCGATCGCAGTAATGATTTTCCTAAAATCAGTACTTATTTTGAAGAGGAGGAGGGATTTTATATCGTTGAAGAAGTAATTAATGGCACACGCCTCAGTGATGAAATTGCCACGGGTAAGCTCTACAGCGAAGCCGAAATAGTTCGTTTTTTGCAGCAACTACTCACCAGCCTCCACAATGCCCATCAATCGCAAATGGTACATGGTGACATCAATCCGCGCAATTTAATTCGCCGTAAAGCTGCCAATCATCATTTTGTGCTGACTAATTTCGCCATTCTCAAAGGCGTTTACGCCACCGCCGCCCCAAATGGTGTAGTTCTTGGCACACCAAGCTATATGCCCTTTGAGCAATCACTGGGACAATTTACCCCCAGTTGTGATATCTATGCCCTTGGCTTGACCGCAATTCAACTATTAACGGGGCTGCATCCTAGTCAATTAGTAAGACGAGAGGATCTAAATCTCCTAGATTGGCAAATGAGAAGTTCCAATATCCGTCCCGAACTCGCCAACATTCTCAACCGCATGGTAAAGCATCACCCTCAAGAACGCTATCAGAGTGCTCAAGAAGTTCTTTATGATCTCGAAAATATCCCCACCTCCATAGATGGTGACAACTTCTCAATGCCAAATCTATCAATGCCAACCCTGTCAATGGGACGCACATCTCAAAACTGGCTAATGGCTATGATTTGTCTAGCAGGAATTGGTTGGGGCGCGATGAATATACGGAACTTAGCAAATTTATCCCAAATTAATTTCCTATCTTCCCCAACCCCTCAGTCCACAATCGCGTCTACTCCAATTAGTGCCAACATCCCCAAGTACGAACTGCGGCTCAATCTTACAGGGCATAGCGGCTGGGTGAGAGCAGTGGCATTCTTTCCCAATGGGTTTAGTTTTGCTAGTGGCAGTTACGATCGCACTCTCAAACTATGGAATGTCAGCAATAATCAATCCTTCGGCACTCTCTCCAATCACCTCGGCTCTGTATCGGGCATCAATGCGATCGCCGTCCATCCCAATGGCAATACCTTTGCCACAGCCTGCATTGATAAATCGATCAAATTATGGAATTTCCGCAGTGGGCAGCCCATTCGCAACCTAGAAGGGCATGAAGGGCAAGTATACAGCGCCGCCTATAGCCCTGATGGCAAAACCGTGATTAGTGGCAGTGCCGATCAAACCCTGAAACTATGGAATTGGAATCGGGGTGAATTGATCAAAACCTTTAGTGGTCATAAAGATAAGGTGGTTGCCAGTGTATTTCATCCCGATGGCAAGCGCATAGCCAGCGCTAGCTTTGATAAGACTATTAAGCTGTGGGATGTGGCGACTGGTGCAGAAATATTAAGTATTTCGGGACATAATGCCCCAGTCAATGCGATCGCCTTCAGCCCAGATGGTAAATTCCTCATTAGTGGCAGCCAAGATCAAACCGTCAAAATTTGGGATGTGGCAACAGGAAAATTGCTGCGAACCCTCTCAGGACATACGGGCAATGTCTTAACTGTCAGCATCAATCGTGAAGGTACAGCGATCGCGTCGGGTGGCTCCGATGAAACGATTCGGATTTGGGAGCGCGAGTCTGGTAAAACGCTCCAAGTGATCAAAGCCCATCAAGCGCCGATCCTCTCTCTCAGTTTCAGCCCCAAAGAATCCACCCTAGTTAGTGGCGGAGCCGATCGCTCTGTTAAAGTATGGCAGTAATTTAATTACGCGAAATTTTGAAAGCCTGTAAAAGCCTGTAATAGATTTATTGCTAGGTTTTGGGTAAGCACAAAGAGATGGAATTTATGAAATTGTTGCCGCATTTTTATGAATTGGTATTAGTATTTGGGGACAAATGTATGTAGATTTTATAATATGGCTATAAACCAGCAACAACATTGGAAATCTGTTACTTATCCTGCTTTAATTACCGCGATTACAACAATATTAATTAGCACGGGTAGCTTGAACAGTATAGATACATTGCATAGGTTGCAAGTCACCCGATCTTTGTGGACAGATGCGCCGCAGGTGATTGAGGAGGTTTTGCCAGATGATGTAGCCAATAAATCAACCGCTTTCTCAGGTGTAGTCACCTATTCGGTGATTGGACGCGATCAAAAGCGCTATGTCACATGGGGGATTGGTCAGAGTTTGGTTATGTTGCCCACCGATATTATGGCTCAAACATTAATTAACGCAATTAGTCCCGAACAACCAGTTAGCAAAACTAGCTCAGAAGTCAGCGCTCAATCTCAGTCTCAATATAGTCATCCTCAGCCAAAGGTTGTGGGCATAGTTTCATACTTGACATTCCCCCTCATAAATGTGTTGGCGATCATTGCCAGTTTCTATTTGCTAAAGAACCTTGAGTTTACAACTAGTCAGTCTATATATGGGGCTTTAAGCCTATTGTTCTGTACAACATTCCTACACTACAGCCAAACCCATCAAGAAAATAGCCTTGATTTTTTATTAACTACTAGCGGTTATTTATTTCATTTACTTTGGTTAACGACTAATTCCTATAAATTCCTATGTTTAGGAATGCTATCCCTCGGTTTCAACTTACTAGTAAGGCTGACCTTGGCAATCAACCTCATATCGGTAAATATTTTTACAATATCGTCACTATACTTACAAACTAAGATTCAAACATATTCTAAAAATGCAGGCGATCGCCACCGATCTCGACAAAAGACAATTTTCAAATATCTAGCTATAGCGGCGATCGTCTATGGATCTTTCTTGGGTATGGATCGTTTTTATCATTGGCTCAGATTTGACAATTTCACGGGTACTTACACAGGTATTTGGACTGAGCAAGTCAAAGCTATTTTTCCCGAATTGCCCAAATCATTTCCTTTCTCAACGCCATTTATGGATGGATTTTTAGGGTTTTTCTTCTCTCCTAATCGATCAATATTTTTGTTTAATCCTCTCATCCTTGTCACATTATATATTTCGATCAAACATTGGCAAGAATTATCCTATAAATTGCGAACATTTTTATTGTCATTAGTATTTTTACTCTTTGCCACAATTATTACTTACTCGACTTGGTTTCTTTGGGGCGGGGCTGGAGCATGGGGCAACCGCTACACAACTACTGCCAGTCAATTAATTAGCTTTTTGGCTATACCTCTAGCACTAAAATTTATTTTTAAAATTCCCTTAGCTCCTATTCATGGCTCCTTATTCAAGAAGTTAGAAAAATTAGGTTTGATATTAATTACTATAGTTAGTAGCATTATTCAAATCAGTTCAATTATCTTTGATCCTAATCTGGAGTTGTTACAATTTAAATCCCTACAAAATGATGCCTTGTTATTTAATGTTATCCAAGATCAACCATTGATGTTTACAGTTGGACAAAGGCTAATTAATGTTATGGCATTGTTGACTAATAACTTTGATAATTGGGGGCTGCGTCCCAATTTGGTTTCCTTAGAGCAGTCACAAAAGCTTATTACTTTGGCTTTTTTCCCTTGGCTTAATGCCAGTAGAATCTTCTCGACAAATATTGTAGTCATTATCCAAATTTGCTGGTTTATTTTGCTTTTAATACTTTTATACTTACTGTTTAAGCTTATCACTAATACAAATCATAATGAAATTGATATAAATAGCGATATAAATAGCGATCGCCAATCAAACTAACCAAACTCAATTCCTCAATAGGCTATACGGCGGTTTATGCGTTACGGAGAGCCATTTTCAAAATTTCCTCTGGGTTTTAAGTTAGTACAAAGTCCTATAAGCTATATACGTGATATTAAAACTAATGACGACTACTTTTTAAATAAAACGTTAGTAATATGTCCTGGGAATAAGTCTATTCCCAAAGCTGATTTAATAAGATAAAGAATTAAAATTGTCACTGCACTAACCAGCAAACTCATGGCAATAATCAATAGAATCGCTGTGATTACATTAGCGACTTTGGCAATACCATTAACTTGGTACTGTCTTTGCTGCTTACGCATATCCTTACCAATCATTAGCACAACAAAATAGCGAGCGAAAATCAGATCGATCGCAAATCTCAGATCGATTAATTTGGGAGAAGATCTAGGTATTGCAGTATGAATTACTGACTTTAGATCTTCTTTGTCCTCTGCATTTAATTTTTCTAAAATTTGCACAGGGATTTGATGCATATAATAATCCGCATCTCTCGCTGTATAGTTTTTATCAAGTTGATTCATTTTGTTATTTTAAACCTGTTATATCGCGAGATTTGGAAGTCCTGTTAAAGCCTCAATAGGCTGTATTTGTCCATTGATATATATGCCAACCAAGTGTCATTGCCAACCAAGTAAGTATTATCAATCCATAAATAGATTTATGTTTATTGATTCCTAACTTCTCCAGACGTTCTTTCGCAAATGCTAATAGGAAAATGATGCTAGTAGCTAGTATCCAGCAGGATAGCAATAATAATGCAACAGTTTTAACATTACTTGTTGCTAGTCCTAATGGTTTTGCCCATACAAACACTGCTCCCCAAATCCACATAGAAATCCACGCGATCGCTAAACCAATTGCAGAACTTCCTGTTTGAGCTAGTCTCACAGTAATTAAATAATTTCCAATTAGGATAAATATATTAACATTGTAAGCAGCAAGTAGATAGCCGCCAGTCAAATATCCGAAGAACAAAACTATTAAATAACCAATTGCACCATAAGCCATAGATAGCAGCTTCATTTTGTAATAAATTCATTTCCCAAGTTTATCGCTTTTATGCCAAACACAGCGCTTTGTGCTGACTTCCCCCCCAGAGAATTGGCTGAAAGTATTGCAAAGCAATATAGCACTGGGCAGTAAATTATAAATTAAAAAAAGGGCTATATTTACAAAAAATTGGTTTTGCTTACGCTAAACTAAAGGATGTTCTTTAGCTCATGGTTATGGCAAGTTTTCTCTTAGAAGTTGGTACTGAAGAATTACCCGCAAGTTTTATTGTTGATGCTTTGCGCCAGTGGCAAGAGCGGATTCCCAAACATTTAGCAGAACACCAACTAAGTACGAGTCGGGTGAGTGTTTATGGTACACCCCGCCGCTTGGCTTTGCTGATAGAGGGGCTGCCAATCCAACAAAGCGATCGCCAGCTAGAGCTAAAGGGACCTTCGTTGAGCGCGGCATTTGCTCAGGGTGATTTACAGGGTGAACCGACCAAAGCCCTATTGGGTTTTGTGAAGTCTAAGGGGGTAGAACTGCATGATATTTTTGTCAAGGAAACCGATAAGGGCGCATTTGTATATGCCAATCAACAAATTGTGGGGCGGGAAACTGCGGCGATCTTACAGGAACTTGCACCAAGCTGGGTGACAGGTTTAGAAGGAAAGCGATTAATGCGCTGGGGGCATGGTGAACTCAAATTTCCGCGTCCGATCCGTTGGTTGGTTGCACTCTTCAACTCCAAGGTTTTGCCAATCACCTTAGAAAATGTGCAGTCCGATCGCCTCAGCCAAGGACATCGGGTACTGCATCCGCGCTCAGTCGTGATTGATACGGCGGTGGATTATGTGGAAACCCTGCGCGAGGCTTTTGTGTTAGTAGATGGCAAGGAACGTCAAAAGCATATCCTCACTCAAATTCATAGCATTGTGGAACTATTTGGCGGCAAGGTGGAAGTTCCGCAGGGTTTATTAGAAGAAGTAACCTATTTGGTCGAATTTCCCACTGCTGTAATTGGCGAATTTGAACGGGAATTTCTAGAGTTGCCGCAACCTGTGATTAAAACGGAAATGGTGAGTCATCAACGCTATTTCCCTGTACATTCCGTGGATCATCCTGAGCAACTGTTACCGCGTTTTATTACCATTTCCAATGGCGATCCTGACAAGTCACGCTTAATTGCGGCGGGCAATGGTCGGGTGATTCGGGCGCGGCTATCCGATGGCAAGTTTTTCTACGATAGCGATCGCGCCGTACCCTTAGAGAGTTTCTTGCCATTGCTAGCAAAGGTCACTTTCCAAGCCGATCTCGGTTCAGTTGCCGAAAAGGTGGAACGAATCAGGACGATCGCTAAGTTGGTGACAGAGGCGATCGTCAATCTACAAGTTACGCCCGCCGACCTGTCGCTGATTGATCGCACTGCTCAATTGGCAAAAGCCGATCTTGTCACCCAAATGGTCAAGGAATTTCCTGAACTGCAAGGACAGATGGGCTATTACTATGCCCTGTCTAGCAACGAACCATTGGCGGTGGCAGTGGGTATCAGGGAGCATTACCAACCCAAAGGCGCAGGTGATGCCCTACCAGAATCCTTGACAGGCAAGATCGTTGCCATTAGCGATCGCCTTGATACTTTAGTGGGGATTTTTGGTCTAGGCATTATGCCCACAGGCTCATCCGATCCCTTTGCGCTGCGACGGGCAGCTACGGGCATCGTGCAGATTGCTTGGGAAAGTGGGTTTCAGCTAGATTTGCCTAAGCTTTTGCAAGCGGCGATCGCCATTTATGCCGAGCAGAACTTATTAACACAACCCCCAGAGACAGTTCTCGCAAATCTCCATAAATGGTTTAAACAACGTTGCGAGACAATTTTGGCAGATCAAGGCATTGAATATGATTTGATCAATGCGGTTATGGGTGGTGAGGAGATTAGCTATAGCATTCAGGGCTTGCATAATTTGGTGCGGATCAAAGAACGCGCCCATTTCTTGCAGGAATCCCGCGATCAAGAAACCCTTGGCGCAATTTATGAGCCAATCGTGAGAGCTTCCCGCCTAGCGGCTCAGGGTAATCTCGATTTTGCCGCGATGGTTGTACAGTCTGTAATTAACACCGATAAGTTAGTTGAACCAGCAGAACTACATCTCTATGAGGCGATCGCCGCTTTACCAAGTCAGCCCACTGATGAGCAGTTAATGGCAGGCATCAAAGCGATCGCGCCATTGTTAAACCAATTTTTCGAGGATGTTTTGGTGATGGTTGATGATGTGGATATCCGCCAAAATCGGCTGAATTTACTGGCGATTATCCGTAACTACAGCCGCCAACTAGCAGACTTCAGCGCGATCGTTAAATAGACAGCAAGCGCCCTATGTGAGCTTAAAACCCAAAGAAATTTTTAAAAGGTGTGGAAGCGCACTTTTTAAGAAATTTCTGTGCTATGTCAAACCTTAGTAAGCTGGTTTCTGCCCGATCATAGCTGTGGCAAAGCATTTGTGCTATGGCTTAGCCAATACAAAGGGCGGCACAACTAAACTCGTAAATTGCCTTTGATTGTCGCCATTCCACGCACTCAATTCTTCGGCCGTAGGATGACGCAGCCAACCATCTTCGATCCATGACTGGACAAGGACTGTATTATCTTCTGTCAGCGCCACACCCACATCCACTAAGTCCAGATTTGGAGCTACCAAAATTACCCGCGCCCTTGCCGCATGGGGTGATAGCCATTCCCACAGTGCCACATCAACCATTTTGGTTAGATCTTCCCGTAAACTATTCACTAAAAATCCTCATCATCAAGTGCATTGGTTTGATTGTGCTGTTCGCCTGCATTTTGCAAGATCTCTAAATATTTTGCCTTCACAGTTTTGATGTCCTGCCATGTCAACCATTTGGGGCTACCCTCCTCACGGCTTTGATTGCGTAATAAATAAGAGGGATGGAAAATTGGCATCACTAAGCGCCCTTCCCATTCATACCATTTACCACGCACTTTCGTAATCCCTAATTTTTCGCCCAAAATCGATTTCAGCGAAGTTGCACCCGTCAGCAAAATAATTTGCGGATTGATCAGGCGGATTTGCTCCAGTAAATAGGGCTTGCAGGTATTGGTTTCAATTTCAGTGGGAGGGCGATTATTGGGAGGGCGACATTTGACTGTGTTACAGATATAGACATCGCGGTTACTATCTATATCCACTGAGGCTAAAATTTTATCCAAAAGTTGCCCAGATTTGCCAACAAAGGGCAAGCCTGTGAGGTCTTCCTGTTCTCCAGGTGCTTCACCGATGATCAATATCTTTGCTTGGCGATCGCCTCTCTCGACAACAACGTTAGTACGGGTTGGTGCAAGGGGGCATTTTTGGCAATTACAGGCGGCTTCGCGTAAGGCATCAAGGTTGTCAAACTGAAGTGTGGGCAGAGGGGCAGCAACTTGTTTATCTTTTTGCTTATCTTTTTGCTTATCTTTGCGAGGGCGGGAGGTGGCAGTGGGTAATTCTGCTAAGGGTATTTCCGATGGAGCTATATCAAATATGCTCATTTGCTCTTTTTCATTCATAGACAAGGATCTGCGCCCCAATTTAATGCTTGTTCTTTATTTTATGCAATTGAGGTAAACAACAGAGAGAAATTCAAAAGCTTAAAAATTATATTCAATTTTTTTGGCAGAATTTAATTTGATTTTCTTGATATCAAATAGCTTTTGGTAAACTTCATCAATTACAGGCAAGGCTTCCTTTAAGCCTAAATGTGACTTTATGTAGTTTTTCAGTGTGGTTTCAGATCTTGGTCTACTTTTATCATTTAATATGAGTTTTTGAATGATGATGTTGCAAGTATCTTCTAGAGATAGTTTTTCGTCCCAAATAAGGCTTGTAATTAATGACAAGTCATCACTACGCTTGCAGAGTAATTTTTGAGATTTTAGGTAACTAACTAGAGGATCAAAGCCTGTGTCTTTGGAAATGATATGGAAAACTGCCGTGGGATCTCTTTCGGTTAGTCGTCCTAACATAAACGTGATGTGGAAATCTAGGGCATTTTTACCACTGCCATTGATTTGAATCCATTCCACTTGACCGCTTAGCTCTTGCGATTTTAAAACTAGATCTATGGGGATTTTGGTTTGATTTGTGCCAATGAATATTTTGATATAAAAATTTTTATCTTTAAGACAGTTTAGGTCAATATTTTGGACATTTTCATAATCCACCATGACATAGTTATTTCGCATCAAGTTCTAGCAAGGTAAAAAATGAATGAGGGGATCAGTAAGAAACTGATTTTTATATGCTTAGTGATTATATCGTATTCCAGATTAACCCATTAAACAAAGAAAAAAAACAAGCTTTTTGGCGAATTCAGGCAGTTGTCGCGCAAAGCTTTGAGATTGGGAGATACTAAGAATTAATACTTTTAACGCTGGAAATAATTTTAAATAATGCCCGAGTTACCCGAAGTTGAGACAGTGCGGATTGGTTTAAATCAAAATACCTTAGGTTGGCAAATTGAGGATGTGGAGGTGTTGTTGGCTAGGGCGATCGCCTATCCTGAGCAAACCCAAGATTTAATAAACCTCCTCATTGGGGCAGAATTTCAGGAATGGCAAAGGCGAGGCAAATACTTAATCGCGCAATTGTCCAGTGGGCGGAAATTGGGCGTACATTTGCGGATGACGGGCAGTTTGTTATGGTGCGATCGCGATGCGCCAGTGGGGAAACATACGCGGGTGAGAATGCTCGTCAAGGAAAAAGTAGAAAGGAAAAAGGAAAAAGGGGGGAAGGAGTTGCGGTTTGATGATCAACGGACTTTTGGGCGGGTTTGGGCAGTGCCGCAGGATCGGGCGGTGGAGTCGGTGATTACGGGATTGCAAAAGCTGGGGCTGGAGCCTTTTGATCTAGAATTTACGCCTGAACATTTGGCGGCTAAGTTGAGCCGTAGCGGTCGCCCGATTAAAACTGTGCTGCTCGATCAGGAAACAGTGGCGGGGATCGGCAATATTTATGCTGATGAGTCGTTATTTTTGAGCCGAATTTATCCAGAGATGGCGGCAAATTCTCTAAGTTTTGAGCAGGTGCGATCGCTGCATCAAGGAATTATTCGCGCCCTCAGTGATGGTATTGCCAAGGGTGGGACAACCTTTAGTTCTTTTCAAAATATTGCAGGAATTAAGGGTAATTATATAGATACGGCTTGGGTGTTTCGCCGCAATGGTCAACCCTGTAATGTCTGTGGCACAGCGATCGCTAGGATCAAGTTAGGCGGACGATCAACCCATTTCTGCCCAAAATGTCAAGCCATAGATTGAAAGTGTGGCATGATGGGCGGCACTGTATCCTAACTGGTTGCCGATCGCACTAGTAAATTTGTATTCTTAACACAAAGTTACAAAATGTTTATGAGTAAGAAAGATCAACCACACAAACCATCGCCCATTAGCGATCGCCCTGAAGAAGAGGAGGATAATGCCATCGATTCCCAATTTCGACCGAAGTTACACCATTTGTTGGTGATCCTATTTGTCGGCACGGTTGTCAGTGGAGCCGCAGCAAGGAACTGGCAAATAGTTGGTAAACAAACCGCCGTTAGCAAGGTCACACAAACTAACTATCAAGCGACGGCAAATTTACCCCTAGTCGATGCCAATGGTTTACCTGTGATGAATCCACAGCCGCCATCGGATGCGGAGGTATGGGAATGTGATGTGGCGATCGTGGGTGGCTCCCTTGGTGGTGTGGCGGCGGCATACCATTCCATGAAAACAGGAGCTACAACTTGCCTAATCGAGCTAACGCCCATGCTAGGCGGACAGGTGAGTTCGCAGGGGGTCAGTGCGATCGACGAATCAATGCTAATGCGCTATCGTCAGCAATTTCCCTTGAGTTGGACACATTTCAAAAATATTATTGCCAGTCAGCCTGCCCTACCCCAAAAATATTCCTATCTCAAGCCGGGGGCGGTGGTGGCTGATACCAATAGCTGCTGGGTGGGCAATCTTTGCTTTACCCCCTATTCGGGCGAACTTGCCTCTGAAGAGTTTTTGCGTGAGTCCCAGCGTTCTGCCCCAAAAAGTCGATGGGGAACCCAAATTGCTTTTAAGGGTGCAAGTTTTAACGAGCGCGGCGATCGCATTACGGCTATTCATGGCGTGAAGCGGATTCCCCGCGATCCCAACTATTTGCCAGTGGGTCGCCTCTCCCGTGAGCTCAAAGGCTGGTATAACTGGAACTCTGATGAAACCTTTGATAAAAAAGCGATTCGCCTCCAAGCACCTGTGGGCAAACAGATGCAGGTAATCGATGCCACGGACACCGCCGAATTAATTGCATGGGCAAATTTGCCTCACCGTGTTGGCTCCGAAGGTTTTGAAACCACAGGCGAAGTCCATGCTGTTGCCGATAACCCCGACTGCACCCAAGCATTTACCTTCCCCTTTGTCCTCAAAATTGCCGATGATGGTGGGCGATCGCTCAAGGAACTCAGCAAAGTCCAACCAGGCTTCTCCCGTGAAGAACATCGCCGCGACTATGATCTAGGGCGATTTCCTATGTTTGAGGGCAATAGCGTATTTAACTATCGCCGTATTGTCAGTATGCGGCGCGATGATCCCTTCACTGCTACCCCTGTCCAAGGCGATATGACCGTGATCAATTGGAATCGTGGCAATGATTGGGGCATTATGAACCCCCCTTTGATCTTGACCGAGCAGCAGATCCGTGCATCAGGACAACAGCAAAATTGGCTAGGGGGTTTGAATACCACAGCGCTCAAGGATGGCGAAAATCATGCACTGCTCTTTGCCGAGTGGCTCATGGAAAAGTATGCATCATCCCAGTTTCCCTTGCGGATGATGTCTGGTCCTGATAGTCCTATGCCCACCGAATCAGGGCTAAGTATGTATCCTTACATTCGGGAAGGGCGCAGAATTTTAGGACGTGCCGCCTATGGGCAGAAAGAATTTATGATGCGGGAACAGGATATTCGTAATGATATGCGGGGCGGTCGCGATTTCAACGCCACCTCGATCGGTATCACTCACTATGCGATCGATATGCATGGTTGCCGCTATCGCAACTGGGAGCCATCGAAAGCGCCAAGCTCGGCTCCTGCCAATGAGGATAAAGTGCTGCCGATCATTCTGCCCTTCGAGAGTTTGATTCCCCAACGCATTGATAATTTGCTCATTGGCGGTAAATCAATGGCAGTTAGTCATATTGTTAATGGTGCAACCCGTATCCATGTGGGTGAATGGTCAGCAGGGGCGGCGGCTGGCGCGGCGGCAGCTTGGTTATCTTTGCAAAGTGACAACAGCCTAACGCCACAGGCGATTCTTGATCGCGGTAGACTCAACGAATTACAGGACTTACTGCGATCGCAGGGGATTGTCTTGCGCTGGTAAGCAGAAAAGGAGAATAGGGCTAAGTCCTATCCTCCTTTTTTTTGAAAATTGCGATCGCAACCTGCTTCACTGTCAATAACACCAAACCCAAAGCGATGACGGCAAAGATCATCGTTGCACCAGAGCCGAGGGCTAATAGTAAAGTCCGCACTAGCGTGGCAAGACGATTGGCAAGGGTATTGGTGGTTTGCAAGGGCGCAGAGGCTAATTTATGGGCAACCATATTGGTAAAAGCATAAAGCCCTGTTGCCAGAGTGGCCGCGATCGCTGCACCCGTGAGATTTTTAAAAGGAGATGGCGCAATATTTTCAGAGGCTGCGGCTAAAGATGCTTGTGGTGTTTCGTCAGACATAGAGGCGGGATGGGGGATGGGTAATGGGTAATGGGTAATGGGTAATGGGTGATGGGTGATGGGTGATGGGTGATGGGTAATGGGTAATGGGTAATGGGTAATGGGTAATGGGTAATGGGTAATGGTTTTCTTAATCCCCAATTACCAATCCCCAATCCCCAATTACCATTACAACAAAAAATGACGACACAATGTGCCGCCATTTCTTAATGTGGATTCCAGATTGCAGTGAATCTTAGACAAATATCATAAAACAAAGTAAAAATCTTAATATCATTGACCACAAAATGATTTAAGATATCCGCACTCAACACAAAAATGCTAGTCCACTGGGAGCAGTGGACTTTTTATTTGTTGACAACCCGAATTAATCAGGCTGATCAAAGTGTCAGTCCACTGATCACATTAACCATAATCATTGCACAAATATTTGTGCCATACGCTTTTAATATCGGAAATTATGACCCAAAGCCTTGAGCCAGTTTTACTGCCTGATAATCTCGAAGATGCGATCGCCCAAGCAATTAACGCCACCCATCTGGCGATCGCCAATGGTGCTACCCGTATTGTTGTGGATTTGCGGTTTCCAGAATTAAAGGTATTGCCGATCGCCACCGAGTTTGCGGTGAGTTTTAATCAAAACTATGGCAACAATTGGCAAGCGATCTTTGCGGATGCGGGGGCGGCGGCTCTAGCCAAAAGAGAATGGGCAGATTTAGATATCTCGGTGCGGGGCGTAAATGAGGGGCGGCGAGCGATTAGGGAAGATGATCGCGCCTTTTTGATTATTGAGCCAACCTCTGTCGAAGTGGAGCAGTTGGAAAAATTATTGCAATTAGCTGGCGATCGCCCCTTTGTGATGGTCAACCCAAGATTAGAAAATAGTGAAGTGGGCTTGGGCTTAGCCGCGAGACAAATGCGCGATCGCTTTTTCAATACCTTTGAAACCGCTTACTACATCAAACCCCTAGAACTGGGTGCATTGTGGCGCTGCTATCCACAAACATGGCAAGTGTGGCAACAAACGGAGCTAGGCATGGAGCCAATGGCGGAGGTATCCCAACGTCCATCTAGTGAGGATATTGATCGCCTGTTCCGTCAAAAAACAGGACAGCGATCGGGAAATTTCTTAGAAAGCTTGCAACAATTTTTTAATGCTCTGTCCCGTTAAAATTGCAACTTACAATTGCATCGCCAATATAGCCCGTAACTATGCTATCCTCCCCCGTCATGCAGCCAGCGATCGCCCAATATCCCATTGCCCAATATCCCATTAGTATTGCGCCGATGATGGATCGCACCGATCGCCATTATCGGTACTTCATGCGACAGATCACTAAACAGACGCTGCTCTATACAGAAATGGTGACAAGTGCCGCAATTAAGCATGGCGATAAAGATTATTTATTAGGATTTTCAGCCTTGGAGAAACCTTTGGTATTGCAGGTGGGGGGCGATCTGCCGCAGGATTTGGCGGAATGTGCAAGGATTGCGGCGACGATGGGCTATGACGAGATTAATTTGAATGTGGGTTGTCCTAGCGATCGCGTCCAGAGTGGCAATTTTGGCGCTTGTTTGATGAAAACCCCTGACCAAGTGGCGCGATGTATTGAGGCAATGGGTCGCGCCGCACCGATCGCTGTGTCGGTCAAACATCGCATTGGTGTCGATGAACTCGATAGTTATGAGCATATGCGAAATTTTGTGCAGATTCTGGCATCCGCAGGCTGTCAAAAATTTACAGTTCATGCTCGCAAAGCTTGGTTACAGGGGCTAAGCCCCAAGGATAACCGCGAAATTCCGCCATTGCGCTATGGTGATGTGCATCAACTTAAGCAGGAATTTCCCCATTTATTGATCGAAATCAATGGCGGCTTTACTGATTTAGAACAGGCTCAGGCACAGTTAAATTATGTGGATGCGGTGATGATTGGTCGCGCTGCCTATGACAATCCCTATTTATTTGCCACCAGCGATCGCCAATTTTATGGTTCTTCCCATTCTATTCCCAGTCGTTTAGAAGTTGCGGCGGCGATGATTCCCTATATCGATCATTGGACAGCCAAGGGATTGAAACTGCATAAAATCACCCGTCATATGCTGCAACTGTTTCACGGTCAAGCAGGGAGCCGTATTTGGAAGCGGATGCTCACGGATAATTCCTGTAAGGCAGGGGCAGATTCGGCAGTAATCGAAGAAGCGATCGCGGCGGTAAGATTATGTCTAGGGTAATATCTCATGTAGTAATTGGCATTTCGGGCGGCATTGCTGCTTACAAAGTTTGTGAAGTGGTTTCCAGTTTGGCAAAGCGTGGGATCGAAGTGCGCGTAATTCTTACCGAAGCAGCATCGGCATTTGTCACGCCCCTCACCTTCGCCACCCTGTCGCGCCATCCCGCCTATACCGATGCTGACTTTTGGCAACCTACCAATGGTCGCCCCCTGCATATCGAGTTAGCAGAATGGGCGGATTTAATTCTCTTAGCACCTGTTACCGCCAACACTTTAGCGAAACTTGCCTATGGCATGGCAGATAATTTGTTACTGAATACAGTCATCGCTGCCGATTGTCCAGTTCTCTTTGCGCCAGCGATGAATACCACCATGTGGCTACAGCCAACGGTGCAGGAAAATTGGCGAAAATTATTAGCGTTCCCTCGCTATGGCGCGATCGCCCCCACGGCTGGCATTCTCGCCTGTGATGCCGTTGGCACGGGGCGCATGGCAGAGCCAGAAACTATTTTGGAATATATAGAATCATGGTTATGGACTAATGGAAGGCAAGACCTCAAGGGAAAAACTGTATTAGTGAATGCGGGGGGAACTCGTGAATTTATCGATCCTGTACGCTTTATTGGCAATCCATCCACAGGCAAACAGGGCATCGCGATCGCCAAAGCCGCTATCCATCGCGGCGCAAAATTGATCTTAGTTAAGGCGGGAAGTTTAGAAATTCAATCCGATTTGCAACTACAAACTATTAGTGTTGATAGTGCTAGAGAAATGCAAGAAGCGATGCAAATAGCCATGCCCATTGCTGATATAGCGATCGCTGCTGCCGCCATTGGCGATGTGCGAACCACATGGCAAAGCGATCGTAAGTTACCCAAATCAGAATTACCGCTCCATTGGCAAATGGAATATATCCCTGATATTATCGCCAATCTCGCCCAGCAAAAGCAATCTGCACAAATTCTTGTAGGTTTTGCCGCTCAGACTGGTTCTGAGTCGGAAATTATCGCCGCCGCGCTGGATAAGCTGCAACGCAAAGGACTAGATGCGATCGCTGCCAATGCGGTCAACCATGCTGAAACAGGCTTTGGCACTGACACCAATCAAGCCATATTTTTACACAAAGACGGCAAACAGCAACAAACGCCCCTCTGTTCCAAATTGGAATTAGCCCACCGTTTATTTGACTTTTTAGCTAGTTGACCGACAACCTAAAAAGCGAGAAAGCGAAAAAGCTATAGCGATCGCTTTGAACGTTTGGGGGTTGTGCTTCAGTTACACTAGAGGGAGTCATTTTATAAAAAATCATAAAAAACTATATATGCGGCTAAGTGAAATTACTCATCCTAATCAATTGCATGGGCTGACGATCTCGCAGTTGGAAGCGATCGCCAAGGAAATCAGGCAAAAACATTTGGAAACCATCGCCGCCACAGGCGGACACCTAGGACCTGGGCTAGGCGTGGTCGAGCTAACCCTCGGCTTGTACCAAACCCTCGATCTTGATCGCGATAAGGTCGTTTGGGACGTTGGGCATCAGGCATATCCCCATAAACTGATCACGGGACGCTACAAAGATTTCCATACCCTGCGGCAAAAGGATGGCATCGCTGGCTATCTCAACCGTCGCGAAAGTGAATTCGATCATTTTGGCGCTGGTCATGCTTCCACTAGTATTTCCGCAGCTCTTGGCATGGCGATCGCCCGTGACCTCCAAGGCGAAAATTATAAAACCGTAGCGATCATCGGTGATGGCTCCCTCACAGGTGGCATGGCACTAGAAGCGATCAACCATGCAGGACATCTGCCTAAAACTAATTTGTTGGTTGTTCTCAATGACAATGAAATGTCAATTTCTGCCAATGTGGGCGCAATTCCCAAGTACCTCAATAAAATGCGCCTCAGCCCACCGATGAAATTTATCACCAACAATCTCGAAGGGCAGATCCGCAATATCCCCTTTGTCGGCGAACAAATCAGCCCCGAAATCGAACGCATCAAGGACAATATCAAAATTGTGACTATGGTGCAGAATAAAGTCGGAGCCGTATTTGAAGAACTCGGCTTTACCTATATTGGTCCCGTGGATGGTCACAACCTCAAGGAATTGATCGACACCTTCAAAATGGCGCATAAGCTCACAGGTCCTGTCATGGTTCACGTTAGCACCACCAAGGGCAAGGGTTACAGCTACGCCGAAGCCGATCGCGTGGGCTACCATGCTCAAAATTCCTTTGACCTCGCCACGGGCAAAGCCAAACCCTCTAGCTCTAGCAAGCCCAAGCCGCCTAGCTATTCCAAGGTTTTTGCCGATACCTTGATCCAACTTGCCAAGCATGACAAGCGCATCGTTGCCATTACCGCCGCCATGTCTACGGGTACGGGTTTAGATAAATTCCAGGCTGCCTTACCCCATCAGTTTGTGGATGTTGGCATTGCCGAACAGCACGCGATTACCCTTGCCGCAGGGATGGCTTGCGAAGGAATGCGCCCCGTTGCCGCCATTTACTCCACCTTTTTGCAACGTGGCTTTGATCAAATCATCCATGATGTCTGTATCCAGAATCTGCCCGTCTTTTTCTGTCTTGATCGCGCAGGCATTGTCGGAGCCGATGGTCCCACCCATCAAGGGATGTATGACATCGCCTATCTGCGCTGCATTCCCAATATCGTGCTGATGGCTCCTAAGGACGAAGCCGAAATGCAAAGCATGATTGTTACGGGCTTAACTCACAATGGCGCGATCGCGATGCGTTATCCTCGTGGTAATGGGGTGGGCACACCTCTGCAAGATGAGGATATTGAGCCATTACCCATCGGCAAAGCGGAAGTATTGCGCGAAGGTAAGGATCTATTGCTATTGGCATATGGCTCAATGGTCTATCCATCTTTGCAGGTTGCTGAACTCTTGAATGAACATGGTGTCAGCGCCACAGTGGTTAATGCCAGATTTGCTAAGCCCTTGGATATAGATTTAATTCTGCCCCTTGCTCAAAAGATTGGTAAGGTTGTCACCCTTGAAGAAGGCTGCTTGATGGGTGGTTTTGGTAGCGCGGTTTTAGAGGCGTTGAATGATGCTAATGTGCTTGCGCCTGTTTACCGCATTGGCGTTCCCGATATTCTTGTAGAACACGCTTCGCCAGAGCAGTCCTTCAATTCCCTCGGCTTATCCAGTGGACAAATCTGCGATCGCATCCTCAACCAGTTTGTGTTTAATCGTCAGGAGCAAGCTGCTGTTAAGTAGATAAAATCCTTTTGATTCCCCCCCAGCCCCCCTTGTGAAGGGGGGAGAAAAAAATTCCTCCCCATTTTTAAGGGGGATTGAGGGAGGTCTTTACCTTCAGAAAATTCCTCCCCCCTTCGCAAGGGGGATTGAGAGGGGTCTCTACTTATTGTTAAACACTTCCAGAGCTTGGCGACAGAATTGCCTTAACTTTTCTGAGCCATCTTCCATCGGCAACTTATCGCCAAAAAACTGCCAACTCTCAACGGTCGAGAAGCGCCATCGCTCTCCCTTAAAGTCGTGACCGCAGGCTTCAATACCGATCGCCCGCAAATCTTGATCCACAGGATCTTCATAGAGTCGGATTTGAAAAAGAATACTGCGTACCTTCAGCCGCCAACTCACCCCAGGAAAATGGAATCCAATATCAATGGAATCTGGATCGAGCAGGCGGCGGGTATCAGAATTATTCAGCCAAGGCTTGAGATCGGAACCTGCGGCAGGATAAATCTCCTTAAACAGGTTAACAACTGTAGCAATTTTGGTGGCTAGTTCGACATTTCTCGCTTGTTCGGCGGCATTCACAGGCAAGCTCCTCAAAAATACTTTTATGGCTTTGTTTAGGGTAAATTCATTTACCTAGCGATCGCTGTAACGATTGCTATAATTCTAGGCTTTTTGACAAATTTTGTGGCGATCGCCCAAGCCTAAAACCAAGGGGTGAAATTAAGCAATCCTTTAGGGTGAAGAGATTATCACAGCGATCGCCCTAATATTGAAAATACTGGTTAAAAACTAGCTAGCACTTCAGTTAGAGAATGATCGCTATGATGTCCATCCAAAACGCAAGCCCCTACTCTCCAACTCACAGCAATAACCAACCTCCCAAATTTAATGCTCTTGCGATGGGGATGGCAATCAAGAGTATGTACGAGCAGGGACGCAAAGACTTTAATTGTGAAAACCTAGCAGGATTGAAACTGTCCTGCTGTAAGCTTCCATCTATCAGTCTGAATAGCTCTGATCTGCGCGATGCTGATTTAGATTTGACAGATCTCAGTGGGGCAAATTTGCAGGGAGCCAACCTTGAGCGATCGACCTTAAGCTTTACCAATCTTAGAAGAGCAAATTTAAGTAATGCTAATTTGCAAGGGGCAAATTTAAGTGGCGCAGATTTGCAAGGGGCATTATTACGGGGTGCAAATTTACAAAATGCTAATTTACGAGGCGCAAATTTGAGTCATGCTTATTTAGAATTTGCAGATTTACAGGGAGCAGACTTGACGGGGGCGAATTGTTTTGGATGCAACTTGAGCTACAGCAAAATCAGCGATACCGATTTTACTGATGTAAACCTTAATAGGGCTAATTTAGTTGGTACGGGTTTCTAGAGCTTTGCTAAAACGTAAAACCAAGGAATTGAGTGGCGGCGCGAAGCACCGCCACTCAATTCTTTAGTTTTGGGTAAATGATTATCCCTAGCTAATCCCGATCGCCAAACGGTTATAGACCGTTGCCAAGGCTTGGGCATCGCCAACATTGCCAGGGAAAAGCACAACGGGCAGTTCAGGGAATCGTGGGTGATCGGCAGGGGTTTTGACAACGGAGCAACCCGCTAAAATTTGCCCTAATAATCTTGCGGTCGGTAGATTTAGCCCCGTACTCAGCACATCATTAGAGGTAATGCCACCCTTGCTAATCAGAAAGCCGATATCATTTGGTAATTCCTGCACGATCGCCATCAACAAAGCGGACACAGACTGACCAAAGGCAAGGCGAGTGGTGATATCTTCAAATACTAATTCTTGGCGACTGGTGAAGACCACTGCCGTTTTCCCCTGTGCATGGGCTTGATAGACCTGAGCTAGTGCTTCTTGTTTGAGAAGCTCTGACTGGGCGCTATCCGCCAACAATCGCGCCACCTCGATTTCCACTGGCACTGTGTTCGCAGCCTTGAGCAAATTTTCTAACTGCTCAGTGGTTTTCTTGACATGGGAACCCACGATCGCTACTCCCGCTTTGGGCGATCGCATATATTTCGACATCTCTGCCGCCGCGATGGGCTGGGGTGGCAATTTAGCTAGGGCGGTCAATATACTAGCGGCACTGCGAAATAAAAAGCGCTTGCCCATTGCCGCCACAGCCAAAATATCAGCAGCAAATTGATTGAGATCCCCTTGGTTTTCGGCATCCACCACACAACATTGATTGTCATGCAGGCGTTGCAAGCGTTGACGACTGCCTGCCCTGATGTCTGACAATAGGAAGCGCTCCACCTTGTCCGCAGGGATGCGCCCCTTGGTCTTTTCTGCCACATAGTCGGGTAGATAGCTATGGGTATAGCCAAATACTGAATCTTTGGCGAATTCTGTTTCATGGACTGGTGTGGGTACGCCATTGACCACAAGGTAATGCACGCTCGCTTTGGTAAAGCGTCCACCTTCAAAAAATGCGGGTACAAGGAAATGGGCATCAAAACCACCTAGCTCTTCGGCGATCGCATCGGTTTCGATGGGGTAATGTCCGCGCAGGGTCGAGTCAGAGCGACTGACGATCATAAATTCTTGAATATTTTCCGCAGCGATCGCAATTTTTAAGTTCTGACAAACTTCGCGGGTGACATGGGTCGCATCTTCAGGGGTCAGCGATCGCGTATTTGTCAGCACAAACATAATCGGCGCAGCATCAGCTAAGCCAATCCGCAGAGTATCGACATCCCATCGAGTTAGTAATAGACAGCTATGCACAGTCTGAGAGCCTGTGGGATCATCGTCAAGCACAATAATTTTGGGTTGTCGGGAAGAAGTTGCTGCCATTACAGTTGGATTAAAGTCCGATAGGATGCGTAGATTACATTCACCAAAGATACAGCGCTTTGGGCTGAATTAAAACCCATAGAGAATCACGAAAGCTCAGCCAAGCCGCACTATCCTAATTCTCTATGCCAATTTTACCGATTGCAACTCTGTCGCCCTAAAGCCACACATACAATTACTCCCGAAGCAAAGCCGATGGTCGAAAAAGTCAATGGCTCTTGGAGTAGAAATGAAGAGGCTAAAATTGTTAAAAATGGTTGTATTAGCTGCAATTGCCCAATTTTGGCAATTCCCCCCAAAAATAAACCGCGATACCAAGAAAAGAAGCCGATAAACATACTAAATAGGCTGACATAGCAAAAACCTAACCATGCCTCCCTCGAAATCGCCGAAACCGATGCGGGTGCATGGTGCAGCACAATGGGCAGCAAACAGGGTAAAACAATCACCAAAGACCAGCAAATTACTTGCCAAGAGCCAAAAGTCCTGGCTAAAACTGTCCCTTCGGCATAGCTAAAACTGGCGGTAATCACTGAGCCTAGCAGGGCGACATCGGCAAAACTAATATTGCCAGTCCCAGAGGTCAGTGCAAAGGTCATGACCAAACCACTACCTGCGATCGCGCAAAGCCAAAACTGCCAATTAGCTCGCTCTCCGCCACGCCATACCCCAAACAGCGCCGTTGCTAGAGGCATCAGCCCAATGATTACCGCCCCATAGGAGGCTGAAGCATCCCGCATCGCTAAGCTAGACAGCAATGGGAAGCCAATAATGCCACCACTTGCCACCACGATAAAATTAGGAAAAAAGCGCCAAGATGGAATTGTTTGTTTAGTTGCCACCAATAGCACAATGGACAAACAAGCCGCCACCACTGCCCTGCCTAAGCCCACAAATACAGGATCAAGTCCCGTTAGTGCCATTCGCGTTGCTGGCAAAGTCAGGCTAAATATCATTACCCCAAATGCACCATAGATTAGTCCCCATAGCTCTTGTTTAGGATCTTTGGGCTGTGTTTTTTGAGATACATTCATTTTTTGATATGGGGCCTGTAGTTGGCATTGCTTTAATAAAAGGGTTTAAGAACCTGCAAAATCACGGCAGCAGCTCTTTTAGCGTCCTCAGGCTGATCGAGGGTTTGACTGACTTGTATCAATTGATCTTCTAATCCTTCAAAAGTTTCATAAGCCTGAAAAATCAACTGAATCAAATCATCTAGGTCGTACGTGTAAAGGGCTGACCAGTCTTTCTCCTGAGGGCTAAAACGATAATGCAAACTAGAGAATAGCAGTATTTTTGCATGGAGAGGACTTATATTCCGTGAGATGTCGGCACGCAAATCGAAGAGATTTGTGAGATATTTCAGATTGTGGCGATGGGGAATCGTGTCATGGTCGGTTTTTTGATCTATAAATGGTGCTGTTTTTTGGGCGATCGCCAGTCCTTCAGGATCAAGAAAACTAGGGGGCAGATGTCCATCATCGCGCAGGGTATACAAAAAGCCAATACTATCGATCAGGCTATCGGCGGCGAGTAAATAGTCTGCTTGCTTACTTAATTGTTTGACATGGCTATTGAGAGTTTGTTTGAGGTTCTTGAGTTCAGGAAACATAATCATCAATTCACGCACAAGTTGCCGAACGTGCAACGCTCTAATTTCGTTGACATCGTTAGACCAAGTATCATGACAGGTAAAGAGGATGAGTCGTTTGATGCGAAGTACATTGCTGTCCTGTTCCAAACTATCAATTACTTCCTCCAGAAGATTAGCATCTTCCATATTTTTTTCGGTATTGATGAAGGTGGCAAGATTTGTGGCGATCGCCAGATGAAATTAGATGAGATCAAACAAGGTCAAAGCCGATCTTGCTTGATCTTGTTTGATCAAAGCACTCTGCGTCAAGGTTAACAATACTAATTTTGCTCAATTCCAACTAAAGCCGATGCACTTTACCATCGGGCATAGTCGTGCCACTGAAGATCGTGCCAATGGTACTAGCGCCACTCAGCTCTGCACGGGTAAGAATGGCTTCGCTAAAGTCGGCTCCATCTAGATTAGCCCTCACCAAATAAGCATCCACAAGGCTAGCTTGGCTGAGATTTGCACCATCTAGCAGCGATCGTGATAGATCACAGCCCGTTAAGACTGCCTGAATCAAGCCCGCACTGCTAAGGGTTGCCATGCTCATATTTGCCTTGGTCAGATTTGCACCAAATAAGTTGGCAAGGTGAAGATTAGCATTTTTGAGATCGACCCTAGTTAAATTTGCACCCTTGAAATTTGCCTCTGTCAAGTTAACGCTACTAAAATTGGCTTCAGGCGCAATCAGATCGATCGCGATCGCGCCACTGAGATTTGCCCCTTGTAGATTTACCCTCGATAAGGTTGCCCCACTTAAGTTTGCCCCTGAGAGATCCACTCCCGACAAGTCCGCACCACTGAGATTTGCACCGCGCAAGTCAGCCTTACGCAAATTTGCGCCATTCATGGTGGTGGGTGGATAGCCACGCTCCTCCCGCATCAAAGCGGCGCTGAGAATGGCACAACGCAGATTTGCGCCACGTAAGTTCACACTGCGTAAATCCGCCTCCACTAAGTTGGCATCCATCAAATTTGCCAATGATAGGTTAGAACCAAATAGATTAGCCCTTTGCAACATTGCGCCATGCAAATCTGCTTCAGACAGATTGGCATTCATGATGATCGCCTGATTGAGGGTTGCCCCACCGAGCTTTGCCCCCGTGAGGTTGGCATGGTTGAGCGTAACTTTGTTGAGATAAGCAAATACAAAGCTAGATCGGCGCAGATCTGACTTAGACAGATTTGCGCCAATAAGATCACTATTGTAAAAATTGACATTGGCAAGATTGAGTCCAGAAAAGTCACGCCGTCCAGCCGTATATTCTTTTAAAAGTTTTTCCACACTCATGGTTTGCAGAGCTAGTTAGTTGAGTTGGACTGGTCGGATTTAAAGCTAAATTCTGTACCATTTAGCAATCTTTCAATATTAGATCGGTGTAACCAGATCACAAACATACAGCCAACGGTTACAAAAATGGAATAGGCTATATTGCTTTGTAATGTCCACATCAAAATTGGCGCGATCATGGCAGCAGAAATTGAACTGAGGGAGACAATGCGCCAGATTGCCATTATGCCTAGCCAAACACCAAGGGCGGCGATCGCCACCGTCCAATTCAATACGAATAAAATACCGACACCCGTTGCCACCGATTTGCCCCCCTTAAATCCGAGCCAAACTGGGCGACTGTGACCAATTAAAGCCAACATGCCTGCCCCAATTACAAATAAAGATAAATTGGGGATGGGCGATCTCGTTTGCTCAAGGACAAAGGCATTAAAAACTAAGCTTTGTAGAAACTCAGCAGACTGCATCATCAAGATCGCGATCGCCCCCTTCGCAAAGTCCACCACAAACACCGTGATCCCTGCAACTCTGCCCACATTGCGCCAAACATTTGTGGCTCCTGTCGATCCTGAGCCAAGCAGGCGAATATCAATACCTTGCCACCTGCCCACTAAGTAACCCGTGGGTAGAGATCCCAAAAGATAAGCGATCGCCAGCAAGAGATAGGGAAACCACATATGTGTAATACATAAATATATAGTGAAATTGTGGCAAAAACACAGTAGATATAGGGCGTTACAGCGTGGAAAAATTGCCAAAATGTTACAGCGCTTTACGCTGACTAAAAACCCAGAAAGATGATTGAAGGTGTCACAAAACCCAGCTTTCAATAATCTTTCTGTACTACTAAAAGCCTTGATCGACTAAAAGGATCGGGCATTTAATGCGGCATTAGTCGATCGAAATTGATTGTGGACCATCTTTTTTGCCATTACTATCAGCAGAAACAACTGTTGGTGAAGCCCCTTGCTTTTCGAGCCAACTCTTGAGCGGATCTTGCTGAAGATCCAGTTTGAGAAAGCCTGAAACGAGTCCACCAAAAAAGGCGACAGGCTGCCCTAAGAACTCATTGACAATCGGTTTTAACTCGTCCATAGGAATAAATTTAAGATTCTTGTTAAGATGTTTGATGAACTTATGTGCATTGATTGTAGCATTGTTACAGCGCTTTGCGCTTAATTAAAACCTAGAAAATTTTTCGGAATTGGCTCTCAGCAAAGATTCCAAAAGTTTCTCTGGAATACTCAAAGCTGCCATAGGCTGTAACTATTTTGAAATCACTTTATGAAATCACTTCACGACTAGCCCTTTGCCTTGTCCGCGAAAACTTTGCTGTTTTTTTAGATGGTTACGTGTTTATTCTAAAAGCAAGGGTTTTGAATTTTCACTTTACCCGCGGCAAAATGAAAACAGCTATAAAATAGCTAATTCTCGCCATATCATAGTTAAATCGATCAATGCACTCTGGCCAATTTATCCAAGAGTGGCTAATCTAGAGAATACTTTCGATGACCACGCTAAACCCTTCCACCCTTCGCCGCCTTCAAAAGCTCAAACATTCAAATGCTGTTTGGGAGGGCGATCGCCGTTCTTTGCCAGCGAAGATCCGCCATCAGTCAGACTCTTCTAATATCATTCCCCTCCATAACCGTGAAGAGGAGTCCACGCCCCATTGCATTTTGTGGGTCGATGGCTCAATGGGAATGGTGCGCTCAATGGATGTGGTAGAAACTAATGTGGGGCAAGAAGCCTTTGTCCGCGCTTTGTTGCAGGCAATGGAACATCCCCAAAGCCCAGCCCAACCATCTCGCCCTCAAAAGATTCTGGTATGCGATCGCGAACTACAATTTTACCTGCGTGGCGTTTTACAGGACTTGGGCATTACCGTTGAGTATGTCGAAAGGCTACCGCTTATCGATGAAATCTTTTCCCACATTCTCGAAAGCTTTGCTGCTAACCCGCCCCTAGTGCCAGATAAATATGCAGCGACCCTATATCGACAATCGGAAGCACTATGGCAAAATGAGCCTTGGGAAGGACTATGGGATCATCAAGTCATCGCGATTAAGTTAGATCGTTGGGATCTAGATACGCTTTATGCGATCGTCATGGGCAGAATGGGGCTAGAGCGTGGAGTGATTTTTTACCGCAGTGAGGCATCTTTAGTCAAATTCCGCCAACGTATTATCGCGGGTAGCTCTGAAGATGAAATGGAAGAGACTTTTTTACATCAAGATTGTTTATTTAATCTCTTTGAAACTCCCGAAGCCAATGATGAGCCTTTTGCTGCGCCCCGCAATCTGTTCTTCAATTTGCCTAGTGCTAAGCCCCAGATGAAACCCATCTATGGCACATTACATCCCCTTGAAGGTGGTCGTCCCTATCTCTACGATGAGGAGGCGATCGCCCTAACCGTTGCCCTAGAAGCTTTTAATAAATTTTGGGAACAACATGGCAAACGCATCTCCCAAAAGTTTAGTGCCATATCTAGTACCTATAGTATCTATGCTCCCAATTTTGACAATGAAGCGGAGGAGCAGATAGAGGTATCGGTCAAAACCATGCCCGATCTCGCATCGGAGTTAAATCAGTTATCGGAAAGGGCGGTTGATTTTGACGATGACGATTCACCTATTATTCACGAAGATATCTTCCCAGATAATAGTTTCATTGATATGGTGACTTTGCCATGGGATAATGTTGAATTTTTAAGGAATACTAATATTTATCAACAAATTGGCGATCGCAGTCCCGCCGTGATCGCTAATCGCAAGGGTGAGGGTGTGCCAGCCCTATTAATTCAAACGTCGCGCCCCAAGGCAATGGAACTCATCAACAAAATCAAGGACTTCGACGGCATCAAGTCACTATGCTTCAATCCTGCGGAAGACTTTTTTGGCAATCAATGTCATCTTGGGCTAATGATTATGGGGAATGCCGACATTCATTTGTTTGGTGAGTTTGACAAGCCCACGGTCAATGGCGATCATTTCAAACGTTGGAAGCAACGGGCTAAAAACTGCAAGGGCAATATTGCGGTAATCATTGCAATGGGAGTCACGGGGGCAACCAAGGGCAAACCCGCTCCTCGCCATGTATTGGCATATTATGAAATCAAACTCATCGATGCTAAAGAACTGGGGCTAGGCAAATTATTGGCTCAACCCGCCTTCGACATTGACTTTTAGAAAAGATCCCCCTCAATCTTCCTTGGCAAGCGAGAAGCAGAAAGTTCTCCTCCTTTTCGATGCGGCAGGGGGGATCGCATCCTTAAAACGAAAATAACAAGATATGTCTGAACAGATTATTTATCGTATCCTTGATGCCAATCTTGATCGCGCCCGTGAAGCGATTCGCACCATCGAAGAATGGTGTCGGTTTGGGCTAGAAAATCGGCATCTCTGCGATCGCTGTAAGCAAATGCGGCAAACATTAGGGCAGTGGCATCGGGAAGAATTTCGCCGCGCCCGTAATACGGACGATGATCCTGCCACCGATCTTAATCATGCTCAAGAATTACAGCGTACTGACATCCAAGCTGTACTAAGGGCAAATATGGCAAGGCTACAGGAAGCGCTACGGGTTTTGGAAGAATATAGCAAGGTGATTGATCCGCAAATGGGGGCGGCGGTGAAGCAAATGCGCTATGGGGTCTATAGCCTAGAGAGTGAGCTAATCAACCATACGGCTGCTAATCGTGATCATGATCATAATCTTGATCTTGGGCAAGTGCGCCGCCGCAAGTTGCAAACAGCAAAGCTATATTTAGTGACGATGCCTGTGGATAATATCATTGCTGTTGTGGAATCAGCCTTACAGGGTGGGGTTGATATTGTGCAGTTTCGCCAAAAGGACGGCGATGATCAGCCAAGATTTGTCATTGCCCAAGCCCTTTGCCAGCTTTGCCATCGCTATGGAGCGCTATTTATTGTTAATGACCGCGTGGATATTGCGATCGCTGTTGGTGCAGATGGTATCCATGTGGGACAAACTGACTTACCCGTAAGCGTAGTTCGCCAGATTCTGAATGCCAATGGCAATGGGGCTGACCAATATATCATTGGGCAGTCAACCACCAATCCCGAAGAATTGACGATCGCCTTGCAAAATCAGGTCGACTATATCGGCGTGGGACCAGTTTATGCCACCCCCACCAAGCCCAATAAACCCGCATCTGGGCATGATTATGTGCAGTATGCTGCCAAAAATGTGGAGATTCCTTGGTTTGCGATCGGGGGCATTGATGCTACGAATCTCGTTGAGGCGATCGCCTCAGGTGCAGAACGGGTGGCGATCGTCCGCGCCCTCATGCAAGCCGAGCAGCCCCATCTCATTGCCCAACAAATGAAAGCGATGCTAAATAAGGGCTACACAAGAAAATAAAGAACCGATTTTTAGTGGCGCGGCTTCGCCGCGCCACTAAAAATTTGGTTCCTTATTAAATCGCAGAACCCTAACCATTAAAAACAAAATCATTAAAAGCGATCGCTTAGTTTGTATTTAGCATCATGACTAGGTTTTGCCCCCTCACCACAGGTGCGTGGGGTTGGCAAGATTTTGGTGGGGTTGGCAATGCCCTTAGGGTCAAAAGTGTCCCGTAACCAGCGCATGGTTTCTAAATCCGTTTCACTAAACATTTCTGGCATATAGCATTTCTTATCTGCGCCAATGCCATGCTCACCCGAAATACTGCCGCCCACCCTGACACAGAGTTTGAGAATCTCACCGCCTAATTCCTCAACGGTTTCGAGAGCGCCAGCTTCGGCATTGTTGTACAAAATAAGTGGGTGCAAATTGCCATCACCCGCATGAAACACATTGGCAACATGGTAGCCATATTGTTCGCTTAATTTCGCGATTTCCTGCAATACATAGGTGAGCTTAGTGCGAGGAATTACGCCATCCTGTACATAATAATCGGGACTGAGGCGACCCATTGCGGCAAAGGCAGCTTTACGCCCTTTCCAAAGTCTTAACCTCTGTTCGGGTTCGGTGGCGATCGCCACATTTCGCGCCCCATTTTGATAACAGATTGCCTCCACCCGTTTGGCACTTTCGGCAACCTCACTGGCTAATCCATCAATTTCAATAAGTAGAATTGCCGCCGCATCACGGGGATAGCAATTAGTCGCCACCGTATCTTCAACAGCATTAATACTCATATTGTCCATGATTTCCATGCCGCCTGGGATCAATCCTGCACCAATCACATCGGAAACCGTTGCCCCTGCGGCTTCAACATTGGTAAAGTCGGCAAGCAAAACTTGAATAGATTCTGCGGATTTAAGAATTTTGAGAGTAATTTCTGTGGCAATGCCCAAGGTTCCTTCAGAACCCACAAACACACCCGTAAGATCATAGCCAGGAGCCTCTGGGATCTTGCCGCCGATATCTTTCACTTCGCCATTGGGAAGCACAATTTTTAAACCTAAAACATGGTTGGTGGTCACGCCATATTTCAAGCAATGCACCCCGCCAGAATTTTCAGCGACATTACCACCGATGGAGCAGATCACCTGACTGGAAGGATCGGGAGCATAATAAAAGCCAGAACCACTAACCGCCTGTGTCACCCAATTATTAATCACCCCTGGTTGAACGACCACACGCTGATTTTCAAAATCCACCTCTAGAATTTTATTCATGCGTGAGGTGACGATCAGCATGGAGTTGGCAAGGGGCAATGCGCCGCCCGATAGCCCTGTCCCCGATCCACGGGCGACAAAGGGGATTTGGTGGCGATCGCAGACCTTAACCACTGCCGCCACTTCAGCAGTGCTGCGCGGCAACACCACAAGGGCGGGCTGTTGTTTATAGCTAGTTAAACCATCGCATTCATAGGCAAGCAATTCTTCGCGGGTACGCACCACATAGCGATCGCCCACAATCGTGGCTAATTCAGAGGCGATCGCCTGCCAGTCAATGGAGCTTGAATTTGGAGGCGATGAGATATGTAAACTAGGGGCGATCGCTGTCATAGGGCAAACACTTTTAAATACTGGAATAAATGTTGGGATAAATACTGGGAAATTTAATATAACTAGACTCCAATTATAGGTTATCCTAGACAAGCTGTTAAAAAACACACGCTTGAGGTTTCGGGTGTTTTTTAGTTTTTAAAATCTTGCCAAAGCCTTGCAAGCATAAAATTTTAAAAATTACGAAATTCCATCTCAGGCGCAAGGATAAACCCGAACAAAGGAGAAAACTTAAATGGGAGTCGTCACCCTAGCCCAATTGCTAGAGTCTGGAGTTCACTTCGGGCATCAAACCCGTCGTTGGAATCCCAAAATGGAGCCATACATCTTTACCGAGCGTAATGGCGTTCATATCATTGATCTTGTGCAAACCGCCCAATACCTCGAAGAGGCTTACGCCTATTTGCGTCAAGCTTCAGAACAGGGCAAAAAAGTATTATTTGTTGGCACAAAGCGCCAAGCCGCAGGCTTGATCGCTCAAGAAGCCTCTCGTTGTGGCAGTTACTTCATCAACCAGCGCTGGCTCGGTGGAATGCTCACCAACTGGACAACGATCAAAACCCGTGTCGATCGCCTCAAGGATCTCGAACGCCGTGACGAAAGCGGCGCACTCGATCGCCTACCTAAAAAAGAAGCATCCACCCTGCGCCGTGAAATGGAGAAGCTCCGCAAATATCTGGGCGGCATCAAGCTCATGCGTAAGCCACCTGATATCGTAATTGTGGTTGACCATAAGCGCGAATATAACGCTGTACAAGAATGCCAAAAGCTGCGTATTCCCATCGTCTCTTTGCTAGACACCAACTGCGATCCTGACAGCGTTGATATCGGCATTCCTGCCAATGATGACGCAATTCGCTCCATCAAACTAATCGTCGGTAAGCTTGCCGATGCCATTTACGAAGGTCGTCATGGCGATATCGAAGACATCGAGTACGAAATTTCTGCCGAAGAAGCAGAAGCATTAGTTGATGAAGATGCAATCATTACTGGTGACGAAGAGGAAGAAGTTTAAGAACTTCTTGCCAATCCCTCACCAATTTAACTAACTGTCAAACCTTCCCAATTTGTATTAGGACAAATCAGCAAAGCCCAAGATAAGAGTGGTAAGCCTACTCGCTTCTTGGCTTTGTTTCCTAATAAAACTGGCGATCGCTAGATTAAAAACTGGCACAATAATTTGATCTCATTTGATTTTAAATTATGCAAGTGCTAACATAAGAAACGCTGAAAAATTTACCCGAATATATTCCTAAGACTGTGGCACCTCAACAACAAAAGATTCGGATTCGTCTCAAAGCTTTCGATCATCGCCTGCTAGACTCATCCTGCGAAAAAATCGTCGAAACTGCTAATCGGACCAATGCGGCTGCCGTCGGCCCCATCCCCCTCCCTACTCGTCGTCGTATTTACTGCGTCCTCAGATCTCCCCACGTTGACAAGGACTCCCGCGAGCATTTTGAAACCCGCACCCATAGTCGGATTATCGACATCTATCAACCCTCTGCTAAAACCATTGATGCGCTGATGAAGCTAGATTTGGCGGCAGGTGTTGACATTGAAGTTAAATTGTAAAAATTTGAAAATCCCAAAAAAGAGAGAGTGGCAGTGCTTTGCGCTGCCACTCTTTTGTCATTTCTTATTTTGGTATAAACTCGCTAAACTATAGTTGAAAATCGTAGCTCTCAAGAATACAAATGCTGAAAAAGCTAAGGATTAAATATTTACTGGTAGCTCTCATGGCAGCGATCGCCACCATTGCGATCGCTATATTTCCAGCGCTGACGATGGGAAATGGACTGCTACAGGCGCAAAACCAACCTCAAGCAAGCCCCACCTTGGCTCAAGGCAAGCCAGTAGAAACAAACCTAACCACGGTGAGTTTGCAAAATGCAGGGCTCCAGTTACAAGAAGTTGCACAGGGCATCTATGCACTGGTTGCCAGCACTGATTTCCCCCCCGCCAGCCCCACCGTTGCCATTTGTAACGGCGGCTTCATCATCGGCAGCGATGGCGTATTGGTGATTGATCCTTTTCAAACCCCTGAACTAGGTAATTTGATGATTGCAGTGGTCAAATCCCTGACCGATAAACCTATCAAATATGTACTAAATACCCATTATCACTTTGATCACACTGGTGGCAATGCTACCTTTGCGAGGCTTGATATTCCCGTTATGGGGCGGGGGGTGATTCGAGAATATATCCAGAGTGGTAAGAATAATACGGCTGGAGTAACACCTCCGACGGTGATTATTAATAGCCAAACCGATCTCTGGCTAGGCGATCGCTTAGTACGCATTGAGCGTGTTGATGGTCATTCCGCAGGAACTGATCTCGTTGCCTATGTGCCTGATGCTAAAATTCTATTCACTGGCGATATGGTTTTTAACAAGCGCATTCCTTACACAGGCGACAGCGATATCCGTCAATGGCAAGGTAGTTTGTATCGCCTCATTGCCACCTATCCAGAGGCTAAAGTTGTGCCTGGACATGGTGATGTGACTGATGTTACGGGGCTACAAGCACAACAGGCTTATTTTAGTTGGCTAGAGCGCACTGCCCTAGAATGGAAATCTCAGATCTTATCTAAAGAACAGGTATTGGAGAAGTTTGCGAAGGTTCCTGATGCTTATAAGGATTTCAAATTTAAGGCAATTTATCCTCTGAATTTAGAATCTGCCTATGAGCAGTTTACGCGCAGTAAAACAATTCCTCTAATTCCTTAATAGAGATTTTTAAAATCTCAACTAATAAAAAGCTTGAAATCATTACCAAGAAATAATTTCAAGTTCTTTATGATTAGGAATAAGAATTTATTAACCCCAAAGGTGATAGAGGCTAAGTACACCTTTCCACCTTTGGACATTGATTGCAGAAGTTGTTTTAATTATTCCTTAAATGTTTCGGGTCTTTTGGATACTGGCTCTAGTGTTAATGTCTTACCTTATGACATGGGGTTAGCATTAGGTGCAATCTTGGAAAATCAAAGCTAATATAAAGCTAATATTATGTTTCACGACACCTGAAGCTGTGAACAAAGTGCTAAGAGCCTTAATTGAGTCTATGCCTCAATCATCAGTTGGCTAAAACTATGGTAATTGCTCAACCTAGAAAAATCAAAGAAAAAAAGGTCGAAAAGTGGGAAAATGACAGGATGAAAGAACTTCCCAATCTCAAGGAGCTAACAGAAGAAGTGAAAGAAGCCTTGATAGTGGAATTATGGGAAAAAACACAAAAGTTAGAGAAACCGCTAGAAAAGAAACCAAAGAAAACGTCAAAAAACTCCAGCCTACCACCAGCGCGAGGATTTAAAGCTCAAACAAAAAGTGGAAGAGAAAGGGAATGACCAGCAGCGAACTAGTAGCATAGGGAGAGAAGGAGGAGTTCGTCCGTTGAGTGAAGCTCCAGACCAAATCATCAAAGCCACCGTAAAAAGTTGTGCAGAATGATGCAGCAGATGATGTCGGAAGTGTTCGGATTAGAGATTTCAGAAGGGGCGATCGCCAACCTGCTGATGCGCGTGCAAGGACAACTAGAGAATGAGGTAGAGAATATCCTCAAAGGAGTCAGAAGCGCTCGACTGATATGCAGTGATGAAACAAGTGCGAGAGTAAATGGCAAAAACGAGTGGGAATGGGTATTTCAAAACGACCAAGTCTGTTTTCATATCATCCGTCCATCCAGAGGTGGTGATGTCTTCAAAGAAGTGGTGGCAGAACACCAGCCCGAAGTATGGGTATCAGACTTATATAGCTCCCAGAAGACACATCCCGCCATTGGGGTCGAGATTTATTTGCGATGGTTCGCTCTATTGTTAATACTGGAAAGAGACATGGTTTATCCACTTTTGAATCGATTCTTGCTGCTTTGAATCCCCTCAAATCCCTATTTTCTCTAATGCGATCGCCCAGATTGACTTCACGCTTGGCAGTGTTGACAGCTTGAGTTAGTAATTTACCTAGCGATGCCCCCGACATTAATTTTGACCCGTTTAATAGGCAACAGGAGCGATCAAGGCAAAATTACCAACGATCGCCCCTTTTGCTAATGTTTTTAAGGGGCAGGATTGAAATAGCGATAATGGACTTCTTCAATGGCGGTCAAAATTTCGGCGCTAAGCTGCACCTTGGCGCTGTCGATGTTTTCTTGCAGTTGTTCCATTTGGGTTGCGCCAATAATTGTACTAGACACAAACCAACGACTGCGGACAAAGGCGAGGGCAAGTTGCACGGGTGATAGCGCATATTGCTGAGCGATCGCCACATAATCAGCGATCGCCAAATTTACATTCGTTTTATAGTAGCGCTGTCCAAAATTAGGAAATAGCGCCATACGGCTATTGGGGGGAGTGGTTTGCAAATATTTACCCGACAAGCGCCCAAAGGCAAGGGGGCTGTAAGCCAGTAACCCCACATTTTCGCGATAGCAAGCTTCCGCAAGGTTAATTTCAAAGGTGCGATTAACGAGGTTATAGGCATTTTGAATAGAGATAATTTGCGGTAAATTATGGATTTTGGCAAGGTGACTAAATTCACAAATGCCCCATGCTGTCTCATTGCTAACGCCGACATAGCGAATTTTCCCCGCCTTGATCAAATCTGCAAAGGTTTCTAACTGCTCATGCAAACTCACCATTTCGCGCTCCTGT
The DNA here is from genome assembly GCF_014696345.1 of Pseudanabaena cinerea FACHB-1277. Taxonomy (GTDB): domain Bacteria; phylum Cyanobacteriota; class Cyanobacteriia; order Pseudanabaenales; family Pseudanabaenaceae; genus Pseudanabaena; species Pseudanabaena cinerea. The sequence continues at coordinate 46,602 of NZ_JACJPY010000028.1, forward strand.
GCAGGATTAAACTCCACCTGCCCAAACATCGGTACATTGCGATCGGGCCAATGGATTTGATAGAGATCGATATAGTCAATTTGCAGACGCTTGAGGCTGTCTTCAACCGCTTGCAATACATTCTTCCGACTGAGGGCGGCGATCGCATCATCTCGCAACCATTTATAATTGCGCCCCGTGCCAATGATTTTGGTGGCGATAATTAATTTGTCTCTTTGGGCTTTGATGTGGGGCTGCGCCAACCACTCACCCAGATACTGCTCTGTCGTGCCTTGGGTTTGGGCATTGGGCGGCACGGGATACATTTCTGCCGTATCAATAAAATTTATACCTTGGGCGATCGCATAGTCTAGTTGTTGATGTGCCTCAGCGATCGAGTTTTGCTGTCCATAGGTCATCGTCCCTAGACAGATCTCGGATACTAAGAGTTCACTATTGCCAAGTTGGTTGTATTGCATATGGTTTAGACTCCTGTTAGTCACTTGTCGCTTTAATTTCGGCAGTGATGCTTTAGCATAAATAATCTGTAATGCTTGCACAAAAAGGGGCAGCGATCTTTAATCCATAAGATAAAATTGCAATTTTTGTTCTTGAGAGCATAAACTTTCGAGCAGAATCAATGAAGCAAATTACGCCATTGGGTAGCGTCTTAAAGGAAGAGTTGCAGGAAGCAATCAGTGATGCTTATGGAGTGGCTCTATCAGGTGTGGCGGCTGAGGCTTTTGGTGGTTGCTATACGGTTACACAATTAGCGGCTATGGTCGATCTCGATAGGATTATCAATCAGGCGATCGCTTTAGTTTCTAATAACTAAGATAAAATCAAGGCAATGGTAAATCATTGGTGCAATTATGGAAGTTATTACTCCAATTCTGGCTGCGATCAAAATCATTGTTGACTCTGGGGTATTGAGCAAGGTCGGTGATGGTGCAATTGCTAAAGTTGGTGAAAATTCTGTAGATTTTGTCAGCAACTTGGCTCAGAGATTATGGTATGTGCTAGTACAGAAAGCTCCTGATACTAAGAAATGGGGTACAGGTAAAGAGATCGATTATCAGCAAGCGGTAATTGATGTGGAGGCGATCGCCTCCGATCCTGAAGTTGCGAAGTTGTTGGATGAGGTGCGATCGCTACTATCAAGTAATCAAGAACTAGCGGCTAAGGTTGAGGCTTTGCAAAAACAAATCGAGCAGTTAACCAATACAGCAAACAATCCCCAAAGTACACAAGTGGCTCTTGAGTATTTTGAAGCAGGAGAGCTAGAGGGAGAAATTAGGCAAGAAAAGCCTCAGAGCGATCGCCAACAGAATACGGAGCAAGTGGCAGCAAGGAATGTCAAAGTAGCGGGTAAGGCAGTAATTACAATCAATCAGAAAATAAATTGATGCTTATGAATACATTGATACCTCAATCGTCTGCGCTTGGGCTTGCCTTTGGGCTTTCCTTAAATTTACCAAAGCAACAGATTCAGGCATTTTGCCAGCGTTGGCAAATTCAGGAATTATATGTGTTTGGCTCGATCTTGCGGAATGATTTTCGTGAGGATAGTGATGTTGATTTTGTTTATAGGTTAGAGCCGATCGCTTCGTGGAGTTTTGGCAATTTGCTGGATGCGGAAAAGGAGTTATCGGCAATTGTGGGGCGTGAGGTGGATTTGGTTAGTCAAAGAAGTATTGATCGCGATCGCAATTGGCTGCGTAAGCAAAACATTCTCAATTCAATGAGGTTAATCTATGTCGCAAAATAGAGACCCTGAATCCCTTCTAGATATTTACAATTACGGACAACAAGCGATCGCTTTTGTGGCAAGTCTGACTCAAGAAGAATTTGAAGAAGATGATAAATCGATCGCCGCAGTCATGTATGTAGTTGCCATTATGGGAGAAGCAACGAAGCGTTTATCAAAGGAGTTTCGTCAACAGTATGACTTTATTCCTTGGGGAGACATAGCGGGAATGCGCGATCGGCTAGTCCATGATTATAAAAACATCGATTTGGATATTTTGTGGGATATTGTAAATGTGGAAATCCCTAGACTCTTAGCACAAATTCAGCCAATGATACCAAGTTTTGAGGAGCGGTCGGAATGAGCGATCAATATAATCAAACTGGGATTAGCGATTCGACTTTTGGCGACAATGCTCACATTGAGATTAAGCAGGAGATTAACGCGCCACGCCAGAAGCAACCCATTCCTGACAATGTACCTGTCGCTTCGCCGAACTTTGTGGGGCGGGTGCAGGAGCTTAAAGATATTTATGCCAAGTTGCAAACAGGGCAGGGGGTGAGTGTCTGTGCGGTGGAGGGCATGGGCGGATTGGGCAAAAGCGAACTGGCGCGGCGCTATGCTTGGGAATATCGACAGGAATATGCGGCGCGGTATTGGTTTTCGTTGCGGGGGGTGGGGTTGGCGCAGGCGGTGGTGACTTTCGCGAGTCGCTATCTGGATTTGCCAGAGGTGATGCAGTCGCAAACCGTAGAGGCGCAAGCGGAATGGTGTTGGCAAAATTGGACACCGACTGAGGGGAAGGTGTTGGTGATTTTGGATGATGTGACCGATCTCAAGAGTATTCCGCAACAGGCGCGCCCCTTGGCGGATCGCTTTCAGATTTTGGTGACGACCCGCAAGCGGAAGTTGAGTCCGTATTTTGCGGATATTCCTTTGAATGTGATTTCTGAGGATGAGGCGTTGGAGTTGTTGAGGAAGTTTTTGGGCGCGGCGCGGGTGAACCGTGAGGAGGACGCAGCAAAGGCAATTTGTGAAGATTTGGGTTATTTGCCCTTGGGTGTGGAGTTGGCGGCGCGATATTTGCAACTGGATGAGGATCTGTCGCTGGGCGATTATCAACAACGCTTAAAGATCACCGATGAGTCGTTGGCTTTGCAGGAAACGGAAGAAATTAATGCGGGGCGAGGTGTGATCGCGGCGTTTGAGTTGAGTTGGCAGGAGTTGAGCGCGAGTACGGCGAAGGCGGCGATGTTGTTGGGGTTGTTTGCGCCTGCGGACATTGCTTGGGGTTTGGTGGAGGAGATTGCGGCGGATTTAATCGAGGTGGCGGATCTGCGGGAGGGGAGAAAGCAGCTTAATAATTTGTATCTGATTAAGGCTGTGGATCAAGAGCGCACAAGATTTGCGATGCATTCGCTGACTAGGGAGTTTTTGCAATGGAAACTCGCTCAAGACTCGGATACTAATCGTCTATTTCGAGAAACCTTTGTTACCAGTTTGCTCAACAAAGCCAAACAAATACCCCAATCACCAACGCGAGATCTGATTGCCGCAGTAGCTCCCGCAATTCCGCATTTAGATATGTTGAGCCGTGAAATGCTCGATGATATTCCCAATCTTGAAGAAGATTTAATTTGGGCTTTTATTGGAATTGCAAGATTCTATGAAGGACAATCCCTATATTCATCTGCAATGCTTTTTTATCAAAACTGTCTTGAAAATATTAAATCTTACCTAGGATTAGAACATCCTACGGTAGGAACTATCCTAGAAAATATGGCTAAAATAGACACATTGCAAGGTGATTTTGGCAACGCAGAAACTCGATCACTAGAAGCAATTTCTGTGTTCAAAAAAGTTCTGGGAAACTATCATCAATATGTTGCTTATAGTTTGAATAGTTTAGCAAATTGCTATTATGAGCAATGCAGGTATAAAAAAGCTGAAGAGTGTTTATTACAATCCCAAGAAATTATTCGTATTACCTTAGGAGAAGATAGTTATCTATTTGCTGAAAACCTTTCTAATCTTGCCAATCTTTATCGAATACAACAAAAATTTATCGAAGCAGAAAGTCTATTTCTTAATGCCTTTCGTATTTTAAGAACCCAATTCTATGATGATGATTTGCGGATTGCAACTATCCTTAATAATTTGGCTGAATTATATAAAGATCAAAAGAAATATAAAGAAGCAGAGACTCTATTTTCTCGTTCACTTTCTATTTGGTATCAAAATTTAGAATCATGCCATATTGATATTGCTCTTGGACTCAATAACTTGGCAGAATGTTATCGATTACAAAATAAGAATGGGAGTGAAGTAAAATTTCTTTATTTAAAAGCACAAGAAATTATGGAAAAAGCATTAGGTGAAAATCATATAAAGGTAAAAATAATTCGAGCAAATATGCGTCTTTTTCTTAAAGGACAGAACCTTTAAAATTAAAGTAAAATGCAGAAAATCGAAATCGCTTTATCAACAAGCCCTTGTTTTGAGGCAAAACCATTGTTGAGCAATAGATGTATAAGGCTTACTTGGTTGCTACAATTGCTTTAGTCTCAAAAAAACCTAAAGGCAATGCAAATAAATAAGTTTGTGGCAATTGGCGCGATCTCTTTAGTATCTATCAGTGTGATCGCATTTCTCAATAATGTTAAATATCAGGAAGAGAAAAAGGCAGCACGGCTAGGGCTAGGAGGCGCTAAAGTACGATGTTCCATGCTTTCATTTAATATCAGAGATGTCGAATCTTGGAAAGAGGCGGTAAAAGCTCCGTCAAATCAAGAAAGGGAAAAACATAAACAGTATTTACTCTGACGGGGCGACAAAAGATATGGGAAGTATGAGTAGATGGGGATTTGAGGATTTAAGATAAAAAAGATAGGTCAAGTCATAGTAAGTATGACCTATCTAG
>NZ_JACJPY010000029.1 GCF_014696345.1 Pseudanabaena cinerea FACHB-1277
CGCGGCGCTTTTTTATGTATTCACTATATTAGAACAAACCTAAAGTTAATGACTTATCAATAGGTAGTGTAGAACCAATCCCCAAGTAGAGGGTAAAGGCTGTGCCGAACAAGAATACAGCCATTGCCACAGGGCGACGGAAAGGATTTTGAAACTTGTTTACGTTCTCAATGAAAGGAATCAAGATCAAACCAACGGGTATCAAGCTTTGTAATAGTACGCCCAAGAGCTTGTTAGGAACGATGCGTAAAATTTGGAATGCAGGGTAAAGAAACCACTCAGGCAAAATTTCGAGAGGGGTTGCAAAGGGATTTGCAGGTTCGCCAACCATAGTAGGGTCGAGAACTGCTAAACCAGTAATTAGGGCGATCGTGCCAGTAATAACTACAGGGAACATATAGAGCAGGTCGTTAGGCCATGCGGGTTCGCCATAGTAGTTGTGACCCATGTTTTTTGCCAGTTTCTCGCGCAAAATGGGATCGTTCAAGTCGGGTAGCTTTTCAGTCTTTGCCATAGTTATTGCTCTACGTTACTGCAATTTATTTTTTAAATTATCTAATACAAAAATCTTAAACTGGGAACCCAGATAAGAAACCTTACAAAAAGCTTATCAAAAGCTTACAAAGGACCAGAAATGCCTTGCTTACGGATCATCAAGAAGTGAGCCAACATGAATACAGCAATTAACCAAGGCAATACGAAGGTATGCAGGCTATAAAAACGGGTTAGGGTTGCTTGACCAACGCTTTGACCTCCACGCAATAGTTCGACAAGGGTTCCACCAACGACAGGAATCGCATCAGGTACACCCGATACAATTTTGACTGCCCAGTAACCAACTTGATCCCAAGGTAAGGAATAACCAGTTACCCCAAAGGTAACGGTGATGACAGCAAGGATTACGCCAGTGATCCAAGTTAATTCACGGGGTTTCTTGAAGCCACCAGTCAAGTAAACGCGGAAAACGTGCAGGATCATCATCAAAACCATCATGCTGGCTGACCAACGGTGAATCGAGCGAATCAACCAACCGAAATTAACATCGGTCATGATGTAGCGCACGGATTCAAAGGCTTCGGTGACGGATGGCTTGTAGTAAAAGGTCATCGCAAAGCCAGTAGCAAACTGGATCAAAAAGCAGGTAAGGGTGATACCACCAAGGCAATAGAAGATATTGACATGGGGAGGGACGTATTTGCTGGTAACGTCTTCGGCAAGCGCCCCGACTTCGAGGCGATCGTTAAACCAATCGTAAACTTTACTCATTTAATTGAAAAACCCAAGATTGCTGAACTAGTAACAATTTTTTGATAGCTGTAACTTATTTTAATACTTATGACAGGTGTAGGCAAACCCAAAGGCAACTTTTTAATGGTTTTTACTAAATATATATTACATTTCTTGAAAAAATTTGGTTTTTTAATATTCACCACCCAAGCGATGATGGGTGCTGCTTTGGCTCAGGGCTGCCCAGATTCATCTTTGCCTGCACAATTGGAGATAAGTTTAGAAGCATATCCGCCAACACAGCGCGTTGGCGATTTATCAACATTGAGCCGCGATCGCCAATTAGTTTGGGCATTGCCAACGGACTTTACCGAGATTGCCCATTTCACTGGACAGGTGCATCAACTGGCAAACCATGAAGGGCTGGATTTTATTCATACCGATCCGTCAGTGGAGCAAGTGAGCGTGCGATCGGCGGCTGATGGCATCGTTGTCTATGTGCGCCATGATTGCCCACAATCTCAAGCCTTTGGCGACAACTTAGCTCAGCGCGACTGCGGCGGCGACTGGGGAAACCACGTTGTGATTAAACATCCTAATGGGCTATTCACCCGCTATGCTCATTTAGCTCCCGCCAGTATTCCAGTTTTGGTTGGGCAGCGCGTCAGCATTGGGCAACAACTTGGCAAGATGGGCAATTCGGGACGTAGTGATACGAGACATTTACATTTTGAATTAGGGGTGGCAATTAAGGTCAATCCCTGTGCGCCAGCCCAATCCTTTAATTATGTTTACGATCCGATCATTTTGTTTTGCAATAGCGCGATCGCCGATTTCCCCACAGCCAACCGCGATCGCCCCTCACCACTCCTAAAATGCGATCGCCTAAATTTCAAGATCAAAATCAACATTAAAAGCAATATTAAAAGCAATATTAAAAGCAATATTAAATAGCGATCGCCAACATCTAGTCCAATGGTTGAAGAAACTAAGCCCTGCCCAGTATAAAATTAGACATCAAAAGCAGCACAAAGCAATGCTGTCAGAAATATTTCTGTACCACCAAAAAAACTCAATAGGTTGTAACTCAAAATGGATAGATTGAAGAAACTAAGAGAGAAATCGTTTGAAATAGAAGTTTGGCAGAAGCTGTTGTATCAATATCAAAATACTCGTATCCGAAAAAGGCTAGAAGCTGTCAAATATCTATATGAGGGCATGACCAGAAAAGAGGTAATGCTTGAGGTGAGATGCTCCAGACAAACTCTCATTACTTGGATTGATATGTACTGTGTAGGTGGACTAGAGGGGCTGACCCAAGTCTCTGTCTCGAACAAACCAGAGCGGCTAAGTGGTGAACAAAAAGCTGAACTAAAAAGAATGCTGCTGGAAAATAAACCGATAGACTATGGTGTTGATCGGCAGATTTGGACTGGCAAGATAATTTCTGATGTTATCAAACAGAGATGGGATGTGGATTTACGAGATAGTCGTATTTACGCAATACTAAAAGACATGGGTTTATCGCGTCAAAAAACACTTGACTAGGAAATTGCCAAGAAAGAGAATTAATAATCCACTCTTTTAATTGCCTATTGAATGATAGGATGCCTTACGTTACACTGGCGTGTATATTGCTTAGGGATGGGTTGTTATGCGATCACCAAACCATCCTACGTTTAATCACTGTTTCAAAAAATCATTTTTAGAAAAAATATTTATGCAGATTCATAGATTAGCTTTAAAAAACTTTAAATGCTTTAAAGAAGTAGATGTTTCTTTCTCAAAAATAACTTTACTTACAGGTGAGAATAGTAGTGGTAAAAGCTCTTTAATATATGGAATATTAGCAGTATTGCAAAGTCTTAATTCACAAAGTAAATCCTTTCCATTATATCTATCACTCAACGGTAAATATGTAAATATGGGAGGATATAAAGATGTTTCATTTAATCATAGTTTAAAGAATGATTTTGAAATTCATATAAATTTATCTGAAGACGATTTGAACTTCTCTGACATTAAAACTCTATGGCATTTTGATAAAATAAGTCACTCACCTAGATTGACACAATTAAAGATCTCATCTTCAATTACTGAAATAAATGAAGTAATACAAAATGATGACTTGTCATACAGAGTAAGTAGTGATTACAAAACTGGAATTGTAGATTCCGCAGATATAAATGATCTTTTTATTGAGCTATGTGAGGAATTAATACATTATTCAAATTATGGTTTCAATTTTATTAGTTCTTCTAGAGTTTCTCCTGATCGTACGTATTATCAATCAATAGCAAATAATATGGTGAATAATTATGGAGAGGGATACATTGATCAAATTTTAGAATGGAATGATAATAAATCCAAAGAAATATATAAACTTGTTTCTGTCTTAAAGGATTTAAAGATTTTGTATGATATCAAGCCTAATAGATTGTCAGGCGGTAGATTTGAAATAAAAGTAAAAATAAAAAGTAAAAGTAAGTGGGAATCGTTAGTTGATGTTGGCTTTGGAATTAGTCAATTTTTACCAATTATTGTTGCTGATTTACAATTATCAGATGATTCAACATTAATCATGTCTCAGCCAGAAATACATTTGCATCCATCTATACAAGCTAACTTAGGTGATTACTTAGTTAAAAAAGTTAATGAAGGAAATAAAGGCAATACTATTTTTACATCTGATAGCGATTATTTGCCTAGCAGAAAAATCAGTAAAACTTATATTGTGGAAACTCATAGTGAATACTTGCTCAATAGAATGAGATTGCTAATTGTTAAAGGAGAAATTCAGCCTAAAGATGTAGCAGTTTATTATTTTGAGAACTCGATTAAAGATGGCAGCATTGCTCATCGGATTGAATTTACTAAAGATGGACAAATCTTAAATGCTCCTAAAGGATTTTTTGAGACGTATATGATTGATACGATGGATATTGCTCTGAATGCTTGATAGATTTGATTTTTAAAGTTTAATAAAAATTTCTAATGACTAGAAAAGATATATTTATCGATAACAATATAGCCAAAAACTTCTCTAATCCTCTTGATCCTGAGTACAAGCAGCTTATCAAATGGCTAATAGAATATAGCTCTAATCCCAAAAAGCATGATGACAACGCTCACTTAGTTGTTTCCAAAAAACTCATAGCTGAATATTACCGAACGATGGGTCACGCCGCATCAGGCAATAATATCGCCGTAATTATTAATTTGTTAACTCAGCAAAGTCGATTAAATCGCATTAGTAACGAGCAAATCAAGGAATTTAAGCAAAAGTACTTTACAAATAAAGTAAAACGGAAATTAACTTCCAATGAAGAAGATCGAGAGCATATTCCTGTAGTTTTGTTGTCCGATCGCAAATATGCCCTGACTTTAGATGAAAAATTTACAGAAGACCTGCTAAACTTTCCAAGCTTTGCCGCCACAGTAGGCAAAAAGCCATCCGATATTCCTTACGATAAATAGATTGATACCAAGCTTAAAAATCACCATAATCTACCTGCAAACAGGTCAACCCCAAATCACGCCATACGCGCACCACTTGGTCGCGATCGTCTAACACAAAGGCAATATTGTATTTATCGAGCAGGAATTCATCGTAAATCTCCCTTTTGACGATGCTATCCTTCCGTAGATCGCCCGACTTTCGCATATGCAGTGCCTCAAAGGAAATATTGTGCTTCGCTAACCATGCAAGGGTTTGGGGCTTAAACTTATCCTCGCGACCTGACACAAAGATGATTGCTTTGCCAGAGGTTTCTAGAATGGAACGGATCGGCTCATTCACCGCGTCTAGTTCGCACTTTGCACCATCATAGGGACTGCGATCGCCTATGAGCGCCAGCGTACCATCGAGATCGCAGATAACCGCATCGGGCAGTTCAGGATTATAGGCAGGCTTGGGCGCTCTGGGGGGAGCAATAAATTGATTGTACATATCGCGAATTACCTTTTCACCCACCGAGTTCGGACGCTGGCGATCGCGTTCCAGACAGGTTTCCAACGGCACATCCCGAAAATCGACAATTTCCAAATTTGCCAAACCCTTGATCAACTCCCGAATCCTTGCCTCATGCTTGGGGGCTAGGTGCGTATTGTCAACAATGACGTGCTTGCCATTTTCCAAAGCCGCCTTAATGATCATGTCCTGAATATCAAGCACAAACTTTTCATTGCCCTTGGAATGATAGGAATTGTCTAGCATTGCCCGCAGGTCATCTTTGTTCACCCGCTTAATGGCATTGGGGGACTGATCGACCTTGTTTTTTGCCCAAGTCGATTTTCCTGAAGCAGGTAAACCAATCGTAAAATAAACCGTCAACATTTTGGTGATTTCTACTATAATTAAATACTAAGCCGCCAAGAGGTAAATCATGTTTCTCACCCTTCCTAAGCCTGAAACCCATGCCGCGCCAGCCAAACCGCTAGATCTATTTCAGGCGATCGCCGATCTCAAGCAAGAACTAAATGCTGTAATCTTAGCGCACTATTATCAAGATCCTGATTTGCAAGACATCGCCGACTATATCGGCGACTCACTGGGGCTATCGCAAGCCGCCGTCAATTGCCAAGCCGATGTAATTGTTTTTTTAGGCGTACATTTCATGGCAGAGACTGCCAAGATCTTAAATCCGCAAAAATTAGTACTGCTGCCCGATTTAGATGCAGGCTGCTCCCTTGCCGATAGCTGTCCCCCCGATCGCTTTGCCGCTTTTAAAGCCGCTCACCCCGATCATTTGGTGATTTCCTACATAAATTGCTCGGCAGCGATCAAGGCACTGAGCGATATTATCTGCACCAGTGCCAATGCCGTGAAAATCGTTAACCAAATCCCCAAGGAGCAACCGATTATTTTTGCACCCGATCGCAATCTAGGGCGCTATGTCAGTCAGCAAACTGGGCGTGAAATGGTGCTATGGGACGGTGCTTGCATGGTTCATGAAATATTTTCCGAACGAAAATTAGTGGATCTCAAAGTGCAGTATCCTAGCGCCGAAATTATTGCCCATCCTGAATGTGAAGAAAATATCTTGCGCCATGCGGATTTTATTGGCTCCACCACAGGCTTACTGAAATATGTACAACGCAGCGATCGGCAAGCATTTATTGTTGTCACTGAATCTGGAGTAATTCACCAGATGCAAAAAGCCACGCCCACCAAGAAATTTATCCCTGCGCCCCCCACTAGCAATTGCGCCTGCAACGAATGCCCTTATATGCGCCTGAATACCTTAGAAAAAGTCTATCTGACCATGAAAAACCGCACTCCTGAAATCACTCTTGATGAGTCAATTCGCCAAGCAGCGCTTAAGCCAATGCAAAGAATGCTAGAGATGTCCTAATATCAAAACAAAAAATGGCAAAGCCATTTTTTGTTTTGAAAAACTTTACAGCCTCTTGATGCTTTGATTAATCCAGCCATATTTTTTAAGTAAGCGCAAAGCGCCCTACCTACAGACGTTTACATACGATCCAGCGCAATTGGATTGGGGAATGATCGGCTAGGGGAAACACATCTTTTCCTGTTGACCAGCTTTCAAACCAGCTTGTGGGGGGCCAAGCCTCAGGGGGTAAATTACTGCGCTCAAAATCTAGTACCGCATCATTGGCAATGATTTCCATTGGCAAATTGTCGAGGGCATTGTGCAGGTCTTGATAGGTGAAGATGGTTGACCATGCTAATTCGGAAACTTGGCGATCGAGGGGCGATGGCTCATAGCCTTCGTTTGCCATAAATGCATTGAATAAGAGTAATCCGCCATGCTGGAGATAGTCGCAAGCCTTGGCAAGCAATAGCCGCAGTTGGTCAGCATCACGAAAGTGGGAAGTTACTTCACAGCAGATTGCTAAGTTATAGGCAAGGGTCTTGAGGCGGGTCAAGGGGTTGAGAATGTCACAGGCGATGACGTTAACGGGTAGGTTCTCATTTTGGGCGATCGCCTGCAATTGTTCGGTAAAGGCTGGGGTCATTTCCAAAGCATCAACCTGATAGCCCATTCTGGCGAGGGGGAAGGTGTTGCGCCCAGTGCCAGCACCAATATCAACGATATAGGGATCGCGCCCTAGCTGTTCCTTAATTTGCGCGGCAAGTTCCATTACTTTAGCATCGGCATGACTGCCAAATAATGGCGGTTCCTTAGTTGCTGCCCAATTATTATATTGATCGGTGATGGAACCAATGGTGTAGGTGATGGTGTAGGTGATGCCAGTGTTGGGGGTTTGCGATGGTTCGTATCTGAAGACTAATTTGGATAGAGGCGAGGTGCGAAATCCTTCTTCTAATTTGCCTAGTAGCAGCGATCGCAGATGATCGTTTTCGGCGGGGCTGAAGGATTTGCCAAAGGTGTCAAATAGGGTCTGCAAACGCTCCATATATAAATCGATGAAGGCTGGCAAGCAGGGCATTTCCATCTCGCCACGAATGAAGGTGTTGCGGTGTAGTAAGGGCAGAAAATTTTGGATTGTTTGCATAGCAAGGGAGGTATTGGTTGCTGATGAGTTTATAACATGGCGATCGCGCTTTGAAGAGGATATTTTAGTGAAAGCAGTAAAGGTCAAGCGGAGTTTATCGATGGCGGCGATTTGTGGGATTTGTTTGTGGGAGTTCATAGCTAAGTTAAAACTTGTATTAGCTATTTACATTGAGGGCGCTATTGCTTAGCATATTGCACTTGTATATTTTCTTAACTTAATTGGCTGCCATAGCTTAATTTTTGAGAATTTACCCCAGAGGCTAAGCGAGAATCTTGGAGGGATCTTGTTCGATCTATTAACCAACATTCTGATTTGGATCATTGCCATCCCGATCTTCATTATTCTATTCAAGGCAATTCCTAAGGATTGGTTTCGCCTATTTGGATTATTGATTTTTACGGCTTTGGTGATCATCATCTTCGCCAACTTTCGGTTTGTGGATGATCCGATCCCTAGAATTGTTGTAGATTTTCTGGCATTTCCCTTTACCTTAGTAGGTATCATTTTGCTATTGCTATTTGTTAACTATTGGCTCAGACTAAAGGATCTCAAGGTCAAAAGTGGTGACAAAGTAGATAATAAGGGGGCATCCGAAAAAATTGGGATCGTTACTAAAGAGATATTCATCGTCCTGTTGATCTTTGCGATCGCCACTAATAATGCCACCTCAGAATTATTCGTTTGTTATGTTGAGCAGCAAGGAGCCAATGCGATCGAACAGTCCTATCGCCGCCCTGTCCTCAACCTGACTGAACAGGAGTTATTAGACTTTAGAAGTGGCATATTTGATCTAATCGTTGTTCTTGCCGAAAACCCACCCTACGAGCCAAGACTGCAAGAGGCGGTGCGGATTTGGACTTTGGCAAGTCAACAACAAAAGCCCTATATTGTTTTGAGCGGCGGTCGTCATACCACCTATCCGCCCACCAAGGCTTACCCTTGTCTGATTGCGCCAGCAGCACCGCCTAGTCGCACCAAGGAAACAATTAGAGATGAGATTGCCACCCGTGCTGGCTCACCAGACATAGGACTGCGTTACGACCCGCGCTACGAAAAATTTTTTACAGCCCGCACTGCACCATCGGATGAGATCGCGCCAGTTGATCAAACAGAAGCCGATCTAATGTGTGGCGCATTGCTGAATATACCGAATATGGCGGGACTGCGCTCTTTTATTATTTTGGAACCCACGGGGCGGACGGTACGCAGTAGTGGCGATGAGATCAGTCAACTCATCAAATCCCTAGAGAAAAACAAATTACTGCGTGAAGATACCCGCAACAGTCGCCGCATTTTATTAATCACTTCACCCATTGAAGCTTCTCGCGCTTTCCTGTCCTTTAGAAACCAAGAATTAAATGCCGCACTAACGATCGCCAGCTATCCGTCAGATAGTCATACAGATCTAGCAAAGCAATGCCCCTGGCCTATAGGTAAGCAGTTTTCCCTAAAGCCAAAATATTTTTTATTTGATGCCAAGAGTTTTGTACAGTCAGAACGAGTTTGGACTGAGGTCAAGGAGCTAGTTTTTTATACCCTCAGATTTTGGTTGCGACCTCCCCTCAGTGATGAACGTCCTTACTTTCCTAAGTCGCCGCCCACATCTTAACCATGCCGCGCTTTAGGTGACATTACAAAAAAGGGTTCCGCACCGCGAAACCCTTTTTATTTATCTTGCTGCACCCTGTGCTTCTAGTAACTGCTGCTTGAGACGCTCTAGATCATTTGCCCAACGTGGGTCAGGCTGATGTGCTTCAGAAGTAGTACTGCTGCTAGATGCAGAATTGCTGGATTTCTTGTTATTGCTGCGTTTTTTACGCTTAGCGCTAGGCTTAGCAGGTGCAGCAACAGCGATCGCCTCATTATTATCACTAGCGACTGCATCTTCAGTGCTTTCATCAACATCTGAACCGTCTTCACCCTTACCTTTAGTGCGAGGCAAGGCTTTTTCTAGTTTCAGGACAGCGCCGTTGAAGTCATAGCCGTTGAACTTTTCGATCACAGTATCCGCTAACTCATCAGAGCCGACAGTTACAAATCCAAAGCCACGGCACTTACCAGTCTTACGATCAGTGATAACTTTGAGCGATACCGAATCACCTGATTCATTGAAAATTTTTTCTAGAGCTTGGCGATCTAATTCTGCTGGCAAGTTGCCAACATAAAGGCGAATGGACATGATGATAGAAAACCTCTACGCTATGAAATCTTCAGCAGGTGACTAGAGCCGCCGCTACAAAAACCTGTTTAAGAACCCGTTTAAGAAACTTTTTTTGCTAGTTATTGATTAAAATACCTAGCCTAAATGCCTAGCCTTAAATAACTAGCCTTAAATAGTTAGTTTGAATTGGTGCTATGAACTTTGTGCAACCTGCGATTAATCTTTAAAATACGATACTTTTGTACCGCTTAACAACATAACATGAAATTGTTAATTTTCAAAACATATTGTAACTAAAGTATCAAAATTTTTATAATCCCTTGACTATTAGATTTTGGGCAATGTACTATGTGCTTCCATAAATTTAAACAAAGAATTAAACAAAAAATTTATGGAATTTATTGGAGCTTTGTTTATAATTGCTTCCGTATGGGCTTCGCAATGGCTGAATGATGCGGAAAAGAAGAAAGAGCAAGAGATCGAGAAAAGAGTGAAGGAAAAACTAAAGGATGAGCCTCATGTCAATGTGAGGATCATTGATAAATGATTCTCACAAAGGTAGGCGCAATTTATGAATTGCCCCTACCCATGAATCAGGGTTCCCAGTCCTTTTGCGTAAACCCTAAGTTAATTTAGGGTTGCCATGCCCCAAATCAGTATGATCAGTGTGTTGTCACTATATTTTTTATGTGGGATCTTAAGGTTGTGAAAAAAAAGCTGCAATCAATTGGGAAAGAGCTAAAAGAGCAGATTCAAATTTTAGCTGCGGTGACATTAATTTTTTGGGTGGTATTTATTATTGATCGAAGTTTTTGGAATGGCAATCTCAGTCAGTTTGGGATCATGCCTCGTCGCTTAATTGGGCTGCGGGGTATTTTATTTGCGCCGTTTCTCCATGGCAATTTCTATCATATTGCCTCAAACACAGCCTCATTCTTGGTTTTAGGCTGGATGGTGATGCTCCGCAATACCAATGATTTTTATTTTGTGTCCGTGTTTACAGCGATCGCCTCAGGCTTAGGCACTTGGCTTGTGGGCAGCCCTTACTCGGTGCATATTGGTGCTAGTGGTGTGATTTTTGGCTATTTTGGTTATTTGCTATCGCGGGGCTATTTTGAAAAAAGCTTTGTGGCGATCGCCATTTCCATAACGATCGCGATGAGCTATGGCAGCCTCATTTGGGGGATATTGCCGACTCGCTCATATATTTCATGGGAGGGGCATCTGTTTGGCTTTATTGGTGGCGTATTGGCGGCGAGGATTTTGGCGGCAAAAACGAAAATCTCGTAAAAATCATCATAAAGACCCCTCATAAAAAAAGACGCGAATGCGTCTTTTATATATTTATGTTTTAGCTTGATAAATTAGGCAACACTTTTAATTGCTTCTAACAAACTTTTGGTACAAGCTCCCTTTTCACAAAAGGCATCAATGACTGCACCATTGGCGATCGCCCTTGTTTTGCCACCATCGGCAGCCGAGTAAGCGACAATTTTGATGTGGGGATATTGATTTTTGATGGCTCTAGATGCATCCCATCCGTCCATTATCGGCATATGCAAGTCCATGACCACAACATCAGGCTCATGTCTACATACTTGGGCGATCGCCTCTTTACCATTATCAGCAACTACTACATTACCAATGCAAGATTGTAGAGAAAGCGCAAGTTTGAGGGTGCATCTAGTCAGTTCGTGGTCATCCACCACCAAAACGCGCAAAGTTTTTGTAGAAGATGTCATGGTAGGTTCGTTAAATAGGACTTGACAATTACGAGAATATGTAATTGAAGATACTACTTTCAACAATTTTTAGCTTCTATCGCAGGGACTAATACCTATTTTTCCAGTGCCATGGCGCTGAAAAAATAACAGAACTTAACCGCGCCACTTTACCTTGGGCATAATTTGTTGCTGATCGATGCGATCGCGGTATTTGATTGCGAAATTTAATAGCGAATCCAGCAGGGCATCGGATAGGAAGTGGGGCTGCAAACCTAGATCTAACAGATTAGTATTTTTGGCATTGAAATAATGCTCTTCCGCTTCTACCCTAGGATTATCGATATTTTGGACCTCTACCTTAACGCCAAGGGTTGCACCTGCTTTCTGCACTAGCATCGCGAGGTCGCGAATAGAGAAAAGCTCCGTAAATTGGTTGAATACGCGCATTTTGCCCGCTTCTGCTGGGGTGGCGATCGCCAGCTCAATGCAGCGTACCGTGTCACGGATATCAAGGAAGCTGCGGGTTTGTCCGCCCGTACCATAGACAGTCAGAGGATGTCCGATCGCCGCTTGGATACAGAAACGATTGAGGGCAGTACCAAATACACCGTCATAGTCAAGGCGATTGATTAGCATCTCGTCTGTGCCAGTCTCCTCTGTCAGCACGCCATAGACCACGCCTTGGTTGAGGTCAGTGGCGCGTAAGCCCCAAGTGCGACAGGCAAAATGGATATTGTGGCTATCATGGACTTTGCTAAGGTGATAAAAGCTACCAGGCTGCTTAGGATAGGGCAGAGTATCTTTGCGTCCATTATGCTCGATGGTGATATAGCCTTCTTCGATGTCAATATTAGGAGTGCCATACTCTCCCATTGTGCCGAGCTTCACTAAATGACAATCGGGATTATGCTCTTTGATCGCATAGAGTAAGTTTAATGTACCAACAACATTATTAACCTGGGTCAGTACTGCGTGTTCGCGGTCAATCATTGAAAATGGAGCCGATCGCTGCTCCCCAAAATGGACGAGTGCATCGGGGGTAAAGCTACGAAATACACCTTGCAAAAATTCGTAGTTGGTAATGTCGCCAACAAATAATTCTATTTTTTGTCCTGAGACGGCTTGCCATTTAGAAATTCGCTGTTGAATTGGAGCGATCGGCGTTAATGTTGCCACACCTAGCTCGTTATCCCAATGTCGGCGAATTAGACTATCTAAGACCCCAACTTCATAACCTTTATTGGCGAGGTGCAAAGCCGTCGCCCATCCACAATAACCATCGCCACCAATTACCAGTACTTTCATGAGTTCCGTAGCTTACAAAAACTTTGATTTGCAGTTTCCAGATCAACCCTATCAGGATTTGCCTCACTTGTGATCCGCAAGTTTATATTTTGTTGCTACTTATTGCCCAGATTATGCTTTGGTTAAGATATCCTCTAAATCACTGGTTGAGTGAAGCTAAATTATCAAAATTTTAGAAATCCTGTAAAGCATCGCGCCCAAAATTCTGGCGTTTTGGTAATATTACAGTTACAACTATTTGCGGTTGATCAAATTAGAGTTTTTTAAGAACATCATTTTGTAATACTTTGCGCCACAGTATAAGTAATCCAAGGATAAGCCTTCTATAGGAAGATTGCTAGACATGACTTTGATTGCCGAACTTGATCATCAACTAAATCCACAGGCGATCGCTGAGATCCTTCGCCAAGAGTTACAGAGCCTTAATCTTGAGGATGTGACCGTTGCTGCCGCCATTGTCGATAGCAATTTGGACTTACAAATTCGCTCAAATTCCGCCATTGACAAGGAAAAACTGCTGACATTAATCCATGGCAGACTTCAAGGTTTGTCGATAGAATCATTGGCAAAATTTAGGATTCATTGTTGGCGCAACTCAGAAATGGCAGAATCGCGCTGGCTATGGTCGGAGCAGTTTATGTTAAAAACCCTTGAAGTAGTACCTCAAGACATTGCAGCAGATGTTAATGGAGCGCGATCACCAGAGCCGCAGCTTTCCAAAAATTCTGTATTACAGTCGGCGATCAGCCAGATTGCCAGTACTAATCCCAAAATGCAGCAGCAACTGTTAGCGTTGCAACAAGAGAATGTTAGTAATAGCGATCGCCTTGATCGATCCCCAATTGCCGAGCAGTCCATAGATACTAAACCTAGCCCAAATTTTCAAGGAGATGCTAGAAATGTAAATTTCTCATCGGATACCGCTCAAAGCTATTGGTACTTAGTATTAGTTGGTCTATCGATAGTGCTAATTGGTTTGGGCATTGGGGCAGTGGTGCGGACGCTAACGACAAAAACTACGGTTGCGACTCAGGGTTTGCCTGCTTCTGTGGTCACATTGCCATCAGCGATCGCCGAGCCGTCAACACCGCTAGAGGCTCCCGTCTCTGCTAGTCCTATGCCCTTGGCAGAATCTAGCCCTGTTAGTCCCATAGTCACATTGAGTAAATTTAATTTGGTGGAAAATGGCATGACGATTGAGCAGGTGGAGCAAATATTTGGAGTGACAGGCAAAGTGATTGCGGAAACAAGCTCAGATGAATCCGTTGGCAGAGTATATTCTTGGCGCAACCCTGAAGGCAGCAATGCGATTATTGAGTTTAAAAATGGTCAGGTGGTTGCTAAGGCGCAAGCGGGTTTGTGAGGTGAAATCAAATGGCTACGCCATTTGATTTCACCTTAGAAGGGTTTCCAATCTGGCGATCGCAACATTTTAAAATGCTCTAGGCGTTGATGAAAATAACTGGGATCGAGTTTGCTATGGTTGTGGGCGATCGCGTACTTGACACTAATTGCCCATGACCAAATTTGAGCAACCTGCGTCAAAGATTGCATTGTACTTAATTCAATATTTTCAAGGGGCTGTACTAGTTGATAGCCATGTAAAAAGGCTTTGCGAACACTGGGACTAATACCAGCTTGCAGTGTGACTTGCAAAAACTTGGCAATGTCAAAGGCTCGCCACCCATATCCGCATTGGTCAAAGTCAAACAGGGTGATTTCGTTTGCTTCTGTAAAATGGACATTGCCACTATGGGGATCACCCCAACAGACTGCCCAGAGGGGTGCTTCGCGGGGTAGTTGACAGATTTGTTTTTTGATTTGGGCGATCGCCGCATTTAAATATGATTGTGCTGTAGATGATAGAAATGGCGACAGATCGAGCAGTGAATTGTCTAATAAATATTCAATAGTCAAGGCGGGGCGATCGGCATAGGTGCAAAAAGCATGGGAGGCTTGATGTAGTTTGGCTAGGGTTTCCCCTAGCTTTTGGGCTTGGGATTTATTGAGATCCCCTAGAGCAACCTTACCTGCCGCATAGGTAAATAAAGCTGCAAAACGTTTACCTTCTAAGGAATCGATCTCGATCGCTAATTTGTCGTCTTGGGTGGAGAGGGGATAGGCGACAGGAATTTGTTGTTGTTGCAAAAAACTGAGAAATTCTAACTCGAACTGAATATCAACATGGGTTCGCCAATGGGCATGGGATATACGCAGGACATAGCGGCGATCCTCCGTTTCTACTAAGTAGATATCGCTCAGTCCCCGCATCCAGAAAACGCAGTTTTTGACAGGAGCGATCGCATAACGGGGCAGAAGTCTCGTGATGATGGCTTGGGGCGCAAGGGTGGAGTAACTGACGGGAAAGAGATGGTCAGACATACCTGAAATATGCTGCAAAGACCTATCTGCAACGGGCATAGCGATCAATGAGTTGGTAACTTGGGACTAAGGCTGCAAAGCAATCCCCATTGCGAGATACAAGTTCTCGCGGCTTTAGGGTTTGTTGGCATATTTTTAGATATATCCGAGAGTGACAGTCAAAAGTGTTTATTAGCAACTAAATACCCAAAAAGATCCCCGAAAGATATTTTTGCATAATAATTTTTACATAATTTTTACATAATTTCTGTATAATAGTTTTGCGTAAGCCCTATGTTTGAAAAGTTCCGCTCCCACTATCAACCAGACTTCAACACAGCCGATCTCTAGCTATAATCTTTAGATTATCGACAAGCATCTTATTAGCAAGTGTTCCCACAAATTCCATTGCAATTTCAGCAAATTAATCAACAAGTCAGCCTAAAGATGCAGCAAATTTGGCGGCATCAATTTGTGTCGCTATTAGCTAATCTCAAGGTGGCGATCGCCCTATTATTGCTAATTGCCCTATTTAGCATTTCTGGTACTGTGATTGAGCAGGGGCAAACCTTAGATTTTTACAAAGAAAATTATCCCGAACATCCCGCCCTATTTGGTTTTCTATCCTTTAAGGTGATTTTGGCGATCGGGCTAAACCATGTTTATGGTAGCTGGTGGTTTCTCACCCTGCTCATTTTGTTTGGTTCTAGCCTCACCGCCTGTACTTTCAATCGTCAATTACCAATTCTTAAAGCGTCCAAACGTTGGTTTTATTATACGAAACCCCAAAGCTTTGCCAAACTGCCCCTAGCGACAGAAATTAGCAATGGTAATCTTCAGCAATTAGCGGACTGTCTTAAGGCGAGAAATTATCACGTTTTTCAAGAAGGCGATCGCCTCTATGGGCGAAAAGGTCTAATTGGGCGGGTTGGACCGATTATTGTCCATGCCAGTATGTTGCTAATCCTGATTGGTTCTATTTGGGGATCGCTGACAGGCTTTATCGCACAGGAGATGGTTCCTAGTGGTAATACTTTTCAGGTCAATAATATTACAGAAGCGGGTATTTGGTCAGCTTCACGGGTTCCTAAGGATTGGTCAGTGCGCGTTAATCGGTTTTGGATTGATTACACTCCCAAAGGCAATATTGATCAGTTTTATTCCGACTTATCGGTACTAGATCGCGACGGACATGAGGTTGATCGTCAGACGATCCATGTCAATAAGCCTCTCAAATATAAAGGTGTCACCTTCTATCAGGCAAATTGGGATATTGCCGCCGTGCGCTTCACGCTCAACAATAGCCCCATATTACAGTTGCCCGTTCGCAAATTAGAATCCACTACGGGCGGTAGGCAAGTTTGGGGAACATGGATTCCCACTAAACCCGACTTGAGTGCAGGAATTACCCTAATTACTCCCGACTTGCAGGGTACTTTCTTGATCTATGACGAAGCAGGTAATCTCTTAACGACATTGCGAACTAATGGACAAATGGAAGTTAATGGCATTACGCTGACACTAAAGGAGGCGATCGGCAGTACGGGCTTACAAATCAAGGCAGATCCTGGTATTCCCATTGTCTATGCAGGTTTTGGACTATTGATGGCAGGTGTAATTATGAGCTATGTTAGCCATTCACAGGTTTGGGCTTTGCAAGTGGGCGATCGCCTATACTTGGGGGGCAAGACCAACCGCGCCCAAGTTAGTTTTGAATCCGAATTAATTGATTTAGTGACAGATTCCAACCTGCATCTTCATACAGATTGCGCCATATCCTAACTCTGGAATTTAGCGAACGCCCGCATAGGCACTGTAAATGCAGCGATCGCCTGCCTGTTCGCTTGGCTTTGCGTTGGGGACACTAACATAGAAATGCTGGATTCTGAGTAAGTTTTCCCATTCCCATAGCTTTGTGCCATCGTCATAGCTCTTGATTGCCTTTGCCTTCCCAAAATTACGGCTATCTGTTTCCGTCAAATCTCGCGCCCTTAATTCCGCAATTAGCTGTGCAGATGTATCTATGGAGAGCGGCGTAATTATGGGATTTTGCCAAAACTGTTGGATCACGGCTGCCACCTGAGGATGATTTTTGAGCGTAGCATGGCGCAGTCCTTGCAACTGCACAACTTGAGCATGGGCAAACTGCGAAGCACCAAGGGGAACAATGCCATCGGTATGATGCCCAATATCACTAATAATCGATAGAGTCGGAATTTTGGCGGCGATCGCTTCGGCAATGGGACGGCGATTTCTGCCTAGATCCCGCGCTATCAAGGGAAATATGCGTAGAGGATCAAATAAGCGCCCCAAATCTGAGCCACCCACGGGCGAACCGATTAACACAAGGCTATGTACCCGTGGCCACCATTGAGGATTTCTCGACAATATCTCCAGCCAGATCAATCCCCCCATCGAATGCGCCACGATGCGCCAAGGTAGATCAGGATATGCGGCGATCGCGGTTTGGGCAGTCTGCTCGACATAGTTAATTAGCGGCGCGATCTTTAGCCAAGTATTAAGCCAACCAAGGTTAGGCGTATAGATAGGGATATCACCGTACCGATTAGCGATTGAGCGGGCAAGACTGTTAATATCGCGATCACGATCAGCCCAGCCATGCTGTCCAAATAATACAAATCTTGACCCAAAACTTTCGTGAAGCATTCCTAATCGCCCTTAGCGCCTAATGATCACCCCACGATACATTACTGCCCCCTTGGTATCAGCATCGGACTTAGATTTATCGGACTTAGATTTATTTTTAGTAGTTGA
This sequence comes from Pseudanabaena cinerea FACHB-1277, assembly GCF_014696345.1. Taxonomy (GTDB): domain Bacteria; phylum Cyanobacteriota; class Cyanobacteriia; order Pseudanabaenales; family Pseudanabaenaceae; genus Pseudanabaena; species Pseudanabaena cinerea. The sequence goes on from NZ_JACJPY010000029.1 coordinate 18,040, forward strand.
ACGGTTAGGAGCCTCAGCTTCATCCGCGATCGCTTCAGGGTTCTTTAGGCTTGCTTGAGATGAATTATTACTGATTGTCCGCATAATCTTTTCCAGAGGAGAAGTATCTAGCGAACAACCTATCAATGCCGTCACCCTTGCCACCTCTGCAATCAAATTTTCTGAAGATAACCTTGGCAAAACATCCGATGCGCCCCGGCGCAATGCCCAGCTATGCTCAATGTCTTTGATCTTTTCCTGCCGAGGATTAAACAGGACTATTTTAGTTTTAGAATTATTTTTGCTAGCCCATTGGCAGACCGAAGATGATTGCAACATCTCAGAGTTAGGACTTTTGATTGCCATATCCACCAGCAACAGGTCAGGCAAGTATTGCTGATCGCAGGTTTCGAGGTACTGCACAAGCTCTATAGAAGCTTTTTCCCAGATTACCTCTAGCTGCTGAGTAGCCAAAGCTGTCTGCCACAATTGTCCTTGCCCTTGGTCAGTGTGCATCATTAAAACAGCCTTTTTTTGCTCAGACATAAGCGCTTTTTGTTTCCCCAATAAGGTTACTTTTTGAATTGCAAATTTAAATTGTGGAATTTTTCAAACTTTCTTTAACTAAATATTAACTTTTGCTGCGCCCTCATTTTGTACCCTACTTGACTAAAACCTTAAAAGATTTTGTGCTTTAACAGGAGCAAGTCTATGTCGCGCTCGGATGTCGTATTTGTCCCTAGAGAAATCTTGGGAAGCGGCGCTCCCGCAAATTAGCAACTCTCTGGTTTTTAATTAAGCGCAAAGCGTTGATACAGTTGCTAATGTCTAAGTTGCTTAAGGACTATTGACAATCAAAGTATAACATCGCTAAAATAGTGAGTTCGCAAATTTCTCCAAATCAAAGTTTAAAATCATGTCGCTACCGATTGTTGCCGTTGTCGGTCGTCCCAATGTGGGCAAATCCACCCTTGTAAACCGTCTATCAGGTGAGCAATATGCGATCGTCTATGATGAACCGGGTGTGACCCGCGATCGCGTCTATCGAGAATGCTTTTGGGGAGCGCACGAATTTCAAGTGGTGGATACTGGCGGTCTCGTTTTTGATGATGAAACCGAATTTTTGCCGATGATTCGCGAACAGGCAGAGATTGCCATTCGGGAATCGGCGGCGGTTATTTTTGTTGTCGATGGATTAGCAGGGATTACCGATGCGGATGAGCAACTGGCGGGATGGCTAAGGCGACAAAATATTCCTGTACTTTTGGCGGTAAATAAATGTGAAGGTTCTAAGTATGGTCTTTCCCTTGCTGCCGAGTTTTGGAGTCTAGGCTTAGGTGAGCCGCTCGCTCTCTCAGGGATACATGGCAATGGTACTGGTGAATTATTAGATGAATTAGTTAAGCATTTGCCGCCACCCGAAGAAGTTTCATCGGATAGCGATGAAACGAAGGTTGCGATTATTGGTCGCCCCAATGTGGGCAAATCCAGTCTCCTAAATGCCTTTATCGGTGAAAATCGCAGCATCGTTAGCCCAATTTCGGGAACGACAAGGGATGCGATCGATATGTCGGTGGAACGTGATGGTAAAAAATATCGCTTGATCGATACGGCTGGTGTGCGCCGTAAAAAGCATATTGAGTATGGTATTGAATTTTTTAGTATCAACCGTGCTTTTAAGGCGATCGGGCGATCGGATGTGGTGCTGTTGGTGATCGATGCCCTTGATGGAGTCACCGATCAGGATCAAAAACTGGCGGGGCGTATCAACGATGAGGGTAAAGCCTGCGTGATTGTGGTCAACAAATGGGATGCGGTGGAAAAAGATTCTTACACTATCTATGACTACACTGCCGAGGTCAAAAGCCGCCTCATGTTTGTGGAGTATGCGCCAATTATCTTTGTCAGTGCGCTGACGGGGCAGAGAGTTACGCAAATTCTCGATCGCGTTGATATTGCCGCCGAGCAGCATCGCCGCCGCGTTCCTACAGCCATCTTAAATGAGGCACTCAATGAAGCGGTCACATGGCACGCCCCACCCACCAGTCGCGGCGGCAAGCAGGGGAAGGTTTATTACTGCACCCAAATTTCCGATCAACCGCCAACAATTATTCTGTTTGTCAATGATCCCCATCGCTTCAACGACAATTACAAGCGCTATATCGAAAATCAATTCCGTAAGACCCTTGGTTTTGAGGGCACGCCCCTGAGATTTATCTGGCGCGGCAAAAAAGATCGCGAGGTCGAAAAGTCCAAAAATTCAGCCTTAAGATAGAACCTAGAAAGCATTGCTTTCCCGCGCTTTCTGGTTTTCATCAAATTAAAAAAGCTACACCATTTTCTATTTGATATGATTAGACAAGAATGATTCTGTGGCGTGCGTGACTACCGATAATGTGTCTTGATCGATAATCGTTTTTAAGGAGTCTTCGCAGTCTTCGCCGCAGTAAACCAGACTAGCATCTGGGAACTTTAAGTTAGGCGAAGCGCTTCGGCTCCACCTGGTTTTACCGGGTCAAACAACTGAGGTGAGACGGCGTTGCGGATGATTTCCCACAGAAAGGTGGCTTACAAAGTAAGTCACCTTTCTGCGTTTTGAGGCAAAAGCTATACAGATGCTAATATTAATAAACATTCAAGTTTCTTAATATTTGAGTAATCCTATTGTGCTAATCCAATCAGAGTGGCTCAAAAGCCTGCGAGGGCGCTCGTTTGACTTAGAGTTAGGGGCGATCGCTATTATTTATTTTGTGCAGGGGGCGATGACCCTCTCACAGCTTGCCGTTAGCTTTTTCCTTAAGGATGACCTTGGACTAAGCCCAACGGAAGTTGCCTCTATGGTGGGAATTACGATGCTGCCTTGGACAATCAAGCCACTGTACGGATTAGTCTCTGATGGATTTCCTATATTTGGCTATCGTCGCCGCCCCTATTTGCTAATTTCTAGTGTTTTAGGAGTAGCCGCTTGGATCAGCATGGGGACTTGGGTAAATACACCATTTTGGGCGATCGCCATGATTGCGATCGGGTCACTATCTCTTGCCTGTTCTGACGCGATTACCGATGCTCTGATCGTTCAACGCGCCAGACTGGAGCCAGAGGGCGATGCAGGATCTTTGCAGTCCTTTAGTTGGATCGCCTCATCCGTTGGCGGCATTATTGCCGCCTATCTCAGTGGCTACTTACTAGAACATTTTGGCTCAAGATTCGTATTTGAATTCACCGCATTTCTGCCCCTATTGGTCGGCATTTCTGCCTTTGCGATCGCCGATCCGCCCATGTCAAATATCTTCATAGCTGAGGCGATCGATGGCTCCCCCAATTTAGCGCAATTGTCACGCAACTCCCAAATGTGGTTATCCCTAAAGCGCAACTTTGGACAACTTCGCGAAGCCTTTACCAGTAAATCAATTTGGCTTCCAGCAGCCTTTCTCTTTTGCTGGCAAGCTACCCCCAGCGCCGACACCGCCTTTTTTTACTTCACCACCAACGAGCTAGATTTTAATCCTGAGTTCTTAGGGACAATTCGCTTCTTTGGTAGTTGGGCTGGACTTTTAGGGGTTTGGCTATTTCAAAGATTTTTTAAGGGCGTATCCACCCGCAACATCTTTTTCTGGACAACAATTATTTCTACTTTGTTGGGTTTAACTAGTCTGCTATTGGTGACACACCTTAACCGCGAACTTGGCATTGGCGATCGCTGGTTTAGTCTTGGCGACAACCTGATCCTGACCGTAGCAGGGCGCATAGCCTTCATGCCCGTACTAGTATTAGCCGCCAGATTATGCCCAGAGGGCATCGAAGCCACCCTATTTGCATTGCTAATGTCGGTGTTAAATATTTCCGCCCTCTGCTCATTTCAACTGGGCGCAGGCTTAACCTATATACTCGGAGTCACAGAGACAAACTTCGATAACCTCTGGATCTTGGTACTAATCGCTAACCTGTCCAGCCTATTACCCTTACCATTGCTGCATTGGCTGCCTGACGAAACAGCAAAAATTGCAAAAAAGACTGTGCCGTAAATTACAGAACTCTAAAACTAGTAACACAAGTCACTTCCCTTTCCTTAAAACTTTAGTTACTATGGTTAATATAAACTCATCAACAAGTTTGCATTGGAGAAATTGAAATGTTAGCGGCGGAATGTATTGATTCCAGAGCTACTGTGAAAGCTGCTGTAAGTGTAGAGGAAAAGCGCCGAACGACAACTCGCATAGCGATGCGAGTGCCAAGAAGCTGCTACGGCGAGCCAATTATTTCTCGCCTCTCTTGTGAGCATGGTTTAACGGTAACGATTATCGCTGCACTTTTGGGTGAAAGCCCCGAAGAGGATGGCTGGTTTACCCTAGACCTAACTGGAACGACTCAAAAAATTCAGAGTGGCATTATTTACTTAGAAGAATTAGACCTAGAAATTTGGGACAAAACCACTATCGAAGACGAAAGTTGGTAATCAAAATACATAAAAAAGTTGCGGTGCATTGCGCCGCAACTTTTTTATTTCTCTAACAGAAACATAACGGCATAAAAATCAACCCCTAGATGTGCTTGGCGACACTTCGCGCCGCCAAGCACATCTGACATATCCTGAGCAAAGAAAGCTTTACTATGTTATTTATTGGGCTGAGGAGTCAGGCGCAAATATGGCTTGACAGGGTTAAAGCCCTTAGGAAATTTGACCTTTGCCTCTTCATCGGATACAGAAGGCACAATTACGCAGTCGCCACCATCAGTCCAGTTTGCAGGGGTAGCAACACTATAATTATCGGTGAGCTGCAATGAGTCAATGACTCGCAAAATCTCATCAAAGTTACGCCCAGTGCTGGCGGGATAGGTGAGAGTGAGCCTTAGCTTTTTGTTGGAGTCAATGATAAATACAGATCTTACGGTGAGCGTGTTACCTGTAGCCGAGTTGGGATGGATCATGCCATACAATTCGGAAACTTTTTTGTCTTCGTCAGCAAGAATGGGATAGTTCAGTTTTGTGGATTGGGTTTCTTCAATGTCGCCAACCCAACCCTTATGGGATTCAACCCCGTCAACACTCAAAGCGATCGCCTTAACGTTGCGCTGATCAAATTCAGGCTTGAGCTTAGCAACAGTTCCCAATTCAGTTGTACAGACTGGCGTAAAGTCCTTGGGGTGTGAGAATAAAATAGCCCAGCTATTCCCAATCCACTCATGAAAATTGATCACGCCATCGGTGGAGTCTTGGGAAAAATCGGGTACAGTATCGCCTAAACGCAATGTCATAGTTTTACTCTAAAGTATGTGAATTCGGTCTTATTGGGGGGATAGCACTTTGCAGCCACTCAAATTTCAAAGAATACCTAGGTTTATTTGTATCCTTACTGTCTTCCCCGTCCCAGCCTAAAAATAGACAGGAAAGCCCAAGGATTAGCGAGGCACCGCATCGCCAATTTTTGAGTGGGAAGGGAGTAGGAATGGCTGTAATCTTCAAGATTAAGAAAATAACGACTAAACCTATAATGCGGTATTCCCAGTGCATTACTGTAGATTATGTCACCATTCTTCAAGCTTTTGCCAAAATTTAACTAGAGTTAATGATTAATCACCTGAGATCAACATTGAGATCAAAATTGCCTCTTGGACAAGATTGACATTGTGCAATCTTTACATCAGACTTAACTAAATCTACTTTGACTAAGATAATTACCGACTGCGGAACTGGCGGAATTGGTAGACGCGCATGTTTCAGGTACATGTGTTGAAAGACTTGGGGGTTCAAGTCCCCCGTTCCGCATTGCATTAGTACTACCATGTTTTGCGAATTTACAGCAATTACTGATCGAACGAGCCACCAGAAAAATATCGAAGGCGTTGTTTTGCTGCGACTTCGATATTTTTCTGTTTTTGGGTCTTAATCTCACAGCATTATTTCCTGATCTTTGCAATAATCACTGATTAATTTAACCTAGAGAAAAAGCCTGGAAACCTCATCAAGTATGGTTTTTGGTCTTTTTATGGTGATTTGATCAAAGGGCTTGAAAGAGGTTATAAAATTCTATTTAGAAAGTGTTACTTGAGGCTAGTCATGTATCAACCAATTCATCCGCGATCGCCTTTAGAGACAATGCCCACTATGTATGATTTACCAAGTGAATTGGTAGGAGAATCTGGTTTGCCCGATGAATTTCATTTGATACAGGCAGCTTTGTTGACAGAGACCTGCCAACCGATCGCTTATGCGCCAGAAGAAATTTTATTGGCAAGTGATCTTAATCTGTATTACGATCCTATTCATACTAATTGGTACAAGCGCCCCGACTGGTATATGGTCGTTGACCTGCCAAAAGTCTCACCAAAACCAGAAATGAGGCTGAGTTACCTCGTATGGCAAGAAGGAATTTCTCCTTTTTTGGTGGTTGAGTTGTTATCCCCTGGAACAGAGTCAGAGGACTTAGGGCGAAGATTACGTGAGATTAATCAACCACCCACTAAGTGGGAGGTTTACGAACGGATTTTGCGAATTCCTTATTATGTTGTGTACGATCGCTATGAAAATAATCTACGTGTTTTTAAAATTTCAGGAGGTTTCTATGAGGCGATCGCCATATCGGACAACCGCCTTTGGATTGAAAACTTAGGGCTAGGCCTAGGTTTGTGGCAAGGCATTTATCGCAATTTCTCAAGTTTATGGTTGCGTTGGTATGATCGCACGGGCTGGATACCAACCCTAGCAGAGCAATCTGAAGCCGAGAAGCAACGTGCTGAAGCTGAGAAGCAACGCGCTGAAGCTGAGAAGCAACGTGCTGAAGCTGAGAAGCAACGCGCGGATAAGTTAGCGGCATACTTGCGATCCCAGGGCATTAACCCTGAAAATCTATAGCTTTTTATGAGATTTATTGGCTAATTGGCTGACAAAATTGCAAGTCCCTGTAGCGCGGGTATTCTGTCCACTTTTTTTTGGCGGGGGATTTGTCAGTCAATCAGGGTATTTGGGATTCAATTGTGTGCAAGGTGAAGTCAGAGCAATTCCCTATGTTTTGCTAATTATTGCTAAAGGATAACCAATTGTGTCTGCGGAAAATGCTGCTGGCAAATTATTAAAAGGCTTGGAGTTATTTGCATGAATCTAGTCGAAAAATTTCAAAAGGTGCTGATTACAGGGGGAGCAGGGTTTATAGGCTCTAATTATGTCCATTACGCCTTAAATCAGCATCCCACATGGGAAATTGTGGTGATCGATAAGCTCACCTATGCAGGAAATTTGGATAACCTCAAAGATGTCAGCGATCGCATTACTTTCATTCAAGGCGATATTGCCAATCCTGAAGATGTGGAAAAAGCTGTAAATGGTGTAGACGCGATCCTCAACTTTGCCGCCGAAAGCCATGTCGATCGGAGCCTGCGTGATCCAATTCCCTTCATCCGCACCAATATTGAAGGCACATTATTATTATTAGAAGCGGCGAGAAAACATCAAGTCAAACGTTTCCTCCATGTTTCCACCGATGAGGTGTACGGTGATCTCGTTGGTAGCGATCGCCATTCCCTTGAGTCCGATCCCCTAGCACCGCGTAGTCCCTATGCTGCATCCAAGGCAGGAGCCGAGCATTTAGTCTTTTCCTATGGCATTAGTTATGGTTTAGATGTGGTGATTACCCGTGGCTCCAATACTTACGGACTATATCAGTATCCCGAAAAGATCATTCCGCTTTTTATCACCAATGCCCTAGAGTCAAAATCCTTGCCTATCTATGGCGATGGTTCTGCCGTTCGTGATTATCTTTATGTCGAGGATCATTGCTCAGGCATTGACATAGTGCTGCATGCAGGTACAAGTGGTCATGCCTATAACCTTGGCGCACGCATGGAAGTCAATGGCATCGAGGTAGCCAAAACTATTTTAGGATTGCTCGATTGTCCCGAATCCTTGATGCAAGCCGTTAGCGATCGCCCAGGACATGACTACCGCTATTCTGTTGATCCTAGCGCCACTGAAACATTAGGCTGGCAGCGTCAATGGGACTTTCAGCGTGGCATGGCGCAAACGGTAGCTTGGTACAAACAAAACTGGGACTGGTGGCAAGCGGTCAAATCTAAAAAAGTATTTCAGGAGCATTACAACGAGTGGTACAACAAATGAAAGCATTGATTTTGTCAGGTGGTAAGGGGAAGAGACTCAGACCCTTTACCTACACAGGAGCCAAGCAACTTGTGCCAGTAGCTAATAAACCGATTCTGTGGTACGGCATTGAAAGTATCGTGGCGGCTGGCATTCGTGACATTGGAATTGTTATTAGCCCTGAAACTGGGGAAGAAGTCAAAGCTAAAACGGGTAATGGCGATCGCTTTGGGGCAGATATCCAATATATTCTGCAATCAGAGCCGCTAGGACTTGCTCATGCCGTTGCGATCGCGCAACAGTTTCTGCAAGATTCGCCTTTTTTGTTGTTTTTAGGAGATACCCTACTACAATCGCCCCTAGAGCCATTACTAACAAAATTTCAACAGCAACAGCTTGATTCTTTGTTATTGTTATGCGAAGTTAACGACCCCAGAGCTTTTGGTGTTGCCAAAATTGATGAAAACGGGAAGCTAGTGCAAATGCTAGAAAAGCCCAAAGATCCGCCTTCAAATCTAGCTCTAGTGGGTGTTTATTTTTTTAATACCTCAATCCATGCTGCGATCGCCTCAATTCATCCCTCGGCTAGGGGAGAACTTGAAATAACTGACGCTATTCAATATTTAATTGATACTAATAAAAAAGTTGAAGTTTCGATGCTTCAGGGATGGTGGCTAGATACAGGGAGGAAGGATGATATTCTAAGCGCCAATCAGATCATTCTTGACGATCTACTTACATCTCAAAATTTAGGAGAAGTGGACTCAACAAGTAGTATTAGTGGGCGGGTTCAAATAGGGATAGGTTCTAAAATCATTAACAGCAAGATTCGCGGTCCTGTAATCATCGGTGCAAACTGCCACATTGAACAGGCTTATGTTGGTCCCTATACCAGTGTTAGCGATCATGTGACCATCATAGACACCGAAATCGAACATAGCGTGATTTTAAATGACACCGTAATTACCGACATTCATCAGCGAATTGTGGATAGTCTAATTGGACAAAGAGTGTCTATGAAAGTCTCTCCGAAGCGTCCACAAGCATTAAGGTTTATGCTCGGTGATGATTCTCAGGTGGAAATAATGTAGCAGTAGCAGTAGGTAGGATGTCTGCACTACAAGGATTTCAAATTTTTTGGTTAGATATTTTGTCTGACAAGGCGCTCAAACACTTCTGTCATTTAATGGGTCTGCCGATTCCTTTGGGGCTAGCGTTGCCGTAAACCTTCTAGCTGCTTTAGCTGCTGTGATTGCTCCTGTAAACGCACAGACAAGCGATCGCCCACCAATTCACATAGATCAAAAATGAACGGCTCGACAATTTCGTAATATACACTAACCCCTTGAGGAGTCCTAGAGACAATCCCTGACTGAGCTAATATCTTGAGATGTTTTGAAACATTTGCTTGCCCCAGTCCCGTTTCTTCCATAATCTCAGTCACATTCTTGGAGCCTGATTTTAAAGAACACAACACTTGCAATCGGCTAAGCTCTGACAAAACCTTAAAGTAATCAGCAACTTGAGTTAGGGCAGATGGGTTAAAGGTCATGGCGGCGGCAAAAGTTTAGCTTTACTTAATTATTCTGATTCACTAACAAATATACAGCATATTGCCATATGGTAATACGCTTGAATTTAAAAATGTCTCAGACTCACTCCCTTCCCAGCCAAGAAACTTTCCCAGCTTAAAAATAGATTACGGAGATTACGGAAGTATCCTATTGAGGGCATAGATTCGGAAAACCGAAGTTTGTATTTTCACTAGTCGAGTAATATGTAATATAGCAACTTGCTCAAAAGACCCTGTTTTTAATCGCATCCTCGTTATCTCCTCGTTATCTATGTTTAACCTCAAAAATCTGATTGGCGATCCTAATAAACGCAAGCTAGACAAACTTCGTCCTGACGTGGCTCTGATCAATTCCTTAGCCCCAGAACTAGCGGCGCTAAGCGATCGCGACTTGCAAGCAAAAACAGGAGAATTTAAACAAAGGCTAGAGAAGGGTGAAACCCTTGATGACCTTCTGCCTGAAGCGTTTGCAGTGGTGCGCGAGGCGGCGACAAGGGTTTTGGGGCTGCGGCACTATGATGTGCAGATGCTCGGCGGTATGGTATTGCACCGAGGCGAGATCGCCGAAATGAAAACAGGGGAAGGCAAAACCCTAGTGGCAACTTTGCCAAGCTATCTCAATGCACTGACGGGGAAGGGTGTCCATGTTGTCACCGTTAATGATTATTTAGCGCGGCGGGATGCAGAGTGGATGGGGCAGGTGCATCGCTTTTTGGGAATGTCCGTAGGCTTGATCCAAAACTCGATGGAGCCAATCGAGCGCCGTAAAAACTATAGCTGTGACATCACCTATGCCACCAATAGCGAGCTAGGTTTCGACTACCTGCGCGATAACATGGCAACCAGTATCGAAGAGGTAGTACAACGCCCCTTTAATTATTGTGTGATTGACGAAGTTGACTCGATTTTGATCGATGAAGCAAGAACGCCTTTGATCATTTCAGGAATGGTGGAGCGTCCTACGGAGAAATATTTAGGAGCAGTAGAAATTGCTGACCAATTACAGCCCGAAACCCACTACGAAGTTGACGAAAAGCAACGTAATGTGATCATGACCGATGAAGGTTTTGAATTGGCCGAAAAACTCTTAGGCGTGCAGGATCTCTTCGATCAGGCTGACCCTTGGGCGCACTATGTGTTTAACGCTCTCAAAGCTAAGGAACTATTTAAGCGCGATGTTAATTATATTGTCCGCGATCAAGAGGTAATTATTGTTGATGAGTTTACGGGGCGGGTGATGCCTGGTCGCCGTTGGAGTGATGGTTTACATCAGGCGATCGAGGCGAAGGAAGGTGTGCCAATCGAAAATGAAACCCAAACCTTAGCCACGATTACCTATCAGAATTTCTTCTTGATCTATCCCAAACTTGGCGGCATGACTGGGACTGCCAAAACCGAAGAGGCGGAGCTAGGCAAGATCTACAATCTAGAAGTTACCACAATGCCCACTAATCAAAAGAGTGGACGCGGTGACTGGTCGGATGTGGTATATAAAACCGAGGCAGCCAAGTGGCGGGCAGTTGCTGAAGAATGTCGCGAAATGCACGAAACGGGTCGCCCTGTGCTGGTAGGAACCACCAGTGTCGAAAAGTCGGAAATTCTTTCGCGCCTTTTGTCGGAGAAGGAAATCCCCCATAATTTGCTCAATGCTAAGCCTGAAAATGTGGAACGGGAAGCCGAAATTGTCGCTCAGGCGGGACGTAAAGGCTCAGTCACGATCGCCACGAATATGGCAGGTCGTGGTACTGATATTATTCTTGGTGGCAATGCCGACTATATGGCAAGGCTAAAGGTGCGCGAGAACTTTATGCCGCAGATTGTGCGCCCCGAAGATGATGATGACTTTACCAATGAGGGGCAGAGGATGTTTGGCGATCGCCCCCAAAAAGGGCAAGGTTTTGGCAGTCCGACAGAAGCCAAGGTGAAAAAGAATTGGAAAGTGTCCGATAGTCTTTATCCTTGCGAACTATCTCAGGATGCTCAAAAATTGCTCAAAGATGCAGTTAGTTTTGCAGTTGAGCAATTGGGAAGAATGAGCCAATCGGAACTAGAGGCAGAAGAAATGTTGGCGGTTGCCTCTGAAAAAGCCCCCACCGATGATCCTGTCATTCAAAAACTGCGGGAGGCTTTTACTCTTATTAAACGGGAATATGAAGCAGTCACCAAGGCAGAGCATGAAGTGGTCACACAGTTGGGCGGACTGCACGTCATTGGCACAGAGCGCCATGAGTCTCGCCGCGTTGACAATCAATTGCGTGGTCGTTGTGGTCGTCAGGGCGATCCAGGTTCAACCAGATTTTTCTTGAGTCTTGAAGATAACCTGATGCGGATTTTTGCAGGCGATCGCGTGGCAGGATTGATGAATGCTTTCCGCGTAGAAGAGGATATGCCCATCAGTTCAGGAATGCTCACCAGCGCCCTTGAAAATGCTCAAAAGAAGGTGGAAACATACTATTACGACATTCGTAAGCAGGTGTTTGAATATGATGAAGTGATGAATAATCAGCGCCGTGCTATTTATGCCGAGCGCCGCCGTGTCTTGGAAGGTGAGGATCTGCGCGATCGCGTAATTGAATATGCCGAACGCACCATGGATGATATTGTCAATGCCTATGTTAATCCTGAACTGCCACCCGAAGAATGGAATCTCGTGGCGATGGTGAAGAAAGTAAAAGAATTTGTAAATCTTTTACAGGATCTAGAAGCTGATCAACTAGATGATATGTTTCTGCCCGAAATTCAAGCATTTTTGCGGGAAGAAGTCCGCCGTGCTTACGAAATCAAGGAAGCACAAGTGGAAGGGTTGCAAACAGGCTTAATGCGTCAAGCAGAACGCTTCTTCATTTTGCAACGCATTGATACCCTCTGGCGCGATCATTTACAAGCAATGGAGGCATTGCGGGAATCCGTTGGACTGCGGGGCTATGGACAAAAAGATCCCCTAATCGAATATAAGAGCGAGGGTTATGAAATCTTTTTGGATATGATGACCCAAATCCGCCGCGATGTGGTCTATTCACTCTTCGAGTTCGATCCACGTCCCAAACAATCCGACACCATTGAAGCGGAATTTGTTTAATCTGATCACGCACTGACAAAATAGAATTATCTAGAGTGAACTCCAAGAAGAAATGAAGACTCTGCTTAGCAGGGCTTTCATTTTTTCTTGGTTTGGATTTGATCGGTAATTTATAAAAAACCTTACCAGTTATATTGGATTTTTAACTCGTCAAAATAACGTCATACTTTCATCTACGTTGTAATGCCATCTAATGCTGTTAGTACAGAGGCTTTAGCGCAGTTGTCACCCCATCAGCAAAAATACTCAAGGATGTTATTGGGCGATTACCATTACTAGTTCATCTAAGAGATTGTTTGAAAAGTCTGGACACTCGCTAGAAATACTGATTGATCCCCCCTAGCCCCCCTTACGAAAGGGGGGAAAAGATTAAAAAAGTCCCCCTTTATAAGGGGGATTTAGGGGGATCAAAACTTTTCAAACAGGCTCTAAAAACCTAGTTGAGTGCAACGCTCTTAGTTTATACTGTCAAGGAATAAAAATTTGGTTTTATAAGGGATGGATTTAAGAAAACAATCCGATCAGCAGTCTACCAAACTAATTTTGATAGTGTTTGTAATAAGCACTCTGGTATTATTTCTTTTCGCTAGTTTAAGACATTCTCTATTTCAATCTGGGGCTTTAGATTTAGGCTTTTTTGATCAATGTATTTGGTTGCTGAGTCAAGGTATGATTCCAAGATCTTCTATAATAGACATCCATATTTTAGGTGATCACGCCGCCTTTATACTTTATCCATTAAGTCTTTTTTATAAAATACATCCAGATATTCACTGGATCTTTTTGATTCACGCTATTACTATTTCATCTGGTATATTTCCCATAGTTAGTTTGTCTAGAGAAAAGGGATTAGATATTAAATATGTTTACTTAGTTATACTAATATATCTTCTATCTCCCGTTTTGTTCAATGCTAATTCAACATATGATTTCCATCCTGACATATTTGCAGTTCCATGTTTATTATGGTGTATTTTATGGGCGGAGAAGAATAAGCTAATTTACTTTTGTTTGACGTTATTGATATTAGTCAGTTGTAAAGCTGTTTTTTCATTGACAGCAATAGCCTTAGGAATATGGCTAGTTTTTAAGAACAAAAAGTTAATGGGAACTATTGCTATCACTATTGGAATAATATGGTTTTTAATTGCAACTCAAATAGTAATGCCTATGGTTGGATCTGGAACAGGGCGTTTTATACATCGGTATAGTTCTCTAGGAGACTCTTATTTAGAAATATTAAAAAATTTATTTTTAAAGCCAGAATTGATTTTAAGTAAAGCCTTTTCAATTGATAGTCTAACATATTTGTTACTGTTATTTGTACCGTTTATCTGGTGCTTAAAATATGCAGATATAACATTGCTAATAATTATATTGCCAACCATAATAATGAGTATTTTATCAGATGATCCACAACAAAGATACTTAGCAAATCATTATCCCTTGCCTATTGTGCCAATTTTAGTTGTGATGGTAATTTCTAGTATTAATAAATTTACACAACGGAAAAAATGGACTTATCGATTCATAATATTCTGGTCAGTGTTGGCATTTGTAACGATGTCGCGTTTAAATTTATTTACGGGTGAATATTTACAATCTTTAGATACTTGGCAAGCGAATAATGAGGCGATCGCTTTAGTGAAGACCAAGGGTAGTATTCTCACCACCCATGAAATTGCGCCCCATGTTACCCATCGCCCCCAAGTTAAGTTAGCCTTTTCTAATCTGAACCCTAATCTTGAGGAATTTGATTACATTTTGCTAAATACAAGACATCCTAGTTGGCAAAGTGATCGCAATTATATTTTAAGTTTAGTTGAGCAAGCGAGAAATATACCTAGTTTAAAGCTTGAATACAATAAGGATGATGTTTATTTATTTAGTAAAAAGGATTTATGATAGCTTCAGTCAGAAAATTGATCGGGATCTATGCCTTGCGATCGCAACATTGCTTCTAATCTTTCCGCCCTTTGTATGGCTTTTTCCTTAGCCAAACGTTCTTGCTCTTCGGGTAATGGGACGATCGCACCATCAGCAGTGAAATAGCGCAATTGATGGTAGTGCTAAATAGGTAAGGATGGGCGGCGCGAAGCGCCGCCCATCCTTGCCGTACAAATCCTTTCCTTTTTAGGACTACCCCTTTTTAGGTCTACCAAATTTTGAGTGTCAGCACAAAACATCTATGCTCAAAAGCTTTTTGAAGTTTTAAGTTAGCTTGATCAAGAGCCGTTGGGTATCCGTTTCAAGAATTTTTGATCTGTATTTAAGCAGGCTTGCAATTCTGGCGATCGCCCTGTTGGGAAATTAGGATCGAGTTTATATTCAATGCCCTTGCTAACCATCCGTCCCACTAAATTACCAAATAGAATTTTGTCGCGACTAAAAGCAAATTGCTGAATTGCTAAGACACCAAATTCCTTAGTTACACTTGGAATGGTATAAACTTCGTAATCCATGCCCGTTTGATAGCGGGGGATCGTTAACTGCAAAGAAGCGATCATGGAGCCGTTGCTGGAAAACCCTTGATAGCAAACCCGCACATCATCAGCGCTTTGTCCCTTGTTAATGCGCTTAGCTATTTGGATATAGCGCGAGCCGCCACCCCAATACACACCTTCGGCGATCGCCTGTACTGCGTCAACTGCGATTGAAAATGTGGCGCAAGCGATCGCGAAGCCGAGGGGGAATATAAATTTATGGGAATATGAGATTTTCATAACGGTTTATGGCTGCTTTAGTATATTCTATAAGCCCAAAGGGAAGTTGCGGCACAAAGCACCACAACTGATCGATCAACCACCAGTAATTGCAACCCTTGCCATGAATAATCCTGAAAATTCATTCGACCCCGCCCCCTATGACCTCACTAGCACCAAACTCACCCTCAGCGAAAAGCTTGCCTATGGCGCAGGAGACTTGGGTACAGCAATTACCACTAATTTGCTGTCCTTCTTTTTGCTGTTTTTCTTTACAAATGTGGCAGGTTTAGCGCCAGATCTGGCGGGGATGGTATTGCTAATTGGCAAGGTTTGGGATGCGGTCAATGATCCGATTGTGGGGATCTTGAGCGATCGCACCAAATCGAAAATGGGGCGGCGGTTGCCTTGGATGCTCTATGCAGCGATTCCCTTTGGGCTATCCTTTTTTGCCCAATGGCTAGTCCCTAGCACCGATAAAAATATTCTTTTTTGGTATTATGTGGCGATCGGCATTGTCTTCAATACCTTCTTTACGGCGATCAACCTTCCTTACTCCGCCCTCACCCCTGAAATCACCCAAGATTATAACGAACGGACAACCCTCAACGGCTTCCGCTTTACCTTCTCCATTGGCGGCAGTATTCTATCTCTATTTCTGGCGCAATTAATCTTCGCCTTTTTTAAAAATCCTAACCCACAGGCAAATAGCTGTGATACGGGTGGCGCTCAGTATGTGGCATTGGGAGCAGTCTGTGCGGTCATTTCCACTCTGTCAATCTATTGGTGTGTCTGGGGTATCAAAAAAAGAGCGATCGCCAGCGATCGGCAAAGACGGCAAAACGATCTGAGCGAACCGAACACTGAAGTTGGTATTTGGGAACAATTAAAAATAGTCTTTAACAATCGCCCTTTTCTCTATGTAATTGGCATTTACTTCTGTTCGTGGCTTGCCCTCCAGATTACCGCCTCGATTATTCCCTACTTTGTCGTCAACTGGATGGGACTTGGTGAGAATGATTTTATTTTGGTAACGATCGCTGTCCAAGGTACAGCCCTATTGATGTTGTCCGTATGGGGGGCAATCAGCAAAAGATTTGGCAAAAAAGAAGCTTATTTCATGGGAGCAGGCATTTGGATCGTTGCCCAAGCAGGACTATTCTTTTTGCAACCAGGACAGGTCGCACTCTTGTATATTCTGGCGATCATGGCAGGTGCGGGTGTATCAACAGCCTATCTGATTCCTTGGTCAATGATTCCCGATGTCACCGATCTTGATGAATTGCAGACAGGACAGCGCCGTGAAGGAATTTTCTATGCGTTTATGGTACTCTTGCAAAAATTTGGACTCGCCGCAGGTTTATTTCTCTTGGGGCAAGGACTAGCTTGGGCGAATTTTCAAGAGAAAGTGCCATGTCAACCTTCGCCAATTCAGCCTGATTCCGCTTTATTTGCCATCCGTTTAGCGATCGGTCCTTTACCGACGATCGCCTTAATCATCGGGCTAGGACTAGCTTATTTCTATCCGATTACCCGTGAAGCACATACTGAAATTTTGATGCGTTTATCTGAAAAGAGAAGATCTGGAAACCCTTAAAAATATGGCAAATTTACATCCACTATTGCGTCTCATCCGCTATGCTCGCCAATATAACCCACAAATCTGGTCAGCAACCATCTGTTCCATTCTCAATAAATTCTTCGATCTGGCTCCACCTGTTCTCATTGGGGCAGCGATCGATTTGGTTTTAGAGAAGGAGAACATCTGGGCAAATCCTTTTGGGGTCAAGGGTTTGGCAATGCAGCTATTTGTATTATCAGCAATTAGCGGCGTGATTTGGGCTTTAGAATCAATTTTTGAATATGCCTATGCCATGCAATGGCGCAACCTTGCCCAAACCGTGCAGCACGACCTGCGCCTCGACACCTATCAACATTTGCAGGAGCTAGAACTAGCTTTTTTTGAAGATCGCAGTTCGGGCGGCTTGATGTCGATTGTGAGCGATGATGTCAATCAATTGGAGCGATTTCTCGATGGCGGAGCCAATGAAGTGATTCAGGTGACCACAACTGTATTGCTAATTGGCGGTGCATTTTTTGTAATCACGCCCAATGTCGCTTGGTTAGCACTTTTGCCGATGCCTTTTATTTTGTGGGGTTCCATTTGGTTTCAGAAATTCTTAGCACCTCGCTATGCGGATGTCCGCGAAAAGGTGGGCTTATTAAATGGACAGTTAGCGAATAATATTGGGGGCATTACCACGATCAAAGCCTTTGTTACTGAGGACTATGAGCGCAAACGCATTGAAAAGGAGAGCAATCGTTATCGCCAAAGTAATCGCCATGCGATCGCCTATAGCGCGGCTTTTGTGCCATTAATTAGAATTTTAATTTTTATGGGATTTATCGCCATTCTCTACTATGGCGGTTTAGAAGTGCAAGCACAGAGGCTATCGGTGGGCAACTATTCCGTAATGATCTATCTGATTCAACGCTTACTCTGGCCATTAACCCGCCTTGGTGAAACCCTTGATCAGTACCAACGGGCAATGGCTTCCACTAATCGCGTTTTAGATTTGCTAGATACACCGATCGCCATTCACTCAGGTACGCAAAACCTGAAATATCCAGTTCAAGGACAAATTCAGTTGGAAAATGTCACCTTTGGCTATCAACCCAACTTCCCAATCGTGGAAAATCTTTCATTGACAATTGCCGCCAATAAAACCACAGCGATCGTGGGGGCAACGGGTTCTGGCAAAAGCACCTTGGTGAAATTATTATTGAGATTATATGAAATTCAATCAGGCAAAATTCTCATAGATGACATCGATATCCGGGATTTAGACCTGCGATCGCTGCGGGCGGCGATCGGTTGGGTCAGCCAAGATGTATTTTTATTTCATGGTTCCGTTTTAGAAAATATTGCCTATGGCTCCTTTGCTGCCACTGTGGAGCAAATTGTGGCAGCAGCAAAGATTGCCGAAGCCCATGAATTCATCCAAGATCTGCCCAAAGGTTACGATACGATTGTGGGCGAACGTGGCCAAAAACTTTCAGGCGGTCAACGTCAACGCATTGCGATCGCCCGTGCTGTCCTCCGCAATCCGCCCATTTTGATCATCGATGAAGCAACCTCGGCAGTGGATAATGAAACGGAAGCCGCCATTCAAAAATCCTTAGAGCGCATCACCAAAAATCGCACTACCATCGCGATCGCCCATCGCCTCTCCACAATTCGCAACGCCGATCATATCTACGTCATGGATCAAGGCAAAGTTGTAGAATCAGGCAACCACGATCAGCTAGTAGCCCTCAGTGGTATCTATACTAGCCTTTGGAATTTGCAAACAGGTCAAAGCATTTTCTAAGGCGCGTAATTTTCTGAATTATTAAAACAATCTGAATTACATTGACACAAGCTCAAATAAGAAATTATACTTATTAGCTAACCGCCAACATAAGTGCATTCCTAAAAACTTGGCGCAAATAACCTCCGTTACCATGACCAATCCTGCCGAATCCAAACCTCCTACAATTACGAACCTATCCATAGCCCTTTCTGAAAGAGAGCTACAAGTCATTGAGTTAGTGGCTGCGGGTCTTACCAATCAAGATATAGCCTTGCAGTTGGCAATTAGCAAACGTACCGTAGATAATCACATTAGCAATATTCTCACCAAAACTCAAACTGACAATCGGGTTGCCCTAGTGCGCTGGGCTTTGCAATGGGGAAAGGTCTGTATTGATGAGGTCAACTGCTGTATGATCGGCACACCACCAATTAATCAAACAATTAACAAGATTCTAGAAAAACAGGAATTAGAAAGTGCTTAGTGGGGAAATTGATCAAAATCTTCTAAGTGGTAATCAAGGCGATCGCCACCTCATTACCTATGCCCCTGAAATCACCCTAGCCATGTATCGCGAGTTAGCCTCTCACCTTGAGCAAGTTGATGGTGTAAATGTTGAGCTTGTGTGGCAAGGCGATCGCGAATTTAACTATTTGGGCAGTCAAATTGGCGGGCTGTATTTAACCTATCCAGCCAATTGCCAAAATCAACAGGATTTAATCGAAAAAATTTTGAATCATTATGGTAACTGGCAATGAAGTGACTAAAGCTCATTTCATAGTGGAAAGAGATTATGCAAAAGCGAATATTTACTGACTTTGATGGTCCAATCATGGATGTGTCAGAGCGCTATTATCAAGTCTATTTATACTGCGTCCAAAAAATTCGCCAACAGGATCAGTCTATAAAAACTTTATCAAAAGCTGAATTCTGGGAATTAAAGCGATCGCAAGTCCCCGAAAAAGAAATAGCCATCATCTCTGGCTTTGAAGACGAGAAACAAGCGATTGCCTTCGCCCACCTGCGTCGTGCCACCGTCCATACCCATCCTTACTTCGCCCACGATCGCCTAATTCCTAGTGCTATCCCTGCCCTCGAGAAAGCCCAACAAGCAGGCATAGATCTAGCGGTAATGACCATGCGGCGGCGGCGCGAACTAGAACCTGTGCTGGATCAATATAATTTAAGGCGCTTTTTTAATAGTGATCGCATTTTTTGTTTAGATGATGACTATGTTAAAACCGTAGATACACAGGACAAACCCAAATTGATGCAGCAAGCACAGCAAACCTTACCGCCAGCGTCCCAACAATGGATGATCGGCGATACTGAGGCCGATATTTACGCTGCTCAAAGCTACAACATACCAGCGATCGCTGTTCTCAGTGGTATCCGCAATCAGCATCAATCAGAAAAATATCATCCTAGTCATATTTGCCCTGATCTATTTAGTGCAGTAAATTTCCTATTAGCCTAGAGCAGTTAGCCTCAAGCAACTGCCAATTAATCGAAGCTAGTACAGCACTTTGCGCGAATTAGAAACCACTAAAACAGTTAAAAGCGGCGCGAAGCGCCGCTTTTAGCTATCTTTATGGATTAGGATTACTCAAAAAATTACATCCCCCCCAAAAGTTCTTGCTTAGCAATCTTTACCATCAAGGCTTGCTGACCTAAATAGAGCATATGCAGATCCGAAAGTAACTGTTTAGCAGACTCTAGATCAATATTTTGGATTTGCTGACAAAATACCATGTGGGTAAATTGCTTCTCAACAGGTAAATCACTCATAAGTACCTCTTCTGCGGATCAAATAATCACATTAGCTGACATATTGTTGTCTCTTGACAGTAGATAAAAGCCACTATGTCAATACAACGTAACAATACTTTAACTACCTTGAATAAACTGTATCACGATAAACATTTTTTTGAGATATACCCTAAGAAGCATTTTGATCGTCAATAGCTATAACAAAAAGAGGGCAGCGCTTTGCGCTACCCTCTTTTCTGTTGTTTTGATTGTTGATTAAAGCAAACCAGTATTTGTGCCTTGTCTACCAGTTGCTAGTTCAACCTTGACAATTTTTCCGCCCATTTTCATGATGCGTTGCTGTTCAGCAAACCAATTGTCGTAAGGGACTAACTTTGTGAAATAGGTATTTTGCAACTCGCGCTGTGTACGAATGCGGGTTTGGCTAGGTACACAAGCGGTGATTTTAAAAGTCCGCATTGCGGCAATCTCCTTCAGAGCTTGTTATTTTAAAGGTTAATTCAAAGAAATACGCCGAGATGACGCAGTGAAATCAGAAACTAATTGCTTGATATATAGGTTAGCGGCGTGATAGGAGCAAAAAAACACCTACCACCGCCGCTTTAGAGTTATCAACTAAAAATTAATTAAATTTGTTTACAAAATTAATTAATTTCCAAAAATAAATCATTTTGCTATACAAGCAATCAGTTCAGAACAATTAGCTCAAGCCAGAGCTGATGTAATCAAGGTAGATGCCTAGCTCTTTACCAGCATCAGAACCAACGATGCTAGCTGCTACTTCTTTGATAGCTTGAATTGCTTGAATGGTGGAAACTACAGGTACTCCAAGGGAGTTGTAGGTTTCTTTCAAGCCATTGAGTACGCGCTCATCAAGGATCGAAGCATCGCCAGCCAACATAGCGTAGGTGGCATAGCGGAGGTAGTAGTCGAGGTCACGAATACAAGCTGCGTAGCGACGAGTGGTGTACATATTGCCACCGGGACGGGTGACATCCGAGTACAACAAGGACTTAGCAACAGCTTCCTTGACAATGGTGGCAGAGTTAGCGGCGATCGCGGCGGAAGCACGCACACGAAGTTCACCAGTAGCGAAGTAGCCCTTTAGCTTTTCTAGGGAAGCAGCATCAAGGTACTTGCCTTGAACATCAGAAGAATTAATGACGGAGGTAATTGCGTCTTGCATTTTTGTATATTCTTTAGGTTTGCAATTAGTTTTTTGAATCAGCGATTCAGAATTCTGAATGAATTAAATTCTGTTTTTAAAGAAAGTCAACGGGTAAAAAAGATTGGCTGATTGGTAATTTCAATCAGTCATCCAATCGTTATTACTGCATTGCACCGATAACGTAATCGAAGTAGTAACCAGCTTCGGCTGCATCTTCACCAGATAGCAAGGCAGCAGCAGCATTTTTCAAACCACGTACACCTTCAGCAACGGCAGGAATTGGAGTACCCAAGGAGTTGTACATTTCCTTAACGCCGACTAGACCAATTTCTTCGATGGGGGTAACGTCACCAGATACGACTCCGTAGGTGATTAGGCGGAGATAGTAGTCGAGATCACGCAAGCAGGTTGCGGTCATTTGCTCACCATAGGCATTTCCACCAGGAGAAACAACGTCAGGGCGCTTTTGGAAAAGTTGATCGCCAGCTTGCTTAACGATACGTTCGCGGGATTCGGTCAAGGTTTGGGCAATGCGAAGACGGCGCTCACCAGAGCTTACAAAGCCCTTAATGCGATCTAATTCACCAGGGCTGAGGTAACGTGCTTCAGCATCTGCATTCACGATGGACTTCGTGACTACGCTCATTTAATTTTCTCCAATCAAAAATGTGAATAAAAACGGTTTATGTGATAGCTACCATGCAGAACCACTTGTTTAAGTTATACCTTATGGAAGATAACTTGATCACAAAAGTGATTATTGCAATGGCAGGTTTCTTTTGTCAAAGCAATGATTACTAGAACATTTTGAAGCATTGCGTTGTCTATAGCCTTTCCTTTATAACACTTCTTAACAATTCAAGTTGCATACTCTCCTCTCAGGCTAAAAATACATGCTAAAAATCAAGGACTAGCAGTACGCTGCCATGCTAGCCCTTGATGGGGACAGGGATATAGGGATTTCTCAATTAGCGCTGAAGATGTACAAGCGCTGATCACAGGTCTTTTGCGGGTTTTTTATGATAGGACAAAGCGCTGCAATAGTGATAGGTAGGGGGCGACTGAGGCAATGCGATTGAGATAGGGGGCGGGGTCGAGGGCAATCCAGCCATCACCAGATGGGGCGAGAATTTCAAAATGCAGGTGCGGACCTGTGGAGCGTCCTGTGGAGCCGACAGCGCCTATTTGTTGACCTTGAGCCACTCTCTGCCCTTGGTAGACGTAAATGGCTTCGAGGTGGGCGTAGCGAGTGCCTGAAGCGCCATGATTAAGCTCGATGAGGTTGCCATAGCCACCACCCCAACCTGCAAATTCGACAAACCCTGATTTGGCGGCAAGGACGGGTGTGCCGAAGCCTGCGCCGAGGTCAATGCCGCTATGAAATGACCAAATCGCGGTAACTGGGTTCATGCGCCATCCATAATTGGAGGTGACGGGGACGGGGTAGGGTAGGGGATAGCCGCCTGATTGAAAGATGGTGGTGGAGTTTTCATTATGGGCGATCGCTGGTGGTTTAAATGGCACAGGATCGGGTTTCCAGACTGCCCCAGGTACAAACACGACCTTGGGACGGCGTTGACAGCCGTTGCGCTCAAAAAGTACATCAGCCCGAACATTATATTTTTTGGCAACGGTTGTGTAATTTTCTTCGTTTTTGAAACGATATACCAACCCATCCATGGGTGCGATCGCTAAGGTCTGCCCCACTTCAACAGTTCCATCCCGCACGTCTGGATTCATGCCCATGAGGGTGGCAGTTTTAAGATTGTATTGCTTGGCGATCGATTCAAGGGTTTCGCCCTGCTTGACCTGATGCTGCAATAATTCATCTAGTGTTGGCTTACCACAAAGTTCTTCAGCCTCTTGGGATTGAGTCTTTTCAGGAGAATTTGAAGGTGTTGAGGTGGCGGCGGCAGCAGCTTGGACGCTAAATCCTGAGGTGGCAAAGATGGGAATAGCGGCAATTAGGGATATTTTCCAAGATGGCTTCATGGATGGCTATTGACAAGGTTGAGAATGATTTTAGTAATTGTTGATATCTTTGTAGATGGCTTTAAGGTAACAATTTATAAAGAATTGCTAAATAAACTTTACATAACTAGCCAATTATATTCTCGCAGCGATCGCGTCATAATCAACCCATCCGATCTGGTGATTGCTCAAAAAGCGCCATCAAAAATCTGAATTTGGTTTCACAAAGCTTCATAATAATTATCGCTACATATTGAAATTAACTATGAATAATCTGGCTCTTTCTTTGCCAAGTGATATTAGCGAAGCCCAGTTGCAAGCATTTTTAGACGTTGCGACCGAGGCTGCCTGTGCCGCGGGGGCAATTCTTAAATTTTATTGGGGGAATTTACAGGAAGTTACCGAAAAACGCCCAGGAGATTTGGTGACGATCGCCGATAAAGAGTCGGAGGCGATGGTGCTGCAAATCTTGCAAAGACATTTCCCTGAGCATGGCATTTTGGCCGAGGAGTCGGGTGTTTTGGGCAATCAACAAAGCCGATTTTTATGGGCGATCGATCCCCTTGATGGCACAACTAATTTTGCCCATCAATATCCCTTCTCATCGGTATCGATCGCCTTGCTCATTGATGGTATTCCCTCTGTGGGCGCGGTGTACGATCCCTTCCGCGATGAAATTTTTCGGGCGGCAACAGGCTTAGGGGCAACCCGTAACCGCTTGCCGATGCGTGTTTCTAAGACTTCAGAACTCACGCGCAGTCTGTTAGTTACTGGCTTCGCCTACGATCGCACCCTCGTTGAAGATAATAATTATGCTGAATTTTGCCATTTTACCCATCTGACCCAAGGGGTGCGGCGCGGTGGATCGGCGGCGATGGATCTTGCCTATGTTGCCTGTGGGCGCTTAGATGGTTATTGGGAGCGGGGACTATCGCTATGGGACTTGGCGGCGGGGGTGGTGTTGGTGCGTGAGGCGGGTGGTTTGGTGACTGCCTATGATGGCAGCGATCATGTTCCTAATTCGGGCAGGTTGCTGGCAACTAACGGGCATTTGCATGGTCAGATGGTGGCTGAGTTGGCATTAGTTAAGCCGTTACCTTTTAAGTTTCCCTTTGGCAGATAGTGTCAACAATGTATGAATGATTTATCAGCAATTGCCAACCTGTGGCAGATTTGATTTGGTTGAGGCATAGTTAGGGGAAGGACAATTGTTGATTGTCATAATGCGAAAATAGTGGTAAAAGCAATAAAAATTTGTGATATTCTGAGTTTAACAACTGTCAGGGAGTAAAAAATGATTCGCTTGATCGGCTTGGGACTGTTCTTTTGGGGATTCTGGTTTATTGGACAAAATATTATTTTCACATCACGAATCTCATTTTTTACATTTCGGGGCATCGCCGCAGGCGGAAGTATTATTTTGTTGATTGGGGGAATTTGCACATATTTGTTTGGTAGTGGCAGCAGCCGCAATGCAGGTTTAGTGATGCTTTTCCTATCGATTGTTCTGATATTCATGGGCGGCGTGATTATCATTACACCAACTTCACTAGCTGAAGTATTTATCGGTATCGCTGCCATGATTTTTGGGGGCAGAATGATTACAAGCGGTCGCTATGATATTTAGATATGATATTTAAAGGGTGTGAATATGACTTTTGAAGAGATGCAGGCGCTAATTACCCATATGCTGGCAGTCCAGAGGGAATTACAGGAAAGCCAGTTGCGGTATCAAGAAAGCCAGTTACGCGATCGCGAAGGTATTAATCGAAATCATGAAGATATTTTGCTTTTAATTGAGCAAACTAAGCAGTTGGCGACAGTGCAGAGAAGCATCCAAGAAGATCAAATTCGCGATCGCCAAGATATCGAGTTACTTATACAGAGAGGTAAACAACAGGAAAAGATGATAGATCGCCTGATTGGTTATAGCCTGTCCTACGAGTCTGACAAGTTAGAACGCAAAAGGGCGGAGCGTAATCAAGCAGAGCGTAATCAATAAGTTTGTCAAATCGATTCTTGTTAGAAATGCTTAAAATTCCACATTTTCATAAATTTCTGCCAAACTAAGCTCGCTCCCCAACGATGATAATTGCAGTTGATTTTCTAACTGTGAATATTCCCTGAGAAGCCATTGATTAGCGCCCTGTTTTAGATAATGCTCAACATGGGGTTTGGTTTGGTCAATCAGTAGATATTCTTGAAAGCTAGGAATACTGAGATAATCGGCAAATTTTTCACCGCGATCATAGTTTTTGGTGGACTTTGATAGCACTTCCACAATCAAGATCGGCTCTGTGACAGTATCCGATCACCCCTCCTGCAAAGCGATCGGGCGAGGCACAACCATCACATCGGGATACCATCTAGCTTGTGAGTCTCTCCATCAGGTAACACAGGCAATCTTGGCGCACGATCGCCTCATTTAATGTGAGCATCGAAGGCATTACGGACTTTTTGAGAATAATTTCACCATCTTGGATTGCAAAAAAGCGCTCGCTTTTTTCTACCCCATCTTCCCCAATCGCTAGTAAATAGGCATTCTCAGTTTTGACCTTGCCGAATGTTGTGCCAATGGGTAATTCGCAAAAATTCAACTCATCCATCGCCGCAGGAAAGGTGATGTCATCGTTTGGGTTGGCACAAAAACTAAAGTTAAGTTCTGGGGGGATTTTGACGATCGCTACTGTGTGAAAGAGATTGATATCGGCGATCGCGGATTCGGGCAAATTGGCAAAGCTTTCTAAATTTAAACAGGTTTCCACATATGCCAAGGCGTGGGCAGTGCCATCAGGCAAGTCGGGCTGTCCGCATTCCACCACGATCGCGGGGCAGAACTCACCAAAGGCAAAAGACTGAACTGTTTTGGGGCTGGTGTAATAGACCACATTGCGATCAAATAGTCGCGCCAACTGCAATGAGTCACGATCTAGGCGCGTGATGCAACCGTAATGAGGATTGCGCCCCGTATTGTTATGAATATCGATGCTGGCAAACACACCCCGCGATCGCATTGCCGCGATCACCTGTTGCGCCATGATTTGCTCTGGCAATGGCTGCGGCGACATTTGCCAGATGCGGTTATAGTCGGGCTGATGTGCCAAATGTCTTTGCCTTTGCTGAGCCGCTTCCACATTGCCAATAAACAAGGACAGCGATCGCGGTAATCTTTGATTTTGGTTGTAGTTCTGATATTTGCGAAGTAATTCACGCATTGCTAACCAACTCGTTGTTTCATTACCATGCAGCAGAATTGACACGAATAAAGACGGTTGGCGATCGCCTTGCAAATGAATTAGGGTCGGTTGTTTTAAAACTGCAAAAAGTTGATCAGCATCAAGGTCTAGTAAACCATCGGGTAGGCGATCGAGAATAGTTAGCATAAAAAATATAGTCCATACAAAATAGACTGCAACGCTAAGCGCCACAGTCTATTTTGTAAGTTTAAATGCAGGATAAAGAATAATTGCACTTATTAAAAAAAAAGAAAACGAGAATCTAGCTTATTTAATAATTTAAAATCTAGCAACCCAGAATTAAGAGTTCCTAATTCGTAATTGCTCAATTCGTAATTAATAAGTTAGACCCATGCTGCGGCTAGTTTCAGCACCAAGATAGACACGGACGCTTAGGAAGTCAGTGGGGCAAGCAGTTTCGCAACGTTTGCAACCAATGCAGTCCTCGGTACGGGGAGAAGAAGCGATTTGAGCCGCTTTGCATCCATCCCAAGGAACCATTTCCAAAACATCACAAGGACAGGCACGCACACATTGAGTGCAGCCGATACAGGTGTCATAAATTTTGACTGCATGCGACATATTGCTATTGCTCCAATCAATATATGTACCTATTTAGGCACGGGATGTTTAAAACCAAGTTTATCGTAGTGGTTTACATTCCATGCAGCGATCGCCATATAACTTAAAACAAATTAACAAATGGGCTAGAGCGTTTTGCGCTGGCTTATGCCACTTATTTACCACTAATTTTGGCTTTGTAGCCTAAGCTGAGCAGGATTTGTAAGATTTTTTGACTGTGATCGCCTTGGATCTCGATCGCTTGCTCCTTACAAGTACCGCCCGATCCACATTGATTTTTAAGTTGCTTGGTGAGCTTGGTGAGTATTTCCTCGGTGGTTTGAAAGCCCGTAACCTCTGTGACGGTTTTGCCCCCCTTACCGTGTCTTGTCACCTGTACCCGCACATTTTGCTGTTGTGGCGGTAGATCTGTCCTGTCTTCTTCAGGTTGTTCATCAATGCCAAACTCACGGTACACCACCCGACCTTTGCTCATAGTTTTTTAGTTCTTTAACTTTTAAACCAATGATATTAGAGGGGCGGCGCAAAGCGTCGCCCCTCTATCACTATTCCACCCATGCTGATCGCCATGCCAGCTCTGCTTCAGCAATAGTTTTTTGATGATATTTCTTATCTAGCTCATTGTGTAGATGATTTAGCCTTGCAGACAAGACTCGCAGTTCGCCGCGATAGGACATGACATAGCGATCAGTAAACTCAATTTCGGCTAAGCGAATGCTCATCTGCGGCTGAGATGGCTTTTGCTCCTTTTGATTTGTCGCCGCCTCTACCGATTCCAAAATTTTATGTTCCACCAATAACTGATTGAGTGCAGTCATCGTGGCATTTAAGCAATTGCCTAGCAATGTATCGAGGTTGTTTTGGTCATCACGTTCGCGGCGATCGCATTGCTCTAGCGCCTGTTGCATCTCTTCACTAAGAGCTTTGATCCTTTGGCGCAAATGCTCTTGCAATTGCTGGCGTTCTGATAGAGACAATGCCAGAAACGCGGTGGGGCGCTCATGGGTACAAAATTTAAATGCCGCCAATAATACTTGCTGCTGGACTGCCTTGGCGATCGCCTGGGCATATTCCAGATGGATCGTATCAATGCGACTGCTGACATCAGCGATCGCCTGTTGAATATCCTGAATATCTTTTTCAATTCTTGCCAGCATCATTACAGCCTATTGATAAGATTTTGTAGAGGAATTTTTGAGTGTGGCTTTGCGCCGATCAAAAATTCCTCATTGCTAAGAGTTACTCAGCGCTTAGATCTTCGCCAACGACAAAGCGCACAAAGCGACGTACCTTCACGTTTTCGCTCAATTTTGCACCAGTTTGTTTAACCAACTCATCTACAGTAATGCTTTGATCTTTGATGTATGGCTGATCTAGCAAGCATAATTCTTTAAGACGCTTCTCAATGCGTCCTAATACAATCTTGTCACGGATTGCAGCAGGTTTGCTTGCCAAGTCTTCCTTACCTGATTCAACTTGCTTTTCCTTTTCGACAAATTCCGCAGGAATATCAGCAACACTGACATATTCGACATTAGGACAAGCGGCAATCTGCTTAGCTACGCTATCAGCTAGTTCTTTGAGTTCTTCACGGCGAGCGACAAAATCAGTTTCACAATTAACTT
Source organism: Pseudanabaena cinerea FACHB-1277 (assembly GCF_014696345.1). Taxonomy (GTDB): domain Bacteria; phylum Cyanobacteriota; class Cyanobacteriia; order Pseudanabaenales; family Pseudanabaenaceae; genus Pseudanabaena; species Pseudanabaena cinerea. The sequence goes on from NZ_JACJPY010000029.1 coordinate 47,170, forward strand.
CCACTAGGACACCGATCCGACTGCCAAAGTGAATGTAGCTATGGACAATGCCTTCAGTCGCCGCCCGACTGGCTTTTTTGACCGCAGAGGCTAAGCCTTTTTGTCTTAGATATTCAGTTGCTTTGGTGAAATCGCCTTCGGAGTCTACCAGCGCCGCTTTGCAATCTTTGATACCTGCACCAGTGCGGGCGCGGAGTTCTTGAATTTGTTGGGTTGTAATTTCTGCCATATTAATAAACTTATTGAGGATTTTTGGGGCAACATTTAGAGGAGCATTGTTATTGTTGCTCGTTGCCGAAAATAGTTTTCAGAAACTATTTCTAAAATGTTTGCAGTAGTCTAACTTACCACAGTTCCAAGTCCATAGGGATTGCCGATCCTAAAATACCTTGTAATATTCTCTGCAATTTTAGTGCTTATGCAAAAATGATGCAAATTCGCTTTTTCTAGTAAGGCTAGTTCATAAACTGACCTTACTATTGGGTCTTAAGCAAAAGAACCAATTATAATTACCAAATAATTATCTGAAATCACTCCAAAAATTGGAGGTTAGCAACTTGGTTAGCTTGTCACCAAATTCATTACCGCTTCAAGCCTGCAATCCTAGCCATAGTATTTACCCGATCAAATTAAGTGCGGAGCTTCCAGAAATCTCCAACCGTATAGATCGCGGCGATCGCCAAGACTATAATCAAAACCATAATCAAAACCATAATGTATATGTCGACCTAAGTGAGGCAAGGGGCGATGATGTTGTAAAGCGATTACGCAGGGGGATCGCCATGTCGCCTAACCGTCCAACCTTACAATTTCTGACGGGGGCGATCGGCAGTGGCAAAACTACAGAGCTATTGCGCCTTAGGCGCAGCCTAGAGAAGCAAGGATTTGTGGTGATTTACTGTATGGCGGATGAGTATTTGCCCTTAGGTGATGTGCGCGTAACAGAGATTTGGATTTTGCTGTTATATCTGGTGACTCAACAGATGGAGCGTCAGGGGGCTTTGCCACTGTCCTATTTACCCAATGTGATCACTAGAATTGGAGCAAAGATTCGTCTTAATGCTGACATAGTGGGCAATCTTGCCACCAATAACTCAAGTCATAGCGATGAAATCAGCTATACTTCTAGGCTAAGCAAAATTCTCAAATTCCTCCAAAAACATAGCCAACAACGCTTTCAGCTACGGCATTACCTAGAGTCGCCCCTAGAGCCAAAATTAAAGAGCTATTTGTCGATGGCGGCGGAAGAATTGGTGGGTAAAGAAATTGAGCGCTTGAAGCAGATGGGTAGAAAGGGGCTAGTCATTTTGTTGGATAATCTCGATCGCTTATCTAAGGAGCAAGCACACCAAATTTTTGATGCGGGGGCTAAATATTTACAGCAGTTCCCTTGCCATACTGTCTATACATTGCCAGTTATGTCTCCCGTCCTCAATGATGTTGACACAAACGGCTTTAATAGTGATTCAGCCCGTAACTTCCATAGTTCGCGGACACTTCCCCATTTTGTTCTGCCTACATTGACTTTGCGCGATCACCAAGGAGAAATCAATCCCGATATTTTGAGGTTGCTGCGTCAGATAGTGTTAGCGAGGGTAATCCCACAGATTGCGCCTGAGCAAAGGCTTGACCATCTCCCTCAAGCCTTTGCAGATCTAGAAACCCTAGATCATCTATGTATTGCCAGTGAAGGTCATCTTCCCCATTTAATTTCATTGCTGTATGGTTGCTGGCAATTACAGGAGCCACCTTTTATGAGGGAGGCGATCGCGGCGATCGTCACTGACTTTCACCATTATCGAGCTTACTCCTCTCCCACTCAGGGATGAGATATCCACCGTGCCGCTTATATAGATCCTTAGGATCTTTGGGCTTGAGTGCCACCAAGTGCTGTAAGCCAACGCAAAGCAGCGCGTCAGGATATGCCCCTGTCTCATCTTTTATTCGGCAATTCCCAAGGTGGTAATCTAAGAAATACCAACAAAACACAAAATAACCAAACATTTGGCAAACCAGAATGCTTTCCCCACATATCCATTTAGCACTGCATATCCCCGATGGCTACCTCAGCCTGCCCGTTAGTCTTATTACAGGCGCGATCGCGATTATTTTAATTGCCCTTTCCTTGACCCAAGTTCAATCAGAATATCAAGAACGCACTGTCCCTTTAATGGGGGTCAGCGCCGCTTTCATCTTTGCAGCACAGATGATCAACTTCCCAATTGTTGGTGGCACATCTGGACACTTAATGGGAGGAACCCTTGCCGCAATTTTACTGGGACCTTGGGCAGGTTCATTAGTAATGGCAGTGGTTTTTATTGTGCAAACAGTGGTTTTTCAAGATGGAGGGCTGACAGCATTGGGAGCCAATATTACGATCATGGGATTGGTTGGCACTTTTGGCGGTTACTATCTCTATCGACTGCTACGCAATCTCTTGGGGAGGCATACTTGGTTGGGCATGAGTGTTAGCACCGCGATCGCCTCATGGTTGAGCGTTGTGGTTGCCGCCGCAATTTGTGCTATTTTGCTTGCCATTTCTGATACTGTCCCCCTTGCTGTCGCCATGACCGCAATGCTGACTTGGCATTTGATGATTGGCATCGGCGAAGCAATGATCACCCTTGCTGTGGTTAGCTTTCTATGGCGCACCCGCCCCGATTTAATCTATGGCTCTCCCACCTCATTAGAAAGTTTAGAAAATTTGGAAAGTAAAGAAGATTAGCGCTCTCTCCAAAGAAAGAATCCAAAAACATCCTAAAAGTTTCGCAGCGCGAAACTTTTCTAGTTTTTAAGTCAGCGCAAAGCGCTATAAAATAGTCACATCAACTAGGCATATTAACCCATAAGCAGATCCAATGAGTGGAACCAAACTCTACGAAGGCAAAGCCAAAATTCTATTTACAACTGACGATCCGCAGATTTTGCGGTCACAATACAAGGACGATGCAACTGCATTTAATGCCCTGAAAAAAGGCACGATCGCCCATAAAGGCGAAATGAACTGTGCGATCGCCTCCCGTATATTCCAATATTTAGAATCTCAAGGCATTGCCACCCATTTCATTCAGCAAATTTCTCCCCATGAGATGGAAGTAATTGCCGTCAAAATATTGCCAATCGAGGTTGTAGTTAGAAATATTGCCGCAGGAAGTATTTGCAAAAGGCTAGGGTTAGAGCAGGGGCAGCTCCTCAAACAGCCATTGGTGGAATTTTTCTATAAAAATGATGAATTGGGCGATCCTTTAATTACCGATGCCCACATTGAAATGCTAGAACTCGCCACCCCTGAGCAGGTGACGCAACTCAAACAGATTGCTCTCAGTATTAATCAGCATTTGCAAGAATTTTTTAAACGTTGCGATCTAATTTTGGTGGATTTCAAGGTGGAAATGGGCATTGACCATCAAGGTAAACTTCTCCTTGCGGATGAAATCAGTCCTGATACCTGCCGCCTCTGGGATCAAAATATTGCCGACCCCAGCGATCGCATCCTCGACAAAGATCGGTTTCGCCAAGATTTGGGCAATGTCGCTGAGGCATATCAAGAAGTTGCTAAGCGTGTATTACAGGCTTAAAATCCCCAAAATATTTTTGCATATTGGTACAAAGCGGCGATATGCAAAAATATTTCGCACTGTTTTTTTTAGAGATGATTGGGAAGTAATTCGGCTAGTTTGGCTTCACCGCAGCCGAAGTCACCGATCTGGAGATTGGTATAGTTTTGGAGCTTTTCGGCGATTTTTTCATAAGCAGCAATACCAGAAAATGGAGTGGGGGTAATGGATAGAGGGTTTGCTAAGCTAAAATGCATTAAGAGATTAAATGAACAGCAAGACCGCTACTTTGTGATAAGAGTAAAGAACAATATGAACCTAGAGTTACTAAATAATGGTAAGGCAATATTAGGG
>NZ_JACJPY010000003.1 GCF_014696345.1 Pseudanabaena cinerea FACHB-1277
TATTGAAACTAGCTCCCAATAAGTTAACCTACTATCAACGAGGTAAGAGGGCTATGCAGCTTGTCACGGCTACGTTTTAGATGTCTTTGTCACCCCCTCAGCATCGCACCATCAGATGATTTATAGGGCTTACCGTCTGCATTAGGAAACTCGAAATCTATAAACCAATGCTTAAAGAGAGTCTGCGCGATTTGCTCTAAAGTCTCATTTTGCCGCCTCAAGTTTTCAATCTTCGCATCAAGACAAGATAAAACATCAGCAATTCGTTTTTGTTCAGGAGATGAAGGTAACAGAAAAACATAGTCTCTAATTTTACTAGGAGAAGTATGCTTAACCGTAGAACCAGAACATGAACCAACTATAGTTTTTTGATATTGTCTTGTTCTCAATAGCCAATGAATAAAATCAATATTTATATTTTCAGAAATAGGAATCACTAATCCTAATCTTTGATTATGTAAGAAAATTTTATTGCTTTTTGGAATTTTTGCCGAATAGCCTAATGTGTCTCCCATCTTACTTAAATCAGTCATGGTGATAATTACATCACCTTCTTTTAAGATGTATTCTTGCGGGAAATCTCCATCATAATATTTGAATTTATCATCCTTGAAACCTCCTCCTATATGGAAATTGACAGGAGTTAGCAATATATTTTTTGTAGGTGTTTCTGTAAAAAATTCTCCTTTAAAAGCCCAGCCATGTTTTACATCAATTAAATCTCCTAATCTTGTTTTTTTCCACTCACTCATAACTCACCTTTACTAACTCCTTAAAAACCAAAACAAAAAACTTATACCGTAATCCCTTCTTGAGCAATTTTAGCCATCAAAGGACTAGCCCCCACAGCCCCAGTTTTTAGCTGCTGTTCCGTCACAATAAAAGTCGAAATCACGCGATCGTACTCAAAACCCACATCCCAAGCCACATCGATAATTTTTTTCCTGAGCGATCGATCCATCACATCAACCTTAATAAACACATCTAAATCCGACTCAATCGAAGCATCACCTCGCGCCCTTGAGCCAAAAACTTTCATCTCCAAAACCGCAACGACCTTTTGCAAACGCTGGTAAAAAGCTAAAACAACTTGGCGATCGATTTCTAACATCATGACAATTCAACCTCTCTCATAGCAAAATGCAATCCCGCAAAACGCGATCGCGAATCCTCTCTTTTAGTCCTGTCTCCGTTACCACATCCACCTTACGCCCCAACAAATCCTCTAAATCATGAATTAACCCTACAGGAAACCAAGACGAAATTTTATTGATATCGTAATTAATCAAAAAATCAACATCACTATTTTCTGTTTCCTCACTCCTAGCCACAGAGCCAAACACCCGCACATTAAACGCCCCATGTTTTAAGGCAATTTCTAAAATCTCGTCTCGCCTTTCCTGTAACACCTGCTTGAGTTTTTTCTCATGATTAACCGCAATACTCATAACTCAACCTCCTTGTTCATTCAAAACTTGACCACAAATACTCGCGATCGCCCTTTGTAGATCTGGCAAAAAGTTTTCGATAATGCCCCACACCACATCTAGATCGATATCTAAATAGTCATGTGCCAAAACATTTCTAAAATTGCCAATCTGCACCCACTCAATCTCAGGATGCCAAGATTTCCACTCCGCAGGAAGTTTTTTAATAGATTCACCCATAATCTCCAAATTTCTAATTACAGCATCTTGGATAAGTCCATTTTCCATAAATGCAAAGCTGCCATCCTGTGTATAGTCTTGAATCTTGACTAGACAATCGCGGACATGAACTAAATACAACCTGTCATCTTTCATAAAGCGATCGCCTCCGCTAACACCCGATCCTTAATGAAATAATGCAGACACTTAGCAGACACCACATCCACCTTTTTACCTAGCAAATCCTCCAAATCTCCAATTAACCCCGCAGGAAACCAAGGCGAAATTTTCTTGATGTCGTAATCAATCAAAAAATCAACATCACTATTTTCTGTCTCCTCACCCCTAGCCACAGAGCCAAACACCCGCACATTAAACGCCCCATGTTTTGCAGCAATTTCTAAAATCTCCTCGCGCCTTTCCAGTAACAACTGCTTGAGTTTTTTCTCCTGATTAATAGCAATACTCATATCAATAAACCTCATCATGACTACCAATATCAGTTAACACAATTAGATCGTTGCCTGTTTCTTCGTCCTTCTTAAAAGCAAAAATAACTCGGCAATCGTAAGCAACCGAACAAGACCATAAACCCTCAAGCTTTCCTGTTAATTTATGAGACTTTAAAGACGGATGAAAAGGATCGTTACCTAACAACTCTAAAACCGCTAATATCCTGTCCTGCAACTGGGGATTTCTCTTAACTAATCGCTTAAAAGCTCTTTTAAAACTCGCATCCGTTGTTAAAATCATTCCTCGTCATCCTCAGCCAACAAATACGATCTCAAATCCTCAAAAGTCCCTTTCATCGCTGTTCCCATCTCCACAGCCTTAAAAACTTCTTGAGCATTAGCCGCAATTTCAGCCCGACGATTCTCAATTCTCCGCTTACGAATTAACTCAAATAAGCGATCCTGATCATCGACCGTCAAAGTCTCGATGGATTCAATCATTTCTTGAAAAGTAATCATAAAACCTCCTTAAATTATTTGGCGATCGCTAACAACAAACCCAACCTTAGCTAACTGCTTTTTAATCTCCTCATCTAAAAGCTGACCCTCGCGCATTTGCTCACCTAAAGCCATTGTAAGCGCACTCATTCTGTCCTCAAAACTTACATCATCCTCCACCTCATCAGGAATCCCCACATAACGCCCCGGAGTCAACACAAAATTATGCTTCTCAATATCTGCCAAACTCGCAGACTTACAAAAACCCTTAATATCACGGTAACTACCGCCCGACTTCTTCCACTCATGATAAGTATCCGCAATCCGCTTAATCTCATCCTCCGTAAACGCCCGACTACTCCGATTGACCATATAGCCAAGCTCAGAGGCATCAATAAATAACACCTCACCCTTGCGATCACGGTTCTTATTCCCATTCTTGTACCGACTCAAAAACCACAAACAAGCAGGAATCCCCGTATTGTAAAAAAGCTGCGTTGGCAACATCACAATACAATCCACCAAATCTTGCACCACTAAAGCCTTGCGAATATCCCCCTCACCACTCGTATTCGACGACAGCGAACCATTAGACAACACAAACCCCGCCGAACCCGTAGGCGACAAGTGATATAGGAAATGTTGCACCCATGCAAAATTAGCGCTGCCCTGTGGCGGCTTGCCATATTGCCAACGTCCATCATTCTGTAATAGATCACCGCCCCAATCACTGTCATTAAAAGGAGGATTGGCAATCACAAAATCTGCCTTCAGGTCTTTATGGGCATCATTCAAAAATGACCCTTCAGGATTCCACTTAATATTTGAGCCATCAATCCCCCGCAAAGCCAAATTCATCCGACAAAGTTTATAAGTCGTCTCGTTGCTCTCCTGACCATAGATCGACAGATTATCCAACCGCCCCTGATGATTTTGGACAAACTTCTCACTCTGGACAAACATCCCACCCGAACCACAGCAAGGGTCAAACACCCGCCCATTGTAAGGCTCTAAAATCTCTACCAATAACCGCACAATACTTTCAGGCGTATAGAACTGTCCCCCCTTCTTACCTTCGGCAAGCGCAAACTGTCCCAAAAAGTACTCATAGACCCGCCCCAAAACATCCTGTGCCTGTGCCTCTGCATCCCCTAACGTAATCGAACCAATTAAATCGATTAACCCACCCAAAGATTTTTGGTCTAACTTTTGCTGACCATAAACTTTTGGCAAAATCCCCTTGAGTCGCTTGGCATTTTCCCGCTCGATCGCCTCCATCGCCAAATCGACAGTTTTCCCAATATCAGGCTGTTTCGCCTGTCCTTGCAGATAAGACCACCGCGCCTCCACAGGCACAAAAAACACATTCTCCGCCGAATACTCATCCCGATCCTCTGGCTCGGCTCCTGCATAGTCCCCTTCACCCGCGATCAGCTTTTGGTGCAATACCTCAAAGGCATCGGAAATATATTTTAGGAATATTAATCCTAAAACAATGTGCTTATATTCCGCAGCATCAATATTTTTTCGCAGCTTATCCGCAGTTTTCCATAGTTTTTGCTCAAAGGACTCTGAATTATTTTGCTTGGCTGTTAATTCCGCCATCTTATCCTTAATTTTTAAACTATCTAATCTCTTATATCACCTGATATGCGATCGCCCCAAAAATAAGCCCTACAGAACCTAAATTTAGAAATACTGATGCAAATCCTTCCTCCGATCGCCTAAATCATTTTCGCAACTACTATCACCACAGTTAGATTCCTGCTTGAAAAATCTGATTTACAGTGAAATTTAGCTCAGAAAAAACTTGTGAGATTAGGCGATCGCTATTCTGAAATTTCCTAATTTGATATTCTCCATCCACCAAATTACAAACTAATATGGTCGGCTGTTTGGGATTACCAATGAAATTACGCCCACCTAAAGCCGCATAATCGATAATCCAATATTCAGCTATTCCCATTTCTTCATAATCAGCAAATTTCAGATAATAATCATCTCGCCAGTTAGTAGACACAATTTCAATGGCTAAAGGTATAGATGCCCCTTGACTCAGAATCGATTCTTTCTTCCAGCGTGGTTCGTTAGGTAGATTGGCGCGATTCATCACTAATATATCTGGAAAATATCCAGAATCTTTGCCTTCAGGTCTAACGATGACTTGGTTAGGGATAAGATATGGTAAGTCCAAGCGATCGATTAATCCACTAAGCTTGACGGTCAAGAATCCCTTAGATTCTTCGTGATCACCAACTGGTTGAGCCATTTCAATAATATTTCCGTTATGTAGTTCGTAACGCACTCCAGAATTTTCGGGAAGAAATTCCACAAATTCATCAAAGGTCGTAACTTTCGGTAAGGTTTGGATCATCATGGCTGGGCTGCCTTGCTTACGACAAGAATATGATTTCTATGTTAACTCTAATCTTTACGGGAAGGGCATTCTTTTGTGTAAGGCGATCGGCTCACGTTCTGTCATTTTTCACCTTGATGGCAGTCAAGAGGCATTGGTTAAAATTGCAAATTCTGCGATCGCCAATGAAGCTCTATAATAGAGCTTGAAAAGTTTTAATTTTCATTCTATAGTCGGCAAAATTATGCATAGGATTAATATTCATGGGTATTTCATACATTCTTGATATTGTAATTGGTCTATTTTTTATCTATCTAATCCTAAGTTTACTAGCTTCGGAAATACAAGAGCTAATTACGACCATCTTTCAATGGCGAGCAGTTCATCTAAAGCAATCAATCCAAGGACTACTATCAGGTAATAATGAAATTAAGGAATTAGCTAATGCTAAAAAATTAGCGAACGCTATTTATAGTAATCCTTTGATTGAAGATTTGAATCAAGGAGCTAAGGGTCTTTTGGCAAAGATCCCAAGGCTTATAGGAGATTTGATCGGGCAAAATATTGAAGGTGTGTTCGGTAAAGGTAAAACTAGTGGACCTTCTGCAATTAACAAACAGATATTTGCTTCTGGTTTTTTAGATACATTGCAAATCCCACTAATTACTAAATATTGGGCAAAACTGAGATTAGAGTCATTCATAAATAATAAAATAAACAACCAAAAATCAGAATTAAATGACAAACGAATAAAACTTAAAAAGCGCGAAAGTCAATTAAAAGATATTGTTAATAATCCATTAAATGAATTAGATAATAATGAAATAAGTAAATCACATCAAGACCTTGCCGAGGTGGAATTTCAAAAAAATCAACTTCAAGATAAAGAAAACAAATTAAGCGAAATTATTGAGTTGAATAATAAGATTTTATCTGAATATGATAATGATAAATTAAGTTTTTCTGATGCCCTAAATAATATTGCTATAGGAGCATCTAGGATTGATAATGAACTATTTGAATTTATTTTTGATGATACTCTTAAAGATGATACAAAAACTTGTGGTTTATCTGATTATCGAAGAAAATCTTTGTTAAGAGAGCTTGCACCAAATCCTCTAGAAATAATAGAAATTATTTTATATTGCAAAGATATTGAAGTATATAAAATTTATAGTAAAATTTATTCAGCTATAGAATTGGAAAAGGAAGAAGTAACTTATGAAAAAATAATAAAAGTCATCAACTCATCCGATTTTAAATCTAAGTACTTAAGTGAGTATAGTAATAAAGATCCTCATCTACTCACTAATATATCTAGATCTATACTAATCTATGTGACAGTAATTTCTAATGAGGAGATGAGAGAATTAATTAACTACGTTCCTGACCTTCCTGAACATTTAAAGCTTAGTCTTCACAGGCTTGTAAAAAAATCACAGTTCAAAGCACAAGAGCTAGAAGTGCAATTGAGCCAGTTTCAGTTAGAAGTTGAAAACTGGTACGACAACTCCATGCTCAGAGCTAAAGGTGTATATAAACGCAATGCCAGACTAGTTGCTATCATAATTGGATTTGTGATTGCGATCGCGGCAAATGCAGATACATTCCATATTGTTGATCGTCTTTCTAAAGATCAAGTCCTAAGGGAATCTGTAAGTAGTTATGCTGAAGAAGTTAGAGATAAAGCAAAAAGTGATTTTGAGAAAACAGGAAAAGTCAGTTCAACGATTAAGCAAGATATTGATAAAAAGATAAAAGAAGAAATAAGTTTGCCTCTTGGATGGAATAAGCAAAATTCAACTGAAGAAAGATTTTCAAGACATCATGTTTTCTCTCTTTTTGATGAAGATGATGGCAAGAAGGATGGCAAGAAAATAGAAACAAAATATTTGTTTCTATTTCCAAAATCAATTCTTACTGTATGCGGCTGGCTTGTCAGTGCGATCGCTATTTCCATGGGTTCTAGTTTTTGGTTCGATTTACTTGGTAAGTTTATTGATATTAAAAATGTTGGCAAAAAGACTCCTGAGTCATCAGATGCCAATAGTTCTAAAATCCAATAATTATCGACCAAATTTTTTAAGGATTATCTCATCGCTAATGGTGCTGAAAAATCAAGCAAGTTTAGCGATCACTACTAAATCTTGATTTATGAAAAAGGCGATCGCAATTTATCATAAAAACTTTCTAAAATTAAATTATACCAACTTGAAAAATTTTATTTGCGGTGAGGTTTAGTTCAGGCAAAGTTAGTGAGATTAGCTGATCGCCTGTTTACTCCATTTTGAAGCGATCGCCCATAATACTAAAATATTCATATTGTCCATTCTTGTTGGCTCTCGAAAGAAAAGCCGCCGCCGAAACGGGTGCAGGTGATTAGCTTTTTTGAGCAACTTATCACCCAACAATAGATAACTTTAGATTATCTAAATCTGAATAAAAAAGGTTGCACCCTGATTGGGCTGGCTTTCAGCCCACACCTTGCCATGATGTCGCTGGACAATGCGATGTACGATCGCTAAGCCAATGCCTGTACCTTCAAAATCCCTGTCACTGTGCAGTCTCTGAAAAGCTCCAAATAATTTATCGGCATATTCCATTTGAAAGCCCACGCCATTGTCTTTGATCATAATCGTGCGATCGGGCAGACTGCTAATAGAAATACAGGGCTGGGGATGATTGCGACTAAATTTGATGGCATTGCTAATTAAGTTACGGAATACCTGTTCTAGCAAGGTCGGATCGCCAACAATATCTGGCAGTTCACTAACTTCAAACTGCACATTGGCAAGACAGTCTAAATCGCCACAAATAACCTCGATCGCCTCGTCAACCAAATTTCTTAACTTTAGCTGTTTAAGCTCAAGAGGTCTTCTGCCATAACGCGAAAGGCTAAGTAATCCGTCAATTAGCTGTCCCATCTTCTGGCTACTGTTATCAATCACTTCCAAATAATGAATTATTTTAGGATCATCTATGGCATTCTGTTGATTAATCTGTTGTTTAAGGGCATTCACAAACCCATGAATGTGACGTAATGGCGCTCTCAAATCGTGGGAAACAGAATAGCAAAAAGATTCTAATTCCTGATTAGTACTTTCTAGTTCTTGAGAAGTCTTCAAGATTTGTGATTCAAAATCTTTGCGATCGCTAATATCAGATACACGCACGAGATTAATGGAATTGCCTGCAATCTGAATTACTCTAACTGCCAGATTGCCCCAAAATTGTTTACCTTTAAGCGTCACATATTCAACTTCACGACTCCAAAATCCATGCTTATTGATATCGAGCGCAATCTCTTGCATTTCTTCAGGTGAAAACTGATAGCGCTGAAGTATATGACCTTCAATGCCAATTAGTTGTGACTTTTCCGAAGCTTCAAATAGAGCTACAGCAGGTAGATTACAGTCTGTGGTTAATAAAGTCTGTGGGTCAACTAAAAATAGAGCATCTGTCGATTCATTAAAAATACTTTCCCGTAAATCGCGACTGCGAATCAATTCTAGTTCTGCAAGCTTGCGATCGCTAATATCCAAAAGAGTGCCAACAATTTGCACGGGTTGCCCTGTGGCATCACCAATAATTTCTGCCTTCATTGACACATAGATCAAAGTGCCATCTGCACGACAAATGCGATAATCAACATCATAGGGCTGACAGTTCTGCACAGCATTCTGCACAGTCCGATCAAAATATTCAAAGTCCTCTGGATGGATATAATTTTTTAGCTCTAGATAGCGTAGCTCTGGCATCGCAGGGTCGCGCCCAAAAATGCGAAAGACCTCTTCCGACCAAGTTGCTTTGTCTTGCTGAATGTCATATTCCCAACTACCCAGTTTTCCTATTCGCTGGGCAGCTTTAAGGTGAGCATCACTTTTGACTAGCCTTTCTTGAGCTAGTTTACGATCCGTTTGTGGTTGCTTGTCTGTTTCTGCACATATTTCCTTACATAATGTCGCGATCGCATCGAGGCGAATTGCAGAACCAGACGCATCTTTAAAAGTCTTTAGTTTGGCGGAATAGTGGCGAATGCCCCCATCGGTGGCAATGCGATAATTGATCAAGCAGGAATCATTGAGTTGCGCTGTATGAATTGCTGTTTGCATTTTGTGCCGATCTGCCGCGACAACATTTTTTAACCAATACCAAGGATCTTTTGGCGCTTGGCAGCGATCGCCATATGCCTGCTCTGCTGCCCGATTGAAATAAGTGGGTCGCAAATCTGGTAAAGCTAATGACCAAATTAAATCATCGAGATTGTCCATAATCTCGGCGATCGCCTCAGGCAAGCGATCGGGCTGACTTCCTAATGCTTGATGCTTACTCATTGGTTAATTAACCTATTAGTAATTCATGCTTAATTAAGAATTATTTTACAACAATTATGGGTTGAATTAACCATAAAAAAACACGAGAGGCTCTAGCAAAACTGGGGCTGCTCGTGTTTTTTGATTTTGTCAGTCGCATTAAAACTTGCGAAGGTCAATACCTGCTTCCTTTGCAAATGCGCCCAAACCTTTTTTCTTCAAGGTTTTGATTGCCTTGGTCGAAATTTGCAACTTGACGAAACGCTTACCTTCTTCCCACCAAATTTTCTTATCTTGCAAATTTACTTGCTGTAAGTGCTTGTGGCGCTTGTGTGAGAAAGAAATCGATACGGCATTATTGGCTTTTTTGCCTGTTAGTTGGCATATACGGCTCATGACACTAGTCTCCTATTTTTCAGTGCAGTCAAATATAATACATCGTTTAGCGATGATTAGGCAATGTTTTGACTCCTGTTCGCTCTGTCTTACGTTCATAAATCAAACAGGATTGATGATCGCTTGCCATGCAGCGACAGGATCGGCGGCGGCAGTAATTGGGCGACCAATGACTAAGTAATTTGCACCTGCGGCGATCGCCGCTTGCGGGGTCATCACACGGCGCTGATCCCCCACATCTGACCCTGTGGGACGCACCCCTGGGGTGACAAAACAGAAATTATTACCAATTTCTTCCCCAAATTCCAATCGCAGACGCGATCGCAGATCTTTGACCTCATGGGGCGAGCAAACTGCACCAGTCAGCCCACTTGCCTGAGCCATAGATATCATTTGCCATACATATTCAGGCACATCAAGGGCAACTTGTAGATCATTATTTAACTCTGAGGCGGAGATACTGGTGAGCAGCGAGATGGCTAAAAGCTGGGTCGCAGAACCTGCGATTTCAGTTTGGGCAGCTTGCATCATTGCTCTGCCCCCTGCGGCATGAATTGTCAGGAAGTCCGCACCGTATTTTGTAGCAACGCGACAGGCGGAGCCAACGGTATTGGGAATATCATGGAGCTTCAGATCGAGAAAGATCTTTTTTTGCCGCGCCTTTAGCTCGCGCAACACAGCAGCGCCATCGGCAATAAACAGTTCTAGTCCCACTTTCCAAAAGGTGACATCAGGCAGGCGATCGCATAGTTCGAGGGCAGCGATCGCCGTGGGCATATCTAAAGCCACAATAATTTGTTTATCAATAGTCCTTGCAGGTTCTGAAGCTAACCGCGAATTAGCATTATCATTAAGGTTTATTTTCATTGCTTGATCGTAAATTTAAAGCATACTAGAGCCTAATCCTATTACAACAGCTTGGCGCTTGGAGGATCTATGAGAGCAGTATTAATGGCAGGTGGATCAGGCACTAGGTTAAGACCGCTTACCTGCGATATGCCAAAGCCGATGGTGTCTGTCCTCAATCGCCCCATTACCGAACATATTCTCAATCTGCTCAAGCGACATGGCATTCGCGAAGTAATTGCCACCCTTTATTATTTACCCGATGTGATCCGCGATCATTTTGGCGATGGTTCAGACTTTGGCGTAAATATGATGTATGTGGTGGAAGAGGATCAGCCCTTAGGCACAGCAGGCTGTGTGAAAAATGTGGAAAGCCTCCTCGATAGCACCTTTATGGTAATCAGTGGCGATAGCATCACTGACTTTGACCTCACGGCAGCGATCAAATTTCACCGTGCTAAAAAATCCCAAGCCACGCTGATTTTAAGAAGGGTAAGTGACCCCATGGCTTTTGGCGTGGTCATCACCGACGGGGAAGATCGGATTCAAAGATTTTTAGAAAAACCTTCTACAAGTGAAATATTTTCCGATACGGTGAATACGGGGATATATATTCTGGAACCAGAGGTGCTTAGTTTTTTACCAGTCAACTCTCCAAGCGACTTTTCCAATGATCTATTTCCTCTGCTCTTGGCAAAGGGAGTTCCCATGTATGGCTATATTGCCAGTGGCTATTGGTGTGATATTGGCTCCTTGGATGCCTATCGCCAAGCCCAGTATGACGGCATTCGCGGCAGAATTCATCTAGATTTAGACTATGTGCAGTTGCGGACAGGACTATGGATCGGTCAGCATACGGTAATTTCGCCAACGGTGCAGATCGAGCCGCCTGTGTTGATTGGCAGCAATTGTTCCATCGGCGATCGCACCAAGATTTCGGCGGGGACGATTATCGGCGATCGCGTCACCATTGGCAGTGATTGCGACCTTCAGCGACCGATTATTGGCAATAGTGTAATGATTGGCGAAGAATGTCATCTTTGGGCTTGCACAATTTCCCGCAACTCTCGCATCAGTCGCCGCGCCCATGTAATGGAAGGGGCAGTGGTTGGTTCTAGCTCTGTGATTGGGGAAGAGGCGCGAATTTTCCCCAATGTTAGGATTTGGCCTAGCAAGCACGTGGAATCGGGGGCAACCTTAAACACTAACTTGATTTGGGGGGCAATGGCGGCGCGGAATCTGTTTGGACAAAATGGCGTGTCGGGACTTGCCAATGTCGATATTACCCCCGAATTTGCCGTTAAGCTAGGAGCCGCCTATGGAGCTACCCTGCGCCCAGGTTCCCATGTGATGGTCTCCCGAGATCAACGCACGATCTGTCGAATGTTGACGCGATCGCTAATTTCAGGATTAATGTCCGTGGGCATAAATGTGGAAAACCTCGAAGCAACCGCCATTCCCATTTCCCGCTTTATTGCGCCTAGTCTTGGTGTTGTGGGCGGTATTCATGTGCGCGTACATCCCGATCGCAACGACTGTGTGATGATCGAGTTCCTTGATGCCAATGGCATTAACATCAATAAATCGACGGAAAAGAAAATCGAAGGTACTTTTTTTAAGGAAGATTTTCGCCGCGCCCGCATTGAAGAGATCGGTGAAATTAGCTATCCCACCCGCGTTCTCGACTATTACAATAGCGGCTTTGCCAAAAATATTGATGTGGAAGCGATTCGTTATAGTGATTGCAAAAAAATTGTCATTGATTATGTTTACGCCGTATCAGGGGCAGTTTTACCAAGGATTTTAGGGAAGTTTAGTACTGATGTGGTGGTACTCAATGCCAGTCTCAATGAGGTTGCCCCTGCACCTGTCGATCGCGAAAAAATGCTCGATCAGTTAACCGATGTGGTGAAGGCAGTCAGGGCGAATTTTGGCGTACAGGTCTATGCCAATGGCGAGAAATTCATTTTAGTGGATCAAGTAGGCAAACCAATTCGCGATGAAATTTTGACAGGCTTAATGGTGGAAATGGCGCTGACATCTCAGGAGGGCGGCACGGTTGTTGCGCCAGTGTCAGCTTCGGGAATGGTGGAATTAATCGCCGAAAAGCATGGAGGCAAGGTGGTTCGCACAAGGGCTAACCCCACCGCCTTGATGGCTGCCTGTCACAATAATTCGGGCGTGGTGATTGGTGGTTCGGCGGAAATGGGATTTATCTTTCCCCAACTGCATCCTGGGTTTGATGCCATGTTTAGTATTGCCAAAATTATGGAATGGATTACGCTTCAGGGGCGATCGCTATCGCAGGTGAGAACCCATCTGCCCCGTTGCCATTTCCGCAAGCAAACAGTGCGCTGTCCTTGGAGCATTAAAGGAACCTTGATGCGTCATCTCGTAGAATCCTATGGACGCGAAACAGTGGAACTAATTGACGGGGTGAAGGTTTTTTATAGCGATCGCGATTGGGTGTTAGTAATGCCCGATGCTAGTGAGCCGAATGTCCATGTGTTTGCCAATGGTTTTGACACGCCTCTCAGCAACGGACAAGCATGGGCGGAGCAGCATCTTCAAGATTTTTGCAGTCACATTGAAGGTTTCTGTAAGATTCAAATTGCTCTATCCAAAGATTCTGTTCTATTGGATAACTAGACATCTCGCCATAGTTGCAGCGCTTTGCGCTCAAACCCAAATAAAGAAATGGCGTAGCCATTTCTTTATTTGAAAACCCATACTGGGTTTGGTTTTCAATTCACAAAAGTGTAGCCACACTTTTGTGAATCGGTATTACACCAACTGGGCAAGGGTTTGTAATAATTCGTTTTCTTTGAATGGCTTAGCAAAATATGCAGAAGCACCTAACCGCATTGCAAGATCACGATGTTTTGTGCCGCTACGGGATGTCAGCATGATTGTGGGAATTTTTTGACAATGCTCGTCACTACGCGACTGAACTAGGAAACCAAAACCATCTAAACGCGGCATCTCAATGTCGCAAATGACCGCCTTAACCGATGCGGCGGTTGGCGATTGTGAAAGTTTGCGGAGCCGTTCGATCGCTTCGTGACCATCCTTAGCCTGCTCAACCCGATATCCAGCTTTTTCTAGGGTCATCGCCAAGAATCGCCGCACATTGATTGAGTCATCAACTACTAAGATCGTCGATCGCCGATCGCTCTTGTTTGGCAATAGAGAAAGAGTATTGGGACGTTCTGGTTTGATATCAGCGATCGCCCAATCTAGCAGGTTGTCAATATCGATAATGGGTACGAGTTTACCACCGCCCAAAATCGCACAACTGCCAAAGCCAACGGGCATAGCGATCGGACTTTGTACGCCGCGAATTGTCACCTCCTGTTCGCCCCAATAGCAATCTACCTGCAAGCCAAAGGGAATATTATTACGAGCAACAATTAAGATTAATGGCTCATCGATGATCGGGAGGTTTTCGGTTTCCGTTTGCATTTGGGGACGGCTAAATTGTAAGCGATCGCCTAATTTGACGATCGGTACGGAATAACCTTCCCAATCGATTACATCTTGACCTGCGGCGGTATAGACCGAAGTATTGCGTACTAATAGAATCTCCTCAACGGTACTAGTCAATAGCGCCATTTGCAAACTATTACTTTCAAACAACAGAATGCGGGCGATGGACAGGGATACAGGCACGGTCAGAATAAAACTAGAACCTTTACCCATTTCCGTCTCAATGCGAATGCTGCCACCGATCATATCGAGGTTAGAGCGCACCACATCCATACCCACACCCCGCCCCGACAGTGCCGTAACCTGTTCTGCCGTACTAAAACCCGCCTCAAAAATTAATTCTAAAAGCTCTGCTTGTGTAGAATTAGCGAGATCAGCTTCACTAATGCCCATTTGCAAGGCGCGATCGCGTAGTTTATCCAGATTAATACCGCGCCCATCATCACTAACAGTAATTACAGTCTGGTTGCCGCGATAGCCTGCGGCTATTTCAATACGCCCCTTGGGAGATTTACCTGCGGCAAGCCTTTCTGTTGGTGTTTCCAAGCCATGATCGAAGGCATTACGAATTAGATGCAATAAAGGATCTTCTAATTTCTCCAAAACCGATCGCTCCACGAGGGTAGAGCTGCCACGCACCGATAGCTCCACCTGCTTGCCATGGGTCAAGGACAAGTCGCGCAACAAACGGGGAAAACGATCTAAAACTTCACTGAGCATCCGCATCCGCGTCTGTTCGATCGCCGTTTGCATTTGCCGAGAAGTGCGCCCCAGTTCCCGTTCCGTTGCCTCCGTATCGGTCAATGCTGTTCCCAAATCACTATAAACCTCTTGCAACTGCACCACACTATCCATAATTTCCCGTGACAGCACATGGAGTTCGCTATAGCGATCCATCTCTAAAAGGTCAAAGCGGTTGGCATAGGGCAGAAAGGTTTCTGGAGTTTGATTAATTTGATTAATTTGATTAATTGGATTAAATATAGGCGTATTGCTGATAATTGGACTGGAAGTAATGGACTCAGAAGATGTTAATACCCGATCGTAAACCTCCCGCAGTTGAGCGTTAGACTGCTCAAGATGTTGTATTCTCGTACTCAATAACTGGACTAAATCGCGCATCCTTTGTAGATGGATGCGTAGACCACTGCGTTCGGCGTTCATCTCCCCAAACCGATCGCTCAGGATTTCTAATTGACGTAATGGCACACGAGCGGTGGGATTGATGAGAGAATTTGCTTCATCTTTAGCACTAGCATTGGCAACAGCATTAGCAACAGGAGTTGGATTGCCAACAGTAAGATCTTCTTCCATTACGGCTAAATCTAGACTGCCTTGAGGCAAACTATGATCAGCCAAGGTGGGAGCAGTTATGTCAAAATGCTCAGGCAATGCCTGAAACTGACTGACTAGCACTAAAGCCTGCGATCGCCGCCATATTTCTAAAGCCGCAGTCGTAACCGCATGGAGATCGGCATCATCGGATGCCAATGCTTGGCTAATCTCTTGACAAAGATTGGTAAAGGCTGGCAACTCCAACATCTCGCCCAAACAGCCAAACTCCTGACTGGTGATCTCAAACTCCTCACGCAAAACTTGGGAATATGGATCAGCCAAGACATCGGTTAAGCGATTGAGACAGGCATCCACCTCAGTGGAAAACATGAGAACCCGCATATCCTGCCCCGCCTCTTCTGATAGCAGGCTAGCTTCATGGTGCGCTGACAGCTCGCCGAGGATATCGCGCAACTGTCGAAAAGGTTTGCTAACTTCCTGCGCGATCCATGCTGGATCAGGGGACTGGCGCTGTTTGTATATACTAGCCACCTTACCGATGCCATCGAGAGATTCCAGAAATAACGCCTCCATTTCTGAGGTCAGGATTACTTGACTGTCTGCTTGCAAAATTTTAAAAAAATCTTCCAACTGGTGAGAGAATTCGCTCAGGGCATCAAATCCCATCATCGCTGATCCACCCTTCATCGAGTGAGCCGCCCGTAAGATCTTGTTTGCTGATGCGCGTTGTAAACCGCGATCGCTTAAACCCAATACTTCCGTTTCAATGTCCGCTAAAAAATCCCGCATTTCATCGAGAAATAATAACCGAACTTCCCACTCGCGATCGCTTAATGTGCTGATTGGCATGGACTTAAGCGGCCTCCACCTTAAATGTCTCCACCGAAGCCTGCAATTTACTGGCAACATTGGCGGTCTCTTGGAGCGCTGTCGCCACTTCGCGGGAGGTTAGCGAAGACTTTTGCGACTGACTGGAGAGACTTTCCATAACCTGTTTTACCGATTGCGAAGTTTGCACCTGCGAAACTGTAGCCTGAGAAATGCCCTGAAATAGTTCATTTACCTTCCGTGCCACCTCCACAATTTGATTTAAACTCCTACGAGCATCTTCCACCTTGTTTGTACCTTCCACCACCTGCAAAGTACTAGCTTCCATGGATTCCACCACCTCACTGGTTTCCTGTTGAATACTTTCCACAATGCGGGCAATTTCCTTGGTTGCCGTCGCCGACTGTGCCGCCAATGCACCAACTTCCTGGGCAACCACCGCAAAGCCACGTCCCTCTTCACCTGCACGCGCCGCCTCAATACTGGCATTTACCGCCAACATATTTGTCTTGAGCGCAATCTGGTCAATTAAAACCACAACCTTAGAAATTTGTTGCGAAGCCTCACCAAGCCGTTTTACCTTCTTAGCAGTTTCCGACACAGTTTGCCGTAACTGCAAAATACTAGAAGCTGATTGCTCGATCGCTTGACTACCTGTTTCCGCCGTCACCGCCGCTTGGTTAGAAGCATCCGCCGCCTGTTTTGCATTCACCGATACCTGCTGGATCGAGTCGGTCATCGCTTGCACCGACTGCAATGCTTCGTCAAGCTGTTGCGCCTGCAAAGTGGCTTCATCCGCCAGACTGCGAATTGATTCATTGTTAGTATTTACCGATGAGCTTACTTGCAAAGTCGCCTGTTTTACCTGCGTGACAACCTCCCGCAAACTTTCTACGATCGCATTAAAGAAGTCAGCAACAATGCCAATTTCACCCGCCGAGATTTGAGCGCGAACGGTCAAATCCCCTGATACTGCACCTTCAACATCCGACAATAATGTAATTAACTCCTTTTGCAAGGCTACACTGCGTTGACGCTCCTGCTCTGCCACATAAATCTGTTGCTCCACAGTGGCTAAACCACCAAGCGCTCGCCCAATTTCCTCGGCATAGCTTTGCATTAGCTTGATCTCTGGTTCCTGCCATTGGCGATTTTCAAAGCAGGCATGGGCAATTAACAGACTATCTAACTCACCAGCCCGTAACACTGGCACAACCAGATTGGCTTTGATCTGGAGCTTTTTCATCAAGTCTAGGTGAGCAGGTGAGAATCCTGCATCGAATACATCCCTAGTTGCCACTAACCGACCCTGCTTATAAGCTTCAAGAATTTCTTGCGGAATGCAGGGATCGTTTAAGCCCGCGTTTTTGGCACTAGGTAAATTTACTAGCCCCGACTCAGCAACTATAATCCCTTGACTACTGATGGATGAACCTGAAACAAAGCGATACAGCACCAGTCGATCGCAGTTTAGTTCTTGGCGAATTTCGGACAAGAATCGGCTCAAAGGCTCGTCCAGTTCTGCAATATTTCGCGATCGCGATACTTGCGCCAAACTTTGCGATCGCCTTGCTTGGGTTTCTTGCAAAGCCAAGAAGGTCTGCAACTGTCCAGCCATTGCGTTAATGTTATCCCCCAATTGCGCCAACTCATCCTGCCCTGTAACCTCTAGGCGTGTATCAAGATTCCCCTTACCTAGCTCAAACACCGCCGCCGTTGCATCAATAACTGGCTTAGTTGCCCTCTGAGCGATCGCGATCGCCAACAGCCCTGCCAATATAGTGATGCCACCAGTGGCTAAGACGAAAATCAACAGCAATTGTTGCTGCGGTTTTAGTGCGATATCCGTATCAGCTGCAATCAAAGTACTCCATTTTAAATCTGGCAATCCTTCGATTTTGGGCAATGGAGAATAGCCAACAAACTGCTCAGTACTATCAACCAAGTCAATCGATCTAGCAGAAACACTCTCTCCTTTGTCAACCAGAGACCCTAAGCCTGGGAAATCCACCTTAAGTTCACGCCCTACCTGATCCTTTTCTAAAGCCACGAAAAACTTACCATCCGACTCAACTAAGTGATACTCTTCACCATCAGCACTAAAGTCTTTAATCAAATCTTCTAAAACCGAAGCTTGTATTCGAGTACGGATAACTGCGGTAGTTTTGCCAGTGGTAATATCCTTGACTGGTGCAGCCACAAAGATGCTGACCTTTTTAGTTACAACTGAAGGCTCAGGTTGACTGATGAAAGGTTTATTGGTGCTAAGTACCGTCTGAAAATAGGGACGCTTAGAAATATTCGTTGGTGGTGGCTCTGTGCTTGCATCTACAATTAAATTCCCATCAGGACGATATACCGCGATACTGTCATAAACCCCATAACTTTTTATGTAATTTTCTAAAATCTCTTTCTGCTCCGCCAAGTTCAAAGATGCTTGCACCTTCGGATTAGTCAAAGAAGGCAATTGCGAAAGCACAATAATGTCGGCATAACGTTCACGCATGAAGTATGCCACCCGATAAGCTGCCCCTTCAGCGCGTAAAGCCTTTGCTTTTTGAGTTGAGAGAGCAACGTTTTCACCTACATACACATAGGTGAATCCCCCTAAAACTAACAACGGAATTGTAATTGCTGCTACTGAAATAATTGCCGTCTTTGTCCGCAAGCCTAGCGCCTGCCACCAAGCTCTTATGGGATTATGCCCAGACTTTGGCGATGTAGGCACAAAAGGCAAGGATGCAGTAATGGGCTTTGCATGGATATCATTGCTATCAAGATTCCCCAAGTCGTTGCTAATAGGTTTTGTACCATTACCATTCATTACTTCAGGGCTGTCAAGGTGAGAGCGCGAGTCAAGAGCCATCTTAGTAAACTCCATTTTTTAATAAAAATAAAAAAAACAAAAAAGGCAAGAGGAGAATGAAACTTATATACTGAAACCATGACTAACGATCGCATCTGTGTTTAGTAAATACAGGCGCGGCATACCTTTGTCAGGGCGAATCAGCCAACCGCTCAAAAACTTCCTAGCTTCGTTGGGAATATTTGTCTCTGATAAATCCTGTGGGGACAAGATCCTATTTTCAGCAAACCTCATCACTTGCCCAATGCGATAGACAGCCAAACCAATAAATGACGCACCTATTTGTAAGATCGCAACATGGGTTTCGAGAGCGGTGGGATCAATAGCTGTAAATCCTAGCAACTGGGGCAAATCTAGTACCCAAAAAACATTACTGCGATGTTCAATTAAACCGATAAGACAAGGATGCGTATTGGGCATCTGGGTAAATCTCTCAGAAGAGACAATGATTGTCTCCTGAATAGAGTCTAACGGCACTGCCATGTCTAAATTCTGACCGAGTTGCAATGTTAAATAAGTCAAGCCCAAGCTTGTCCTTGGTTGGTCTTCCTGTAGCTCAATTAATAGTTTGCTCATCCTATATCCCAACCTTTAGCGATCGCAGAGCTTGAAGAATTTCATCTTTGGTAAATGGCTTAGTGATATAGACATCTATACCTTGCTTCATTCCCCAAAAACGATCTAATTCTTGATCCTTAGAAGTACAAGCAATTACAGGTACTTTGCTAGAAAGCCTTTTGATCGCCCGACAAAGCTCTAAACCACTCATCCCTGGCATAACTAAGTCAGTAATTATAACATCAGGTTTCAACCTTTCAAACTTTGCTAAACCGTCGGTGCCATCACTAGCAGTAATGATATTGTATTCTCCTTGTCTAATATACTCGCAAATTAGCGCGAGTTCAGAAGGGTTATCCTCCACAACCAAGACAGTGATCAAAGTCGTACCTCCTAAATATTTCTCACTAAACAACATTTCTCACTAAACAACTTCCCCTACTAGATCACAGAACGTACAGCGTGTAAAATATCCTCACGACTGAAAGGTTTACTGATATAAAAATCGATGCCTTGTTTCATGCCCCAAAGCTTATCTAGTGCTTGATTCTTAGAAGTGCAAGCAACAATTGGCACATCCTTAGTCTCAGCATTTTTCTTCAGATTGCGGCACAACTCCAGACCATTCATGTCTGACATAACCAGATCATTCATCACCACATCAGGTCTCTTGCCCTCAATTTTTTTGAGTTCCTCTTGACCATTGTTAGCCCTGATCACATTGTATTCACTGTCAACCAAGTAGCTAACAATTAAGTCCTTCTCGGTAACTGTATCTTCAACCACAATTATTGTTGTCATTATGTGCTGCCTTTTTTAAATTGTTACCAAAATAATTGTCAAAATTGCTGATAAAATCATATCAAATGACGCATCATCATTTTTAATAAATCTGATTGGACAAAAGGTTTAGTGAGATAGTCAGTTGCTCCTGCTAGTTTTGCCCTAGCTCGATCAATTAAGCCTTTATTCCCCGTAACCATTACAATCGGAATATCTTTGAGACTTGAAGATTTACGAATTAGAGAACATAATTGATAACCGTCAACGTTAGGCATTCCAATGTCTAACAAAATCAAATCAGGACGAATTGAAGTTATTTTCATCAAGGCTTTCATCGAATCTTGAATTAAAGTTACTTGAAAATCTTCACTACCTAAATAGCTCCTAATAATGCTGAGCATCGACTCACTATCATCAATGCACACCACTTTCCAAGTCTTGGGGGAACCGTGGGCTAAAACCTGAGATATAGAAGAAATGCCATCGTTTGCTGTCTCTTCAAATTCTTCCAAGGTTTCTGATAACTGGTTAATGTTATACTCCTCTTCATCAGGACTGAGGCGATATGTGGGGGGTAATAGATCAAAGGGGGGCAGAGGATCTCTTAGTAAAATTGAGCCATCTTTGATCATTGGGCTAAGTTGCTTGGCGAGCATGAGAGGATCTTTACCTAACAGCGCTCCTAACTGATAAAAATTAAACCCCCTAAGAATCCTGCCTAGTCTCTGAACTGTGTCCATAGACATCCGTCGCGCTGCTGAGGTTTGGCTGACAAGATATAAACATTGATGGGGGGAGCAGATGGTCGGCCCGAGGCTATACCAAGCTTGGAGCCGTTTTTCGACAACATCTAGGATTTGGCTGGTCGTTAGTTTGCAGTATATATTTCGTAGTAAATGGGGGTAATACTTCTCTATAAATTGGCCATCCTCTAGGCAAAGAAATGACTCAATTACCTCCTGTGCCATTCTGGCAACTAATTTGCTTGCAAGAGGCTTGGGCAAATAATTTTCATTGACTAGCCACAAAAGTGCCAAATATTCGGTGCATAAAATTTCGCTAGTAACTTTGTATTTGGCATTGTCGGGATTGGGGTCGTCAAAAATAAGCCGCAATTGCG
The DNA here is from genome assembly GCF_014696345.1 of Pseudanabaena cinerea FACHB-1277. Classification (GTDB taxonomy): domain Bacteria; phylum Cyanobacteriota; class Cyanobacteriia; order Pseudanabaenales; family Pseudanabaenaceae; genus Pseudanabaena; species Pseudanabaena cinerea. The sequence continues at coordinate 21,445 of NZ_JACJPY010000003.1, forward strand.
ATCGCAGCTTGTCATTTAGTGCTGGCACTTCACGACTGAGACCACGCAAATGTCGCTCTAAACGTTCAAAGCTGTCGAGGGAATGGGAGGCATAGGCTAATTTGCCATGATGAACATAAAAAGCCCAGCGAATACTGTTACGGATAACATAAACGCAGCCATCCTCTCTAAGCTCCAAACCCTTAAGGACACTTTTGGCGGTTTTTATTTGATCATCTACCATATCTAGAGTCGCAAATACCATAAATAATCACAATTGTCTGACATTCAATAAATCAGATTTGTCTCGAATTTCCCCCACCGATGTGTAGTTTTGAAATACCTCAATGCTGTCAATAATTACAGACACCACACTAAAAGAGGAGTTTGCCCCAATCGCCACCCAGAGCCTAGAGACTGTTTAAAGACCTTTTCACAGCTTTGTGTGGTATTGATTTGGGCTGTTTTACTAAAAACCTCTCTAGATTAAGACTCTTAGACAAATTCTCAATGAGAAACCCAGAGCTTATGAACTTTACATCGGCACAAAAAATTTTCCAAACCTCAATACATTGACATTCTCCGCACTGAAGTGACTGAGATTCCTGATTTAGCGAGATAACCTACCAGAAAGACTTACATCTAACTAGCAGAGGTCGAACTCGACCCAGGCGTAGAAATTTGGGTATGCCCTACCCTATTTAAACCAATAGCCAATATATTCAGAGCAGCATTGTGATCACGGTCTAAAACTCTACCGCAATGACTGCATTGATGAGTGCGCTCACTCAGTGATTTCTTGACCGTTAGGTTATATCAATATTCTAGTGCCTTAAAAGACTCAAACAAACCCTACACAACAATGCAAACCATTACATAGAAATATAGCAGCATTAGCTAAGCCCAAGTAGACTACAGCTTAAAACAAGCTCTGTGGTAATTGGTGTTATCTAGTATACATAACAACAGATATACATAATAGCTAATGGTACTCACTATTGATATCTAAATACTTGTTCGTATTACAGGGATAGACATAGGCTAGTCCAAACCAATGTATTCTAGAGCAGTGCTAATTTGCGAATATTATTGCCACTTCCTATGACCCAAGCGATCGCCGATATCAATGCCAAAATCAAAGCGGGTAAGGCAAAAGTCCTCACCGCGATCGAATTGAAAGCCCTTGTTGCCGAGATCGGGGTCACGGCTGCGTCAAAGCAGGTGGATGTGATCGTGACTGGCACATTTGAGCCGATGGAGTCATCAGGGGCGATCATTAACCTTGGTCATACCGATCCACCAATCAAAATTCGCAATTGTTGGATTGATGGTGTACCAGCCTATGCAGGTTTTGGTGCGGTTGATATCTACTTGGGCGCAACCCAAGAGGCAGAGCCAAGCGAAGAAACGCCACAATATCGTGGTGGTGGTCACGCGATCGCCGATCTAATTGCAGGGAAAAATGTATCTTTCAAAGCGATCGGGCAACCCAATGATTGCTATCCCCGCGCCAACTTTGAAACCACGATTACCAAGGAATCAATCAATCAGTTTTATTTATTCAATCCTCGTAATCTTTATCAAAACTTCATTGTTGGGGTCAATGGCGGTGAAGAGACGCTGCATACTTACTTAGGTCCATTGCAACCAAGGCTGGGTAATGCTGTTTATTCTAACCCAGGGGTAATTTCGCCCCTGTGGAATGATCCTGATCTGCAATTGATTGGCATCGGCACGCGGATTTTTATGGGTGGTGGTGTTGGTTATGTGGCTTGGGAAGGTACACAACATTTTCCATTGCAAAAGCGTTTAGAAAACCGCACCCCAATCGGTCCTGCTGCTACTTTGGCATTAATTGGCGATGCGAAACAAATGACCCCCGAATGGGTACGCGGTTGTTATTTTCGTAATTATGGTGCTTCTCTGATGTTGGGGGTGGCTGTACCTTTGCCAGTCATTAATGAAGAGGTGGTGGCGAGAGCATCGGTGATGGATGATGCGATCGTTGCGCCTGTGATTGACTTTGCCATTCCGCGCCGTGTTCGTCCTATTTTTGGCTCAGTGTCCTATGCTCAGCTTAAGTCGGGCAAAATTACGATCGCTGGTAATACGGTTCGCACTGCGCCCCTCGCCAGTATGCACCTATCAGAAGCCGCCGCGCAAACCCTCAAAGATTGGATCTTGAAGAAAGAGTTTACGCTTACAGAACCTGTGGCAATGTTACCGAGCGATCGCGCCTTTCTGCCCCAAGATGTGAAGGGTTTTTAAGGAAATAGTAGCAAGGGTTGTTGCGAAATTGCCTCTAAACCCTGAGCATCAAGAACCTTTTGCCAAATAGATTGGGATGTGGGCATGGTTTGGACAATTTCGGTGAGTAATTCTGACCAGATGCCGTATTTTTGATAGAAGGCGAGGCGATCGCTGGTGGTTTTGGCTCGGCTAAGTTCTAGGCTTTGGGCGGCGGGCAGTTTTAGGCGGTAAAGATAGCCATAGAGGGTTTGACGACTGGCATTAGGCTTGGGCGAACAGACATATTCTAGTTCCCAAAAATAGCGTTGTTCTTGTTGGATCGGTAATATGGGTAAGCTGACAGCAAATATGCCAGTGCGATCGCTGGTGTTAATTATTTGCGAATAAATAGCGACTTCTGCCTTTGATGAGGCTAACAACCGAAAGCGGTATTTGCCTGTGGTATAGGGAGAATAAAAGTAAAAGGTGGGATTTTGTGCCAAGGTGATCGTATCGCCGATGTCATCTTGATCGTAGCGATCGAGCAGTGGGGTAAGGGCTGTGAGTACGGGTTGCCCTTTGGCAATTTGTGGGCATTCGGGATCTCTTGGTATCCAAGGCTTCTGCCCTCTCGGTCTTCTTGGCTGAGGCTCGGAACTGCTCGGAACTGATTGCGCGATCGCATTTGTTCCCGTTCCCCCTACCATCATCGCATTAGTCACAATCGAGATCGTCACTAATGTAGTTCGCATTGCTAATTTTTTGAGTTCCTTTACGGTAAGAAGCATATATTTGAGTTATAGCTAATCTGGATGTAGTGTAGGCAAATTCGCCCATAATTGCAAGGAGAGACAGGATTGTGAATGGGACATAGGCTAACCATAGAGATTGCCATAGAAGCATGAAATAACAGGCAAGCCAAAGAATCGCAGCGCCAAACAACCAATGTAATAGGCGATCGCGTCGTGAGGGAAATCGCCAACCAATAAAACTACTGATCAAGGCAATTACAAGCATCAAAGTACTATCTAACCACCAACTCGCAGGCTGTAAGATTCGCCTTTTGCCTTCCCCAAGATCAATCAAGTAACTAATAATCTGCGCCCGCATTTCCACGCTGTGCATAGCCCCATAGGGAGTATCCCTTGGCAAATCAATACTTTCATCAATTCTACCAATCAAAATCACTCGATCGCTGATTAATTCTTTCGCAATTTTCTGTTCGCTCACATCTCGCAATGATACTTTAGTAATAATTTGAGAAATTGGTTGATAGTCAACTAAAACTTGAAATGTATAATCAAAGCCTTCATAACTAAATCCTTGATATGCCCCTTCTTCTCTAAGACTAGGAATTTTTTGTTGTCCTAGGCTATAAGATACCAGATTTCTAGATGGCTGAGAACTTGACGGCGATAGTATTTGAGCATCGAAACCATGGTGAACTTTCTGCAAATAGTGGTTAGCAATTAGCAAATTGAAAGATAGTTGAGCAGGGCATTGTTCATCAATGGTTCTCTTTCGCAAATCTTCAGGAAAAAATAAGCTGTGGCGGCGATAGTAATTGTCAGTATCAACCAATGTGCCATCAAACCCTAATGGCGCAGATGGTTTTGGCTGAAAGGGAACGGCGGCGCTATCAAGGCTTTGCGGTTCACAGGAGCCAAAGATATGCTCATGCTCTTGCAATAGCTTTTGCATATCGCCAGGTCTATTCTGTCCCGATTGATCTCTAGCGATCGCAATGCCGATTGCCTTGGGCTGATGGGGTAGCAAATTAGCGATCGCCCTTGCCAAATTTTGATTGGACACATCGCGTTCTCCCATCCATTTCGCATCGTCAGGCTGAATTGCCACAACCGTTATCTTATGCGGATTGGCAAGGCTAGGACGCATTCGCAGCATTTGATCATAGGCGGCAAATTCCCATGCTTGCCATATACCCGTTGCCCGCATACCAATGGTACTAAATGTGGCGATCGCCGCAATGCCTAACATTTTGGCTAGTTGTTGCATCGGCGCACCTTTGCCAAACTGATGCCGCAGCGATCGCCCAATCTGTTGGGCTTCGTCTAATAACTTCCCTGCATCAGCATGACGCTTGAGCGGATCGGCATTAGTCGCCTTATCAATAAACTCCACAAGCTCAATCGGAACCTGCGATCGCCAATTGAGCCGCAGTTCAGCAACTTTATCAGCATCTCGTCCAGTCAGCGCAAAAAGCATAGTCTGACCAAGGCTATAAAAATCAGAACGGAAATGGGCTTGACCGTCTTTCTGCTCTGGGGCAGCATAGCCATAGGTGACAACGCGGGTAACTGACTTCTGATCAAAGGCACTTACATAGTTTGAATATTGTTTTTGATCCTGTCTATCCAGCTTGCGGACAGCCCCAAAATCGATTAATTTGATCTCCCCCTTCTGCGTCACCATAATATTGTTAGGGTTCAGATCCCGCAGAATATAATTATGCTCAGAATGCAGATAATGTAATACCTCTGCTAGTTGTTCTAATAGATGCGCGATCTGTACATAGGAAAGGTGCGATCGCAAAGGGGGATAGCGATAAAATAGCCGCCTTATTAGTGATTGTTTTAGTGATTGTTCTATTAACTTAACAATCTTGATAGGTCGCTTAGCAAGCGGATCAATGGGTTGCTTATGAGTTTCATCCTTAGCCAATTCGCTAATTAACTCCCGTAAGGTCTTGCCATCAACTCGTTCCATCACAAAAAAATGTAAAGGAATGCGATCGCCTGCCTGTGGTTGCACCTGCGGATAAAAGTTCTCCACTCGCACAATACGCCGATCGCCTTGCCAATGGCTTTGAACCTCCTCTAGATTGCAAAATTCTAGGCGTAACTGATTAACTTGTTCCAGCCTATGCCCATTACATACCTTGATTGCCTTGCGATCGCCATTAGCCTGCAAATCTGCAACTTCCCACACTGTCGCAAAACCACCCTTACCCAATTGTCGAATTAAGGTATAGCGATTTTCTAAGACAAGATCCGCACAAAGATCGGTTACTCTATACATCTTGGAAAATTGATAACTGGAGAATTGATATATGAATTGAAATATTTAAACCGAAGCTTGACTAGGGCGATTTTGCCAATAGAAAGCGATCGCATGATTGATCAATTTACAAATGTAGTAGAGAAAAGTGAAAATTACAAAAAACAGAACAATACCAACGTAAAAATTAGGATTTGAAAAATTGGCTAATCCATTTAGAATTACAAGCTTTGGCTGTGTAAACACATCCCAACTATTTAGGCGGTTAAATCTGCCCCAATACACACCGATCGCGCAGAGAAAATGGAGTACTAATTCTAGTGCAATAGAATTTTGGATGAACTTATATCTAGCTAAATAATCAGTTAACCCCATTAAGGAAATGACATAGCATTGAAAGCCTAATAGCAAAAACACCGTATATTGGGGAATTAAGATAAAAATAATCCCGTTATCAGTGATATTTGGCAATCGAACATCACTGACAAAATGGATAATGTCGGTAAGGATATAGGGGGCATTGGGGAGAAATAGAATCAAGATGCCTAGGCTAAGCCACCAAAAAGGATTTCTGTGTGGTTTCGGCGATCGCTTGGCAAATAAAATTAAGCTCAGCGCGAAAGGAATGAACGCGAGGAATAAATTCCATCCCATCCACCGCAAATTATGAATAAACTGTGCCACTGATTCAGTCATAGTATTAATTGATTGTTTGAATGATTGATCCTGTTCTTGTATCCAAAGGTGTTAAGGAATTAGGCAAAAAGACTTAAACTTCGCACCTCATCGTAAAGTTAAGTCATAAATTGTCCTAGGGATGCTTTCCTTAGCATAACTTCTAATTCTAAAATCAATATCTCTATTCATCACTCCAAGACCTCCTTTGCTTTTTCTAAATACGGCAACAATAATTTGTTAATCTGAGCAACTAAAACTGATTCTTGTTTGTTTTCCAAATCTTTGAGAATGCGTTCTTTAAGTTTATCTTCGTTTAAATTAATGATCTCAAACTCTTGGCATAGATAATTGAAAAGACTTGTAAACGCTTCTTTACCACGTAAATATTTCTTACCATCTTCTAGGGATAAAGATAATGGATCTTCAATCCAACTTCCCCAATCATACTCTTCTAAAACCTGATCAAAAATAGTAGCATAGCTTTCAATTTTATGTTTAGATTGTTGGGATTGTTCAGCTATTTGTAATCTGTACCATTCTCTTAAACTTTCTATACCTATGATATCTTTGGGTGCTTTTAGCTTAGGATATGACTTGCTTAAATCCGAAAATCTAAATCTAATACATTCTATAAATTCTGCCTGAATTTGGTTTTGAAAATACTCTAACAAAAAATTATTGATCAATTCCTCTGTTATTTGGTTTGGGACTTTCTTTGCAGGTCTATTTTTTAATGACTCGATTGGCAGTTGATTTAGATAGGATATTATTACATCTAGCTCATCAAGTAAAAAATTTTCCCATTCATGTCGCTCCCAATAAATAACTTTTGCTCTATTTTTTTCAATCAACAAGCTATCTTGAACATTATCACCTGATGAGTATTTACGAAAGTCACGATCTGCGATCGCTAATACAGGAATTACTTTATGAATAGAGCTTTCCTCTCTGTTCTTGACCTTATTGTATATTAACTTTGCAACTGCATTAAAATTGCCACTACCACCAATTTCAACAAATTGGTAAGTTACTGTATTGTCTAATGGTAACAGTTTACGAAATGCTTTAACTTCGGGGCTAGTTGGCTCTCCTTCAACTAAAATATATAAATCCTCATCTTGGATATCCATTTTTAATTACTCCGATAGTTTACCAAGGCGAATAATTTCTGATTCATAGAAAAGACCGATTACATCAGGTGAATGGGTTGTAAAAATATATTGATTATTATCCGTGTCATCTCTCAATGCTCTAATTAATCTTTTTTGCCAAGCAGGATGTAAGTTAAGCTCAATTTCATCAATTAAAACTATTGAGTTTTTAGCTGTTGCTGATGCTAAACCGACTAAGATTCGTAGAATTTGATGCTCACCCGAACTCATTTGATATAGATCGTATTCAAATCCATTTTTTCTCAAAATAAGAGTATCTGAATCAGGTCCCGACTCTAAACCTATAAACTCAGAAGGATAGCAAATCTTATTAAAAAGACGTTGTACTTTTCCCCAATAAGATTCTCCAAATTTTTCACTGTTCCATGTTAGATGCCGTTTATAGAATTGGTAAAGCCATGTAAGCACTTCTCCATGCTCTAAATTGTCAATTCTGTCATTTTTATAGCTGTTGGACAACCGCAAAGAACGTCTTTGGTCGAAGTAGCACACTCCACCAATCTTATTAAAGATACTATTAGTAGATAAATTTCTTTTTATTGATTGTCTGGCAGTTCCTCTAGCTCCAACCACATTAATAAGATTTTGTCTCTCAGGGGCAATATCAAAATTATCAGTATAATTTCTTGATGGAAATGACCAAGCAACTTTCAGGCTATCTTGTATGGGAACATTATTGCCTAGTTGTAATCTATCCAAAAACCATTGAAGTTCCATTTTTGAATATAAGTCAACAATCGCTTCTCCTTCGTCATTTTCAAACGAATACTCAAAATTAATCTTTGCTGTTTGACCTCTACCTCTTACAATTTGCTGGACATTGAAAAGTAAGCCCTCTCTTAATTCAGGCTTTTTCTTGTTTTCAGCCGTTTTAACGACAATATCAATAGCGTCAAAGATAGAAGTTTTACCAGAGCCATTAGGACCAACGATTAAAGTCATTAATCTGGGTCTTGACAATTCGTCAGTAAAATCTAATTCAAGATGTTTAATGGCGCGAAAATTTTCGATTGCTAACGAGTGTAATTTCATGGTTAGACTTCTATCTTAACTTAAGGATATTTCTAAAAATTACCAAGTGCCTGTTTGAGTTCATTTTCTGCCGCTTGCAAAGCTTCAGGAAGCTTACTGGCATCCTTGCCCCCTGCTTGGGCGAGGTTAGGACGACCGCCGCCACCGCCACCGCAGATTTTGGCGATCGCCCCGATAAATTTGCCAGCTTGTAAACCTTTGGCATTGACTGCCTTACTGAAAGAAGCAACGAGGGTAACTTTGCCATCTTCACTGGCGGAGCCTAGCACCACCGCACTATCGCCCAGTTTAGCGGATAGCTTTTCGGCGGCGGCTTTGAGGGCTTCAGCTTCGATATTGGGCAGTTGGGCAACTAAGATTTTGAACGCGCCGATCGCCTGTGCCTCACTCAATAAAGCATCAGCCTTGAATAGAGCTAATTCCTGTTTGATGGTTTCTAGTTCCTTTTGAGCAGATTTTAGTTCCTGTTGCAGTCCTGTAATCCGATCACCTATTTCTTCGGGTTTGATTTTGAAGCGATCGCTTAGATCCTTGGCAATATTGTCGCGGATGGTGAGGTATTCTAGAACCGCTTGACCTGCGATCGCCTCAATGCGGCGCACACCAGCCGCCACACCGACCTCGGCAATGATTTTAAACAAGCCAATTTCGCTAGTATTCTGAACGTGCGTACCGCCGCAAAGTTCCATTGACACATTGGGAATGTCGATTACCCGCACTTCTGATCCATACTTTTCGCCAAACATAGCGATCGCGCCTTTAGCTTTGGCATCGGCAATGGGCATTACTTCAATTATTGAATCATGGGCTTCGGCAATCCAATTATTGATTTGCAATTCGATTTGCTGGATTTCTTCAGAAGTGACAGCGCGATTGAGATTAAAGTCAAATCGGAGGCGATCGCTATCGACTAGAGAGCCAGCTTGGGAAACGTTAGAATCAACGATTTTTTTGAGGGCGGCTTGCAATAGGTGGGTGGCGGTGTGGTGGGACTGAACGCGGCGGCGTGGGGATAATGCCACTTGAGCATTGACGCGATCGCCTATTTGGATTTCGCCCCGTTCGACTTGTCCAATGTGGATAAATAAATCCGCTTGTTTCTGCACATCGCTAATCTGGGCGATCGCATCACCAATGGCGAGATAACCTGTATCGCCCACCTGTCCGCCCGATTCGGCATAGAAGGGGGTACGGTCTAGCACGATTTGCACTTTGTCGCCAGCGATCGCCTGATTAGCAAGTTCACCATTTACCAAAATCGCCTTGACAGTTGCCTCACTGCTGAGTTGTGTATAGCCGAGAAATTCCGTTTTACCAATTTCCTTAGCAATGTTTGCCCAATTATCCTTTGCCATCAAGTCGATATCTTCGTGAGCAGCTTGCGATCGCTCCTGTTGCTTTTTCATCTCTGATTCAAAGCCATCGACATCCACCGTAAAACCTTCTTCTTCGGCAATCTCTTGGGTCAACTCCGATGGAAATCCGTAAGTATCATAGAGCGTGAAAACATCAATCCCAGAAATTACTTTGCTAGATTGCACTTCAGGCTTAGCCAGAATTTCCTCTAACAACTTCTCGCCCCGCTCTAGGGTTTGCAAAAAGCGCATTTCTTCAATTTGAATTTCATCCTTAATAAACTTCTCCCTTTCGCGAGTGTTGGGATAGACCGATTCCGAAAGGGCGATCGCCACTTCTGCCACCGCCGCCGCAAAGGTTCCATCAATACCGATCAAGCGCCCGTGACGGACAACCCTACGCAATAGCCGCCGCATGATGTAGCCACGTCCCACATTTGAGGCATTGATACCATCAGCGATCATATGCACCACCGATCGCACATGATCACCAATGACCTTGAGGGAGGTTTTGACCTTCTCATCACTGCTGTGATAGTCTCGCCCTGCTAGATCCGCCGCCTTTTTGATAATGGGGAAGATTAAATCTGTCTCATAATTATTGGGAACGCCCTGCAAAACTTGCGCCATGCGCTCTAAACCTAGACCCGTATCAATATTCTGCTTTTTGAGTGGCGTGAGATTGCCATCGGCATCACGATTCAGCTCCATGAATACGAGATTATAAATCTCTAAAAAGCGCGAATCATCTTCTAGATCGATATGCTCATCCCCTAGTTCTGGATGAAAATCATAATAGATTTCTGAACAAGGTCCACAGGGACCTGTTGCACCTGAAGCCCAAAAATTATCATCCCCCATGCGTTGAATCCGATGGGCGGGAATACCGATCGCATCGCGCCAAATCGCAAAAGCATCTTCATCGGTGTGATAGACGCTGACCACAAGACGATCGGGCGGCAGTTGAAATACCTTAGTTACTAATTCCCAACCCCAAGCGATCGCCTCTTTTTTAAAATAGTCACCAAAACTAAAGTTCCCTAACATCTCAAAAAAGGTATGGTGACGCGCTGTCCGCCCGACATTCTCAATGTCATTGGTGCGGATACATTTTTGGGAAGTGGTGGCGCGGGGAACTTCTGGCTCCTGTTGTCCTAAAAATATGGGCTTAAATGGCAACATTCCCGCAATGGTGAGTAGTACGGTGGGGTCGGCAGGCACAAGGGAAGCGCTAGGCATTACCTTATGACCACGTTCTGCAAAGAAGTTGAGAAACTTTGCCCTGATTTCAGCACCAGTGAGGGAAGGAAAACTAGCCATAGGAATGTGAGGTAATTGGGGATTGGTAATTGGGGATTGGTAATTGGGGATTGGGGATTGGGGATTGGCTTTTAGCTATTAGCTGTTAGCTGTTAGCTTCTTCCTTTTTCCTTTTTTGGGGATTGGGGATTGGTAATTGGCTATTAGCTGTTAGCTTTTTCCTTTTTCCTTTTTCCTTGGTTTTTAATGCTAAGTTATTATAGCAAGGTCAGTACAATATGCCTGTGGGGACTGGTTGAAAATGAAAATATTGGTTCTTAATGCAGGGTCGAGCAGTCAGAAAAGTTGCCTCTATGATCTGGGTGGTGATCTACAAGATAATTCACAAGATAGCCCCGCAGGAAAATTGCCCGATACTGCCCCTGCACCAATTTGGGAAGCGATGGTGGATTGGACGCATCATCAAGGTTTCGCAGAAATTACTGTCAAAACCCATAGGGGCGATCGCTGGACAATGGAAATTGAGTCTAGCGATCGCGCTGAAGTGATCACCAAAACCTTGGCAACCCTTTGGACAGGTGAAACGGCGGTAATTGCCGATCCTACGGCGATCAATATCATCGGTCATCGGGTTGTGCATGGCGGCGCAAAATATCGCGAAAGTGCGATCATTAATGCCGATGTCAAGCAAGCGATCGCCGATTTAGCCGCCTTTGCACCTGTACATAATCCCGTAAATTTGGCAGGGATCGCGATTTGCGAGCATATATTTCCCAATATCCCGCAGGTTGCGGTGTTTGATACGGCTTTTCACGCGCACCTGTCCCCTGCTGTCTATACCTATGCGATCCCCTATAAATACACAGAGCAAGGGATTCGCCGCTATGGTTTTCATGGCACTAGTCACCAATATTGCCGCGATCGCGCCGCCCAAATTCTCCAACGCGATGTTAAGGATTTACGTCTGATCACCTGTCATTTAGGCAATGGCTGCTCGTTGGCGGCAATTCGTGATGGTCAATGTATTGATACCACGATGGGCTTTACTCCCCTTGAGGGCTTGGTAATGGGAACGCGCTCAGGTTCCATTGATGCGGGGATATTGCTGCACCTATTGCGTCAGCCCGATATGGATGTGGATAAGCTCGATCGCTTGCTCAATCGGGAATCAGGTTTATTAGGAATTTCGGGAATGTCCGCCGATCTGCGCCCCTTAATTGCGGCGATCGCCGAGGGCAATCCACAGACAAAATTAGCGATCGATGTATTTGTGCATCGCCTGCGATCGCATATTGGCGCGATGGTAGCCAGTTTGGGCGGTTTAGATGCGATCGTGTTTACGGCGGGGATCGGTGAAAATGCCGCAATAATCAGGGCTTTGACCTGCGAGAATTTTGAATTTCTGGGCTTACATCTCGATCAGCAACTTAACGAACAGCGCCCTATAGATTGCGATATCGCCACTGCCGATTCTCAAGTCAGAGTTTTAGTAATTCATACCCAAGAGGATTGGGAAATTGCCCGTGAATGTTGGTCGGCTGAGGAAAAAGGAAAAAGGAAAAAGGAAAAAGCTAACAGCTAAAAGCTAAAAGCTAAATTAATTATGCAAGGCAAAGTTTTTATCGTTGGTGCGGGGATCGGTGGGGTGGCATACCTGACCGTTAGGGCAGAGCAAGTAATTAAAAACGCTGAAATAATTATCAGTGATGCTCTAGTTGATCCCGAAATTTTGAATATTGCTGCACCCCAAGCCCATTGCATCATCGCTGGCAAAAGGGGCGGACAGGAAAGCGTCAAGCAAGCCACGATCAATCAAATGTTGGTGCAGTATTGCTTGGAGGGCAAACAGGTCGTGCGCCTAAAAAGTGGCGATCCTTGGATTTTTGGGCGATCGCTGCCTGAGATTCTTGCCCTGCAAGCGGCGGACTGTGCATGGGAACTTGTATCGGGCATATCCAGCGCGATCGCTGCCCCGATGTTAGCGGGTATCCCTTTAACGGAAATGGCGACTAGCTCATGCTTTGCGGTAATGACGGGGCATGATTTAGAGCGTTTGCCTTGGGAAGCGATCGCCGAAATTCCCACCCTCATAATTTTAATGGGAACCCAGAATTTAGTCGCAATTTTGGCAAAGCTACAAATCAGTAAAGGCGATAATATGCCCGTAGCGATCGTGCGCTGGTGCGGACGCAGGGATCAACAGGTATGGACAGGTACGATCGCCAATATCCAAAGCCAACTGCCCACAGAATCTTTATCACCTGCGGTGATCATCATCGGTGAGGTTGTAAAATTTCGAGAGCAGTTAACGCCAACAAATTTAAACTTTTTGAATTTTAACTCTTTGAACTTTAACTCTTTGAACTTTTTGAAATCAATGCCACAGGAAACTTTGCCATTGCAAGGCAAGAGAATATTAGTAACTAGGGCTGCCAGTCAAGCCAGTCAGTTTAGGGATCTATTGATTGGTCAAGGGGCAGATGTAATTGAAATGCCCACCCTCGCCATCTTGCCGCCTAGCAGTTGGGAATTGCTAGATCGAGCGATCGCCAATTTGCACAGCTATCACTGGCTAATTTTGACCTCTGCCAATGCTGTAGAACACTTTTTCGATCGCCTACACCATGCGGGTAAGGATAGCCGATCGCTATTTGCGCTAAAAATCGCGGCAGTGGGGCGCAAAACTGCGGAAGTATTAGATCGCTATGGCATTATTCCCGATCTCGTACCAACGGATTTTGTCGCAGACTCCCTCGGTGATGCCCTATTAGATAACCATTTTAAGGAACAACGCCATCAAGATTCCTTAAATCAAGATTCTATAAATCAAGATGCCTCCTGCTACATTCTCAATGGTAAAAAAATCCTATTTCCCCGTGTGCAGTCAGGGGGGCGAGAAGTCCTTGTGGAACAGTTGCAAGAAAATGGCGCGGTGGTGGATGCTGTACCTGCCTATGAGTCTGGTTGTCCTGCCCATATTGATGCCGATGCTCTAGCGGCAATCCAAACACAACAAATAGAAGCGATCGCCTTTGCTAGTTCCAAAACCGTTAAGCATTTTTGTCAATTGCTCAATGGTGTTACTAGTTCTGAAGTTTGGCAAGAGTGGCTAAAGGATGTCAAAATCGCTTCCATTGGTCCGCAAACCTCAGCTACTTGTCACGAGCTATTGGGAAGGGTTGACGTTGAGGCAGGGGAATATACCCTTGATGGCTTAGCAACAGCGATCGCCAAGCTATTTGCTGTAATCTAAATGACTGTACGAAAACGCCGCGCAGTGCCGCGCAGTCATTTACTGGGAAATCACTATGCAAACAATCATTGAATTAGATATTCCCAAAATGGCGATCGCCTTGGGCATGATTGCGATCGCCATCGGTTTATCGGTCTGGCAAAAACTGGCGATCGCCAATAATCTCTTGATCGCCACCCTACGCGGCACGGTGCAATTAATCGTGGTGGGCTTCTTGTTAGATGCGGTCTTTGCTCTCAAGCAGCCCCTTGTGGTGCTGTTTATCATTTTCTTGATGAGCCTGATGGCAGCTCGTGAAGCCAAAAATAGAATTAATGCCAAAGTACCGATGTTACTGCCCATTGTCTGGATATCGGTCATTTTCGGCACATTGATCATTGCCAGTTACACCACCTTTTTAGTTGTCCAGCCCGATCGCTGGTACGCTCCCCAATATTTAATTCCCCTTGCGGGAATGATATTAGGTAATTCTATGAATGGTGCGGCGATCGCGGCGGAAAGGTTTACCCAAGATCTCGTCAGGCGATCGCGGGAAATTGAAACCCATCTTAGTTTGGGCGCAACCCCACAACAGGCGATCGCGGGTTATCAAAGCGAAGCTATCCGCGCTGCCATGATCCCCACGATCAATGTGATGATGGTGGCAGGGGTCGTATCCTTACCAGGGATGATGACAGGGCAGATCCTTGGTGGTGTATCGCCATTACTAGCAGTGCGCTATCAATTGGTAATTCTCTTTGCCATCACCACCGCTAACTTAATTACGGCGTTGTTACTCACAACCTTGGTTATGCGCCAATCTTTCACCTCTGCTCAACAGCTAATCAACAGTTAATCGCAAGGTGACATACCCGACACACATGACTAATGGGTGATGATAGTTTTTGTACAACGGAAAGTTAGCTCATCACGACTTACTCCTTATAACCCCGCTTAGTTCCATTTTATCATCGATTCACTGTTGCTCAATTTATTCTCTGGTTCGTTTTCCCACAGCGCCACTCATCCTTGTAAACGGATAGAGTGTGGGACTTCCCACTCACATTAGTTAAAGTTACGAAAGGCTACGGTGTACACACAAGTTATTTGCTGCATCTATGCTATTATCAGTCTTAGGGAATAGAAATTACTGATTAAATATGAGTAAAGAAAATATCAAATGCAACTGAGTTATATATTGTCTTGACGTACTAAATTAGGTGTGAGCTTAAAAGCTTAACTCTTCTCTGTACGTCCTTTTCGATTATTTTTTGAGTCGAAACTGGAAGCTGCCTATCTCCAGAAACCATTTAAGAATTGTCTAGATTTCCCCAAATTCTTAGATGTTGTTTGAAAAATTTTAGTTCTCCTCAATATCCCTAAAAAAAAGTATCCCTAGAAAAGGGCGACTTATTTAGTCTCCCTCTCCCTTTCGTCAGCGTTGGGGTAGTTATCTTGCTATAGAGAGCAGCCTTTTTAAGGGGGGGGGTTAGGGAGATCAAAACTTTTCAAACAGCTTCTTAAGCGGTTTCTTAAGTGGTTTCTTAAGTGGTTTCTTAAATACTTGTGACAGTCAACTGTCATTATCTTGCAGTCAGTCGGTCATTATCTTGGCTGACAAAGCCTGTAAACTATATCCCATCAAATAAATTCCAGTAATAAAATTTATTTTCACTCTCTCACCTTCTTTGAGATAATTAAACAATTGCATTACTGTAATTTTAATAGGAGATTTACAAATATTAAATTTAGCTTAAAATAAAAACCATGAAATCAAACAATTTCTTTAGACTGATAACTGTCATGCTGATTGCTTCGTTAACGGCGATCGCGATTAAAAGCTGTAGCCTCAATCAAGCAGTAGCATTAAAACCATTCAGGGTGGGGCTAAATAGTTGGGCTGGCTATCAAATCGCTCTGTACGCCAAAGACGCAGGGCTATTTAGCAAGCATGGTTTGGATGTGGAGTTTGTCAAGTTTATCAATCAGCAAGATAATATCCGCGCCACGATGCGTGGCTCTCAAGATGCAAGCTTTGTGCCTTTGCCAGAGGTCATGCAGGTTGATACTTCCGATGACAAGCCTGTTGTGGTGATGGTTGTCGATGTTTCTGCTGGCTCCGATGGAATTGCGGCGAGACCTGATATTAAGTCCGTAAAGGATTTAAAAGGCAAAAAAGTTAGTGCTAAATTCAGTACTGTTTCGCATTTGATTTTACTTGAGGCGCTTCAGGCAAATCAAATTAAACCAGAAGAGGTGGAAGCTATAGATGTAATCAATGAACGTGCGGTAAATATGCTCAAAAAAGGCGAGATTAGCGCAGCCACCCTATGGGAGCCTTTGATGCAAAGTACGGCTAACGCTGTGGGTGGTAAGGTCATTTTCACGACAGCAGATGTAGATAGTCTTGTAATTGATAGTCTGGCAACTCGATCTAGCCTTGTCACCACTAAACAGGATGAGCTAGTGCGTTTTATGGAGACTTGGTTTGATGCGATCAAGGCTGTGGAGACTAAACCGCAGGAAGTTTTCGCTTCGGTTGCCAAACAACTTGGCATGACCACCGAGGCCTTTGCAGAAGATTACAAAGGGCTGAAAAAAGGCGATCTAGCGATGAATCGGCGTATGTTTGAAGGGGGACGCTTGCAAGAAGCCTATCAAAAAACTCGTGAATTATTGTTGTCAGATTCTCGCCACGGTCGAGATATTCGCAATGACATCGAGATTAACGGTGAGCTAGTCAAAAAAGCTAGCAATAATTGGCAGGGTGCGTAATCAAAATGTGCGTAATATGTGCGTAATATGTGCGTAATATGTGCGTAAAGTGCGCGTAAAAAGTACGATTTTCCGACTCGTTTTCGATATATCCACCTTTTGTAATTATGAAACAACCTATTCAATCCCCTAAGCACAGAGTTGCTAAGCAGCTATTGTTTGGATTTGGTCTATCCCTAGCGGTGATAGGATTTTCTGCTTTGTCTATTATTTATTCATCCCTCAAATTTAATTTAGATGAGCAGGTTCAACAACGCGCCAAAACAATTACTCAGGGGCTTGAATTTGCTAGCGAAGGGCTGGTTGAGGACGAAGAAATTTTTCTTCTAGAACGCCTTGTCCAAAACTATGCTACTTTGCCAGCAGTGGTGGATATATCAATAGTTGATCCTAGGGGTAAAGTAATAGCCCACAGTCATAGGCTAGATGTAACATTGACAAATATGACCTATGCAGATATTCACCCACAGCTTATTCCTTATTTGCAGAGAGCATCCCGCAATGGCGTAGAAATAAATACCAATGCCAATTTAAATGGAAAATCTGTAATTGTTCAATTTTTGCCTTTTAGTAGCACTGTATTTAATAAATTAGGGAAAGAGAGATCTCCAGAGACATCATCATCTAATAATCGAGGTGTAGTGATCGCGGTTATGGATCTCCAAAAGATGGAAAAAGAAGCGTTAAAAAATGCTTTATGGGCGATCTTGGCAATGTCGTTTAGTGGCATAACAATTTTGATGTTTATGGGCTGGTTAATCCGCAGGTTAGTACTCAGTCCTATAGCCAAGATTCAATTGGCGATCGCCGATGATGAAAAGCAAGAAAGATTCGCTTTACCTGTTTTACCTGACAATGAGATTGGTTTTCTAGGGGCAACATTGGCTTCAGTCTTGGAGGAGGTAAAAAATTATAAACAGATGGAGTTAGATATAGCTGAGAGCAAATATATCGAGATCGCCAAACACTATGAATTAGCAACTAATGCTGCCAAAGTATGGATATGGGATTGGGATGCTCAAACAGGTATATTTGTTTTGGAGTGCGGGATCAAAGAATGGCTTGGCCATCAGGGTTGTCAAGGGTCAAGTCAATTTGAAGATTGGATTTTGAATCTTCATATAGACGATCGCGAACTTTTTAGAAATACATTTCAGAGACATCTAGCAGGTGATACTTTAGAGTTTTCTTGTGAACATCGTCTTTTTAATGCTGAAGGGAAGCCCCATTGGTTTTTATCTCGCGGGGAGAGGGTTTTAGATAACAACAATAAAGTAGTCAGAGCGATCGGTACGATTACTGACATTCAAGAGGTTAAACAGGCAGAGAAATTGATTCGTAAGCAAGCAAAAAGAGAGTTTGTAATCCGAGAAATCACACAAAATATCAGAAAAACTCTCGATCTCAGAACTATTTTTCAGACTACTGTTGAGGAGATTAGAAACTTTTTGAATGCGGATCGTGTTGGTATTTTTGAGTTCGATCCTGACTCTAACTTTGATGATGGCGAATTTGTTGCCGAATCAGTCTTGCCTAAATTTGAATCTGCAATGAAAATCAAAATCCATGATCATTGTTTTGGCGAACAATATGGCAAATTCTATGAGAAAGGCAAAATACAGTCTGTCAGCGATATTCACAATGCGGGATTAACCCCATGCCATACTCAAATCTTGTCGCAATTTCAAGTAAGAGCAAATTTGGTTGTTCCTTTACTTAAGTCAGATAAATTATGGGGTCTGCTGTGCATTCATCAATGTGACAGTCCTCGCGAGTGGGAAACCATTGAAATCGATTTCGTCAAACAAATTGCCAACCAATTGGCGATCTCTGTTCAACAAGCGGATCTTTATCAGCAAATTCAAGATGATTTATTGATCCGCAAGCAAACCGAAGCACAATTATTGAGAGTCAATGAAGAACTCTTGAAAGCCACTAAGCTCAAGGATGAATTTCTTGCCAACATGAGTCACGAACTCCGCACTCCGCTCAATTCTATACTGGGGCTGTCAGAGGTTTTGAAGGAGCAGATCTTGGGAGAACTAAATGAAAAGCAATTAAATGCGATCAGCACTGTCGAATCAAGTGGTACGCATCTCCTATCTTTGATTAATGATATTCTCGATCTCTCAAAGATTTCATCGGGGATGATGGAACTCCATGTCGAAGTAGTCTCAGTTGAAAATGTCTGCAATTCCAGTTTGATCTTTATCAAACAACAAGCATTTCAAAAAAGAATACAAGTTAGCAGTAATATTCCCAAGAACATAAACAATATCAAGGTTGAAGAGCGGCGAATCAGACAGGTATTAATTAATTTGCTCACCAATGCTGTCAAATTTACTCCTAGTGAGGGGCGTGTCAGTCTTTTGGTTGCCTGCGGTCAGGGTGATTTATGGCAAGGCGAAGCCGTGATCCCGCAACAAATCAGATCAATGAATTTGCCGATGATTGTGTTTCAAGTGGCGGATACTGGCATTGGTATTACTGCCGAAGATTTGCAACGTCTCTTCCAGCCCTTTATTCAGGTGAGCAGTAATCTCAACCGTCAATATGAAGGGACTGGTTTGGGTCTAGCTCTGGTCAAGCAAATTGTTGAACTGCATGGTGGTCAGGTAATGGCTGAGAGCGAATTTGGGCGGGGGAGTCGCTTTACCGTGGCGCTGCCCTATGAGGTGGTGCAGTCTGGTGGGGCGATCGCGCCTAAACTAGATGCAAATACTGCATCGCCAGTCAAGGTAAATAATGATGACGCGATCGCGCCGCTTATTCTGATTGCTGAAGACAACGAAGCAAATATTCAAACCTTCACATCCTATCTGACCGCAACCAATTATCGTATCGTTGTCGCCAAAGATGGCAAAGAAGCGGTTGCCAAGACTAAAGAGCTATCGCCAGATATCATCATTATGGACATTCAAATGCCGAATATGGATGGTTTAGAGGCAATTGGTTTAATTCGTGCTGATGCTGAGACTGCGCCAATTCCGATAATTGCCATGACGGCTCTAGCTATGGAAGGCGATCGCGAAAGATGTCTAAAGGCGGGTGCTAGTGATTATCTAACCAAGCCTGTTAAGTTGAGGCTGCTAGCTGATACAATTCGACTGCTTCTAGCAAAGCGAGCCAGCTAAAAATTTCAATTCAGGGCATAGTTACAGGGCATAGTTACAGGGCATAGTTATATTGGCAATTTATTGGATCGTTTATTGGGCAGTTCATTGGCGATTTTTAATATTTTGGTCGATCGCCAATAGCATTGGCTATGCGGGTGGTGGTATCGTCAGCGCCTTTGCGACTGACTATGTGAGTGGTAATGGGGGCATATTCCTGAGTTTTGCAGTAATGAGTGTGGCGATCGCCCTTGCACAGTGGCTAGTGATCCGCAAGCAAATTGCAGGTAGGCTTTGGTTTTGGACAACATGGTTTGGTGGCACGGTTGGCGGCTTTATTAGCTCCTGGGCAAGCTTTGAGCTAGCATTTACCTATGGCGATGCCGTGGATTTACTGGTGGTATATGCTTGCTTGCGCGGCTTCACCATGGGTTTAGCTCAATGGTTAGCCCTTAGAAAGTTGTATCAAAGGAAATCTCAATGGTGGATCGTGATTACCACTGCTAGTTGGTATTTGAGTATAATTTCAGGGAGTATGCTAATGGAAAAACTGCCCTACTTTCGCTATTTCACCACTTTAGCGATCGGCGCAATCTATGGCATAGTCACGGGTCTAGCCCTATGCAGTTTTTATTTTGTTGCTAATGGCGCAGCTGCGTCGCGCCGCTAATGTTAGTTTTCTGTTCGTTTTTTGATAATGAGTAAAATCACTATGACTCAAGCAATTGCCGCACCGATGCCCCTGTACGATCGCGACTTAGATCTGTGGTTAGAGACAGCGATCGCCCAATTAAAGGCGGGTGACTTTGAGAATCTTGATGTTGAAAATCTGATAGAGGAGTTAGAAGGCTTGTCAGGCAGTAACAAACGCGAAATCGAAACTAGGCTCAAAAGGTTAATCGAACATATTCTCAAGCGCTGCTATGTGAATATGCCTGAATGTTATCGCGGTTGGGAGGTTACGATTATTAACCAACGGGATGAACTCAAAAAACTTTTAAAGCAGTCACCTAGTTTAAAAGGTCACTTTTTGAGAATGTTTGGTGATACCTTTGATATTGCCTTAAAAATTGTGCAGATTGAATATCAAGAAACTAATTTCCCAATCACATGGCAATTTGCAAAGGATATTGATGCGATATTAAATGCTAACTTTTGGGAAAGGAGCTAAACCTGTGACTCAATCGATTTCTCATAAATCTCTATATGAGTCTGACTTCCTTTTGTGGACTCAAGATACGATCGCCAAGCTTAAGGCGAAGGATTTTGACCATGTTGACTTAGAAAATTTATTAGAGGAGATTGAGGCTTTGGGTAATTCCTATCGTGATGAATTAGCAAGCCGTTTAGAAACCCTAATTGAGCATTGTCTCAAGCGCCTTTATGTGGATATGCCCCAAGAGTTTAATGGCTGGGAACGCACCATTAGGGAACAACGCCGCCGAATTAAACGAAGGCTGCAAAAGACTCCTAGCTTAAGAACTCTATGGGATGAGTTTATATTAGAGGCTTTTGAATTTGCCTTAGAAACCGTCAGAGATGATTATTCACAATATCAATTTCCTGACACATGGCAATATGATCTAGATATCGATACAATCCTAAATATTGATTTTTGGGTTAATTGTCAGGAATAATGCAGTTACCAATTTATCCCTAATGTCCTTAGATCTCAACCGTCTGCAACAAGCGCTCAGTGTTGAAGCTGAGCGAGGTTTCCCGAACTTGCAGGGCAAGCAATTTCTGTTTGCTGATTTTTTGGCAATGAGTTTGCAGCAAGAATTACCTGAAAGTTGGGAAGCGAGCGATCGCCTGCAAGCACAAACCCTTGCCAGTCAATTTGCCAAATATCAAGAACTGTCATTGGGGCGGCGGCAACATCTCATAGCAGAGACGCGGCGACTGCTCTATGAGGTGCGCCGTCGTGAAATTGCCGAGGCTAGTCCAGCCCCTGTCGCCAAAATCAAAAAGCCCAAAACCGAAGCGATCGCGGCGACGGAGCCAAAAAGCGAGAAAAAAATTACCCTTGATATGGAGCTAAAGTACTTAGAGGGGGTTGGCTCCTATGTGGCACAAAAATTTAAATTGTTAGAGCTGAACACGGTCCGCGATGTCCTCAGTTACTATCCCCGCGACCATATTGACTATGCGCGTCAAATTCCCATTCGCGATCTTAAGGATGGCGACACGGTAACGGTAATCGGCACGATTAAAAAATTTAACTGCTTCACCAGTCCCAAAAATCCTAATCTCACGATTGTGGAAATTATTTTGCGGGATCATACGGGACAGATTAAATTATCAAGGTTCTGGACGGGTAAGCGTTATGCTAATCGCGGTTGGCAAGAAACCCAAAAGAAACTCTATCCCCAAGGTTGTACCGTGGCGGCTTCGGGGGTGGTCAAACAGAGCAAATATGGCTTGACCCTCGAAAATTATGAAGTGGAAGTTCTTGAACATACCCAAGATACAATTCAATCGAAAACCGTGGGGCGGGTTGTGCCAGTCTATCCCCTAACGGAAGGCATTACGCCAGAGGCAATTCGCCGCCTAGTGGTGCAATGTCTGCCTGCGGTTTCGCAAATAGTTGACCCCATGCCCGATCGCTTGCTATCTGATTATAAAATGATGCCCCTTGCCGAAGCGATCGCCCAAGTGCATTATCCAGACAACAGCGATCGCCTAGAGCAGTCCGTCATTCGCCTCACCTTTGACAAATACTTCTATCGCCGCCTTGTTTCCCTCTATCGTCGCCAACAGCAAAAGGCAATTCATTTTGTGCCGCAAACTTCAGCGATCGCCGAACTCGAAAAATTACTTCCCTTTGAATTAACCAATGCCCAAAAGCGGGTAGTTGCAGAAATTCGCGCCGACCTGCAAGGGAATACCCCGATGAACCGTTTAGTGCAGGGAGATGTTGGCTCTGGGAAGACGATTGTGGCGGTATATGCGTTGTTAACGGCGATCGAGGCAGGCTATCAAACTGCACTCATGGCTCCCACCGAAGTCCTCACCGAGCAGCATTACCGTAAAATTGTCGAATGGTTTATGCAGTTAAATCTGCCTGTGGAACTGCTCACTGGTTCCACTAAAACCGCCAAACGCCGCGAAATCCTCAGACAATTGGCAACGGGGGAATTGCCCTTGGTAATAGGAACCCATGCCCTAATTCAAGATACAGTCAACTTTGCGCGGTTGGGCTTAGCCGTCATCGATGAGCAGCATCGTTTTGGCAGGGATCAGCGATCGCGCCTTCTGCAAAAAGGCGCAGATCCCCATGTTCTGATCATGACCGCCACCCCCATTCCCCGCACCCTCTATTTAACCAATTCCGAAATCGAAGTTAGTATCATTGACGAGTTGCCCCCTGGACGCAAACCAATCCAAACCGTAATTCTCAAACCTTCACAACGCAAGGATGCCTATGATTTGATGCGGCGGGAAATTGCTCAGGGTCGTCAAGTCTATATCGTCTTCCCCTTAGTGGAGGAGTCGGAAAAAATGGAAGACATCAAAGCGGCAACACAGGAACGTGAACATTTGCAAAATGTAGTATTTCCCAATTTCCAAATCGGAATCTTGCATGGTCAAATGTCTTCAGCAGAAAAAGATGAGGCAATTAGTACCTTTCGGCGCGGCGAAACCCAGATTCTAGTAGCGACAACGGTTGTGGAAGTTGGTGTCGATATCCCCAATGCCTCAGTGATGTTGATCGAACACGCCGATCGCTTTGGCTTAGCGCAACTGCACCAACTCAGAGGCAGAGTGGGGCGCGGCGCGGCGCAGTCCTATTGTCTATTGCTCAGCAGTTCCAAATCCGTCACCGCACAGGAGCGCTTACAGGTGCTTGAGCAGTCGCAGGATGGCTTCTTTATTGCAGAACGCGACTTTCAAATGCGGGGCAAGGGCAAAGATGAAGGTACAGAGCAGTCTGGACACGCAGGCTTCTCCATTGAGGATCGGCTCACCGATGAGGCAGCCCGCCAAGAAATCTTCCAAATTGCCCGTCAAGCTGCGGAGCGAATTATTAAAAAAGATGCCAGTTTAGAGCATTTTCCATTACTCAAACGCGAGTTTGAGGCACATTACCAGCGCCTCCAAGGTGGCGCAATATTTACATAAAATTGATTACTCCAATCAGCGCCAATGCTGGCGGAGCTAAGGTTTCGGGCTGGCACAGAGGCACAGCCCCTACAAAACCCTACAAAACTGAATTATTCAAGTATGGTCAATCCTCCTGTGGTTGCTATGCTTGGCTAGCAGCTTTCAGGATTTTTATTAACTTGGGCTTGAGCGCAATGCGCTGTAGAAGTGGGGGTAAAGGGACTTGAACCCTTACGATCTTACGATCAACGGATTTTAAGTCCGTAGCGTCTACCATTCCGCCATACCCCCTTAGGGCTTTGTCATTCTAACCTGAAATGTGCAAACTTTGCACAAAATCACAAAATATTTTAAGCCAATTAAAAAATAAAGTTTCGTCAAATAAAGTTTCGTCAAATTAACTACTCACTTCCCGATCAAGGATCATCGGTGAGACGCAAAGCACCGCACCGCTAATCCTTGGCTTTTAATGTCTATCTTTAGGCTGGGAAGGGAGTAGCTCCTTGAAGTACTAGTAAAATTTCATGATTTAGTGTTACCTTGACTTTTGTGGGATTTTTTTATCGATATCTTGGATGGCTTTTTCATGATCATCGAGGGTGCGACTAAACACATGACTACCATCAAACCTAGCCACAAAGAATAAATAGTCTGTGCTGGCAGGATCAAGAGTTGCCTTGAGGCTCGCTAAACCAACCGATGCGATCGCCCCTGGGGGTAAACCTTCATTAAGATAGGTATTATAGGGAGAAGGCATTCTTACCTGTTCTAGGGTAAGGGGACTCTCAGGGGTCTGCTTAATATTAAAAGCATATTCCACGGTTGGATCGGACTCTAATCGCATATTACGGCGGAGACGATTCCAAAATACACCCGCAATCAGCGATCGCTCTGATTCAATTACCGCCTCTTTTTCGACAATGCTGGCTAAAGTGACCCAATCTGCCAAGCTAATCTTCACCTTGGGCTTACTAGCTTGATCTTCACGATATAACTTAAGTGCAACCTGTTCAAATCGATCTAGCATTAAATCAATGATCCGATCAGGGGTTGCCTCAGAGGGCAAGATTTGATAGGTGTCGGGAAACAGAAAGCCCTCTAAGCTAGGAATATTATTGGGCAGCCAATCACGTCTTTTAGGGCTAAGCCTCTGAGTTGCTGCCACAAACTCGGCAGCAGTAAAAAACTTTTCCTTTTCAAATAGCTCTGCCATCTGTGCGATCGACCAACCTTCGGGAATAGTAAACCTTACTTCCGTAGATTTGGCGGTGCGGATTTGAGCAACTACTTCAGACAAAGACTGATTGGTGGCAAAGTCATAGGTTCCTGATCGCAAAACCACTGACTGCTCACCTCTTATAGACAACCATTGCAACCAAAGACGTAACGCCAGACTAGAGCGAATTACGCCTGCTGATTCTAACTCTTGTGCGATCGCTTGGGTGGGCATGCCATCGTCTATGGTCAGCCTGATTTTTGTACCCAAGCTACTCGGTGCTGCACTTGCCCAGATCCACCAATAGCTACTGGCGACAGTCGCCGCAGCGATGGTTATAGGCAGCGCAGCACCGTAGAATAGCCAATTAGGAATCTTCTTCGGCATCTTCTGTGCTAAGAACATGGTCTAAATATTTTTCCACATAGGGTTCCAGAGCGTTCATCTCCTCAGGGGTAAGAATTTCTGGAAGTCCACCTGTGCCAACTTTGGCAATAAACATTAGAGGATCAAGGGCAGTGAAGACGGAAAAAGCTTGTTCTTCATAGTAGAAATGAGCTAGCTCTTGAAATTCACTACAGTTGCCATCCTCTTCCGTATCAATCTCGATGATGTCCTCTTCCGTTGGTTCAGGCAAGTCGCCCTCAACGGTCAAAGTATAGGCAGAGCGCCGCAGGGTCAGGTTTTGTTCTGACAAAACAGCCTGAGCAGTCGCAAAAATTACATCGATCTCTTCCTCGGTGACATCGGCTAATTCTGTCTCCTCTTCGTCATCAGTTTCTTGCCATGCAAAGATTTGCACAGAGAAATCTACTGGTTGCAGTAGCAAATATTCGGTGCTTTCTACTTTAAAAGTAGTTTCTACAGTGCAAGGCAAGGTCTTACCTGCATCATCCGTAAGTACGATCGTCGATCCTTCCATAGATTGCTGTTTTGTATCCTATAGCACTACTGACCTAGAGAAACCCTTTTGTACAAGGCTTTTGGCACTGCTAAGCATTATGACAGCAAAGGGGACATACAGTGCTTGACGTGACAATAAAAAGCCAAAAATGGTTGTGGCGGTTAGTGCCATAAGTTAATTGCCATCAGCACTTTCGGCTTTTTAGGGTTGGCGTTTAATCGCTAGCCATTGCTGCAAAATTAGGGCGGCGGCTTTGCGATCGATCATTTCTTTGTTGTACCTTGTGGATATGCCCTGCGATCGCATCATTTCCTCAGCTTCAAAGGAGGTCAGACGCTCATCGACAAATTCTAAAAGTAGCCCCAGTTGCTTGGTGGCGCTATGGGCAAATTTTTGGACTTGTTTGGCTTGAAAGCCAAGGGAGCCATCCATGTTGTAGGGCAGTCCAACTACAAGGGTATCAATATTCCGCTCTTGAATTAATGATTGCAGGATTGCCATATCCTCATCCCATGATTTACGAATGATCGTGGTAATGCCATGCACTGATATACCGAGGCGATCGCATCCTGCCACGCCGATGCGTTTGCGCCCCACATCTAAACCTAGCGCTGCATATTGCATAACTCCCTTGCTCTTGATCAAAATTAAGTATTAAGTGGGGACGATTTCTACCCCTTTAATAAATTCTATCGTTTCTAGCTAATTTCTTTGAAAAGGCTGCACCTTCTGAATTAGAGTCCGCGATCGCGCAATAATCGTTGTCCAGTCATCATCGGCGATCGCTTGTGGCGAAAATAGGTGCTTGGAGATGCCGATGGCGATCGCCCCTGCCGCTAAAAACTGCTCAGCTTCATCGATGGTAATGCCCCCAGTCGGAATCAAAGGAATATCCCGTAGTACAGGGTGCAAAAATCGTAAATAATCAACGCCGCCCATCACTTTAATCGGGAAGATCTTCACGGCGGCGGCTCCCGCTTGCCAAGCTGTGACGATTTCGGTTGGGGTCAGCGCTCCCGCGATTACAGGAATATTATGCTCTAAGCCCTTAGCGATTAAGGCGCAATCGGTGTGGGGCGTAAATATAAAGCTGCAACCACAGGCGATCGCCCTTGCCGCCATGTCTAAATCGAGGATTGTACCAGTACCAATTTTGCAATCGGGGAGTTCTTGCTGCAACTTCGGGATCAAAGACTCAGCGCGATCGGTATTCCAAGTAATCTCGATTAATTTGATCCCACCTGCCGCCGCCGCAAGTGCCATTTCCCTTGCGGTAGCCGCACTATCAGCGCGAATTACGGCAATGAGGCGATGTTGCTGCAATAAGTTCAGCCAAGAATTCACAGGATTTTAAAGGATTTTGTATTGTTGTGATACAGATCATGACACAAACAATTTACTTTGTAATTCTTTTGGCATTATTGACAAATGTTTACATTCATTGTGTTATATTAGTATAGCCAAATTTAAGGCATCATTAGGCAGCTTGGCTCAGGTGGTTAGAGCGACGGTCTCATAATCCGTAGGTCCCGGGTTCAAATCCCGGAGCTGCTATATATATTGCAAAGCACTAACTTAATCCCCAAAGAAATTTTTGAAAGTTGTAATTTGTGCCAACTTTACAAGATTCTCTCTATTAAACCAAGTCTCAATAGGCTGTTACTACAGTGCTACTACATTTATCAGGATTATGTAAGCGAACATTTCTTGTCTAGCCTTCTCACTGAATAAGTTGTTCATGATAGTATGTAAGCAATTTATTCCCTAGCGCAAAGGACAAGATTATGGGATTACTCGATCGCATTGGCATGGTAGTCAAGTCCAATGTAAATGCAATGGTTACGGCTGCTGAAGACCCAGAAAAAATTCTAGAGCAATCAATCATTGATATGCAAGAAGACTTGGTGCAGTTGCGCCAAGCTGTCGCGCAATCGATGGCTGCGCTCAAGCGTCAAGAACAACAATACAACCAGAGTGCGGCTGATGCCCTCAAGTGGGAAAAGAATGCAATGTTGGCGCTTCAGAAAGGTGATGAAAACCTAGCAAGAGAAGCGTTGAACCGCAAAAAAAGTTTTGCTGATACGGCGGCAACTCTCAAGGTTGGACTAGATCAGCAGACAGGTCAGGTGGAGGCTCTCAAGAAGAATTTGATTGCGATTGAAGGCAAGATTTCGGAAGCAAAAACCAAGAAAGAAATGCTGAAAGCGCGGTTGCAGTCGGCTAAAGCTCAGGAAAACCTCAACAATATGTTGGGCAAGGTAAATACAAATTCGGCTGCTGCAACCTTTGAGCGGATGGAAGAGCGAGTTTTAATGGCTGAAGCTAAGGCTAGTGCTAGCTCAGAGCTAGGCATGGATAATTTAGAGTCCCAGTTTGCTCAGTTGGAGGCAGGTAATGGGGTTGATGATGAATTGGCGGCGCTCAAGGCAAAGATGATGGGTGGTAGTTCGCCTAGCCAGTCGGCTCTGCCCCCTTCCGATGCAGCTAGACCCATGAGTGGTTCAGCGATCGATGCAGAGCTTGAAGCCCTGCGCCGTCAAATGGGTTAATTATTTATTCATAAAATAAAAATAGCGGCGCGATGCGCCGCTATTTTTATTTTCACTTTCAGTAATTTTTTTTTCTATGCAAAACGCTCGCCCTAAGGCTTTTTTCTTGATCATCGCGATCGCCGCCACCATATCCGCGATCGCAGGACTTTTTTTAGAGCAGCAACAGGTGGTTTATGTCAGCCTTGCTGTGGTGTCGGTGATTGTGTTGCCGATTCTTTTGCCACCAATATTTCGGGGTATTGCCAACTCACCCCTTGGTAGAAACTGGGATGTGAGCTTGGCAAGTATGTTGGCGGCGATCGCCATCCTGATCGCGTTGCATCTTACGGGCTTTGACGGGGAATTTAGCCGATGGTTTGACAGCCTGAAATGGGATGCTTTGGGGGCAGTTGGTCAGATTTTGATCGCCATTTTGGCGGTATGGGTGGCATGGCGGCAAAATGAAATTTCTGAAGAATTAACGGGTCAGCAAAATGTCATCACCCAACAACAAACCATTGACACTTATTTTCAAGGTATTTCTGACTTGGTGTTAGATCCGCAAGGGCAGCTAGAGGACTGGCCCCTCGAAAGAGCGATCGCCCAAGCCCGAACTGCGGCAATTCTCGGCGGTTGTGATGCCGATGGACGCGCTAAGATTGTGCGGTTTTTGTCGAGTGCCAATTTATTGACACCGCTAAAGCGGGATGGCTTGTTGGGGCGACCAATTTTAGATGGCACTGGGGGCTATGTGGTGGATCTCGCCAATGGGGTGAGGGTAGTGAACTTGGGGACGATGCTGGCGGGGCGCGACATGGTTAAATCAGATCTACGGAATACGGATTTGAGTGGTGCGAATCTGATCAAAACTAACTTTAGTAGTTGTGACCTGACGGGAGCAAATTTGATGGGGACAGTATTAGTTAAGGCAAATCTGCGGGATACGGATCTAAATCGGGTTAAGCTATTTTATGGCAAGCTGGAAACCGCCACCCCTCGCGATCGCAGCCATGTGCCGAATTTTGAAACAGGAGAATTTACGGGGGCGGTTGTTGAAGATGCTGACTTTAGCAAAGCGGTTGATTTATCAGAAGAAAATCGCCAATATTTATGTGCATGGTCTGGCAAAAAATCCCGTAAAACTGTTCCAGGAGGCTGTGATGATATTCCAAATAAGTTGGGGCGTTAGGCTGAATATTTTAAGTCAGCGCTTTATGCCACTTTACAAATTATCACTTTACAAATTATCACTTTACAAATTACTAGTGCAGGCGATCGCCTGCATAATTGCTAGTACTTGTCTGGCAACCCCATCATTAAATGCCCAAACGCAAGCAGATTTAGCTCCAGAAGATATTCCCGAAGAAGTTTTGCGTGGGGAAATTTATACCGATGCGCGATCGCCCATTGATGGCACACTGCTAACGGCTACAGAATATGTGGAACTAATGGAGAATTTGCGATCGCTAGATCGTATTCCTCCTGAAGATCTGGTCTCACCCCAAATCCAAGAAGTAATCAATCTCTTGAAATTACGCAAATTCCTAAGACAAATCGTGCCATTTATTCCCTAATCCCAAATAAAGAAATAGAGCGTCAGACAAGATGTCTGACCCACAGAAGTAAAATCCCTGTGGAACCTCAGACAAGATGTCTGACCCACAGAAGTAAAATCCCTGTGGAACGGGCATCTTGCCCGCTTATAGTTAAGATTTGTTAGTTAAGATTTGTTAGTCAATAAGATAACTTTGCCATTCTGGGCTTTGGCTAACTAATCGCAGCAGAACCGCGATAAATGCGCTCCGCTTGAGATTGAGATAGCCATACAGGTAGATCGCCAGAATTTTGCTTGGTCATAGAGTCATGCTGTTGAGAATCGGCAATGGGGGGAGCGCTAGTACTGACAAAACTCTCATTGACAGAATTAGATAATATCGATTGCGGCGGCTCGAAATCATCCGTATTGGGGTTATAGGATAGGATTTCCCCTGTCTCAATGTCATAAATCCAGCCGTAAATCGACATCTTGTTCTGATGCAACTTAGAACGGACAACAGGATAGGTTTTTAAATTTTCGATTTGCGTCACCACATTTTCCGCCATCGTGATCGTTAAAAGCTCTTTACCCTTAACGTCGCTATAGTTTTCTTGAATGAGGCGGCGCGTAGCTTCAGCGTGTTGGAGCCATTCATAGACAAGGGGCATTTCTAGCCTTAGCTTTTCTAATTTGAGCAGACCTTTCATCGCGCCACAGTTAGAATGCCCGCAGATAATTACCTGTTCGATGCCCAAGGCATGGATGGCATATTCGATCGCTGCCCCTTCACCACCATTGGCAGAGCCGAAAGGAGGGACAAGATTGCCTGCATTGCGAATGATAAATAAGTCGCCTACCCCTGACTGAGTAATCAAATGTGGCACGATCCGCGAATCAGAGCAGGTAATAAATAGTACTCTTGGTTTTTGACCTTCAGCGAGTTGCTCAAATATTTCTTGATTGGCGGGAAAATAGGAAGACTGAAATTTATGTAAACCTTTAAGTAGCTTTCTCATATGCAAATTAGTACCGTAATCATCTATTATCACCCTTTTCGGACATTACAGCACCTTGATAAATGAGTTAAATAGAATAACGGTAAAGGTTTCTGAGCAAAGGAAGATACATTTCGTAACAATGCCCCGTGACTTTAATAGCGATCGCCGCCATCGCCAACTAGATATATGCAAAAATTTGTATAGATATCCTAATCCGCTATTCCTAATCCGCTATATTTATGCTGAATGCTACCCTCGCCGCCAAACTCGATCGCCTCAAACAGATTTTCGCAGAGTCATCGCAGGTGCTGGTTGCCTATTCGGGAGGCATCGACAGCACCCTTATCGCCAAAATTGCCTTTGATGTTCTTGGCGATCGCGCCTTAGCAATTACCGCCAGCTCGCCATCCTTATTACCCGCCGATCTTGATGCCGCCAAAGTGCAAGCAGAATTTATAGGCATCAAACATCAGGTGGTGCAGACCCATGAAATGAACAACCCCAATTACACCACCAACCCCATCAACCGATGCTATTTTTGCAAAAGTGAACTCCATGACACCCTCAAACCCCTAGCTAAGCAAATGGGCTACGGTTATGTGGTGGATGGGTTAAACGCCGATGACTTGCAAGACTATCGCCCAGGCATCCAAGCCGCAAAGGAACGGGGTGTGCGATCGCCCCTTGCCGAAGTGGGGGTCAGTAAACTCGAAGTGCGGATGCTATCAGAATATTTAGGCTTACCTTGGTGGGACAAGCCTTCACAGCCATGCCTAAGCTCGCGGTTTCCCTATGGCGAAGAGATTACAGTTGAGAAATTGCGAAGGGTGGGGCAAGCAGAGCAGTATCTGCGCGATCGCGGCTGGCGCGGGGATATCAGGGTGCGATCGCTCGCTGACACCGCCAAAATCGAAGTGCCAAGCGATCGGCTCCATGAGTTTATGACCACGATGCACCTGCCAGAACTAACAAGAGCCTTTCGTGAGTATGGCTTTACCAGCATCACTTTGGACTTAGAAGGCTTTAAAAGTGGCAAGCTCAATGAGGCGATTAATGCCGTAAACAATAGGGCGATCGCTGTAGCTGGGACGATTAACTAATAAATTAAATGAAAAGAAAAAGATATTTCATCAAAACATCTTTTTCTTTGATTAGAAATACTTATAGCTTCACTACAAACTCCATCGCTTAACTTTTTAATGACTTCTGGATACTTACGACTTTTTACGGGCTAAAAAACTAGATTTAGTACAAACCAAACATTTTTAGCATCAAAATCCTAAATAGATTCTATAGGTTTTGGTTTTAAATCTATCCTAGGACAGATTTACTGCAAATCACGGAACTTAGTGACCGAAATCACGCCTATATATGGTTTGCATAAAACTAGATCAATTTAAGCAAGATTACTTAAGATGATATTTTGCTAAATAATAGTCCACAAAGCACATAAAAGTTATTTAAGCACAAAATCATCTATACCTTTAGACATAGTTTTGTGGGTGATTTTTAGTGGTATTCAGGGCAAACTTCTATTTTGATAATCAATTCTAATGAGAAAGAAGCAAAAAATTGATTTTTAGCTAAGAAAAATCGCTGAATATGTTGCCAGATAAGGCTTTGATGGCTTCGCTATTGCTATTTTGAAGAATCGTGATAGTCTGAATTCATCGAAATAAACATCAATAGTTACTGATACTTAATGACTGTTTAATCATCAACCAGACTCAGTAGCTGTTTATACGAAACCTTGATGAACTGCTCCATTAGCCATTTTCAGAGCCTGACTCTAACTGAGATTAGTTCGCAAATTGCCAAATGTTAATGCAACATCCTAGTCGTTTACCTTCATTGTCTGCTTTACCTATTTTACCTATGCTTAATTGGAATTGGAGTCAAGCCTTCTCTCAGTCGCTGCTGACCCTGACAATCATCTCGGCTCTTGCGGGACATAGCGCACAGGCACAAACAGAACCTACTGCTACTACCTCCATTAAGGTGGGTGAAACCAGATCCCAGTCTCTAGCTAGAGGGCGCAACGATGCGATCGCCCGCATTCATGCTCACAAGCTAGATGGCAAAAATGCCGCCACCGTATATGTTAGAGGCATTCCTGTAGTTACCTATGTTGAGTCCGAAGACTCAGGTACAACATCCATTGCCAACCAAGTTTCTAACCAAGCTACCCCCAATTCCTCGGCAACTGGCTCTACAACAACTAAAAGTAAAAATACTTCTAAAACCATTAGCGAAGTAAAATCCACTTCAGAAGCGATCGCCTCTCAAGACAACCCTGAAGCTTTACTTGTATCCCCTAATCCCATTGAAAGAGCCACCGCCGTTGCCGCGCTAATCAATCAATTTAATCGCGATGGCATTGATCCTAGTCAGATTGTCCCCATTTGGAGGGATGGTAAATATTTAATCAAAATTGGCGATCGTACGATGCTCAAATTTGACGATCGGGCATTATTCCCTGACTCACTCAAAAATCAAACTGAGGATGTTTTAGAATCAGCCAATTTGTTAAGGCGCTTACTTGGCGGAGCTGCGCCGATATCTGAGGTCGTTAATGCACCTAAAAAGCAGCCAGTCGCCTCCATCAGTCCAACCTTTACAAATCGCATTGTGTCGGTGTTGTCTGGCATGGCTTCTTGGTATGGACCTGGGTTTGATGGCAACTATAGTGCCAGTGGTGAAATATTTAGAGCCAGTGAGCTAACAGCCGCCCACCCTGATTTGCCCTTCGGCACTATGGTAAGGGTCATCAATCTCGACAATGGTCAGTCAGTGGTTGTCCGCATTAATGATCGCGGTCCCTATGCTCATGGGCGCGTAATTGACATCTCGGCGGCGGCGGCAAATGTAATTGGTCTGATCGCTTCAGGTATTGCCCCTGTCAGACTTGAAATATTGTCACAATAGCAATTGCGGGGATTGTGACAATCAAAACAAATCAAAACAAAAAATAGCGAGATGTCAGTCTTATTGACAATATCTCGCTATTTCAATGGGCTTAACGAAACATCTATGTTGCTGTATTTATAATTGCAAATGCTGACTATTTTTACATCGGCTAAATAGCCTACAGCTTTTTTGCGCTGACTAAAAACCCAAAAATCTTTTTGAATTTGATATAGCCTATGGAAGCTTGAGGTGGTGCCAAAAGATATTTCAAAGGTCTTTTTGGGTGATAAATCAGCGCAAAGCGCTGTATTAATAATTACTAGCGGTTTTACGGTGATGGATTTCGGTCAAGCTATTTGTCTTCAATACCTTCCCATTTTGGGCTGTGGCGTAGATTAGCCAATGATCACCGCACTCCATTCTCTGGGCTACTTGGCATTCTAAATATGCTAGACAATCAGTGAGGATCAGTCCCCCTTCCGTTGATTCAATTTTGACATCTTGAAAGCGATCTTCGCCAGGGGCATACTTTTTCATGAAGTATTTGTGAAGCTGTTTGCCTTGCTCAAGGATATTGAGAACAAAGCGATCGCCTTCGTAGAGATAGGACTCTACGGCGCGATCTTTAGCAACAGAGATCGTTAGCCCTGGAGGGTTGAAAGACGCTTGAGAGACCCAAGAGGCAAGCATCGCTGTAGAGATTTCGCCACGTTTGACAGTCAGCACCGACATTGAGCCAATGATCCGACCCACTGCCTGCTCTACGGTGCTGCCAGGGTTGAGGGTAGTGCGAACTTTTTTGAGACGTTTGAGGTTTTGGGCGAAGTCTGTACCTGTTTCTTCGCAAAGTTGCAAGGTTGCTTCGGTGGGGGTAAATTTGACGCGAATTGGCTCAAAGGCGAGGATATAGCCCGCATCTTTTAGCTTACCTGCGATTATATCCACGGCTTCACCGCTCCAGCCATAGGAGCCGAATACACCCGTCTGATAGCTTTTAGAGGCGGTGGACAGCACAATGCCAAGGGCAGTCTGTACCTGTGTGGGCAGGTGTCCGCCGAGGGTGGGTGAGCCAATTAGGAATCCTGAAGACTTTTCGATCGCCGCCTTAATTTCTTCGGGTTCGGCATTTTCGCAATTGATCAATTCCACAGCTACTCCCGCCTTAGTGATCCCTTTAGCGATCGCATTGGCAAGGGTGGTGGTATTGCCGTAGGCAGAAGCAAACAGGAGGGCTACAGAAATATTTTGCTGTTTTTGGTTATCGCACCATTGACGGTATAGCTTGACCAGTTCATTAAGACCATAGCGCAGCATTGGTCCGTGGGCAGGAGCATAAAAACTGGCAGGAATGTCTGCTAGTTTATCTAAAGCTGCTTCAACTTGGCGCACTTGATTGACCATAGTGCTGTCGAAATAGTAGCGACGATCGCTAAGTAGTTGACTCCAACCCTCATCAAATATCTGATCGCCACAAAGATGCGCGGCAAATAGTTTGTCAGTGTAAAGAATTTGGGCTTTGGGGTCATAGGTACAGAGTGCGTCAGGGTGGCGTGGGGTTGATGTGGGGATAAACTTGAGGGTATGACCTTTGCCGAGATCGAGGGTTTCTTCACCGCGTACTGTTTGGATTTTAATATTTTCGCCTAGTCCTTGCCGCAGTGCGATCGCCCCTGGATTGGTGCAGATAAACGTGAGGCGATCGTTTTTAGCGAGCAATGCTTTGAGGGTTTCGATACGGTTTTGGTTCACATGACCCAAAATGACATAGCTAATATCTAGAATATTGGTGCGTAACATGAGTTCACGCAAATATATTTCTGTAAAAGTCTCCCCTGGTGGGTCAATCAATGCCTGCAAATTGCCTTGAATCAAAAATGAATTGGCGGTTGTTCCCTTCTCTAGGCCGTACTCCACCTCAAAGCGCAAACGGTTCCAACTGCGCGATCGCATGGCAATAGTTTCGGCGGCAATGTAGGCGGTTTGGACATCGCGGGGTTTAGTAGAAGACTTAGCAAAAGACTTAGCAAAAGACATTGTTAGCTCCAAACATATATAAGGATGTTAGCTTTAGTGTACTGACTCAATGACCTGATTGATTGAGATTTTAAGCAAGCGCAAAGCGTCATATTTCATGCGCCCATGCCTGAATAATGCTTAATGCCCTTTTGCCATAGCCATTGTTTTGTCACAAAAGCGATCGCCATCCATCCCAACATCACCAAAATCCCTTGCCAAATATTTACCGTCTTACCAATCAAAATTGCCGCAGGGAAATAGACCATATAGGGAAAAGGTGTAAACATGACAATATCGCGCATAAGTGGCGGAAATAGATCCAATGGCGCAATAATTCCTGACAGGAAAATGTATAGCAAAAACCAAAACTGCTCTAACGCACTGGCTCTCTCTGTCCAAAAGGAAAATAGGGCAAATACATATTGAATTAGAAAGCGCAAACTAAAGGCGATCGCCACCGTGATGATGGCGGCTAAAGCATTAGTAAAGGAGGGAACCCAAAAAGATTGTGGATAAATCATAAAAAATAGAACGACTAAACCCACCAACAAAGGAAATCTTGCCCAGCGTTCGGCGAGATGTCCTAGAAAGTGATGCCAAAATGGAGCAACGGGCTGCAACAGGCGATGGGAAAGCTGTCCTGAAACTAAATCGTTCTCAAAGTCCCAAATCACCCAAACGATATTGAACTGGCGCACGATAAATACAGCTAAAAAGTAGCGAATAAACTCAATGGAAGTTAGGGCAATTTCCTTGGCTTCAGCAGCTTTAAGCCAAGCTCCCATTAAAATAAATGGCAGAACATTAGATAGCATCCAAATAAATAGTTCCGCCCGATATTCGAGCATATAGGCGTAGTAGGTGGTGAAGAGCGTATGGGTGACCCGCCAACTATGCGCTAGTTGCTGGGAGATATTTTTTGAGATAGATTTAGGCATTGTGATGATAAATTGTTCAAACTATAGCGTTTTGGCAATGGTTGGATGAGATGTGGAGGCAATGCCAAGCATGACAATAATTGCTTCGTCTCGCTTCATAGGACTACTACCTTAGTGCGTATACATCAGTGCGTATACATCAGTGCGTATACATCAGCCTACTCATGTAAAATAAAATCATGATTACACCTCTCAAACGTAAAAGCTTTGATGAACTGATTCCAGCCGTGCCGACGGCTGAGCAGTATCAATACTATTGGGGCGATGGTCAGAGTGTCTTTCGCCGAGTTGCCATTTCCATTGCCAGTGTAATTATTTTTACGATCCTTTACAACCGCGTCCATGAGAATAACCCCAGTAGCTTTGCGGCATTGATGATGTTTGTATGTGCAGCTTTGGGCGGTTTGTATTGGATGCTAGAGCCAGTAATCACGGCGAGTATTCGCAATGCCAAGTTACGGCGCTTTGCCTATTGTGGATTTTGGCAAGCGGAAGTTCTAGATGTTTATGTTTCCCAAGAGGTACTGGCGCGATCAGAAAAGGTGAATGCCAGAGGCAGGGTGGATGTTAGCTATGATGCTGAAAGTTTCTTGAATATTGAACTTGGGGATGAAACAGAATTTGTGACCACTTTGCGATTGCCGATGAAGCGGGAACTGAAGCGGATTCGCCCTGAGCAAACTGTATATATGTTGTTGTTTTCCAACGATCGCCGCTTTGGCAGGGTCAGCCGCCAGACCTCCGATGCCTATATCCCGCAATACAATCTCTGGGTGGGTGACTATCCCTATGTGCGCCGCGATGCTTTTATCGATTTAGCCAAGTATATCAACAAGCGATCGCCCAACCGCCAACCCCAAATCTAGCCATTTACCCAGCTATTTACCCAGCTATTTTATGAATGCCGCCAATAGTAATCATCTAGATATTCTCAAACGCTATGCTAAAGGCGATCGCGACTTTAGCGGACTTAACCTCAGTGGCATCAAGCTCAACGGCGCACAACTGAGCCATTCCGACTGGCTAGATGTAAATCTATCCAAAGCCTATCTCAACGGCGCAGTGTTATTATTCGCCTGTTTGACAAGAGCAAATATGCGCGGAGCCTTGATGACAGGCGCAAATCTTTGTGGTGCAAACCTCAATCAGGCAAGTCTGAGTAACGTCAATCTCTCTAACGCTGATTTGCATGGAGCCAGCCTTCAGGGTGCAACTTTATTTGGCGCAAATCTTAGCCTAGCAAACCTCATGGATACGAATTTGATTGATGCGGATATGCGAACCATTAATTTGAGTGGCGCAAATTTGATGGGGGCTTGTCTGCATGGTGCGAACCTACGCCAAGAAAGAGCTTTGGGCGAGCAGGAGGGCGAGGCTGGGAATAAGAAAAAGCGATCAATCGCTAATCTAGTGGGTGCAGATTTGCGGGGGGCGGATCTACGGGGCGCAAATTTGGCAGGGGCGGATCTATTTCGTGCCGATCTTAGTGGTGCAAACCTGCAAGACACCAATCTCACTGGCGCAAATCTTCAAGAAACTAAGTTTAACGATGCGCGAATGCAGGGGGTATTTCTCACCGAGGCAAACCTTAGCATGGCAGTTCTTTCGGGGGCAGTTTTAAATAATGCTAGGCTGGAGCGAGCCATGATTATTGATGCCGATCTCAATGGTGTTTCCCTCAAAAGTGCGGTGATGCCCGATGTTAAGGCAAGCCGCGTGCAGATGCGTGGGGCTGATCTCACCGATGTGAAATTAACCCGCGCCGATCTCAGTCGTGCCGATCTGCAAGGGGCGATCATGATCAGGACAAATTTAATTGAGGCTTATCTAGCACGGACAAATTTAACTGATGCAAATTTAACTGATGCCATTCTCAACCGTGCAGAGATGAGCAGTGCCAATTTAATTGGTGCAATTCTCACTGGGGCAACGCTACCCGATGGCAAGGTGCAGAAATAACACAAAAGCCTGTGCCGTTCGCTGTCGGTGATTTAGCTAAATAGAGTAATCCATAATGGCACTGTCAAACCTAATAGAACTAGACCAGTAGAGTGACAGCCAACTTGAAACTCTACTGCCAGTCCATACTCCTTACATAATTGATGATCAATCAATAAAGGAGGCATAGATACCATTATTAGAATTGTAGTTGCGATCAATTTATCTGTTTCTAAAAATGCTAAAAATGCTGCAATTACTATGGGTATTAATAGCATTTTAATGATCAAACATGATGTAATTTGGCTAGGATAAAACTTGTATTTAGATAAATTTATCTGCATTCCTATGGCCGTTAAATATAAATAAATCATTAAAGATTTCGTTTGCAAAATAATATTTGGCAAGCCATTTTTGATAAAAACACTAAAGATAATACCGACAATCAAGCTACTCAAAATAATTTTTGATTTACCGCTAACAAAATTATCTAATAACTTCCTAAAATCACAGTTGAAATCTGTTTTCTTAAGTACGCTAACCCTATTATTAACTGATGTGCTTGGGCAATAAATATGATTAGTTTTATCGATATCTAAACTTAGAGTGCTAGTCTGGCTGTGTGGTAATTTGTAAAAGCTCTTATCTAGAATTTTTAATAAAACATATCCTCCAACAGCAGCGCTGCATAGATCATATATGACCGTAATAGCAAAATATTGGTAATGGTTATGATCTAATAGTAGTAAAATAATGGGAAAAGCTATATAGCCTCCGTTACTTGTAGTGGCGGCAATTAGGAAATTTGATTGTAAATTTGGATGCCACGATGTTTGTTTAGATGGATTTTTTGTTGATGGTTTCTGCTTGGGAATTCTTGAGGAGTTATTTGGCGATTTGGCAACTATACTTTGACGATGGTAAGCATTAGCATCAAGGACATTGATTAGCTTATTGCTATATAAGAGCGTGCGAGTATTCTCATTGATTTTACTAATGTCGATCGCAATTAATCCCAAAATGCCGCCAATGGCGATCGCAATTATGCTAATTAGTGGTGCAAGCCAAAGGTCATCAATGAAGTTACTAGCGCTTACTGATGTAATGATTAAAAAAGGCATCGCCACAAAGGTTATAAACTGATGGGCATAGGATATGGCATATTTAGACAGTACGCGCCGCAGCATATAGCCAGCGACAGGAAAGCCGATCAGGGTTGCGTAAAGATAGAATAGGTTACGCATGAATTAATCTTGAAGTAGTAACTCTAGTCAATGTACTTTCTTTCTTTTCAAAAAGCTTCAGCAAAATCCAGCGTCTTGCGCTGACTAAAATCTAGAAAACTAAAATCTAGAAATAAGTTGAGCTTCGATACGACAATGTTGATGATCAACTTATTTCTGGATTACTCAAAGCCGCGATGGGCTGTAATTGATAGACATATGGCAAAGATGCAAATTGTGGTAATTGGTGGTGGAGCGGCAGGTTTCTTTGGGGCAGTCCATGCAGCCCAGAGTCACAGCCATGTGATGCTTTTGGAGGCAGGCAGACAACCGCTTGCCAAGGTGAGGATCTCAGGTGGAGGGCGCTGCAATGTTACCCATCATTGTTTTGAAGCGTCTCAACTGGTTCAAAACTATCCGAGGGGCGGTAAAGCTTTACGAGGAGCATTTTCGCGGTTTCAACCCCTTGATGTTGTAAATTGGTTTCGTGCCGAAGGGGTACAGCTAAAAACTGAAGCCGATGGCAGGATGTTTCCTGTTACTGACGACTCTGAGACAATTGTGGAAACTTTGATGCGGGCTGCTAGAAAAGCTGGCGTGGAAATACGGACTAATGTGCCTGTGCATCGGGTAGAAAAATTGGAGTATGGTAAGTTCCAGTTAACCCTTAAAAGTGGTGAAATTATTCTCAGCGATCGCTTGCTATTGGCGACAGGTAGTAGTCCTTCGGGCTATGCGATCGCGCGATCGCTAGGTCACGAAATTGAGCCACCTGTCCCTTCCTTATTCACTTTTAATATTAAGGATAAACAGCTCCATGAACTGGCGGGAGTAAGCGTCAACTCTGTGAATGTCAAATTAGTTAGTAAAGTTAATTCGCACCTAACAGTAGATGCCTCTAGTACACAAAATAAGCAGCAAAATAAACCACAAAATAAACAGCAAAATAAACCACAAAATCAGTTAGAGCAGTTAGGAGCATTACTGATTACCCATTGGGGTTTTAGTGGACCCGCGATCCTCAAGCTGTCGGCATGGGCGGCTAGGGAACTGTATGACTGCAACTATCAATCAAAATTGCTTGTTAATTGGCTGCCAGATCTTAAGTTAGAGGCTATTAAGCAAAATTTGCTTAAGGTCAAGGCAGAGCAACCTAAAAAATTCATTGCCAACTACTGCCCCCTAGCAATATCTCTGCGCCTATGGGAATATTTATTACTCAAAGCAGCCATAGCCCCCGATACGCGCTGGGCAGATCTCTCGAATAGATCTATTCAACAGTTAGGCAATATCTTGAGTGCTAGTGAATATGCGATCGCGGGTAAAGGCGCATTTAAGGAGGAGTTCGTAACCTGTGGTGGTATTCGCCTAGCTGATGTCAATTTTCAGACTATGGAGAGTAAAATTTGTCAAGGGTTATTTTTTGCAGGGGAAGTTTTAGATATTGATGGGGTGACAGGCGGGTTTAATTTTCAAAGTGCTTGGACAACTGCTTGGATTGCGGCACAGGCTATGCAAAGTTTTGCGAAGACTGGAGCCTGATGGCAGATTGCTTTGGCTTTGCTCAAGCTGTCGATCGCGTAGAATCTCGGTGGCAGTGGCATTGAGATGGCGATCACGGTAAGGAATGGCAGCACGAGTTTTGAGAAAATCAGCTTCGATTTGGGAAATTGGTGGCAAGGGCATTGGTGCAAAAGCGGCGATCGTACTGGGGGATTTGCGCCCAATGGCAGCGATCGCGCCAATCTGCAAACCTGCACTTAACAGGGCTGTCCGCACGGCGGCGGCGGCCGAATAGGTCAAGAGATAGCCATCGGGTTTGAGGCGATCGGCGAGGAGTTGCAGAAATTCCACAGTCCAAAGCTGGGGGCAATGGGGCGGCGAAAAGGGATCGAGAAAAATGGCATCAGCCCAACGCGGCGGCACTTGCTGAATAGTTTGTCGAGCATCGCCAACTAGCAATTGGATCTGGCGATCGCTAGAGGTAAAGCATTGATATTCGGCAACCTTGGTTAAAATATCGACAATTTCTGGCGACCAAATATCAATCAAGCGATCAGCAACAGCCTTTTGCGGAACCTCTAGATTATTCTCTAAGCCAATGATTTGCAAATGGGCATTGCTATGGGGTTGTGATGCCGCCGCGATCGCCGCCGCACTGTTATACCCCAGCCCATAACAGACATCGAGAATATTTAAATGCTCTTGCGTTTGCGACTTTGCCGCGATTTGGGCAGGTATCACAAACTTAGCTTCTGCTTCAATCCTTGCCCCCGCATCACTATGAAAACTCTGTTGATAGGTTTCTGACCAAAAAGTAAGCGAGCCATCCTGAGTTGGAAATAATGAAAGTCGATCCATTTTTATTTGATATTATTTTCGCCTGTGATTGATAGATTGTCCATGAATGCTCACCATATAGGGTACACAGTAAGTTAGTAATGCCGAAATCCAGCGATCGCGACTCATCTGCCCTTGGATAAAAGCATTACCGTGATTGATCAAAAAGAGTATAGACCCCACCACCAAAGCCACTTTGACACCCATAGGTACAAATTGAGGATTGACTAAACTTCCACAAAAATTTTGCAGGTCTTTAATTGCCCACCTTATACTCATTATCAAATATCCATTGTAAAAACTATTTTAAAAGATTTATCTTCCCTTCATAAAAGTACTTTAATACCAAAGCTAAAATGACTACATCCCCATTACAGCCTATTGGGGCTTTTAGTATAAAAAAATTGTAGAGCTTTCTTAAATTTAAACTCGGTCGATATAACTAAAGAGTTTGACACATCCTAATCCTATGGCAAGATCTCGATTAACTAATTATCGATTTTGGCTAAGAATAATTCTCAATGCGATCGCTATAGTACTTTTAGTGATGGCATTTCATTACCTAAATATCAATGACTTACTACAAAATATTATTAATTGGATCAAAGAACAGGGAATAATTGGCATCATCGCCTTCATCATTATTTACAATCTTGCCACAATTTTGTTTATTCCTGGCTCATTCCTCACCTTGGGAGGGGGCGCACTCTATGGAGTATTTTTCGGCTCAATCTATGTATTTATCGCTGCGACCTTGGGCGCAACCCTTGCCTTTTTAATCGG
The DNA here is from genome assembly GCF_014696345.1 of Pseudanabaena cinerea FACHB-1277. GTDB lineage: Bacteria > Cyanobacteriota > Cyanobacteriia > Pseudanabaenales > Pseudanabaenaceae > Pseudanabaena > Pseudanabaena cinerea. Next base: position 64,723 of record NZ_JACJPY010000003.1, read on the forward strand.
CAGATACTTTGCCAGGGGCTATATTAGCCGAAAAATTCGCAATAATATTACTTTTAGGGCGATCGATGCTGCCATCTGTAAAGAAGGATTCAAAATTGTTTTTTTGGCGCGTCTTTCACCTATTTTTCCATTTAATATGCTTAACTATGTTTTTGGAATTACCCGCGTTGCCTTAAAAGACTACATCCTAGGCTCAATCGGCATGATTCCTAGCACAATTATGTATGTCTATCTAGGCTCTCTAGCTATGGATATTACTCACCTGAATTCTCAAATAGACAATAGCCCCCAAGCCCAAATCATGCAATGGAGTCTGCGCTTAATTGGACTGATTGCCACCATAGCCGTGAGCATTTACATCGCCAGAATTGCTAAGCGATCGCTGCTGCAAATCACCAAAAACTAAGACAGATAAGCTTTGCTAGCGCTCTTAACGCAAATTGTCGGTACGAGTACCAATATCCAGAAATTGAATCAATTTCACAGGATCGGCGTTAAACATAAAAGCTCTAGAATCGGGAGTGATCTTGTAACCTTCCTTTTCGGCTGCTTTTTGGGCAGCATAGGGCAGAGGACTAGAGATTTCAAACATTAGGCGTGCGTAAGGATCATTCAGGACATCGGCGGTATTGGGGAAGGATACAGGCTGGGTATATTCTGCGGAAAGATGGATATTGTAGAGCAGTACAGAACCATCGGAAGTACTGAGCTTTTTAAGATTAGTTGCTTCTTCAGTGGGATCGCCATCGGTGGACTCCCCATCAGTAATATTGATCACCGTCGGTGGATAGCTATTGGGGTGCTTCTCAATCCATTCTTCCAAAAGAATCCTTGCTAAAGCGAACACACTACACATTGCCGTACCACCACTTGCTACGGGCTTAAACCAAATTGGGAAGTCGTTATAAACTTCCACTAGTCCACCCATGCCATCGGGCAGTTGCTGCGCCCTTTTTTCTAATTCTGTGGGGTTTTCATAGATTTTGCCAATGGGAGCGATCGGGCGATCGCTAATCACATTATCTAGGGCTGAGGCAACTTCGCTGTTATACCCAATTACCCCCACATCAAAATAATCATAAATTTCATTCCCCTTGACGCAGCGCTGTCCGAGGGAATCGAGAAGGCGGTTGACTGCATCCGCCACAGCTTGAGCCTTTTGAATGGACTCATTGGTTTTGTGGAGGCTGGCATTAACCCCTCTAGCGGTTCCAACAGTGGCAGTCTCGCGGGAGAAGGCATCAGCCATCGATCCCGATTGATCAATGAGAAAGAGAAAACAACTAGGTTGGCGGCGACTGATTTCGGCTGAGTAAGGCATATCGAATTTGCCCTGATTTTTTATGTAGTATGTCTCAAGACTTTAACCAAGTCTAGCAAAGTCGAGCGTAATTGCATGGATTGCAAACAAAGTTCGGCAATTTTACTCAATAGACGATACTGAGTCTAAAAATACTCCCTTTCCAGCCTAAAAAAAGACATTAAAAATAGACATTAAAAATAGACATTAAAAATAGACATTAAAAAAAGAACTAATTGCCCTGGCAATGCACCATGGGTCAAGGATATCGAAGCGTGCAAGTTATCAAAGACAACTTGCAAACTTCAATAAGTCCTATAAAGGGGGTGACTGCTCGGTAAATGCCTTAGTTTCAGCAATATGGCGATTGCTACAACCTTGGGTTGAATATGATGATGGTGTTACTTTGACAATCCTCAGCCTAAAGGTGTGAGGATTATTGGGTTCACTATTGCCTGTAAGACTTGCCATCGCATTGTCTTGCTCAGTGATACCTAGTTTAGCAACTAGCTTCTCAAGCGTGAATTTCCGTATGCCCTACGGTATTTGCTTTACTGTAATATAAAGCTTTGCTGGAAGCACAGGGTTTTAAGCCCAATTTTCCGACAAGCAAAATGTGCATTTTATAGATTTTGCCGCTTTTGCTGCGCCGAAGCTGAAAATAGCTACACCAGTAAGTAGCTCATCGTAATTACAGCCAGAATTATTGCCGCCCACGTAGCAGACGGCAATGATTTCTAGGTTTTTAGTTTACTTATGCTTAGCTACTTACTTGACACTGCTAGGACAGTTTTCTTCTTGCTGTAAGTAAAATGAAAACTCAAGATCTTTGCTAGGCTTATTTTTTGATTCGCAAATCAGTAAGTCTTCATTTGCGAACTGATACAGTTCACCTACTTTATCTAAATCTATGCCCTCTGTTAATCTCAAAAAGGTACTTCTTAAGTCAGAGGTATTCCCTTTACTCAAAGGGTTAGTAAACACTTTAGACTTGGCGATCGCCATTCAAAACCATGAGGGCAAAACTCTGCCAATTAATCTTAGTGAACGCCTGTTAGAGCCAGTAGACTCAGAATCTATGCATAAACTATCCATTCAAATAAATGAAGAATTATTAGGATGGATAATTTATGATGGCGCGATCGCCCATGCTCAGCAAATTGCTGACCTGATTGGGTTTGTGGTTATGCGAGAGTTTGAAAGCAAAATGTTGGCGAACGATGCTCTAGATAAATACCGCGAGATCAATCTGCTCTATACGATCGCGAGCAAAATGTCGCACTGTCTTGATGTCAAGGAAATTGCAGGATTAGTAATTGATGAAGCTAGTCGTCTGATTCGTGCCACTAGCGCCTCGGTAATGTTATATAACCCAAAATTGCATATTTTAGAGATTATTGCAGCTAGGGGGACAGCCCTCAATAATCCCTCATTAGTGATCGCGCCTAAACAAGGCATCGCTGGTCATGTGTTTGCCAGTGGCAAGCCTGAACTTTTAAATGAAGCCAGTAAAGATCCGCGCTATATTACCAATGAGAATGAATCCTATGCACTCATTTGTGCGCCAATTTGTACCAAAGACCGTGTATTAGGCGTAGTTAATATTAGTAATTCCGAACCAATTAGCTATACATCTCAAGATTTAAAATTATTTACTGCCCTAGTTACGCAAGCGTCGGGGGCGATCGAGAATGCAGTTCTCCATGAGAATAAGCTAAAAGAAGAACGCATCAAAAATAACTTAGAGAGATATCTATCACCACAGGTTGCCCAAGCGGTGATTGGTGCGAAGGGAAATGTGTCGCTGACCACTAGCAAGCGCAAGATTGCTATGTTGTTTTCTGATATTCGCAACTTCACCACCAAATGCGAGGAGTTGGAGCCAGAGCAATTAGTAGCTTATCTCAATGAATACTTTACGGAGATGGTGGATGTGATCTTTAGCCATCAGGGGACGGTCAATAAGTTTGTCGGTGATATGATTGTGGCGATGTTTGGCGCTCCTACCGCCATCACTGACCAAGAGCATTGCGCGATCGCGGCGGCGGTGAGTATGCAAAGACGACTCAAGGAAATCGCTAATACTTGGATTCGCGATAACTTTATTACAGGAATTGGTATTAGTTCTGGTGATGTGATTGTCGGTAATATTGGCTCACCCCAGCATATGGACTATACAGCGATCGGTGATGAGATGAATATTGCATCGCGGCTTCAGGGCATGGCGAAGGGTGGTCAGATTTTAGTTACTCGCAGTGTCTATGAGGCGGCGATCGCTAGTTTTGAATTTCGCGATTTTGGCACTTTGCCTGTCAAGGGCAAAAAGAATTTGGTTGAGGTTTTTGAAGTGATTTATTAACTAAGAAAGACGGAAACGCCGCAGAGCGGCGTTTTTTTAGAAAAAATCCAAGGTGCTTTGCCCCTTTTGACTTTTGAGGATATTTTTGAGGGTGTTTTCAGTAACTAGATGCGGACTAAATCGGGATAGACTGCTAACACTTCATCGCTGGTGAGCGTAAATTCATCGGATTGAGGTTCCCAAAGGACTTCAATCGCCAATAAATCATCAGTGGGGATTGAACCAATTGTCGATAGAGTAGATTGCAGGTCTGCGCTGGAGCGCAGAGTGGGCAGCTTGCTGAGAGATTCACCTGCCACCGCGATGAGCATGGTCACAATGATGTATTCACTAGGGATCTCGAAGCCGAGGGGCTTGGTACTGTCGGGAAGATTGGCAGTTGCCGTTTTACCTTGCAAAACACGACCACTAACATTACTCAACACTTCATCATTGAGCTTGCTACGCTCAGACATGACCAACCCATTGAATTTTTGTTCGGCTAGAGCAAATTTGGTGTTTTCACTGGCACTGCTGACATAAACCCAATATTCAGGGTGTCGCATGAGGGCGATCGCTGTTTCACGGGCAACAGTTGCCAACCCTTCGGCGTTGGAAGTGTCTGACTCTAGGGCAAGGCGGGTTAAGTTTTGTTGCAGCGATCGCGCCGATGCCAGTAGTCCCACCTGCACTTTGGCTACGGTCACTTTGCTATTGTTGCTGGTAATGCCTGTGCCATCGCCACTATTGCCACGAAAAGCTTGCAAAATCACACCAGCAACGATCACCAATATTATTAAACCAAATAGGCTACTGCCTCCACCAAAAAACATGGGTAGGAAGAAAAATCCACCGCCGCCGCCGCCATAGTAAGTATTGCTGCCGCCGCCATAGGAAGGCGACACAGAACGGCTAGGGGCAGAGGGGCGACTAAAGGAACTGCCACCTGCGCGTCCTGCCCCACGCAGGGCATGGGCTTCATGGGCATTACCCAATATAGCGATCGCCATGAGGGAAACAACCCCCAGCGATCGCCCCCAATTCTTGAAACTGTTGCTAGTTAAAACTTGCATAATATTAGGAAAGTTAATGCGGGATAAATTGGTCTTGACCTTGTGGATCATGTTTAGCGAAGGTGGAAGCAACTTGAGAATGAGGGAATTTAGTTTGAAAGATTTCATAAAGACGAAATTGGGAAACTTATTATAGGATGTTGATCTATAACAATTTTATGACAAGCTTCAGACAAATCTAACCCTTCACCAATAGGGTTTCCCCTATTGGCATAGATTAAGTTAAATTACAGCGCTTGGCGCTGACTTAAAACCCAGAAGTATTGTTGAGTATCAGCGTGATGTGCCGACCTTCAACAACATTTCTGCATTACTCCAAGCCTCGATAGGCTGTAAATCAAATGCTTTCTCCCCATTATACAAATCAGTCAAATTTTTCCACAGCTTCTTGGTACACTGTTGCCGCTATCGGCATATTTTTTGTACCCAGTGCAGTGATCCCATGGCAAGGTGTGGGCTATGCCCAGACGAGTTTACAAGTCCGTACTAACCAATGGCTAAAAGTAGAGCAGGTTTCGGGCAATGTCAAATATCGCAACCGCGCTGCAAAGGTGGGCGATCGCCTGCAAGCGGTTAACGATGAAATATCCACGGGTAACAATGGCTCTGCTGTATTGAGTGTGGATACTGCCGTGGGTACAATCTATGTTGCACCAAATACCACCATTAGAATTAGTGGTTTTAGGATTGCCCCTGATAATGGGCGTATTACCAATCTGTTTGTGCCGAGGGGCAAGGCAAGATTACAAATTCGCAAATTTACGCATCGTGGCTCACAGCTAAGCATTCAAACTCCTGCGGGGATTAGTGGGGTCAGGGGGACTGACTTCAGCATACTTGCCAAAACTGACGGTAAAACTGTATTGACTACTTATAAAGGCAGTGTTGCTAGTACTTCACAGAATCAGACTATCTTGGTCAAGGGTGGCACAGAAAATTTTATGATTGCTGGTCAGCCCCCCTCTACACCAATGCCCATCAAGAATGATCCCACCTTAAGGTATGCAATTGATCGCCGTCTTGTTGCCTCCCAAAGGTCAATTTTATTCATGGGCTATACTAACCCTGTAAACACTGTCACAGTGGATGGCATAGAGCAAACTCTTGATCGCAATGGGCGGTTTTCATTGCTGCTCCCAGCAGTATCAACCCTGACTTTAAAAATTACTGTTGAAACTCCTCAAGGAAAGGTCAACCCCTATGAGATTCCCATTCTCTAAGTCAAATTCACAGGTGATTGCTGGAGCATGGGATAAGTTCTCCTTGAAACTGTTTTGGCAAATATTGCCTAGCTTAATCACCGCAATTTTGTTAGCTATTTTGCTCTATGGGGGCTGGCTCCAAAACCTTGATTACCAGTTCTATAACAATTTTACGGTTTGGCGTGGCGATCGCCCTTGGGATGAGCGTATTGCCATTATTGCCATTGATGATGATAGCATTCAGGAGTTGGGGCGATTTCCTTGGAACCGCGATCGCTACAAACAGCTAATTGAGAAAATCCGTCCTGCCCAAGCTAGTGTGATTGCCTTTGATATTCTTTGGACTGAGGCGACCCCCGAAGATGTCGCCCTATCTAAAGCCCTTGAGAATAGTGCCAACAGTGTGTTAGCAATGGCTTGGGATCGTTCAGGGAAGCCGATTTTGCCTGTGGAAATTCTGAGTAATGCCACTGTGGCGATCGGGCATATTCTCAAGCGCGAAGATGGCGATGGCATTGTGCGCCAAGTCGATCTGCAAATTCAGGATATTCCTGCCCTTAGCCTTGCGATTTTGCAAACCTATGACTTGACTACACAGGCGATCGCCGCACCGCCTAACCTCAATCGTCCTCTCTGGCTAAATTGGACTAACCATACCAGATCCATGACCACCTTCCCTTTTCGTGATGTGATTAATGGCAAGGTTCCTACAGCAAAATTTCGCAATAAAATAATATTGGTGGGTGTTACTGCCGCAGGCATAGATACATTAGTCACTCCCTTTGAGCGTAATCCCCCTGTTAGTGGTGTCCATCTGCACGCGATCACCCTCCGTAACTTGCTCCAAAGTGATTACCTTAAGGCGATCGCCCCCCAAAATATTTGGCTGATGTCCCTATGTACCAGCCTGTGCATGAGTCTATTGATATCAAGGCGCAGCCTCTGGCTCCCAATCCTAAACGCTCTAAGCATTGCGGTCCTATGGCTAGTCGTTGCCTATTTTGCCTTTCTCGCCAACCATTGGTTAGCAGTATCGACACCGTTATTGATGACCCTATGCACAGGTGGCGCGATCGCCTTCCAAAGTTACAGACAAATTCAGCGATCATTACAAATCGTTCATCAAAAGCTCCGCCGTGCCATCACCCACGATACCCTCACCAACTTAGCCAATCGCGAACTAGTTGAGGAGCGCCTGCAATATCTCTTGACCTATAGAATCCCATCCCTATTCAATCAGACATCACTCCCCATAGATGAATTTACTCTGAGCAACGCCATAGCGATCGCCGATCAACAGCCTCTTTTCGGCATTCTTTGTTTGACTCTAAATCGATTTAAAACCATTAATGATACCTTTGGGCATAAAGTCGCTAACCTGCTTTTAGTTGAAGTTGCTCAACGTTTGCAGGTTGTTGTCTCACAGGAAGCAAATAGCCATGTCGGTCAAAATTTTGAAAATGCTACGATCTCTAGATTAGGTGGAGCCGAATTTGTAATTTTGCTAGAAAATCTCCAAAATCAACAGGCAGCGATCGCCCTATCTCAAAATATACAAATCAGTCTGGGTCAACCTTTTATAATTCAACAACATCAAATAGATATCTCAACCAATATTGGATTGAAGTTTTATGGAAGTGCTGATAATTTATCAGAATATGGCGAACCAGTTACTCCAGAGACATTATTACGCGATGCCGATACAGCTATGTCCTTTGCCAGAAGGCTAGGCAACAACAGCTATCTTGTATTTGAGATTGCCATGCGTGAACATATTCTCAGTCGTTTACAAATGGAGCAAGATCTACGTAAAGCAGTACTGATGCTTGAAAATAAAGCTGATGCTTCAGAATTCTTAATCCATTATCAGCCGATTCTCTCTCTCCACAATATGCAGATTGTGGGGCTAGAAGCATTGATTCGATGGCAACACCCAGAAAAGGGGTTCATTTCCCCTGCCCAATTTATTCCCCTTGCCGAAGCGACTAATCTAATTGTTCCCATTGGTGATTGGATTATGCTGCAAGCCTGTACACAGCTATATACATGGCAGCAAACTCTAGCCAAAGCCCAAAATTTAACCGTTAGTGTGAATCTTTCGGCAAAGCAATTAGTCCATGAAAATGTATTGGTGAAGTGCCTGCAAACTCTGGAAAAGGCACATCTAGAACCTCGATATCTCAAGATTGAATTAACGGAAAGCTCTCTGATGGAGAATCCCCAATTTGCGATGCAGATGTTGCAAAAGATGCGGCAGCATGGGATTAAAATCTATATCGATGATTTTGGTACGGGTTATTCTTCCCTTGCTTATCTGCATGAGTTTCCCTTTGATGGACTGAAGATCGATCGCTCATTTGTCAATAATATTTGTAACAATAGTATTGGCGCTGACATTATTCAGGCGATCGTCACTTTAGCGAATAGTATGAACGCGCATATTGTGGCGGAGGGCATTGAAACCTTGGAGCAGTTGCATTATCTGCAAAGTTTGTTATCCAAAAGTGGAGATGGACAGGGCTTCTTTCTATTCCGTCCCTTGAGTGCTGAGGCGATCACAACTATTTTAGCTGAATGAAACCCCTCTGCTTGGTAAGGATTTACGCCAAACAGCCAAAGTTAGGGGCAATTTATAGATTTCCCTTAGGTTTTAAGTTAGCGCAAAATACTGTAAGTCTTATTGGTGATAGAATATAGACTTTTCTGTAAATAATTATAATTTCTATTGTAGCTTTTAAAAAATGACTAAAACCGTATGGATATTTCCTGGACAAGGATCTCAAGCTGTGGGTATGGGCTTAGATTTGGCGGAAGTTGGTAAGGATAAATTGGCAAAGGCGGAGCAGATCTTGGGATGGTCGGTGCTAGATAAATCGCAAACCGATGCCGCCGAGCTTGCCAAAACCCAATTTACACAGCCTTGTTTATATGTGATTTCGGCGATCTTGACAGATATTTTGCAGGGGCGTGGTATCAAGCCAGATGCGGTGGCAGGGCATAGCCTCGGTGAATATAGCGCCCTTTATTGTGCAGGGGTAATTGATTTTGCAACGGGGTTGGAGTTGGTTAAGGAGCGATCGCTCTTGATGGCAGATGCTAGTGGTGGGGCAATGACCGCTTTGATTGGATTTGATCGCCCCCAATTGGAAATGGCGATCGCCGAAACTGCTGATGTTGTCCTTGCTAATGATAATAGTGCTGACCAGGTGGTGATTTCAGGGACAGCCGATGCTGTTAAGTCAATTTGCGATCGGGTCAAAAGCAAAAGGGCGATCGCCTTGGCAGTCAGTGGCGCATTTCATTCACCCTTGATGGGCGCGGCGGCAAACCAGTTTGCTCAGGTTTTAGCAAAAACTATTTTCAATGATGCCGATATGTCTGTAATTACTAATGTTGCGCCCAACGCGCCAACCACATCAGGGCAAGAGTTGCGCGATCTCCTCAGTCAACAAATGACCGCCCCTGTGCGCTGGCGCGAAATTTGTCTATACCTCGCCGAGCAGGGCTTTACCAAAGCGATCGAAGTTGGCTCTGGCAAGGTTTTGACAGGTCTAGTCAAGCGATCGGCTCCCAGCCTAGGATTAGTTAATATCAGCACCCTCTCGCAAGCCCATGAATTGATGGCATAGCATGGTGATTTGCGCGAGCTTATAATTTCTTCTGGCATAGCATTTCCGAAGTGTGGCGGGAATGTTATGCGACTATGATGACCAATGGGGCAACCGCCTTAGTATATAAAATTGATCATTTTGTCCTGTGCTTGGGACTTGGCTGTATGATAACTAAATGCTTTTCCGTAGCAAAATCATGAATGATTGCCATGTCGTAGCATTCCTTTTAAAGCGCGTTGACTGCAACGATGGCATTACTTCCCATTGTGAAACTTTGATGCGTGGATTAATCAAGTCGGGATGGAAAGTGATCTTAATTACGGGGAAAATTGGCTATGACGATTCATCTAAAAGAAGATTTGAGTCTCTTAAAGCATTAGCGGCCGAATGGATTGTTATTGATAAATTTGATCAAACCTTGGCAAGCTTTGGCAATTTAGGCAGGATTCGTCAGATTATCAAACAGTACAAAATTGAATTACTGCACGTTCATGGCTATGCAATGCTAGGGCTAGCATCGGCATTGAGGCTGTTATCAGGGGTTAATTGTGTTTCCACATTCCATTTACTTAAGCCAATCCATTATGAGAAACATCAAGATCTGAAACTGCGCCTGAAAAAGTTGCTGCTCAAGTTTTATTTGCGAATCTTTGCGCCCAAAATATTTATCGCGATCGCCTCAGATATTGAAACATGGCTCATCGATGATATAGGTATTGCCCCTGCAAAAATTAGGAAGGTATTTAATGGCATTGATACTAATTACTTCCATCCCCCCAGCGCTGAAGAGAAACAAGAGGCACGGCACAAATTCCATCTTACCGAACAGGATTTTGTGATTAGCTTAGTGGGGAGAACTCAATGGGATAAAGGACACCGCCTACTAATTGATGCGGTGCGTCAGACTGCGGTGGGTCATCCTGACTATGCTTTTAGATGTCTGTTTGCAGGATCAGGCGACCAAACCGAAGAGATTAAAAATTATGCTTTTAATGAGTCTGCTAGTCACAGTATTTTTAATTTTCTGGGTTACATCCAAGATACACGCAGCGTCTATTGGGCTTCGGATGTGATTGTGTTGCCAAGTTTGGCTGAAGGCTTTGGCTTGGTAATTGTTGAAGCTCTAACCTGCGGTGTAGTTGCTATTCGTACACCCACCGCAGGAACCTTTGACCAGATCGAGGAGGGAGTTAATGGTTTTATCATCCCCTTTGATGGGCGCGATGCGTTGGCAGATTATTTAGCTAGGTTGGCAAGCGATCGCGAGTTGCGATCGCGTATGCAGTCAGGGGCGCTCAAACTATCGAATCAAAAATTTACCCTCGAAGCAATGACCCTTGGCACGATCGCTGCCTATGAAAGTTCTTTGTAAAAGAATGATTTTTAATTTTTAAGTAATATAGAAAAGCCTTTGAAAGCGGCGCGAAGCGCCGCTTTCAAAGGCTTTTCTGGGTTTTAAGTAAGCGCAAAGCGCTGTAATAATTGGGCTTTAATAAACTTTCATTCCTAAGCCGTTACAAGTTCAGGACGCTTGCTATTGCGGATGCCATCGATCGCCTTGGCATAGTCAGGCGCATTGAATACCGCAGAACCAGCCACGATCGCATTTGCGCCCGCCTCTAGCACCTGCCAGGTATTGTTAGCCTTGAGACCACCATCTACTTCAATCCAAGGATCAAGTCCGCGATCTTCACACATTTGCCGAAGCTTAGCAATTTTAGGGATTACGTTAGGAATAAAGCTTTGACCACCAAAGCCAGGATTAACGCTCATGATCAAAACCAAGTCGCACAAATCTAGAACATATTCAATGAAACTAAGCGGTGTGGAAGGATTGAGCGAAACTCCAGCCAGTTTGCCTAATTCCTTGATTTGGCAGAGGTTGCGATGTAAGTGAGGGCAAGCGGTATGCTCAGCATGAACAGTGATGATATCTGCACCTGCCTTGGCGAAGTCTGGTACATATCTTTCAGGTTCTGCGATCATCAAATGCACATCGAGGATTTTGGTGGTGACAGGGCGAATTGCCGAAACAACCAATGGACCAATGGTAATGTTGGGTACAAAGCGCCCATCCATTACATCAACATGAATCCAATCTGCACCCGCCGCATCAACTGCACGAATGTCGTCACCGAGACGGCTAAAGTCAGCAGACAGGATCGAAGGAGCAATAACTGTGGACTTTTTAGGCATATGATTTACGGGGGTAGCTGAGTAAGGGTATGATATTTAACTGAGAAATGTAGTTTTAGTTACAGACTCATCTTAATTAATTATTAATTAAATTTAGCAGTTTTGATCCCATCGCGGCAATCTTAATGCCAAAGCAAAAAAAAGCATAGTAATTAAACGTAGGATGGGTTAGCGATAGCGTAACCCATCACCTCTAGCCAATAGATGGGTTACGTTGCACTAACCCATCCTACATTTAATTTTCGGAATAAGCGCGACTAGCGGCGCTTTGCGCCGCTAGTCGCTTTTAGGAGCCTAAATAAGCCTCTAAAACCCTAGGATCTTTCTGAATATCTGAGGGTGAGCCTTCAGCTAAGTTATGCCCTTCTGCCAATACCCACACGCGATCGCATAGGGACATGATCACATCCATGTTGTGTTCAATAATTAAAAAGCTCAGCCCTTCCCGATTCCAGCGTTGAATGTGACCGCAAATGTCTTCAATCAGGGCAGGATTTACCCCCGCCGCAGGTTCATCCAATAAAATTAATTTCGGATCGCTCATCAAGGCACGGGCAATTTCTAATAACTTACGCTGTCCGCCCGATAGCGAACCTGCAAAGTCATCCGCCATCCTGATTAATCCCACTGATGCCAAAATTTGCCGCGCCTTTTCGCGATTTTCGCGCTCCTGTTGAGCAATCTTGGCAGATTCAAACCAAGTACTCCAAAATCTTTCGCCGACTTGATCTTGGGCAGCTAGGAGCATATTGTCCATGACCGATAAACGGGACAGCACACGCGGCACTTGAAAGGTGCGAATCATACCCAATTTGGCGATCGCATGGGGCGGCTTACCATGAATTGGTTTGTCATCAAAAATTACTGTACCGCGATCGGGCTTGAGAAAATTGGATAACAGTCCAAAAAATGTCGTTTTCCCAGCGCCATTAGGTCCAATCAGCCCCGTAATGCTACCCGCAGGAACCTCAATGCTGGCATTACTAACAGCTTGGATGCCGCCAAAGGACTTGGAAATATTTTCTGCTTTTAAGATTGGCACAACAGACATAGTGGTAATTGCGGTTTGGAATTGGCTTAAGAAGGAGAGTGTCGATAATTTTTTCATGAATTGGCGGCGCGAAGCGCCGCCAATTCGTTGGTTTTAAATAATGCCATCGATCGCCATTTCTTCGCGGGTGTAAGTAATCACAAAGTCGAGAAATGTGGAATGCAGTTCAATTTCGGCGATCGCAGGAAATAGGCGCAAGGCACTAATTCCCAAGTTCTTAGGATTATCCGCTAACCAACCGAAAGCATCTTTGGTGTGGGTTTGTATTGCCAAAACTTCACCTTCGGGGGTTTGATGCAAAGATAACTCTGCATCCCCAGGCTTTAAATACATTTCATTATAAACCTGACCCAACATTCGCCACTGTTGTCGCCATTGCACCTTGCCCTGCTTTTCTTGGCTAATTGCCGATTCCATTAAACCAAGGACATTGCGCCATGTAATATCCTCGCGTTGCCAAAGACTACGTAGCTCGGTAATCGCCTGTTCGCATTCATCCTCAAACTTGATCAAAGGAATCGGATCGGTAAGGCGGCGCGGCGTTTTGCTGAGGGTCAGCAATGATTGAATCACCGTTGTCTCAATCTGACTAGACATCTGCTCTCTTACCTTTTGCGCCTGCCAAATTACACCTTGCTCAGTGGTGGCATACATTGGTGGCAGTCGGTTCAACACATGGGCGCAGACATCATCAATCCCCACCTTGCGCGGCAAGACATTTGCCATATGCAATAGCTGCTGATTCACCTCCTGCTTGACCAAATCTTCTAAAACATTAATCAAGAAATAGGATGCAGAAATAATGTAAGAGGTTAATTCTGGATTGGGTAAGTCGGAGCTAACGTGCCAATCGCGCCGCTCGCGGTTTTCATAGTCTTGCTTGCCTTTGCGTTGCAAGTAGCCCTTAATTTCTTGGAGCCGATGGCGATCGCTGACACTAAGCCCACCATAGTCGGCTCGGTGCGAAACTAGGTTGAGGGTTTCATGGAATGCTGACGGCACATCACGCCATAACAGGTTGGGCTTGCCAAATAGCTTTTGCAACTTCGCCAAAACATGGGCAGGTGTTTCTACTTTACTAGCGGCAATTTGGGTGGATTTGCGAATAGGATCGCGCCTAATACCCAGCAAGGCTTGCTGTACAGCGTTTGTCACCTGACCACGCAAATCGGCATAGGCGCGTTTGCGCTGTTGTAACCATCCTCGACTAGTACAGGCGTAGAGAACAGGCAAGCGATTTAGGGCATAGGCTGCGGCTTCACTCAAATTAATGCTGTCACGGGATGAGGCGTGTAAGCGTTTGAGTTGCTCTTGCACCTCTACAACCACGATTTCCTCAAGTACATTTTTGAGGCTAGGCATACGTTTGGCTGGCTGTGTAGCAAATTGGCTCTTATTTACTATCGACTGGTTCCGACTTGTCAACTGGCTCACTGGTCTCCGCCGCCGACTTTTGACTACGCTTCTTGCGCTCTGCTTCGACCATATCGGCGATCATTTGCCTTGCCTGTTCGATCTTGTCGAGGTTAGAACGGTAGAGGTCTATATCTTTGACGAGGCGATCGCTGCCAAATTTGAGAATATCGCCGACAACTTTGATTAGCTCTTCGCGCTTGCCATTATCGCCGATCGCCTCTGGGTCAGCAATTTCCAACAACGCATACAAGCCGACACCCAGCAAGCGACTATATTTAAAGTTTTCTTTGCTGGCGATCGCTTGTAATTGGCTCGACAGAGGCTCTAGGCTAAGCCCACTATCAAGGCTAGTCAATAGGGTTTTGACCTCATGGGGCGATCGCTGGGCAAGCTCACTGAGGGTATTGGCATCTTGCCGAATGCGATCGGAGTCAAACTGTAGGGCGGAGCAGAGAGCGTGAAATACTGCAAAGCGATCGGTTTCTGGTTTGTAACCTGCGGTAAAGCGATCAAATGTTGTAACTACGCCTAGGGCAAAAATGGCATCGTAGGTGAAGGTCTGATTGACCTTTAATAAGTGAATTTCCACCAAAAGCTCATCAACAACCCGCCGATAGACCTGATTAACTGGCTTAGGGAAAGCTAAATAAAAATCTTTTTTAGTATCAGAAACAGTACGGACAGTATTCACGGTCAACAAAACCTAAAGACAAGACAATATATATAATCATCGCACAGTACCGATAGCTGTTGCTAGTCTATAAAAAATAAAAAAGCAGCGCTTAGCGCTGCTTTTTTATTTTAGGGATTTACACAGATACTGTCTGCCATTCTAGGTTTTCGAGGGTGTGGGAGCGTTCTAATGCCCTTTCAAAGCTGTCTAGCTTAGGTTCGATTAAGAAAGGCTCACCCACATAACCTTGAATCGCCTCTTGGGTCTTGAGTCCATTGCCAGTAATATAGACAACGGTGGTTTCTTCAGGATCAATTTTGCCTGCTTCGACCAGCTTTTTCAAGACGGCGATCGTTGTGCCACCAGCAGTCTCAGTAAAAATGCCCTCTGTTTCTGCCAGCAATTTCATTGCTTGGATGATTTCGTCATCGGTTACGGATTCGATATTACCATTGGTCTTGTGGGCAATATCGATTGCATAGACAGCATCGGCGGGGTTGCCGATCGCCAGACTCTTGGCAATGGTCTTGGGCTTGACAGGGGTGATGAAGTCGCGACCTTCCTTGAAGGCGGTGGCGATCGGTGAGCAACCCTCAGCCTGTGCGCCACTAAAGCGAACTGCTTTTTTGTCGACTAGACCGACTTCCACAAACTCGTTAAAGCCCTTATAGATCTTGGTGAACAAGGAGCCAGAGGCAAGGGGCGCAACGATGTGATCGGGTAGTTGCCAACCTAGCTGCTCGATTACCTCATAGCCGAGGGTTTTGGAGCCTTCGGAATAATAGGGACGGAGATTGATATTCACAAAGCCCCAACCATGGGTATTGGCAACTTCGGAGCAGAGGCGGTTAACTTGATCGTAATTGCCATGTACTGCAAATACTTTGGGGTTATAAATGGTGGTGCCAAGCACCTTGCCCGCTTCGAGGTCAGAGGGGATGAATACACAACATTCTAAGCCTGCATGGGCGGCGATCGCGGCGGTGGAGTTGGCTAGGTTGCCAGTGCTGGCACAGGCAACGGTAGTAAAGCCTAGCTCACGGGCGCGACTGAGGGCAACGGATACCACCCGATCCTTGAAGCTCAAGGTGGGCATATTGACAGCATCGTTTTTGATGTAGAGGTTTTTGATGCCGAGGCGCTTGGCGAGACGGTTTGCCTTGATTAAGGGGGTCATGCCTGTGGATACATCGATATAATTTTCAGTCTTGACAGGCAGAAAATCGCGGTAGCGCCAGATTGAGAGGGGCCCCGCTTGAATGGTTTCACGGCTGACCCTAGCGGCGATCGCTTCGTAATTATAGGCAACTTCCAAAGGACCAAAGCACAGTTCGCAAACGTGCATTGCCTTTGCCTCATACTCTGCACCGCACTCTTTGCACTTGAGCTTACTAAAGGTTTCTAAGCGATCGCTGGTGTAAGGAGAAACAATCGTTGCAGTCATGTCTTTGGTTGCCCTTAATTTAACTTGGTTAATAGTTAATTGGTTTTTTGTAAGTCTGATGGAATTAACTTACTACGCACCCTAACACGCTCAAACATAGCCGTCAAATAAACCCGACTATTTTAGTCGGGTTAAGAAATAATGGCGCAAAGCGCCGTTATTCCTAACGAAAGATCAGCATGGCATCACCAAAGGAATAAAAGCGGTATTCATGGGCGATCGCCTCTTGATAAGCCGCCAACAGAAACTCGCGCCCCCTTTCACCCAAAAACGAAGCCACCATCATTAACAGGGTTGACTTGGGTAAATGAAAGTTAGTGATCATCGCATCTAAAACTTGCCATTCATAGCTGGGATAGATCATCAAATTTGTCTTGCCCCGCAGAGGTTGATAATTTGCCGCCTCCAGCGATCGCGCCACCGTACTGCCCACGCCAATCACTCGCCCACCCCGCGCCTTAGTTTCTTTGATTTTGGCAATGGTGGATTCGGAGACATCACACCACTCATGGTGCATCTCGTGCTTAGTAATATCCTCCACCTCCACAGGGCGAAATGTGCCGATGCCAACGTGCAGTGTTACAAAGGCGCGATCAACGCCTTGCGCGTCTAGCTTGGCAAATAGCTCTTCGGTGAAATGTAGCCCTGCCGTGGGTGCGGCGATCGCCCCCGCGATTTCGGCATAAATAGTTTGATAGCGCTCTGGATCGGTATGGGACTCGGTGACATAGGGCGGAAAAGGAATTTTGCCTAATTGATCAATGATTTTGTCAAGGCCTGCCCCTTTAGGAATATGAAACTGCAACTCCCGCGCCCTTGTGGTTGGATCAATGCCCTCAACGGTTGCCTTGACATCATCAGCAAATACAATCGTGCTGCCAACGGGCAGACGCTTACCAGGCTTTACCAGTGCTAACCAGCGATCGGGACCAATCGGCTCCATCAACAAAATTTCCACAGGCACGCCCGACAGTTTCCGCCCATACATTCTCGCTGGAATCACCTTGGTGTTGTTAAAAACTAAGAGGTCCCCCGATCGCAAAAATTGGGGCAGATCATAAAAATGATGATGCAGGATTTGGCGCTGCTGCTCTTGATTTTCGCCATCAGAACTGCCCGATGCAGCCTTAGTGATTACCAATAGCCGCGATGTATCTCTCGGCGAAACTGGATCTTGAGCAATGCGATCGCTTGGCAGTTCGTAGTCATAGGCACTGAGCGCGTAATCAGGCGCAAGGTCGTTTGCAGGCGAAGAGGTCATAGCTCCAGTTACATCTCGATTCAAATTACAGACTTCAACAAAACAGACATCAACAAAAAATGTTGCGGGTTGACCACAAAATTTTGCTGCATATTTTCCAGTGTTTGGCAAAAGGTGACAAGTTGACAAAAAAATATAAGAAATTTCATATACCAATCGCTGAAACAGTGCTATACAGATTGCAGCGACATAAGCTTTGTGCTTTATTGTTCTTTCCCCTATAGCGTTTTTCATTTTACCTAAGGCAAAGCGAAAGCTCAAAACCCTAATTAGCATTGATTTTGAGCTTTTGAATGAGTACATACTTGTTTGGAAATCGCTATATTTATTTTCGTATTTATTCAGCGAGGAGTTTATGCAGTATTTAATGACCGACCTTCACCAACGTTTTATTGGTGCGCTAAATCACACTAAACCTCTCTCCGTTGGCGATACCTTTCACGCAGGCAATACCAAAACCTATACTGTCGTTAGTATCAGCAATAGCCGTAATCACAAAGATGTTAAGTCTGTGACTGTAATCCCTGTGCGTGAGCCTGTTGCTGCTAGCTAATCCAGCGCTTTTGTGTTGACTTAACTAGCAGAAATATTTTGAGCATTGGCGCGAAGCGTCAATGCTTAGAAATATTTTTGTATTAATCAAAGCCTCAATACCTCAACCTAAATTAAAATCACACCATGCTGCAAATAGCCCAGAGACTCTGTGTCAATGGCATTGCCGCGTAAGTCAATTCTCTCCAGATTTTTGAGATTACACATTTCTGGGGGCAGTGTGGTGAGGCAATTGAAAGAAAGATCTAACTCTGTGAGTTTGGTCAAGCAACTAATTTCAGGGGGCAGGCTCTTGATTTGATTGTGTCCAAGGTATAGATCTGAGAGGCTGGTCAGCGAACCAATTTCAGGGGGCAGACTGGTTAATCGATTGTGGCGCAGATCTACTTCGGTGAGATTGGTCAGGAAAGCGATTTCTGGGGGCAAGCTTTGCAACTGATTTTGGCAGAGATCGAGCCATGTCAGAAATTTGAGAAACTTGATTTCGGGTGGTAGGGTCGTGAGCAGATTATCATTCATGTCCAATCTGGCAAGACTGGGCAGATTTTGAATAGTGATTGGTAAGTGGGTAATTTGATTTTCTGCGACATTTAAAACTGTTAAGCTTTTGATCTTGGTGACAACTTCAGGAATGGCTGTAAACTGATTCATTTCCAAATGGAGCCAAGTTAATTTTTTAAGGCGGGCGATCGCGGGTGGGAGATCGGTTAGGTTATTTTCACTGAGGTACAGCCAAACTAGCTCATCTAAATTGCCAATCTCTTCGGGTACTGTCGTTAAGCCCATCTCACTAAGATAAAGTGAAGTGGTGGTATTGATCTTAGCGTTCTCAATCAATTCAAGGATTTCGAGGTCATTCATTGAACATTGATGATTAAAGGACAAATTGGGAAATATTGTTTTGCTTATCAGCTAGAGGGTGATCCTAGTCAGCCTGCAATGCTCTTTTTGCATGGTTTTATGGGCGATCGCCAAGAATTTGATCAGCAGATTAGGGCATTGTCACCATACTTTTATTGTATTGCGATCGATTTGCCTGCTCATGGTGATAGCTATTTACTTAGTGAATTATTGATCGGATCTCACTCGATTAGCAATCATGAGAGTCAGAGATCCCATGGTCAAGGAGAATCTGCTCCCATTTTGCTAGAGCCATGTTACACAATGCCTGCGATCGCCCATCTGCTGATTGAATTTTTGGAGTTATTGAGTATTCAACGCTGTACCCTTGTGGGTTACTCCATGGGCGGACGGATCGCTTTATACTTGGCAATAAATTTTCCCCAATATTTTGATCGTCTCATCCTTGAATCTACCTCTGCTGGGTTAACTACGCCGTCAGCAAGAGGCGATCGCCTTGTTCAAGATTTACTAATCGCCTCTAAGTTAGCGGCAGCCACGCCCACGCAGTTTCAAGAATTTCTGGATGATTGGTATCGTCAACCAATTTTCGCCAATTTGCGCTTACATCCTCATTTTACCGATCTAGGCGATCGCCGATTTAAGCAAAAACCCCTTGCATTGGCGAAATGTTTATATACCCTCAGTGTGGCGAGACAGCGATCGCTTTGGCAAGATTTGCCAACCCTAAAAATACCCGTATTATTAATTACAGGCGATTTAGATCTTAAATTTGTACAGGTTCATCAACAAATGGCGCGATTGTTGCCATTCGCACACCTAGCATTCGCACCTCGCTGCGGACACAACGTTCATTTTGAGCAGCCACAAACATTTACGGCGATTGTTCAAAATTTTGTTTTTTTGCAAAACAAGGTATGTTAGAAAGGATAGCTTTACAAAAAATTTTATTCAAGGTTGGGACATGACAGCAAAGATTCAGCTTGCACGCGGCATTGACGAAGAAGCAACGGATGTGAAGATTACTCGCTCTAAGGATGGTGATACTAGTGTGGCAACATTTATATTTGCGGCTCCTAAATGTATGACTGGCGAAAGTGCAAGTACCAATGAAATTTTGGGAATGTATATGATTGATGAAGAAGGCGAAATGGTAACACGCAATGTAAATGCCAAGTTCATCAATGGCAAGTCCGCAGGTATTGAGGCAATTCATAAACTGAATGGGGATAATGAATGGCAGAGATTTTTGCGTTTCATGACACGCTATGCCGAATCTAACGGTATGAGCTTGAATAAGGCTTAGAATGAGTCTCAGATCAAGGCTCAGATCAAAATTTAACTTATGCAAACTTCCCAAAATCCCTGTCCCGATCCGCCCAGTTATCGCGTCCATTGTGCTGTAATTACCGTGAGTGATACTCGCACAGTCGACAATGACAAAAGTGGTAACTATATCAAACAGTCACTGCTTAATGCTGGTCATTTGGTGGATTATTACGCATTGGTGAAAGATGAACCTGAGCAAATCCGATCGCAAATGCAATATTTTCGCGACCTATTGGACTTAGAGGTGGTAATTCTCAATGGGGGGACGGGCATTGCCCCCCGCGATACCACCTATGATGCGATCGCCGCGTTATTAGAAAAGACCTTGCCAGGGTTTGGAGAAATGTTTCGCTATTTGAGTTGGCAGGAGGTGGGGTCACGGGCGATCGCCTCCCGCGCCACCGCAGGAATTTGTCAAGGTAAATTGATCTTTTCTTTGCCAGGTTCTAGTAATGCTGTCAAGTTAGCGATCGAGCAGTTAATTTTGCCAGAGATGATCCATTTAGTCAGACAACTGAAGGGTCTGCACTAAACGTAAACTGCTAACGTAGTCTTCGATTGATATAGTAGTAATCAGACTCTATTAAGATATTAAGAAATTTAATGCAGCAAAGATTGGATGCGGATGTCATCGTCATTGGTTCAGGGATTGGTGGCTTGGTGACAGCGACTCAGTTGGCGGTTAAAGGCGCAAGTGTAATCGTGCTAGAACGCTACTTAATCGCAGGTGGCAGTGGCGGTTACTTTGAGCGCAATGGTTATCATTTTGACGTAGGCGCATCCATGATTTTTGGCTTTGGCGATCACGGCACGACTAACCTGCTCACCCGTGCATTAGCAGCAGTGCATATGCAGATAGAAACCATTCCCGATCCCGTACAGATTCACTATCATCTGCCCAATAACTTAGAAATAGAAGTACACCGTGACTATGAGCAGTTTATTCAAGAATTAGGCGATCGCTTTCCCCACGAACGGGAGGGAATCCGCAAATTCTATGATGAATGTTGGAAGATTTTTAACTGTCTCAATGCCATAGAGCTATTGTCCTTAGAAGAATGGCGCTATTTAATGCGCGTCTTTTTTCAGAATCCCTTTGCCTGTCTCGGCTTAGCCGCCTATTTACCGCAAAACGTGGGCGACATTGCCCGTAAATATATTAGCGATGGCGAATTATTACAATTCATCGATATGGAATGCTATTGCTGGTCAGTTGTACCCGCAGAGCGCACCCCCGCCATTAATGGCGGTATGGTCTTTAGCGATCGCCACTATGGCGGCATCAACTACCCCAAGGGCGGCGTGGGCAAAATCGCCGAAAAACTAGCCGAGGGCTTAGGGAAGGCAGGGGGTGAAATCCGCTATGGCGCAAGGGTGACGGAGATCATTCCCAAGGCAAAATCTGAGCAACAGGCGATCGGCGTAAAGTTGGCAAATGGCGAAATTCTCTATGCTAAAAAAGTTGTGTCCAATGCCACCCGATGGGATACCTTTAGCAACTTACTCAAGAGCGAACCTTTACCCAACAGCGAAAAGAATTGGCGATCGCGCTATCAACAGTCCCCCAGTTTCCTGAGCTTACATTTAGGGGTCGAAGCTGCCGCTATTCCAGAAGGTGCTGCCTGTCATCACATTCTATTAGAAGATTGGGCAGATATGGAAAAGGAGCAGGGCACAATTTTTGTATCGATTCCCACCTTGCTCGATCCCTCCCTTGCTCCCACAGGCTATCACATCGTGCATACCTTTACCCCTAGCTGGATGCAGGAATGGCAAGACTTATCACCTGCGGCATATGAAGAGAAAAAGGAATTGGCAGCGAAAAAACTATGCGATCGCCTATTGGCAATTTTCCCAAAATTAGAAGCCTGTCTCGACTATCAAGAGATTGGTACGCCCCGCAGTCATCGCCGCTTTTTAGGACGCAGTAATGGAACCTATGGACCAATTCCCACTGGCAAGCCTTGGGGACTATTGGGAATGCCCTTTAACCGCACTTCCGTTCCCGACCTTTACTGTGTCGGCGACAGCACCTTCCCAGGTCAGGGTTTAAATGCGGTGGCATTTTCTGGCTTTGCCTGTGGTCATTTAGTCGCAGCCACCTTGGGCTTAGTCTAAAAACTCAAAAGCGCGGCTTAGCCGCGCTTTTTCCTAAAAACTAAACACAGTTCTCAATGTGCCAACGGTAATTGTGCCATTGCTGCTGTTATTGTTCGGATTGAAGATAAACTGCAAATCAGGGGTGATGCTGATATTGTCGGAGATAGGGAAGCGATAGAACAGTTCCACATTGGTTTGGGTGGCATTGCCGACCTTATTTTCCACAAAGGGCTGACCAACGGCGATCGCTGCCATTGCGCCTTCTTTAAATAAGTCTGGGAATGCCAACCCCGCAGACCATGTTTGCGGATTAAGGGAATCGCTAGTAGCACTTGTATAAGCGGGCAGGGCGGCGGCGATCGCTGTGCCGCGATTGCTAATATTGCCAAATCCATAGCGTCCAAATAGGGCGATCGCCTTGTTAACAGCCCATTCCAGATTCACGCCGCCCATATTGTAATCAAGATTGTTTACAGAGGCGCGGGTATATTGCAACTTGATCGCAAAGGGTGCTTCATCTTCGGCATTTTTGGGCGCAAATTCTAACTCGACCGTACCCTGATAGGTATCGCCAAACAGACCACGGTTAATCGTGCCATTGGGCGCAGTCGTATCTGCCGTAGGGCTACTGGCATTTTGAGCCACATAGCCCGCCCTCAAACTAAACGCGCCACCACCCAAATTCCAATCGATCGCCGCCCCCGCTCCATCATTTACAGGCAAAATCAAAGGATTGTTAATAAACATCCCAATGCCAAAATCGGCGGATTCATCATTGGCAAAACTATTGGCATCAAGGTGATCATTTAGCGACATCGCCGTACCGATGGAAACACGGGCATCTCTGCCCACAGGGAAGTCGTAGCGCAAACGATTGATGCTTGCGGTTGCGCCAACGCCGCTATAGTCAAATTTAGAACTGCCATTAAACCCCGCAAATCCTGCAAAAATGCCACCATCAAGGGAATTACTAAGGTTGGTTCCTGTATTGCCAACCTCTAGGCGCGTCAGCAAGAGATCTTCACCCGTAAAGCTGGTATTAAAGTTGAGACGCACGCGGCTGATCATCGTGGTGTTGGCGCGTCCCGCCACGGGGTTGCCACCGAGGGGATCAACTAAGAAATCATTGCCAGAGCCACTGGCAGAGGCGGATACAATTACCTGACCGCTTAGCTTGGTGGTGGTGGAAAACTGCTGCGCCTCTAATTTTGCAGTTTTGGCATCAAGGGCATCGACACGACCGCGCAAGGTTGCCAACTCGGCGGCAAATTCCTCTTGCAATTTTTGCAGAGTGGCGAGATCTTCTTTGCTCACCTTATCCGCTAAACCTGCGCTAATAATTTCATTGATTTTGTCGAGGCAAGCATTTAAACCTGCGGCAAATTCATAGCGGCTAGTGGCTTGGTTGCCGCGAAAGGTGCGATCGGGATAGCCTGCGATGCATCCGTAGCGTTCAACCAGCGATTGCAAAGCCGTAAATGCCCAATCGGTGGGACGCACATCACTAAGCTGGGAAACTGAGGTGACATTCTGCCCGATCACATCAGGCGTAGTGACGAGGGACTGCGCGTCAGCTTCAGCAGTGACTAGCGCGATCGCCGAAACCGCGATCGCCCCAATCAAGTTATGACTCAAGGACTGAGGGCGTTTTATTGGAGGAGATTTAGAAGTAAGTTTTGACATTGAAAATAAAATAAAAATAAAATAAAAGCTAAATTCGAAGTTAGCGATTAGTTGAATAGGTAGTGATTCTAGTAATAACTATTGAGAATTAATATTATTAATCTAGACTTATCCTATGTAATCATTCTAGCAATATTACCTGAGAATGATATTCATTCTCAGGTAATATATAAAAATCCTAAAACTGACCCAATCCTGATTGTTTGACAAAAGCGTTTTAAATCCTTGTAGCGTGGACATCCTGTCCACTTTTGGGGGGAGAGTTGTCAGCCGATCAGGTTGGTGGAAGACAGGTTGTACCAATCAGGAAATCGGTTAGCCAAAGCAAATTGCCATATAATTCGTAATTACAGAGCTTCGCGCCGATTTAAAAACTCAATAGGCTCTATCAGCTTGGTAAATGGTGAAAAAATTTAATATCAACAGCATTATTGAGGGATATTCTCAAGGACATTTTTTGATGTCCGATGGCGATGGTCAGCCGATCGAGTGGTACTACACCAATAAGCGCACCTTGATTCCCCTTGATCGCCGATTTCGTTATCCCAAATCTTTACAGCGCATTCTCAATCAAGACCGCTTTGAGGTGAGAATCGACACCGCCTTTGAAAAAATTGTCGAAGGCTGCGCCGATCGCCCCACCACATGGATATCAAAGGAGTTGCGATCGCTCTATGGAGAACTACATCAAGCGGGTTGGGCGCATAGCTTTGAAACATGGCAAGGGGATCAATTAGCAGGGGGAATTTTAGGACTTGCCATTAACGGCGTGTTTATTGGCGAATCGATGTTTTTTAAAATTCCTGACGGCTCAAAAGTGGCAATGGTAAAACTGGTCGAGCATTTGCGATCGCGGAGTTTTGTCCTATTTGACGCACAATTGATGAATCCGCACCTTGAGCGATTTGGCGCGTTTGAAATCGATGATTCTAGCTATCAAAAGTTACTGCACAAAGGTCTAACCACCCAATGCAGATTTGGCGATCGCCAAGAGTCATACTCACAGGCAGGGGGCAATAGTTAAATAATTATCAAATTACTAGATCAGATCCAGAAAAAACAATTTGCGACCCCTAAGTATGGATACCTAGAGGTCGCAAATTGTTTTTATGAAAATGTTCTTAAATTGGATTTAAAATTCAGAATCTGTATATAGGCTGATTCCGTTTGAATGACTATATTTTGCAAGATTATGAATCAAATTTGGGATCGCTTAATATTTTCTTTATAATCCCTGTTGCCATGTGCTTTGCCCTGATCATTGTCATATTTCCTTTGGTAAAAACACTGAATTTGAAGCCCTAATCCAATTGGGCTTGTTCTAAAAGTCTAAAATAAAAAATAATCTAAAAAATAAGTGACCCCATTAAGCTAGGTAAAAATACCTTTCTGCTTCTTGGGATCACTTATTCTTTGGTGTTTTTATTAACTTCTTATATAAATTCAGAGCCTATATATAAGCTGGCTCCGTTTGAATAATATTATTTTGATTGAAATTTGCATAATTTGGGGATCGCTTAACACTTTCTTTAGAGTTAGTTATCAAGATTAATTGACTAAGTAATTATACTTATCAAACAAAAATTGCTCAATCATTTTAATGGTGATTCTTAATGATTCTTTAACACATTCATCATCAGAAATCGAAATATCGCGGGTTTTACATTGATACGGACAAGGTAAAAACAGAAGACAAAAAATATGGATTTGATGGTTTGCAAGTTGTCAAGGACAATTTGCAAACTGCGATATTGCAGCCTGTTGAGACGATGGAAAACTAATTCCAGTTTTGACGAAAATCTTGGACAACCTGATCCATCCCGACCGATCGCGAAGCCTTGAAAAGAATGCGATCGCCGCCCCTTATCTGGTTTAAAAGGGTATCTGTAATTTCTTGATGGGACTGACAGGCGATCGCATATTTAAGAGAGCCATTAGCCCCCTGCAAAATTGCATCCGCTTCGCCATCGGCTAAAACAACTGCCGCCTCGATCCCCAATTTAGATATGGTTTCACCAATTTGATAATGTAGTTGTGAGGACATTTCGCCCAGTTCTTTCATAGTTCCAAGAACTGCCCAATGGCGCTGAGCTGGCATTTTCGCCAATTGATGCAAGGCAGCCAACATTCCTTCAGGGGAAGCATTATAGGTTTCATCCAAAATCACCACATCCTTAGGCAGATCGTAGATTTGCGCCCTGCCAAAGGGCAGATCCAATTTACCAATGCCTTGAGTGGTGACTTGCCAATCTAGGTTTAGAGCTTTGAGCACTGCCAAACCTGCCAAAAAGTTTAGGGCATTGTGTTCACCTGGTAGGGGCATTTGCCAAACATATTGCTGTCCTTGCGACTGCACATGAAGCTGATTGTCGATGAGAGTACCATTGATATCGCCGATGCCTAAGCCATAGGTAATGGTTTTGCCTTGCCAAACGTTTTGGGCGGTTTCTTGCAACAGGGGGTTGCCTGCATTGAGAATTGCTGTGCCTTCTAAGGGGGTCTCGGCGAGGAGTTCACATTTAGCGATCGCGATCGCCTCCCTTGAGCTAAGTCTGCCAATGTGAGCCGTGCCAACATTGGTAATTACACTCACCGTTGGTAAGGCGGTACGTGCTAGTCTGGCGATTTCGCCTAGACCCCGCATCCCCATTTCCACCACCGCAAAATCATTGTGGGCAGGGTCGAGCGCCAGCAATGTTTGCGCCACCCCAATATCATTGTTGTGATTGGCTTGGCTCTTATGCACCCTATGTTCAGGCTGCACATAGCAAGACAGCATACTCGCGATTATTTCTTTGGTGGTGGTTTTGCCCACCGAGCCTGTAATTGCTACTACGGGGCGATCAAACTGCGATCGCCACCAACGGGCTAAATCTTGATAGGCAGTAAGCGTATTTTCAACAATTAAAATAGGTAGCCCAAGGTTAATAAATTGTGCTGCCCAAGCTTGGCTGACGATCGCCGCCACTGCCCCCTTTGCGATCGCTGCTGCCACAAACCCATGCCCATCAAAGTTTTCGCCAACTAGAGCCACAAATAACTGACCCGCGACAATTTTCCGACTATCGGACACAATGCCCTGAATGATGATTTGATTTTGCGTAGAGGGTTCAATGTGGGCAACCGTTGCTGATGTAATGGCGATCGCTTGGCTAATCGTGCAGGTGCAGGTCATGCTGAAAATTTCTTGTCTATATCTGGACTGCGGGTAAAGATGGCGAACACTGACCGAAAGAACGTCAGAGCAATCTATCAATAGGCATAATATTACAGTGCTTTGCGCTCAAATCCCAACCAAGTCAGAAAATTAGGACTTACGCAAAATAGAGGCAAAGTCACTTTAACAGGGTTGCGCCCCACACCTTAGATTTTGCTGATTTTAGGCTGTATATTGATCAACTCTGCTAACCTCTAAAAAGCGGCTAGAAAGTTTATAAATTTGATTTTAGTACAGTCTATTTAGCTAAGCACAAAGTGCTGTAACTTCTTTTTAGCTTCTTTTTAGCGTTTCTGGCTCATAAATGTTGCAAATACCCTTAATAAAAAAGAAGGTAATAGCAGAATTAGGAAAGTGGAAAATCTATAATTGCCTTGAAATAGGCAGTCTCTAAGCTTTTGAGAATAGTACTCGATCTGAATATTATCGTTATGCCATTTACTTGCTAGTAACATCAGTTCATAATTTCGATAATTTAAACCAAAATCTTGATAGATTGAAGTGTACTTTTCGGCAATTCTCTGCCATGAATCAATAGTGACTCGGCGACTATTATTACCTAAATATTTACGCCACACATAGATCACCGATGGAATATATTGATAACGACAACCTGAGGCGATCGCCCTAATCCAAAATTCCACATCGTGCAAATCATTGATGCCGAAACTATGATCATAGCCACCTAAACTTTGCCATAGAGCCTTGCGAATTGGGGTTGTGCCAATGAGTTTCCAATTAGAACTTAGAGACAATGGCTTGGATCTCAACATTTCTCGCAATGATATATCTTGAGGATTAATTACTTTTTGTCTATTAATTTTGTCTTGTCTAACGTAGTTTCCATAGACAAACCCTAATCGATCATCCTCTCTGAAAGTATTACTGATTAGCTCTATAGCATTGCTTGGTAAAATGTCATCGCCATCCAAAGGTACTAAGATTTCACCTTGGGCGATCGCAAAACCTTGATCGCGAGCCACTGAGGAGCCACCATTTTCTTGTCGCCAAATCACTTGAATCAGGGAGTTTTTTTCTAATTCTTGGCATACCTCAATAGTACGGCGATCGCTAGAGGCATCGTTTACAATAATTATCTCTAAAGGTAGTAAAGTTTGCGATAAGATACTACTAATCGCATCGTATAGCAAATCACCTTCGCGATAGCAAGTGATCACAATACTAATATTAAGCATAAAACTTATTCTAAAAATAATTGCTTTAAGAAAATTAGAAATTTACCAACAATGTTAGGGCTTTTATTGAATTTACCGCCTTTTGAAAGATTCAAATACAACTCTCTAAGTAAACTATAAATAGTTACTTTAGATTTACTAGAACCTAAAAGTTTTTCAACCTTACTGTGTCTTAACTCAGATAACTTTAAATGCTGACACTCTTCAAGAGATTGGTTTAGTTTATCTGCAAATAGAATATTTGCATTCTCAAATGACTTCCATAAGCGATTGCTACTATCTATCTCGGTTAAACTAACGTTATCTCTAATGTCATCACGCCAATAGAACTGACAGGTAATCTCGTGACTAAACATAAATAATGTTTTACTACATAGCTGCAAAATAAGATAAAAGTCTTCTGCTGTTTCTAAGCAAGGATCTTCTTGATAGACATCTGTTAGCAAAGATGATCTAGCTATAAAACTATTAGAAGTGATAAAGTTTTGAAATTTAGCAATTTTTACGGGATCAAACTGCTTAAAATATGTAAGCTCTTTTTTTATGAATTCTGATTCTTGAAAACGTTCCCAAACTTTAATTGCTCCTGAGTATGCCACACCAATATTCTCAAATTGATTCAAAATAGAAACAAGAATGTATGTGTGATTTGGATATATAACGTCATCATCGTCAACAATTGCAAAATACGTTCCTCTAAGATTGTTAAGCCCATCTCTAATTTGACTACTTCTAAAACCAGTGTAATCACTTTCAACTATTGACATATCCATGATGTCTTTATACAAGCAGAGTAATGTTTCTAGTCCTTGAATTTTTTTATAACTAATTAGAATAACTCTAATATTATTATATGTCTGGTTAGCAATACTATCTAAACATCGCTTCAACATGGATAAACTACGATCACCGACCCTAACAATAAATTCAACCTGTCCACAACTAGGCTGAAAGTTAACGATGTTCCTAACAAAACCCTTGTCTATTAGTAGTTTTTGATGGTGTGGAATAATTCCTAGTAATAGTTTCTCAAGAGTAAATTTCTCTAAAAACACCTCATGGGCTTGTTTAGACATTTCTAAGGCTTTTTGAGGATGATTTTGAATCCACTGCATATGGTTATTAATCTGCTTGACTTGCTCACTTGGTCTAGCATCTGTCTCAACATACAATACGCTATCCCCAAAAGCATTTCTAATAAATGTATGTTCACCGCAGATGGCGATCGCCCCCGAAGCGACAATTTCAAAAATTCGCATAGACGGCATATCAGTTTCAGTGTGTTCGTGACGATGCAGACATAAGCCTACTCCTGCATTTTGTAGAGCTTTTAACACACTAACTCCATCAAAAGGAAGATTACCTCGATAGGATCTTCGCAAATAGTCCCACCTACTACCATAGACCTGCATGAAGTTACAGCAATCTAGCCCCTTAAAAAGATTCTTAAATCTATTTCCATCCCAATTACTACCTATATAAACTAGTTGAGGATTCTGTAAATTAGGAGTAATATATTCTGTTTGATTACAGCTAGTAAAAAATGGTACGATAAAATACTTTTTAGCAGTACTGTCTAGTTGTTTACTTAGCCAGTAGTCAAACTTATTAGATGAGGATAGATAAGCGTCATAGCTCAATATATTGGAATGTTTTTCAGTAATTTGTTCAGAGTCTACATACTTACTTTTAAATTCTGCATAGCGATCAAAAAATATTGGAGGATTCCACATACATCCATAGGTAGGAAACTGCGAAAGCTTAGGGGTGTTAAAGTGCGTAACCAACACAAAGTCAGGTTTATATACATCCATTTCCTGAGCAAGATTAGTTTCTATTGATTCCCATCCTAGGTTTTGAGCCGCAATAATAATTCGTCTAACTAGCTCAGTTTCAGCAAACTTTTGTCCAAAGAAAGAGTTATGAATGGCGATTCGCATAGATATTTTTGGGATATAACAACTAATAAAATTTATAATTCGTGACTCAATCCCAGCAACATCGAACCGTTTTGAAATCATCGATCAATTTAAATAGCTCCTTAACATAATCTTCAACTTCCCATTGATTAGCTCGTACCAATCCGCGCTCAATTAGACTATTCCGCAGTACAGGATCATCTAATAACAGCTTAATAGCACTGGCGATCGCATTAGGATTTTTATGATCCACTATTAAAGCTGCATTCCCTAATTGCTCACTTGCCCCTGATACATTAGATGCTATCACAGGACAGCCCACAGACATAGCTTCAAGAGGAGGTAAATTATCAGGACCAAAGAAAGTCATATATATCAGTGCAAAAGCCTGACTGTAAAGAGGTTGCATATCTTCTTGCGGCACAAATCCTAAAAAGTGAACATAATCAGATAGCTCTAACTTTTGTATCATTGACTTAATGTGATCGGCATTCCCTTGATCGGATCCTACTAAAACTAATGGCATATTTAGTTGATAGTCATGCTTTAATATTTGTATTGCCTGAAGTATAGAAATATGATTTTTATGCGCCCAAAATTGAGCTGGATAAAACAAATATTGCTTGGGAAGATTGTATTTTTGGTTTATGTCTTGATTATGTGATTGAGCATTTGCTTGAAGCTTTGGTGTAAAAAATGGTATTACTTTTATTCTCTCTGAAGGAACCTGATAAAACTTTTCGATTTCGGCTTTACCAACTTCCGTACCAGTAATAATAAACGTTGCTCGTCTTATTACCTTTGCATAATAATTTTCACGTTCTTCCCATTGTCCGCTAGAGCTGACTTCAGGAAAGTAGGGATATATTCGATGCGCTAAATCCCAAACTGGTGTTATATAAGGGCAATCTACGTCAGCAAAAATAATTGGCGAAATAGATAAAACAATATCTATTTTGTGGTGATTTAGTAGGGCATTAATATGGCGCTTGTAGCCACCTTGATATTGAAAGGCATAGGTAGGTAAATCAAATAATTTATGAATTAAGATTTTAAGTTTAGTATCTAGATAGGAATAAATTTTTTTGAGAGGTGATCTATAAGTACAAACAACTTGAATAGGAATGCTTGAGAGATAGCTTACTATTTTATAACTTGGTACAAATAGAATAAATTCGTGAGAGGAATCAGCAGAGGATCTTATTATTTCCTCTAACAATTGAGACTCAAAGGTATAACCACCACCTCTCGTATCGATCTGTTCACTAATTGGAATCGCGATCTTCATTTAGTTACTCGCCAAAAAGTAAACGTTCCAAGTTTCAAGGCTTGCATTTTGATTGGTTAGCCATTCTTGATAGTTATAAATTCCTAGTTGAGAATTTGCTAGTAATATTTCTAGTTCTGGTTTGAATAAATAACGCATTTTATGAGTTTCTGTGATTTCTGTTATGGCAAAATCAGTTTTATCTTTAATAAAAATATTGTAATTTACATCCACACAGTTTTCATTTGGATACATTACTGGTTCAGCAATTCGAGTTATTTGGGTTGTTTCATCTTCTAATCTCTTTACTCTAACTGCTGGTGGGGTTGTTAACACGGCTGGACCATACCAGACATCAAATATAAATATGCCATTGGGTTTTAAATGGGCTTTGGCTGTGGCAAAGGCGGCTTGTAAATCAGCGTTGGTTGTTTGATAACTAATGACATGAAATAGAGAGATGACTACATCGAATTGTTGATTTAGTCTGACTTGACAAATATCGCCTTGAGTAAATTGCAAGTTTGAGGCTATTTCTGTAGTTAGTTGCGATCGCCTCTTAAACGCACAGTCTAGCATCTCTTGACTAACATCAATGCCATGCAATTTGTAGCCTTGTTGAGCTAAAAGGGCTGCATGATGACCAGTACCGCAACCTAGCTCTAGGATATCGAGACTATTAGGAGCATGGGATTGAATGAGTTGATGGATAAATTGGACTTCGCCGATATAGTCTTTGTCGCGATAGAGTAAGTCGTAATAACGGGAGTAATCACCAAAAACTGTCATTGTAAAACCTCATGTAAAGCATCAGAAACCTGTTGAATTTGTTGCTCAGTTAAGGCAAGTCCACTAGGAATATAGAAACCTCGGCGGGCTAAATTTTCGGCTACAGGACAAGAAACGCCCGCAAATAAACCCATCTTTTGAAATACGGGTTGTTGGTGCATACACCAGAAAAATGGGCGCGTACCGATTTGATAATCTGCTAATTTTTTCATGACTGCTTCTGCATCAAAGGGTAGCAGATCTTTTAAGACGATGCCATAGACCCAGTAGATATTATTGGCATAATCGGTTTGAGGCAATGGTAACTGAATGCTAGCCATATCCGCTAATAAATTATTGTAAAGCTCGCCCATTTTGCGTTTGCGTTGCACAAAGGTATCCAAGCGTTCTAATTGAGCGACTCCTAACGCCGCTTGTAGGTTACTCATTCTCATGTTCCAGCCTAATTCTTCATGCACGAATCTTTTTTGGGGTTGAAAACAGAGATTACGCAGCGATCGGCATTTTTCTGCTAGGTGCGGACTATTGGTGACAATCATGCCACCTTCGCCGGTGGTGATGTGTTTGTTGGGGTAAAAACTAAAGGTGCTAATGTCGCCAAAACTGCCACAGGGAAGACCTTTATAGGTTTGACCATGCATTTCGGCTGCATCTTCGATGATCAATAGTCCATACTTAGCGGCAAGTTCTAGAATCGGATCGATATCAACTGGTAAGCCGTAGATATGGACGATCATGATTGCTTTGGTGAATGGCGTTATTTTTGCTTCAATTTGCTGAACATCGATATTCCAAGTGACGGGATCGGCATCAACGACTACGGGTAATGCGCCTGCACGGACGATCGCGGCGGCACAAGAAATAATCGTGAATGTTGGTAAGATCACCTCATCGCCTTTGGTAATCCCTAATGCTGTGATGGCAGCATCTAGGGCAACTGAGCCATTACTAACGGCGATTCCATACTGGCGATCGCACCTTGCCGCCATCATCTCTTCAAATTGTTTAACAAAGTTGCCTTCGGAAGAGATCCAGCCAGTGTCAATACATTGATTTAAGTATTTTTTCTCATTGCCATCTAGCAAGGGTTGGTTAACAGGTATAAATTCCATGCAGTTCTGACCTAGAGTTATTCGACAGACAAGCCAAGCGATCGCATTTTTTCCTTGAGTTTCTGCACCTCAGCAATAGCTTGGTCAGCCCTTTGAGCTTCTTGGTTAGCCCGTTGCCTCTCCTGTTCAGCTCGTTGTGTTTCTTGTTCAGCCCGTTGCCTTTCTTGTTCAGCCCGTTGCCTTTCTTGAGTTGCAACTTGGGTCTCCTGTTCTGTAGGTGTCAAGATCCATTGACCATCATGGTCATACCAACGTAGCCATTGGCGATTAATGCCTTGATAACTGCCTTGCCATAGTCCTAGTCCCAATTGTGCTTTTTCTAGCCAAAATCCCATCTTTATTGCTGATAAAGGCTGATAGCTTTCCCTGACCAAGCCGAAGGCCTGCAATTCGTCGGTATAACGGTTAAAGACAAAGTAATAGGGAATCCTGAGAATTTGTTCATAGACTGCCCATTTATTGGGAGGTTGACTAATTTCGCGTAAGGTTTGCCCCAGATCTTCTTTTTCTGTGCCAGGGGATAATAATTCAATGGCGACAAAGGGACAGACTCCTTCTTGCCAGACGACATAACTTAGGCGGAGGTCGCGTTCATCATAGAGCCGCGAGACTCCTAGTACAGCAAACCAATCTGGACGTTTGTACCATTGGGGATGGCGCAAATCATAGTAAAGATTCAGGTCGCTGGCGGTAAAGATATTGTCGGCGGCGTAAGTGGGGGGGCGAAAGGTTTGGCGTAGTAATTCGGGTTGGAGTAGATGAAATTCGTCTGGCAAACCAAGTTCCTCTGGGTCTTCGCTGGGTAAGTCATACATGGTGGGCAGGCTTTCGCGGGGCGATCGCGGTGGAAAGGTTTGATACATATTTTTAACCCCAATCATGATCCTATGTTTGATTTTAGTATTGTTATGATTCAAAAAAGCGATCAGGGTTTAATGTTGGCTTGATCTGATGATATGCCGATAAATCTTGTTTTGTCCTGATCGCCAACGTAGGGACCTTGTTTGACTTCGATCATTTCAATTTCTTCGATTACTTCAAAGCCATGTCCGCCTGTGACTAATAAAATGACATCACCCGCTTGCAAAATCCGACTTTCTAAATATTTCTGTGCGTCATTGTAAAAATCAACTCGCAGTTTGCCTTTTTTGATAAATAAAACTTCTTGGGTAAAGAAAACATCTCGATGAACGGGGTTATGAACGTGGGGTTCTATGATTTTGCCTGTGGGGTGGTGCATATAGGCAAGTTGTTGAGATAGCTCATTGGGTGTAAAAAAATGAATACCTTGGCGATCGAATTTATCTGAAACGATAATCGCTAACAGTTGTTCTTGGTTAGTAATATTTTCAAGCATTTAGACTTCCTGCCAATCTAAACTTTTTACTCGATTCCATCGCGATTCTTGGGCTAACTTTGTATATGGATTGTCGTGGCAAGACTCAACGCTTACTTCAGGGAAGTATTTTTGTCCAATATCATTTCTCATGAAAAAGCAGTTAAATCCATGTCGATGAGAGCCGATCAAACGATATCCTTTTGATTTACTTAGATTTACCATAGCTAATAGGGACGCACTGCGGTAGTCTTGATGCTCAATTGGCTGATTAAGATAGTAAAAATCAGGGTCATATTTGGCTGTAAGAGATAAATGAGAAGGAATTACATTATGAGTTTCAAAAACACATACTCTAGGTTGAATACATTCAACAGCTTTCCATACCCAATAGTCCATACCATCAATATCTAGACTAAGTAAATCTACTTCACCGTTAGCACCTGAGTCTAATAATATTTGATTGACATTTTCGGCTGTAAACCAAGCTTGATTAAATGTCGGCGGCATTAAAAATGTTTGTTTGTGGTTAGCAAAAAAAGATTGCCCAGATTTAACGTTATTTTCTGAGCCATCAAAGAGATACCCTTGCCAGCCGTGATTGATAATCAAATTGGCTGCCATGCACTCTTGACCATTACCTGCACAAATTTCCACTACTTTCTTATTTGCAGCGCCAATCAAAGAGAAGATATAAAGTAAGATACCATCTTCTTCAACTTGAGAGTAAGCTTTAAAACCAATCTCATCAAATTTTGGCAATTGTTCAGGAGAATGTTTAATATACTCTCTATACTTAAATTTAAGCAAGACTTGTATTTCTTGCGATAATAACTTTATCTCTTCGCTAGAAGCGATATTATGAGATAATCCTAATAATCTCTTTATTTTTTGTTTAACTATATTGAACATGAGTGAATTAGATATTAGATTATTCTAGTGTGATGTTTGGTAATTTATAATCCCAATAATCTGATTTAAGAATCCAATTTAGAAGCAATGGATTTTTGCGAACAGATTCTTGATGGAATCGACATCCCAATTCTAAGAATTTCAAAAAATGAGACTTCAGTATAAATTCTTTCGAGGAGCGATGATTAAATGTTATTTGCTTTGTCTTTTTTAACAAAGATTTGATCAGATATTTAATTTCACTAAACCTATTAACTTTGGGTAAGTGTCCTAACTCTCTAATTTTAGTATAAGAGTTGCAAACACCTTGATAAAAGTAACGCTGTTCAAAATATTCATAAGTCATTCTACTTCTAGGAACTTGATGAAATACTAGGGCTTTTGGTTGATAAATTGCCTTGTATCCTAGTTGGTTAGCTTTGATAGTTAGTCCTGTTTCTCCATCACCTTGAAAATGTTGTAAATGCTTGGGAATACAATCAGGATGGAAACCACCTAAATCAAATAATGCTTGGCGGCGAATAGAAAAATTTAAGCCCCAAACATAGTTAGCATCTATTTCTTGAACTTGCTCTCCAAAGTCAAGCAGGCTGAGTTCTCCTAAGTATTGACCAAAGGGGTGTTCAACCCAAAAGTATTGTAGCCACTCTGGAGGTGTAGATTCGTATTTAGGTAGGTTACGACCTCCTACTAATTGAACTAATGGATCATAGAATGATTCACAAATTGCTGATAGCCAATCTGGATCTGCTTCAATATCATCATCAACAAAAACTAAAATGTTACCTTTGGCTTCTAATGCTCCTCGGTGTCTGCCTGACAAAAGCCCTGGTTCAGGTTCGTAGATATATCTAATATGATGTTGATTGAATAATGAGATGATTGTGTGGGTACTTACTTTAGTAGTATCAACTGAACCATTGTCAATCACTAAAATCTCGTATTGATCAATATTAAAGTGTTGGTGAACTAATGAAATAAGACATCCTCTTAAATATTTATCACGATTAAGGGTAGGAATAACCACTGATATCAACATACATTTTTTTCTTTTAGACTTTTTGATTTATTTTACAAATGCAAATAACATTCTGTTAAAGTTTCCTGCAAACACACCTTGAGAATCACTGTCTCTTCCTAGCCTATAAGACTTCGTAAAACTTGTATTTGAGATTATCCATTCTTCAATAGTATCAACATTCCATCCTTTTAAAGAGTTTGAGAACCATTTTTCATGCTCTTCGCCCATTTCAAAAAAAAGAATTTTACCAGTGTATTTATCTAAAAACTTTAATAATTCTTGGGGATTTCTTTTCTCTCTCTGACTCATAAAATGATGCATTATACTTAAACAGCTAACTACATCATATTGCTTATTAGATGATTTGAAAAATCTAATAATTTCATTTTTAAATATCTTGTTTTTGGTGTTAGTAAAAACAATCTCTCCTATTTGGATAGGTATATTGTCTTTTTCTACTCCGTATGCTTCAAAACCAATACTTAGAAATCTACTTACAAACCATCCATAGTAGCAACCTAAATCTAAGTAAGTAGTGTAACGTGGCTCTATTCTAATCGTATCTAAAAGGAAAGATTTCATTCTAGAAAATCTATCTTCACAATTTCGAGCTAGTACCCAATGCGATTCTAATTCAGGGCAAGGTAAAGGTTGATATAATATTTTTTCTCCCTGTTCCCACAGGAGATTTTCAAGAAGAAATTGAATGGGAGTAATCTCTTGCTTCCTAATATTAACTTTGGCTTTAATATGAGAAAGATTGTTTGCTATAGCAAAAGCAACACGATGATTTCCCTGTAGAAGCTGGAAGCAGTCAGAATTTTTAAGAGGAATAACTTCAATTAATTCTCCGTCTTTTGAATGCCCCTCTGAAGGTAAATGAGAAACATCTTCTTTATTAAAAAGTTTGATAAAGCGCTCTGCCGCTAAATATATTGTTTCATCCGTATCTATTTGAGGGAAATATCCACCAAATAAATCTATGCAAGTTTGGGCATTTTTAAAATAAGCTGTTTTTTCAAAAAAATCTTTGTCTAATACTTTGTCTTTATGCTTAATATAGTCAAGAAGTAGTTGTGAGTGTGGGCTAGTTTCTACTCTGCTTGAAGGACGTAAGTATTCACCCGTCATCAAAGCATATTTATAACCTGATAAATCATTCTCTCCTCCTAACAGGATTTTAGAAAGTGGTATCGACTGAGTTTTAAATTTCGTGATTTCAAGTAATGATTTCATGGCTTAACCAATATTTTGATTTAGTAAAAATTCATAAACCGTGTTTTTCTTTTGAGGAGAAAAATTATTTCCATAGAAAGTTAATTTGTGTATTGTACTCATCTTCTTTATCTGTTCAAATCGATCAGAGTTAAAAGTATTGAAAAGTTCTAATTGAAGAATATGCGGTGGAACATTACTGACGAAAGGAGTTTGCTGCCATTCAGAAGCTGCTAGTTTATTTCTTTCAATCACCAGCCTAAGCAAAAGATGAAAATAATAGTGGTGATAGCAGGTTTCATTATATTTCCAAAATTCTGCCATCATATCTCGTAATGCTTTCATTAAAAGGCTGTCTTTATGGCTATATAAAAACCAACTGGAAGATAAAAGAGTTCCTCGTCCACATAATTCAATTGGAGTAACTGAGAAAGCGAAAAATGGACTTTGATAAATAAAGTCTGGAATAGTATCACTTAAATAAATAGTTGCGTCAACCCATACACCTCCATATTCTGCTAATAGAAAACAACGTAGTATATCTGAGAAATTGACATTTGATATTTTTCCATTTTTCTTCTTATCATATATATAGTTTGGTATTTCAACATAGTCTTCTATATTATTCCTATCTAAAAAAATAATTTTTTCGCCATAGCCATTTACTTCAAAAGATTTTGCACAGACTCTAACTATATTAGGTTGATCGAATTCTCCTTGATACCAAAATCTCCATATCGTATCTGAAAGTTGATTTTCAGTATTCATATTTTGACTATAGTTATTGTAAGTTATATTCAAATTTAAATAGCTTAACGATGTAAAGCTTCGATAGGAAGTTTTTTCCAAAATAATATCAGAGATGACTTCTTGATCTTCACAAGATAAAGAGAGGAA
The DNA here is from genome assembly GCF_014696345.1 of Pseudanabaena cinerea FACHB-1277. GTDB lineage: Bacteria > Cyanobacteriota > Cyanobacteriia > Pseudanabaenales > Pseudanabaenaceae > Pseudanabaena > Pseudanabaena cinerea. The sequence continues at coordinate 103,694 of NZ_JACJPY010000003.1, forward strand.
AAGCTTTATTTGATTGAATACAAATTTTATTCTTATACATTGGCTAACATATTTATTTGCTTTTTTTTTAATTAACTTAGATATACGAATAAGATTAAACATTTATACATTTCCCTAATTAAACTAATGTTAGAGGTAAGCTTGACCAACTACAGTCACTTAATATACTTCCCATACCTGAATCTGGTAGTCTTCCAGTTTTATAGTAATCAAACGGATATACTTCAATACTAAATACTGATTCCCAATACTCTAAAAACAAATTGTTTTCGTAAATACTGAATGATATATCATAAGTTCCAACAGATAATGGAAGCTTTTCTAAAGTTGCATATATTAGAGAAGGTTTATCAATTTTAAAACTAGATTGTGACTGAAAACGACTACTGATAGTCATTATTCTATTGCCAGATGCACTAAATATAGCTATTTGAAAATCAATATTTGGTATGTTTATACCTTGGTAAAATTCAAAGCAAAATTTTATGCCTGAACCACATGGGACAGAGTTGGCTTTTTGATTACTTATATTCATGCAATAAAAATCAAAATTAGAATTTCTAAATATATATTTATCAACACAATGAGTTTTTTTGTTTGAGTTCCAGTACTGATTTATACAATCATTAGTATGTGAATTTCCCACTAAACTACCTTTTTCAATTAGAAAAGATAAAGGACATAATTTTTCTATCGCTGCCATATTATGACTCACAAATAAGACCGTCCGTCCTTCCTTTTCCGCCACATCCTCCATCTTCCCCAAACACTTCTTCTGAAATGCCGCATCTCCCACCGCCAACACCTCATCCACAATCAAGATTTCAGGCTCCAAATGTGCCGCCACCGCAAACGCCAACCGTACATACATCCCCGAAGAATAATGCTTCACAGGCGTATCCAGAAACTTCGCCACCTCCGCAAAATCCACAATCTCATCAAACTTTTTATTAATCTCCGCCCGACTCATCCCCAAGATCGCACCATTCAAAAGAATATTTTCCCGTCCCGATAACTCAGGATGAAAACCCGTCCCCACCTCCAACAAACTCGCCACCCTGCCCTTAATCGAGATTCTTCCCGAAGTTGGCTCCGTGATACGGCTTAGAATTTTTAATAAAGTTGACTTTCCTGCGCCATTGCGTCCGATGATGCCAACGCGATCGCCTTGCTTAATTTCAAACGACACATCCTTCAGCGCCCAAAACTCCTCATGGGCAGGGTCTGTTAACTTTTGTTGCGGACTAAAGATTTTTTGCTTCAAAGATCTTGCACCATTAGCGATCGCATCACGCAAAGTATTATAGCGCTCTTGGCGCTGATGTCCAATCACATAGCGCTTGCTCAGATTTTCGACCTTAATCACCGTATCCGACATATTTAACCCAAAATTATCTAAAAACAGATATCCCGCACTAAGACATCCTTAATCTCATAAGGACAAACCTCTGGAAACTGTAAGCCTGTTTCTTTAAAAGCATCCGCACAGGCTACCACATATATTTTATGCAACCATTCATCGACTAAATAGCGCTTCAAACTAGGACTATCTTCCAAATAAAGCGAAATATTCGCCCGCTCCCGTTGAATCGTTCCCGACCAACTCCGCGATCTTTTTTGTGGCTGATGATCCCACTTTAGCAAATGATGAACAATTAAACGCAAGCTGCTTAATAAGCGATCGCGCTCCCGTTTCGACAAATCGCGCACCTCTTCAACTAAATTTTCAATGTCTAATTCCCCAAAACGTCCCGCCGCGATCAGATCTGCCATCTGTTCAGCCCAAAGTCCATAGTCCTGCTCGTACAAAGTTTTGGTAGTTTTGGTCATGGCTCACAAGCTTCTATAAAAAGTCAATACTAAGCTTTGTTTCCTCGTATCTATTATATCCTTCAGCGCCCAAAGCTAATCATGGGCAGGTTCTGCTAACTTTTGTTGAGGGTTAAAGATTTTTTGCTTCAAAGATCTTGCCCCATTAGCGATCGCATCACGCAAAGTATTATAACGCTCTTGGCGCTGATGTCCAATCACATAGCGCTTACTCAAATTTTCGACCTTAATCACCGTATCAGACATACTTAACTTAAAACCGCCAAAACTTGTTCAGGAAAACGATCTAATATTTTTAAAAGAGCCTTAGCCGTACCAACAGGATAGCGCTTGCCATGCTCCCAGTTATTTACAGTATTCACCGAAACACTAATCAACCGCGAAAACTCTACCTGACTTAACCCCAATCGCGATCGCACGCGCCGCACAAATTTCGCCATTTCCTGCATCGCTTCTCCATCATCTACAGCCTGTTGCAAAGCAATCTGTTCATCCGTAGTCGCATCAACTTGCACAGGATCAATACGCCCGATGTCTAAGAAATCTGGATCAGTAGGATCAATCCTTAGCATTGTCATTTTCATATAGTTTGACCTCTCTAGAATTGGCTTTACGGGCTGAAATAATGCGAATCACATCCTTACGGTAAGTATAGATCACAACAAACAACCGATTATCGATCATTCCCATCAGTTGATAACGGGCTTCTCCATAGCTATACCTAGTATCAGGACGGACAAGGCGATCGCGATCAAAAAATGCTCTTACTGCATAGGCAAAATCAAAACCCCTATCTCTGAAGCATATTTCGTTCTTCGTATCGTCCCACTCAAAATTCATGCTTAGGTACTTAACTTAAAAATTATCTGGCAATACCTTAATCACAAAATCCAAAATCGAACCCGCGATATCTAATGCTTCTTCAGCCTCATCTATCTCAGGCTCTATAGTATCACTAGGATATCTAAATTCCGTTGCATATGGGGTTAGGCTGTCTGCACTATCCTTCAAGTCTTGGAAACTAGGTTCAGATAAAGCGCACAAATCCACTAAAATATCAAGATCATGAGTTTTCCTAAATGCTACATTTTGATAGGTTAAATAAGCTTTCAAAGCTTTTTCAGCAGATTGCTGACAATGATAGACAACAGCATCTAGCAGAGACTCTTCGTGATTAAGTAGTACCCAAGCAACTTTGAGATCCCTTTGGCTTTTGTTAAGCCATTGCTGAACCTCCTCATATCTGGCGCTATCCATACAAAACCCTACCCTGATTCAGCACTTGATAAACTAGTGAGCTACGGACATTAGCCTTACGCTCAACCTCTGCGCGAGTCATTACAATAATATCTTTGGCTATACCAATCCCACGCAAAGCCCTATAAGCAGGACGCGATCGCCGATAACGCGGCTCATCGGAATGCGACACAATTACCATCAAGTCAATGTCGCTATCTTCATTAGGTTCACCATAGGCATAGGAGCCAAACAAAATTATCTGTTCTGGGTTCAGAGCCGCCGCTAGTTTTTGAGTAATCTGCCCTAATAGCTCAGAGGTTACTTGCTGCATCATCAAATCACTTTAAATTGCAGGGAAAAAGTCATGGTTCATGATCTCCTCTAAAGAAAAGGGACAAATTTCAGGAAAATTATCATCAGGTAAATCCGTCTCCGCGATCGCCAAATCTCTAGCTTCAGTCCAACTTTCTGTCAGAGCCTCTTCAAGACGGGACTTTAAACCAGGATTGCGACGTAATAATTTGTCAATGGATGTACGTTGCACACGAATTGTCGCACGCCAACTATTAGAGCGCCGCCAATGTTGTACTTGCCACTTTAGCAAATGCGCGATCAATTGTATAAACCGAGACTCAAGTTGATCGTAATGTCGATTTCCCAAATCTGTAATTTCCTCAATTAAATGGGACAGATCTAACTGATCGAATTGTCGCTGACGCAAAATCTCTGATTGTTGATGCGTCCAAGTATAAAAATCTTCTTCATAAAGCATATTATTCATTAGGGTTGATGCCTTGAGCGCGTAGTTGGGCTAGTAACTTTTGAGTAAGTTGGCGCTCTTTTTCTAAAAGAGACTCTGTTTGCTCGGCTCGTTGCTGCGCTTGCTCGGCTCGTTGCTGTGCTTGCTCGGCTTGTTGCTGCGCTTGCTCGGCTCGTTGCTGCGCTTGCTCGGCTCGTTGCTGCGCTTGTTTGGCAATCTCTAGATCGGTAGGTAATAAAGCGCCGTCCATTGTTGCCCACCGCAACCAAGTAGTAGTGGTGTCGAAATATGATCCATACCAATGCACCAATGCTAAACCTAGTTGCTGACTAATTAGCCTGCCTTGGGCATCGGGAATTATCGGCTCATAACCACGATCTTGAATAGAAAAACCTGCAAAATCATTAGGGTCGAAGGGATCGAACCAAAAATACTCTGGTACTCGCAATCGTTTTTGGTAAATCTCTTTTTTTTGCTGCTTATCCGATATTGCCGTACTTGTGGACAGCAATTCAATTACCACATCAGGACCTTTTCCTTCCTCCCATATCACCCAACTTTTGCGTTCTCCTCTCGGTACATCTAGCACCACAAATACATCGGGCCCGCGAAAATCATGATTTTTGACTTGATGGGGACTAAAGTAAACAAACATATTCCCCGCTACATAGGCATCCCGATTTGCTAACCAAGATGATAAAGGGTTAACGAGCAAATCCATCTGTAGTTTATGGCGAGCAGTTTCCATGGGTATACCATCATCGCAAGGTAATTGATCTTGGGTGGGGGGAATCTCAATTTCTGGCAAATTGTCTAACTTTGGCAAATTGTCTAGGTCAAGTAATGCAGTTTCAGCCATAATTGCCTCCTTGTTGCGCGATCGCCATTTATTTGTAGATTAGCTTAAATTCCTGCTGAGCATAAATGCTTTTGCTTAATGCAATCTGAAATGCCTTAATCTTGAGCATTTTGCAACTGCTCAATTTCATAGATTACCCTTGCCTGACTTGATAATAGATGACTGCCGATAGCACTCAAAGCATCTTCATAGTTACCTTGGGCGATCGCATTGTAAATTTGCCGATGCTCAGAACGAATTTCTAAGACCTTAAGATTTTGCTGGATGGTCTGCATCCGTAATAGTGCCATTTTGTCAAATAATTGATCTAATAGCATGGCTAACCAAGGATTGCCAGAGCAGTCAGCGATCGCCCGATGAAACTGATAGTCAATGTGTAGTAGTTGATAACTAGTTAATTGGTTGGGTTGCTGATCATTGGCACGTTCTGCTTGCAAAATTGCCGTCTCGATTTTAGCGAGGCATTCCTGATTTACATTTTTGCAAGCTTCTAATACAGATTCACGCTCCAACACTAAGCGGCAACGATATAAATGTCTAGCATCATCGGTGGAAAAGCTCACCACTCGCAGGCTGCCATTGGCATCAATCACAACTAGTTGCTCCTGCTGTAATTGTTGCAAGGCTTCTCGAATCGGTGTACGGCTAACCTGTAGTTTTTCGGCAATTTGCGTTTCGATCAACCGCGATCCCGCCAATAGCTCCCCCGACAATATTGCCGATCGCAAAACTTGGTAGGTTTGCTCTCGCAGCGATCGCGATCTTTGGATAGGGCGTGGTGACGAAAGCAACAAATTAGTTCTCCAATAACTATGGGGTACAAAATATTTTATAGCTTGAGTCGCCTACCTTAAAACAGCGCAAAATATCCGAAATAATTTGCAGCAAGAAGTGTGGTAACTCACTTCATAGATTTGTGTTTTGATCAGACTGACAACAGCCATAGAATGCGTATACAGTATATTGTATACATAGCCTTTGCAGTTAGTCTTTGCAGATTACTTATGGAATAATCCGAGTCATGGTAGCTTTACTTTCCAAATTAGCGATAAATAGCGATCGCCTTTACCTCAGTATCAATGAACTAGCAGAAATTGGTAAGCTAGATAATGGTGGTGTATGCCGCCTTGCTTTCTCTGAAGCCGATATCCAAGCAAGACAACTCGTATCACGCTGGATGCAAGAGGCAGGAATGGCAGTACGCAGTGATGCGGTTGGTAATATTATTGGTAGGTATGCAGGAACAAAATCGCAAGCAGCTTTGGCGACGGGATCGCACATTGATACAGTCCCCATTGGCGGGCGCTACGATGGTTGCTTGGGCGTGTTGGCGGGAATCGAAGTGGCGCGGGTACTTCATCAAAGTCAAACGCGGTTGCGTCATCCCTTTGAAGTGATCGTTTTTAGTGACGAAGAAAATAGTGTAATTGGTTGCAAGGCGATCGCGGGCAATGCTCCCACTGACCCCGAACGCTATCGTCGCAAAGATGGTACGGATATTCAAACCTGTTTGCAGATGGTTGGCGGTGATTGGGATAAATTACATACTGCCCAGCGCGATCGCTCGGAAATCGCCGCCTTTATCGAACTCCATGTGGAGCAGGGAGGCGTGCTAGAAGCCAAAAATAAACAGATCGGCGTAGTGACGGGCATTGTCGGGCAATATCGCTATATGGTGCGGATCGTTGGTCGTCCCAACCATGCTGGCACAACGCCCATGAATATGCGAAAAGATGCCCTCGTTGCCGCATCCCGGTTAGTGCTTGCCATTAATCGTCTCGGCATGGAAACCATCGGCGATCAAGTTGCCACCGTTGGGCATCTGACCGTTTCACCCAATGGCACAAATGTTGTGCCTGCATTGGTGAATTTAAGTATCGATTTACGCGATCTCTCAGAGGAGAATCTGCAATATTTAATTACAGAAATCAAAAAAGAAGCAGTGGCGATCGCCGCTAACACTGGCACGGAAATCACCTTTGAGCAAAAGCTTCACGTCTTGCCCACCCTTGCGAAACCCGAACTCATGGCAACGATCGCCGATGTTTGCAAACAGCTAGATCTGAGCTACGACTATTTACCCAGTCGTGCAGGACATGACGCACAGGAAATCGGGCGCTTCACTGATATGGCGATGATTTTCGTGCCTAGTCGCGATGGCATCAGCCATTCTGAAGAAGAATACACCTCCCCAGAGCAATGCGCTCAAGGGGCAGAGGTATTGTTGCAAACGCTTTTGGCGATCGATAAGAGTTATTAGCTTTTGGCTTTTAGCTTTTAGCTTTTAGCTTTTAGCCGTTAGCTTTTAGCTTTTAGCCGTTAGCTTTTAGCTTTTAATTCATTTTCTTTCTGTCAATTGTTTTTGCAACCAATTACCCCAATAGCCAAAACCTAACCGCTAACCGCTAACCGCTAACCGCTAACCGCTAACTGCCCAAAAACTATGCCCACCCTTTTAGTCAAAAATATTCACACCCTCGTCACGATGGATCGCGATCGCCGTGAGTTGCAAAATGCGGCGATCTTTGTTAGAGATCAAGCGATCGAGCAGGTGGGGTTAACATCGGAATTGCCTGATACTGCCGATGAGGTTTTGGATTTAGGCGGTAAACATATTGTGATGCCTGGGATGGTGAATACCCATCACCATTTTTATCAGGTGCTTACTAAAGTGATTCCTGCCGCCCAAAATTGCAGCCTCTTTAATTGGTTGCAAACCCTCTATCCGATTTGGGGCAATCTCAACGCTGAGGCGATCGCCATTAGCGCTCAAATGGCGGCGGCGGAACTGATTTTGTCGGGATGTACTACTGCTAGCGATCACCTATATATATATCCCAATGATTGTAGACTCGATGATGAAATCGCAGGGATAAAAGAAATAGGAATGCGCTTCCATGCTAGTCGTGGCAGTATGAGCCTTGGTGAGAGCCAAGGCGGACTCCCGCCCGATCGCCTCGTCGAAAAAGAAGCGGATATTCTCAAGGATTCGCAAAGGTTAATTGAGACTTATCATGATGCTGATCGCTTCTCGATGTTGCGGATTACCCTAGCACCCTGCTCCCCCTTTAGCGTCACCCCCGACCTGATGCGCGAATCCGCAAAAATGGCGCGTTCCTACACCAGCGTGCGCTTGCATACCCACCTTGCCGAAAATAAATCCGATGTTGATTATAGTCTTGCTAAATTTGGCAAAATTCCCGCCGACTTTGCCGAGTCAGTGGGCTGGCTCGGTGATGATGTCTGGCACGCCCATTGCGTTAAACTTACCGATGAATCGATTCAGAAATTTGGGCGTACAGGTACAGGCGTGGCACATTGCCCCTGTAGCAATATGCGCCTCGGCAGTGGCATTGCCCCGATCCGCAAAATGCTTAATCATGGTGTGCCTGTTGGGTTAGGCGTTGATGGTTCTGCCTCTAATGACACAGGGAATTTATTGCAGGAGGCAAGGACTGCCTTTTTATTGGCGCGAGTGAACGAATGCGACCCGACATCCATGAGTGCTAGGGAAATCTTAGAAGTTGCTACCATCGGCGGCGCGAGGGTGTTGGGACGGGATGACATTGGCGCGATCGCCCCAAATATGGCGGCGGATTTTATTGCCTTTAATATTGACCAGTCGCAGTTTGCAGGCGCACAGCATGACTTGGTTTCAGCCTTGATTTTCTGCCCACCGCCCACCGTGGACTACAGCTTTATCAATGGACGCAAAGTCGTGGATCAGGGTCAGCTAACCACCCTAGATTTGCCCATACTGATCGAAAAAACTAATAAAATTGCGCGGAAGTTAGTCGAAAATCTGGTCTAAAGGTCAAGATGAAATCGTGAAAATGAGTATTGTTGCTTCGTGCCGTTACTTATCTTTTTTGGTGTCCAAACACAGTATGATCGATTTTGAAAACACCCAAAATTCACTTTATACATCAAACAAGTAACCATGCAAGCCCTCGAAATTAATGGCGGTACATTTCCCGCAGATACATTAGTTACCAAAATGGTTGGCTATGGGATGCTGCCGCAGTTGATTAGGGAGATGACCCTCGATCGCTGTGTGGCAGATATTAGTCTTTCCCCTGAAGAGCAGCAGTCTGCTTATCAACAAGCCTTTCAGCAATTGGGGATCGACTCTGATGAAAAGCTGGCGGCTTGGCTTGGGCAGCAGGGAATGACGATCGCCCAGTTACAGGCAAGGGCTGAGCGATCGTTGAAGCTGGTCATGTTTAAACAGTCACAATGGGGAGCTAAGGTAAATACTAATTTTTTGGAGCGCAAGCAAAGCCTAGATCGGGTCATTTATTCCTTGATTTGTACCAAGGACTTTTGTGTGGCACAGGAGCTATACTTTCGGATCAAGGAAGGAGAGCAAACCTTTGAAGAGTTAGCACGGGAATATTCTCAAGGACCAGAAGCACAAACAGGAGGGCTAATTGGTCCCGTGGAAATGGGTTCTATTCATCCCAACCTATCCAAAATGTTAGTTGCTAGTGATGTTGGTCAAGTGCAAACGCCAACGGTGATCGGCGATTGGATCGTATTGGTGCGTTTGGAGAAATTATTGGCGGCAAGTTTAGATGATGCTATGCGACAAAGGTTGATTGATGAGAGCTTCAGTAAATGGTTGGAGGATTCTGTATCCCAACAGATGAAAACCCTAGCGATCGCTGTTGTCAAATAGGAGCAATAGAGATCGTAATATTCTCCAGTGACAAGTCTTCAGTTAAGTTTGTTGGTTTGGGTTTGAGCGCCAATTGCTGTAAGGTATTATTGAATCGCGAAAGTCCAAAATGTTTCTGTAATGTCCGCCTATGCCGCGTGTTATTTGCCTTGGCGAAGTTTTAATCGATCAAATTGCTGAAAATATGGGCGTTGCCTATGATCAGGTCAGCTCTTGGCAGCCCTATTTTGGTGGCGCACCTGCCAATGTTGCCTGTGGGTTAGCCAAACTAGGCACGCCCGTGAGCTTAATTAGTTGCGTGGGGCAAGATCAAACGGGTGCTGACTTGCTCAAGCAACTAGGGGCGGCAGGGGTGGAAACTTCAGGGGTACAGGTACATCCTGAAGCTGTGACCCGCCAAGTTTATGTCACCCGTGACGCTAAAGGCGATCGCAGCTTTGATCGCTTTAATGGTGATGGCAGTACATTATTTGCCGATACGCTGATGTCGGCGGAGCATTTGCCAGAGCATTTGTTTACCGATGCTAAGTTTTTGGTGCTAGGCAGCTTGGGCTTAGCGAGTCCGCAAACCTCTAGGGCGATCGCTAGGGCATTAAGGTTAGCCGAAAAGTACTATGTAAAAGTGGTGGTGGATGTCAATTGGCGACCCATGTTTTGGCAGCACCCCGAACAAATTTTTAAATTATTGCCGCTATTGCTGCGCCATACTGATTTCTTGAAAATGACTGAGGATGAGGCAAAGTTGCTAATGCGCTTGAGCAGCCCTGCGGCGATCGCGCAGGCATATAGTCATCTCGAAGGCATCTTGATCACCAATGGCGACAAGGACTGCCGCTATTATCTAGGTGAGCGCCAAGGCAAACATCCGATCTATCCCGTGCATTGCCTTGATACGACAGGGGCTGGTGACGCTTTCTTAGCCGCATTCATCCATAAAATTTATCATCGTCCCCTTACGCATCTCGCCGATCCGCAGTTTGCCAATGAGGCGATCGCCTATGCCTGTGCCGCAGGAGCCTTGACCACCCTCGATATGGGTGCGATCGCAGGACAACCAAGCGATCGGCAAATCATGGAATTTTTGGCAATGCGTGAGGGTAAACATTAATCATGCAAGCTCTATCCCTGCCCACATGGATCATTCATATTTCCAGCGTCATTGAATGGACGGTGGCAATTTGGCTAATTTGGGAATATGACAAAAAGCACCCACAAAGGGGTTGGCGCAATCTCGCTTGGGCGATGTTGCCTGCATTAGTCAGCGCCATGTGTGCAGTGACATGGCATTTTTTTGAGAATCTTGATTCCCTAGAATGGCTAGTAACCGTACAGGCAGCCATGACCTTGATCGGCAATATTACCCTAGCGATCGCCGCCTACGGAATTTGGCGAATTTCTCGTAAAGTACAGGTATAAAGAATTTTTTCCTATCAATTTTGGCGATTAGCGGTTAGCGGTTAGCGGTTAGCTTTTGGTGATTGGTAATTAGCGATTAGCGATTGGTAATTAGCGATTAGCGGTTAGCTAGTAATCTAAAAAAGCTAAAAGCTAAAAGCTAAAAGCTAAAAGCTAAAAGCTAAAAGCTAAAAGCTAAAAGCTAAAAGCTAAAAGCTAAAAGCTAAAAGCTAAAAGCTAAAAACTTCTCACACTACCACCGCATTGACCAACTGGCGGCGAGTTTCTAAAATTTGGCTGATTTCACGGGCAAAGCTGGGCTGGCGATCGATCATTTGATTGACCGCTTGCGAAGAGATTACCATTACTTCCAAATCAGCGATCGCAATTACAGATATGGGGCTAGTTTTGCCAGAGAACAGAGTCATTTCTCCAAAAAATTCTCCCGACTTGACGGTTAATAATTCCTGCTCCTGACCATGGCGATCGCTAATGGTAATCACGGCTTGACCAGTAATGATGATATATAGACTACTTTGGCTAGAGCCTTGGACGATTACCCTTTCCCCTGCGCCATAGTGCTGCAACTCAATCCCATCGGAACGATTATCCATACTATCGACATTTTGCAAAGGCACAAAGGAGGGTAAAGACTGCAAGCTCTGGCTAAATTTTTTCGAGCCTTCTGCATGGGCGGTGGGACCATGAAAATGGTAGAGGGTGCGAATGGGGAAGGGAATGGTTAAATTATTACGCTGGGCGGCATACCAAATCCGACTCATAAAGCGATCGCGAATGCTTTCAATATCGGCGTAATTATTAATGAAAAACTTCACCTCATAGGTAATGGCAAAGTCATCATAGGAGATCGTGAAAACCTCTGGCACTGGTTCATGCAAAATGCCTTGGGTTTCTAGGGCTGTGGTTAAAAGCACTTGCTTAGCTAAATTGGGAGGATCGTTATAGGAAAACCCGTGACGGATGCGTTCAGCATGGATAGCGATCGGGCGGCTAAAATTTCGGATCACCTCATTGCTAATTAACTTATGGGGAATAATCACCATCTCATGTTCAAAGGTTTGCAGCCGCACCGATCGCCAATTAATGTCAATCACCTGTCCCGCCACATCTCCTACCTTCAGCCAGTCCCCTACAGAAAAAGGACGCTCAAATAATAGGGCAATGCCAGACATGACACTGCCAAGGGTATCTTGCAGCGCCAAACCAATGACAATCGAACTCACGCCCAAGGCAGTAGCAAGCCCTGCGAGATCGGCATTCCAAACCGTTGCCAAGACGATCGCCGTCCCCAACAACACTAAAAACAGCCGAAATAAATCAATTAATAATTTCGGTACACGCGCCCGCCAAGTATCCGCCTTTGCCTGTTCAAAAATAATCGCATTCAGCAACGACAGCGCGGCATGGAGTACACATACCCAAAATAGGGTCTGGATAGCTTTTACGAGATCATCATTGGCGGGGCGTTGCAGCACATAGCGCAGAAATAACAGGAATGCCAACATCGGTAAAACCATGTTGCGTACCACCTTGAGGGTGGCAGCAAGGGGAAGGCGGCGATATTGCAACCGATAGATAATTTCGCCAAGGATAATTACCGATAGGGTTAGTCCAACAATTAGGGCGATCGCCCATAGAAATAAATAATTGGCACTTGGCTGAGGCATAGCGTCTAGTTAGGTTTTATTTATCGAATTTTTGGCGAACCACTCACCAAGCGCCAAGCGGGGATGCTCATAGATGCTTGGCGATCGCTCTCCCCTTTAAAATCCCTTTGAAGATCGAGTTTCAAATCGATAGCCTCAAAGCTATAAATATCGCAGAGCCGCTTATAGATTTCTGTAGAAACCACGATCGCCCCGTTGGGACAGTTGGATTTTAAAAAACTAGCAATATTAACAGTTTCGCCCCAGACATCGTAAATCAGCTTATTGCGTCCCACAATGCCCGCAACAATATCACCCGAATTGATACCGATACTGAGATCCAGTTCATAACCTTGCTCTTGACAAAAGCGGCGCACAATTACCTGCATCTCTCTAGTAAAGTCGATCGCTCGTTTATCATGATCGAGATATGGCACGGACAAGCCACATACCGCCATATAGCTATCGCCAATGGTTTTGATCTTCTCCACGCCATAGCGATCGGCGGCTTCGTCAAAGGATGTGACCAGATCATTCAAAATATTGATCGTTTCATGGGCGGAATGGGATTCTAATAACTTTGAGAACCCTGTTAAGTCCGCAAAGAGAATCGTGACATTAGATATGTTCTCCGCAATATCCGTTTCACCTTGCTTGAGACGCTTGGCGATCGCCATAGGAAACACACTCAGCAACAACTGCTCATGCTCACGTCTTTTTAAATCCACTAAATTTGTCTGTTCCCGTAGGCTATGCACCATCAAGTTAAAGGAATCCGCCAACTCTCCCAATTCATCATGGGAGTCCACAGTTGCTACTTCTTCCAACTGCCCCGATGCCACCCGCCGCGCCCCGCTAATCAATTGATTGATCGGTTTTACAAACATTGAAGCCATTGCCATTGCCAATAAAATCACACATAGCATTAACAATGTTGCCGAAATCAATAATTGCCTTTCAAAATCATAGATGGGGGCATAGGCCTCTGCTAGATCCATTTCTGAGAGAATTGCCCATTTTAATCCTTCTATTTTTAATAAGCCATAGGAACTTAACACAGGAATATCCCGATAATCACGAATAATTTGAATTCCTTCCTTGCCTGTGAGGGACTCTGTAACGGCTGGCGTTTGCACCTTCTGTTCTAAGATCGAAGTATTATATTGGCGAATGCGATTAATCGTGGATTGCTGAACTCCCAAATTGATTAGGGTTTGGATATAGGTTTCAGGAGTCTCCACCAAAAAGCGAGAAATTGATCGCATCAAATAATCTTCGCCGACTAAGTAAGTTTCGCCGCTTTTCCCCAATCCATCTGCTTCCCATTGACGATTGCCCGTCATCACGTTGTTAATCTCATCCACAGGAATCTGAATTGCGATCACACCCAAGAATTGCGATTGATTTTGTGATTGATTTTGTGATTGATTTGGCGCTGCATCAATGGCAGGATCTTGTCCAGACTGCCTAGATTGTCCATAGATGGGAGCCGCAATAAACGCCGCAGGTGCGCCATAGGAGGGGGCGTAGGATTCAAAATCAATGACTCTGGCAAAGTCCTTTTCTTTAGAACGCCGCACCGCGTTAAATAAACGAGCAAAATTCGTATCGTTATAGACATCGGTTACTAAGCTGGTGGCAAAGTCGGTTTCTTTATACACCGTATAGACTAGCCTGCCATCAGCATCAATTAAAAATAGGTCGTAATAGCCAAACTTCTCAATGATATTCCGAAAAACAGGATGATATTTGCCATGCAGTTGGCTGTAAACGCTGTCATCGTTAGCGCGGTCTAATAGATGCTTCTTGCCAATGGGGTTAGGGTTGTTGGCGATATAGTGATATTGCAAATAATTACTGGCGATCGCCTTTGGCAAAAAGGAGCTAAGTACTGGCGAACCGAGTTCGTTTTTACCAAGTTTAGGCAAGAATTCATTTTGATAATAGGCATTAATCTTATCAGCACCATTGGCAGGCAGAGGTTTATTTTCGAGTTGACGATATGCCTCGCTAAATTCGGCGATCGCTAAGCCCACCGATGGATCATTGCTCAGGGTTTGCAGATGATTGGTAATGGTTTTGAAATAGGATTCAATTTGATAGGACTTAGAAGCGCGGACGCTGGTCAGTTGATGGAAAACGCGATCGGTGAGGTTGGCTTGCCCACTGCGATAGCCCAGATAAGCCGTCACCATAATCGAAACGCTACTTGCCGACAGCAACATCACGATCAATTTAGATTTTATACTCAGCCAATTAAACTTCAGCAGTTGCATATTTACTCTGACCTAATCGCAGCGATCGCCGCAACAGGACCGCCACCCGCAGGTCCTTGATGCTCACTACCACCTGAAACATAAACCATCGGATCTTGCACGATCGCCGCAACTACGGCTCCGACCACAGCCCTAGCCATGCGGGTGTGATTAATATCTGAGTCATCCATCATCGTATGTCTGCGTCCTAATATCTCACCTGTGGGGTCAGCCTCCGCCTTAGCAAATATATTCACCACCTGACTAATCGGTTGACCCGTTGCCGCGATCGCTTGGTAGATCGCCTGCATATCGAGGGCGTGCTGCATCACACTATGTCCAATCACAAAATCACTGGTTGACTGGGGGGAATTGCCCATAACTAAAATTTCACAGTTGCGTAACTCTACCCCTGCCGATGTTGAGGCTACGCTCGAATACAAATCATAATTTTTGCAAATATCCCCAGCATGGATATCTTCAATGTCAACTTCACCCAAAGCAACTGCCACACCCAAAGCTGAAGCCCCACGGGAATAGCCCATCGATTGATAACTGCTTATGTCTGCAATATCCCGACCAGCCATTAATAGGCGATCGCGACTAGTGATCAAAGGGCATTTGATCTGCACAAAATGCACATCATCTTTAGCAATACCTGCCTGCTGCATCGCCTTAGTCACCGCCGCCGCCACCTCCTCGACCATCACCAAAGTGCCAACTTCCGCAGGGCTAAAATCGCGGGTATGGATCACGCCCAAGGTCAAGCCCATGCGTTTAGGCGCGTCAGACTCAGAATCTTGGCTAGTGAAAACTATCAAATGGGGACTAAGCACCCCTTCAGTGCCGCCCGACATCACATAGACGATCGCGGCAGCTTGCTTCTGCCCGATGATTTTGCTCAAATAATTTTGCAAACTCTGGACGGCAAAGCCTCTTGTGAAGTCATTAACGCAGCCATTTCCCTCAGTCTTCCCCATGATTGCCACAATATTTTCAGGCAGAATGTTACCCGCAGCGATCGCGGCATCAAGGGCAGAAATGTCATCGGGACTATTTTGAGGAAGCTTAAAGACATCCACTTTCATAGAAATATTGCCTACTTACTACTATACGATCGGCAATTGCTCTAAAAATCCTACAGTGAGTTGTCGTTACCGTATGGAATTAAATATACCGAATCAAGTAAAGCGCTATAGTATAGCAATAGAATTTTAACTGAGCAGGCGAATATGGGAAATTTTGGCAATTGGCTCCTCAAACTTGGTCAAAGTTGCTTGCTCATTGGTCAAATTATCACCCGAATTTTCATCTATCGCCGTCTGCATTGGCGCAATACTATCGAGCAGATGTCAATGGTGGGTACAGAATCCTTGCTGATTACTTTGATTACCGCAGGCTTTGTCGGGGCTGTATTTACGATTCAGGTTGCTAGAGAATTTATTAATTTTGGTGCTCAACAGGCGATCGGCGGCATTTTGGCGATCGCCCTAGCAAGAGAATTAATCCCCGTATTGACGGCGGTAATTATTGCGGGGCGGGTTGGTTCAGCCTTTGCCGCCGAAATCGGCACGATGCAGGTGACAGAACAGATTGACGCTCTCTATATTTTACGCACCCATCCCGTTGACTATTTAGCCACCCCAAGGGCGATCGCCTGTTTGTTAATGTTACCGATCTTGACAATCATGGGTTTTCTGACAGGCATGGCAGGGGCATTATTTTTGTCTGATTCGATGTATGGCATCTCTGCCACCATGTTTCTCAATTCTGTACAGAATTTACTAAAGCCTTGGGATTTAATCGCCGCCTTGATCAAATCAAGTATTTTTGGGATCTTGATCGCGGCGATCGGTACAACATGGGGCTTAACCACCACAGGCGGAGCCAAGGGCGTGGGCGAATCAACCACCACAGCCGTTGTTACAGCTTTATTAGCGATATTCATCAGTAATTTCTTTTTGTCATGGCTATTCTTTCAAGGCATCGGCTCAACTATTTTATAGATGGACAATGCTTTACGCGGTAAAGTAAATGTAGGGTGCGTTAGCGTCAGCGTAACGCACAAATTTTTAACATTAGACAAGGTGCGTTACATTTCATCAACGCACCCTACAAAATCGGCGATCGCTATTACCGTGAGCCATTATTTCTAGGCGATCGCTCTTTTTCTCCTACATATGTCGTATATAAGGATTTAATCGTGATTACAAATGCTAGTAGCCTTACACTTAGCAATCTCCGTCAAACCTTTGGCTTGAGACTTGATACTAGCGATCGCTTTTTTGATGAATGGTTAAATCATGCGCCGACCTTAACCGAAGCAGAACTACAAGGATTAGAACGCCTCACTCGCAACTACATCTATCTCAGTCAAGAAGAACCGCCTCTTGAAGAAATTGTGAAGCTTGTCGTGGTATCACCATTGCTAGATTTGGCTGGTTTCTATCAGTTTCCCTTTTTGGTAAAGGCAGAAGTAAGTACCAATATCGAAGTTACTGACGAAGCTAATGCTATGGCAGTTCAAGGTAGGATTGATATTTTGGTAATCCAAGATAGTTTTTGGGTTTTGGTAATCGAATCAAAACCTGCAAGGCTAGACGTTACGGCAGGAATTCCCCAAGCACTTACTTATTTGTTGAGTGCTCCCAACTTACAGCCAAGTTGCTATGGAATGGTTACAAATGGAAGAGAAGTATTGTTTTTGAAGTGTGATCGCCACCAAAATGCTCCTCAATATACGCGATCGCCTACTTATCGGTTGCTTGAAAATGCAGCAGAACGTATTCAAGTTTTGCAGGGACTTAAACAAATTGGAGCTTATATTGGCGATTTGAGGAGTTAGGCGATCGCTATTACTATGAGTCATGAATTCTAGGCGATCGCTTAACCAATATTCTTTTTTGCGATCGCCTATTTACAAAATTACCAATTGACAAACAAGCTGGGATCGACAGAAAAAAAACTACCAAGCGACTTAGCTTGAGCTTTGCTGATAGGTCTTTTGCCATTAACAACTTCAGAAACAACTCCACGAGAGCCAATTATGCCCACGAGATCAGTTTGCCGTAATTCTCTCTCTTCCATCAAATGTATCAAAGTAGAATGGGGCGTTGAAGCTGCTAGCTGATAATGTTGATCTTCAAATTTCTCTATTAGAGAAACTAAAAGCCTCAATATCTGTTCTTTTTCTGGAGATAGTTTTTCTTCGGCTAACAGATTTTCAACAATACTTAAAGCGCGATCATTTTCTTCTTCAGTTGTGATGACTTTAGGCTGAATATCAACTAGAAGCGCTCCATATTCTAATTTATTTAAAGTAACGGTCATTTTTCCAACTTCCTGAATCATATTCAGTATGGGTTAAGACATATTTGATGTAAACATCCTGAGTTTTGTAGGAAATACTCGCAATCAATCGATACTTATTTCCTCTAATATTGAAAACTGTAAATTTGCCAACAGCATCCGCAGATGGATAGACAGATTTAACATCGTTTATATGTTGCCATTTTGCCTTACTAACAATCCGATACCAGTCATCTAAAGCAACTCTAGAGTCATCGTGGTGCTTACAAAACTCAAGCAGCGCTTTTCTCGATATAACGTGCATTTTTTCCTACCATTCTGTTTCATATGGGTGTCTTGATTTCTCCTTGTTAGTTTTGTTAGTTTTGTATTGCAATCAATAATTAGTATTATGCTCTCAAGATGAGAACTTGTCAAGTGTTTTATCAAATTGATATTTGTAATTATTAGTTGCAATCAATAGATTCGTGGGTGTGCATTTTCTGGATAGTCAAGCGATCGCGAATTTGATCATAAAAAGGCGATCGCATCAACATCTATCTCCTAAAGGCGATCGCTATTACTATGAGTCATGATTTCTAGGCGATCGCTATTACTGTGAGACGTGATGATTAGGCGATCGCCCCAACAATCTATCTGCTAAAGGCGATCGCTATTCCTGTGAGGCGTAATTTTTAGGCGATCGCTGGTTGTGGTGATTATATTGAGGTGACGAAACCCAACATCACCTTTTTTCTGGCATTATCTCTTGCTTGTCATTTATTACCTTAATTGGTTGGGTTGCACTTCGTTTAATCCAACCTACAGCTGAAATTGTTGGTCTGCTTGCAATTCGTTTTTTAGGTTTTTTTCTTTGGCGGTTATGGATTGTTTGGGAAGGGGGGATATCCAGATTATAGCGATGCCGTTCTTGATGTAGATCGCTGTCTTTGTGGTCTTGGGTATGAGTTAAAAGTTTGGGGTTGGGAGAGTGGGTAGATTGTCAGGATATTTTGACAAGGGTTGGGCTTAAGTTGGTAAAGTTGGGGTTTTTCCCAAGTCAAGGATTTTTGCGAGAAGATTGATGGGCTGGAAATTAGGCAGAGTAGGGGTTTAGGGGATTTTATGGAATTTTTCCTTGGGTTTGGTAAACTTTGGTTGTGTTAACGGTAGGAAACCTATATTATGGAGTTGTAACCCATATGGGTTACAACTCCATAATATTTGAAAGCTAGAAAATTATGAGTACGAGAGTGAAACTTGTCGTTAAGAACGACACTGGGGTGGTGGTAAAGTGTACCGATATCCGATGTGAGAAGTTCGAGAATTTGTCTGAGGGCCACACAATAGCGCCCTATGGAGAAAACGAATTCACGACTGAGACCAGTGATCGCATTTTTTGTACGTTCACTGAACAATCGCCTGGCGCTGGCAGCTGGCAGCTGGCCATGACATGTCCGAGATCGAGTCGGAACAGTGCTTGTGGTAGCTATAATGCGGGATTGCAACCCTATGAACGAACTGGAACTCCTGTGACGTTTACATTTATACTCGGGCAACCGAATGAAGCAGACTGGAATCACGGAGACATTAATGTGCTTGATGTGATCAGATATGGGGATTGCTCATAAATTGACGATCTCCATGATTTGCTGTTAGCCTTTGAAGTGCGATCGCTTACGAGTGTAGTGCGATCGCCGATCTTGTAGGAGAATCATAACTCTGTTTTTGGCTAATTCGTCGAGTTACTGCGATCGCTTTCTCTGGTGAAGTACAATCTCCTCAATTATCTATCTGAATAAAGGGTTTGGGGTACGCGATCGCTATTACTGTGAGTCGTGATTTTTAGGCGATCGCATCAACAATCTATCTCCTAAAGGCGATCGCTATTACCATGAGGCATGATTTCTAGGCAATCGCATCAACATCTATCTCCTAAAGGCGATCGCTATTACTGCGAGTCGTGATTTATGTGGCGATCGCCGTTCAATTGTATATTTTGCTGTATTGCGATCGCAGGTTGATTTTTTATAAAATTGCGATATAAATGTTATGCTTGACGTAACACATAAAACTTGCCTATGCCTCAAAAATATAAAGACAAACGTACAGCCAAATTTGCGACTGGCGATCGCGTCAAAGAATTTCAAGGATTTGAAAGACAAGCATACAAACGTCTAGAAATTCTAGAAGCCTCACCTAATAAAGAAGCTCTTATGGCATTGCCAAGTAACCGTTTTGAGGCACTAGGCGGAGATAGAAAAGGACAGTATAGCATCCGCATAAATGACAAATGGCGTATTTGTTTTGAGTGGATAGAAACAGAAAATCGCCCATTTAATATCGAAATTGTCGATTATCACTAAAGGAGAAAACAACTATGGCAAGACCTGCAATTCACGCTGGCGAAATCTTAGCAGATGAGCTAGAAGAACTTGGAATTAGTGCATCAGAACTAGCGCGATCGCTCCATATCCCCACAAATCGGATTACGCAAATTCTCAAAGGACAAAGAGGTATTACTGCTGACACTGCCTTACGTCTAGGGCGATGGTTTGGCACTGGTGCAGAGCTATGGCTTAATTTGCAAAAAGCCTATGAGTTACGCCTAGCTGAGGAATTAGCGGGAGAAGAAATTCAAAAAACGATTCAGCCTCGTTCATCAAACAATCAGCAGTTAGCTCAAGTTTAGATCGCTATTACTATGAGTCATGATTTCTAGGCGATCGCCATTAATCAATGACCAACTTCAATATTAGGAACAAGCTTGCCATCTTCCATGTAGACAATGCGATCGGCGATGTCGAGGATACGATTGTCGTGGGTAATGAGGAGAATTGTGCAGCCTTTTTGTTTGGCGAGGGTTTGCATGAGTTCCACAACTTCGCGACCCGATTTTTTATCAAGGGCTGCCGTGGGTTCATCAGCTAGGACGATTTTGGGTTGAGAAACTAGCGCACGGGCGATCGCCACTCGTTGTTTTTGACCACCAGAAAGACTGTCAGGATAATAATCGAGGCGATGCCCCAGCCCAACCGCTTCGAGCATAGCGGTAGCAGTACCATCTAGATCAGAAGTTCTATCTTCATCGTGAAGTTCTAGAGACATGCGTACATTTTGTCTAGCCGTGAGGAAGGTCATCAAATTATGGGCTTGAAAGATATAGCCAATATTGCGGCGGATTTGCATGAGAGAGTTTTTATCAGCACCGCGAATTTCTTGATCTAAAATTTTTAAACTGCCTTCCTGAGCCGATCGCAAACCACCCATGAGCGTCAGAAGTGTAGTTTTACCTGAGCCAGAAGGTCCCGTCATGATGATGATTTCGCCAGAATGGATATCGAGATTGATATCAAAAAGCGCCTGTTTGCGTAAGTCTCCTTCGCCAAAATAATGATTGAGATTTTGGGCAGAAATTACGGGTGTAGATGTAGCAATGGCAAGTGGGGAATTCATAGCTATAGGAGTTTGATTGATGGATTTCCAAAAGCGTTGGCAATGCAATAGACGAGGCTATCGGCAAGAAAAAATATGCCTAAACCCAAGATTAGAAAACGGATGATGTGAGGAGAATAGATGGCAATAGAGCGGTTAATGCGCTGGAGCAGAGTCAAGGCAAAACTTTGACGATGAAAGAAAAGATAGATAACAATTAGAGCGATTGGCGGTAGGACAAAAATTAGGTTATACATTGCCAAGATCTGACGGGGCGACAAAAGATATGGGAAGTATGAGTAGATGGGGATTTGAGGATTTAAGATAAAAAAGATAGGTCAAGTCATAGTAAGTATGACCTATCTAG
>NZ_JACJPY010000030.1 GCF_014696345.1 Pseudanabaena cinerea FACHB-1277
ACTGCATTTTCTTGTTACTATTTTTATTCCTCTTTATTCTTCCTATTTCTTCCTTGCTTGTACATAAGTATATTTACTTACCGCAAACTTGGGATGCTCCCTCGCTTTTGTGGTGAGAGTGTGGATATTTTAGGCGATCGCTATTTGATTGAGATTAGGGGCGTAGGATACAGCACGAAATTTTCTTCCTTTGGCGATCATTCCTGCGCGACCCCAAAGATGAAATGTTATTGGAGCTTGCAGTCAAAGCAGGATGTCAGAGTATAATCACTGGGAAGGGAGTGTGTTTCCACTCTAGACTGGGCTTCCTAGACTTTTGTTAGACAGCTAGGCAATAGACTGTATATTAGGATGAAATCGAAACCCCAAGGAGAGTGGCGGCGCTTCGCCCCGTAGCTAAAAACTATGAATACTGCTGAATTATTGGTTAAATGCCTAGAAAATGAAGGCGTGAAATATATCTTTGGACTGCCTGGGGAAGAAAATATGGCGGTTCTCAATGCCCTAGAGAATTCTTCCATTAAATTTATTACCACCCGCCACGAACAAGGAGCGGCTTTTATGGCGGATGTCTATGGTCGCCTCACGGGTAAACCAGGGGTATGTCTATCCACCCTTGGCCCTGGAGCCACTAACTTAATGACAGGGGTTGCCGATGCTAATCTGGACTCTGCGCCTTTAATTGCGATTACGGGGCAGGTGGGAACCGACCGAATGCACATTAATTCCCATCAATATTTAGACCTAGTGGCGATGTTTGAACCCGTGACTAAATGGAACGCGCAAATCGTGCGCCCTAGCATTACCCCCGAAATTATCCGTAAAGCATTTAAAATTGCCCAATCGGAAAAGCCGGGAGCAGTACATATCGATCTGCCTGAAAATATTGCCGATATGGAAGTAACGGGTGAACCATTATCAATTAGGGGCGATCGCCTATCCATGTATGCCTCCTACCGTAGCCTTTCAGAAGCAGCCTTGTTAATTTCGGAAGCGAAAAATCCCTTGATTTTGGTTGGCAATGGTGCAATTCGATCGCAAGCGAGTCAGGCGGTCACAGACTTTGCGACAAGGCTGCAAATCCCTGTGGCAAATACCTTTATGGGCAAGGGCGTAATTCCCTATCGACATCCCTTAGCGCTCTGGTCATTGGGTCTGCAACAGCGCGATATAATCAACTGTGCCTTTGATGAAACCGATTTAGTAATTGCCATCGGCTATGACCTCATCGAATATTCCCCCAAGAAATGGAATCCTCAAGGGAAAACACCGATCATTCACATTGGGGAGCTATCGGCCGAGGTGGATAGTAGCTATATGCCGCAGGTGGAGATTGTGGGCGATATTTCCGATGCCCTCACAGAAATTATGCACCGTTGCGATCGCACAGGATTATCGCAGCCCCATGCCCTTTCCCTGCGTCCGCAGATTCTTGCCGACTATGAGCGCTATGCCAATGATTTTAGTTTCCCGATCAAGCCGCAAAAAATCGTCTATGACCTGCGCCAAGTGATGGGCGATGAGGATGTGGTGATCTCTGATGTGGGAGCGCATAAAATGTGGATGGCACGGAACTATCACTGCAATCATCCCAATACCTGCATTATCTCCAATGGCTTTGCAGCGATGGGCATTGCCATCCCTGGGGCGATCGCTGCCAAATTAGTCAATCCCACCCGCAAAATCGTGGCGGTAACAGGCGATGGCGGCTTTATGATGAATATGCAGGAATTGGAAACTGCCACCCGCATTGGCACGTCCTTTGTAACCCTGATCTTTAATGATGGCGGCTATGGACTGATCGAATGGAAGCAGAATATGCACTATGGCAAACCTGCATTTATCAAGTTTGGCAATCCAGACTTTGTGAAGCTAGCAGAAAGCATGGGTTTAAAGGGTTATCACATTACCGCAACAGAAGAACTCATCCCCACCCTTAAGGATGCACTTGCTCAAGATATACCTGCGGTGATCGATTGTCCCGTTGACTACAGCGAGAATATGCGCTTTTCGCGTAAGGTTGGCGAGCTATCCTGTCCGATTTAAATAAAGTATAAAGTATTAAGTATTAAGATATATGTATAGTTATCGTTGCCGCGTAGCTAGAATTCTTAGTATGTTTTGGGTTATCTTTGGTGAGCTTCTGTAAAATAACTTTTAAAATAATTTTCAAGATAGCGATCGCCAATTTTCTCGGACACCTTCATGGAAAAACAAGAGCAGGTTACATCAGCAGAACAGCAATATCTATGGGCAGTCGGACTTGATACCGACAGCTTTCCGCCCAACTCGCTCATCAATAATCGCTATCGTGTTGTCTCCTCACAAATTGTTGTTGATACCGATGCCTTCGCACTTCCAGAACTACCCCTTGAGTTCCCCACTTATGTGGTGTCGTACCTAAAGCTATCTCGCCTCAATTTGCATCTACCTCGTCCCTATAGTCTGTTGCTCATTGGCGAAGAGCTAAATATTTCTGAAATATTTTTACTAGAGAATGTGCCGATCGCCCCACAGGGGCATCTCCACCCCACCATAACCGCAGCATGGGAGCAAGCATCGGCGCTAAGGCAAGTTAATCTCCTATGGCAAGTACTAGGGCTATGGCAACCCCTCGCCGAACATAACATGACTCGGACTCTCCTTAATCCTGACTTGGTGCGGGTCGATGGGATGTGGGTGCGCCTATTGGAGCTACAGGCTGATGTGGCGGCGGTGCAGGTGGCACAACTGGGGGATCTCTGGGTACAGTGGATTGATATGGCTAAGCCTGAGATTGCCGAGCCGATCGCCGAATTTTTCTATAGCTTGGGACGTGGCGAATATGATGTTAAGTCAGCGATCGCGTACCTTGATCAGCTAGCCCGCAAAGTTATGGAGGCTCAACCCTTAACTGTACGCATTGCCAGCGCCACCGACGTGGGACTACAAAGGGAGCATAATGAAGATGCTTGTTATCCAGACATCAAGCGGCAAAAACGTTCGGGACAGTCAGAAGATCTTAAGGATCGCCTAGCGATCGTTTGTGATGGTCTGGGGGGGCATGAGGGGGGCGAAGTTGCTAGTTCCTTAGCAATCAAGACCCTAGAGCAGCAACTCAAAACCCTACTACATCAGGCTGAAAATGATCCTGACTTCTCGGCTCAAGGCTTTGTCGCCCAGTTAGAAATGGCAACTCGTGTGGTCAATAATCAGATCGTGGCGATCAATGACCAACAGCAGCGCCAAGCCCAACAACGCATGGGGACAACCCTCGTGATGGCAGTGATGCCCAGACCTCACGGCAAAATGAGCAATGAGGTATATGTTGTCCATGTGGGCGATAGTCGGCTTTATTGCATTACCCCGCAGAATATTCGCCAAGTCACCCTTGATGATGATGTTGCTACCCGTGAAACCACCCTTGGTTATAATTTTTACGCTTATTCTTCCCAAAGAATTGATGGCGGCGCATTGATCCAAGCGCTAGGTACTAGAGGCTCTGATATGTTAGCGCCAAGGGTACAGCGATTTTTTATTGATGCAGATTGCCTGTTAATGCTTTGTTCTGATGGTTTGAGCGATTTTGATCGGGTCGATCAAATATATGCTGATCATCTATTGCCAATCCTGACTGAAAATAAACCCCTTGATCGCAGTTGCCAAGACTTAATCGATAAGGCAAATGAGCTAAATGGGCATGACAATACCACCTTAGCTTTGATGCGTTGCCGATTTGCCCCCCCTGATCTAGAGGAAGATCAATTGAGTGAGGGAAGTTTTGGAGAGGCTGGGTTGCAGGCTGAGGATACCGAAAATAGTCATAATGGCGATACTGCGGGAGACGAGCAACAGGACTTAGTGACTGAGCCTGCGGGGGCTTTGGCAAATATTGAGGTTGATGGCATTGGGGCAACGGATGGCGATGAAGCTCTTGGTGATGAGGTGAAAACTGAGTTAGCTGTGCCGAAGCAAACTAATAATGCGTTTATTGTGGTTTTGATTTTAATTGCGCTGCTGCTAGGCAGTGGCTTGGCGGCTTGGCAAGTGCCACAGGTGCGCGGCTGGCTACAACAACAATTACCAAAATCTTCTCGTTAGTTCTGACAAGCGATCATAACCAAGTATTAGTCTTGCCCTTGGGCTTGTAATAGTAAGACGACCTGATCGGCGGGGACGGGACGGCTGAAGAAATAGCCTTGGATTGCGTCACAATGGTGCGATCGCAGGAAATCTAACTGCTCTTGATGTTCTACACCCTCAGCGATCGCTTTTAAATGCAAACTATGCGCCATCGCAATAATTGCCGCCGTAATTGCGGAGTCTTCGCTGCTTTGAGGTGTATCGCGGATGAAACTGGCATCAATTTTGACCTTACTAGCGGGTAAGATTCGCAAGTAGCTAAGGGAGGAATAGCCAGTGCCGAAATCATCAATGGAGATAGTCATGCCCAATGACTGCAAACGCTTGAGCATAGTTACAGTGGTTTCTTTGTCCTGCATCACCAAGCTCTCAGTAATTTCTATTTCTAAATACTGCGGCTCTAGCTCGGTTTCCGCCAAAATTTGGAGGATGCGATCGCAGAGATTGGCTTGCTGAAATTGTTGCGCCGAAAAATTGACCGCAATGCGAACCTTAGGCAAGCCCTGCTGCTGCCAATCATGCACCTGTTGACAGGAATTGCGTAAGACCCATTCGCCTAAACGCACGATCAAGCCATGCTCTTCGGCGGCAGGAATAAATTGACTGGGCGGAACCCATCCAAGTTCAGGATGCAGCCATCGCGCCAAAACTTCCATGCAGTCGATCTTGCCTGTGACGAGGTTGAGTTGGGGCTGATAATAAACCTGAAATTGGTTGAGATCGAGAGCCTGCCGAATTCCATTCTCGATCGCCACATATTCTTTGACCTTTGCACCAATGGCGTGATTGTAGATTTGGTAATGATTGCGCCCACATTCTTTGGCGCGAAACATGGCAGTGTCGGCATTTTTCATCAAAGATTCTTCATCCATGCCATCTATGGGATAGAGGCTGACCCCAATACTTGTACTAATATGAATTGGCTTATCGTCAAGCATAAAAGGACTTTCAAAGGTTTGTAAAATCAGTTGAGCAAACTGCTGAACCGATTCGACAGTCTGCAAATCGGGGATAAAAATCATAAATTCATCGCCCCCCATGCGAGCCAGAAAAGTATTCTCGATCATGCAGTCACTGAGCCGTTTTGCCACTTCCACTAATAGGCGATCGCCTGTGGCATGACCCATCGTATCATTGACTAATTTAAAGCGATCAAGATCGAGAAAGAAAACAGCTAGGAATGGTGGAATCGATTTGATTTCGCCTAGCTGTTGCTGATTTGTATAGATTTGTAGCTTTTGTTCGGCTCTAGACAAGGCTTCCATCAGGCGATCGCGAAATAGTAGCCGATTAGGTAAATTGGTAAGAGAATCGTGGAAAGCAAGATGCTCAATTTTTGCCTTGGCTACCTTACCTTCGGTAATATCTTCGACCGTGCCTTCAAAATAGAGAAGATTGCCAGCAATGTCATAGACCGCATGGACATTTTCCGAAGTCCAGATAATCGAGCCATCTTTGCGGTAAGCTTGAGACTCAAATAATTTCACATCACCATGAATTTTTAAAAGATGAATTAGTTCGCTACGAATGTGGGGATGCACATAGAGTTGATTTTGAATATCAGTGACACTATTAATTAGGTCGTTGCAAGAATCATAGCCATAGATTTTTGCCAGCATGGGATTGGCAATCAGAAATTTCCCTTCTAGAGAGGTCTGAAAAATACCTTCACCTGCATTTTCAAAAATGCTGCGATACTTTGCTTCTGCCCGCTTGAGTGCCTCTTCCGCCTGCATCTTTTGCGTAACATCATTGATTAAGATCAATTCGCAGCGTCGATCATTATACACAAGTGTATGTGCAGAAACTTCGGCAAGGAGCATTGTGCCGTTCTTTTTGTAGTGTTTCCATACTTCAGGCAGTGAGAAACCATTCGATACCTTAGCGATCGATTCTATTAGTTTGGGAATATCCTCTGGAGGGCGGATATCCTGTATGGTCATGGAGAGAAACTCAGATTCACTATAGCCATAGTGGTTGATGGCAGCTTGATTGACCGCCAAAAAACTCAAGGTTTCCAAATCATAAATCCACATTGGGTTAGGATTGTTCTCAAAGAGATAACTAGTTTTATTCTCTAGATCTTTTTGATTTTTAGCACTTTGTTCCCAATCGGTAATATCTTCAAATCGATGAATAAAATGTAATTCTTTCTGCTCTTCTGCTAGAACTGGATCTGATTCTTCTAAATGCGCGTCCAAATTTAGACAGGTGCTTTGCAGGATCTGCACAAACTGACCATCTTCGCGCAAATAACGCACATTTAAGTAGCATTGTTCAATTTCTTCAGAGAGCAGTCGCTCTTTGAGAAAGTAATAGGCGGCGAGATCGTCGGGGTGGCAAATTTGTTGAAATGACATTTGGCACAGTTGATCAGTGTCATATCCCAACAAATCGCAAAAAGAGACGCTCATTTTACGAATCTGATCATCAATCGTAGTCTCAAAAATGCCTACGGTACTATTTTCAATGCAAGTAGCAATTCGCGCCAAATTTTTGAGACGCTCTTGTTTGAGAATCTCTTGATAGATGGGGTTAAGATGTTTTCGTCGTTCAGCCAAATCGATTTACCTGACATTTGTAGCTAATTTAGTCAATGCTAGATCAATGATTTCATGGTCACTCAATGGCACTGGTAGTTGATGGATTTGCAAGCGATCGCTATAACTATCTAGCTTTTGCGCGATCGCTTCTGTGATGCCACCTTCGGTCAAGAAATACGGTAGTGCATAAATTTTACGATATCCCTGACCTATTAATTTCTCTATTTGCACATCTATTTTTGGTTCAACGCTCCAATAGGCGGCGATCGCCCTTGCATGGTGCGCCAGATCTTCGATGACTTGATTGGCTCCAGGGCGGCGGCTGCCATGGGCGATCAGCATTCTTGCAGCATCAGTCTCGACATTAGCAAAGCGTTGGGCGATTAGTTGGGGGATCTGTGGATCTGTGCCAAGGTGGGGGGCGATCGCCAATTTTGGACAAGATTCTGTAAGTTTAGTTTGGAGGTTAGCATCGGCGATCGCTACCTCCACAGGGATATCTTCACTAACGTGTAGCCCTGACAATAAAAATAAGGGCATGATCAGGATCTGGGAAATTGGGGATTGGGGATTGGGGATTGGGGATTGGGTTACTGTATCAAAGGTCTGGACAAATGCTTCTAACTGTTGGGAAAGGGTTTGGGCTTGCCCTTCGAGACAACCGCCGCCAATAATGGCAATTTCAGGATATTTAGTGCGATATTCTGGCGATTGGGCGATCGCCACGAGGTTTTGCAGGTTTAACCAAGATCGGCGATCGCTGCTGCCATGGGTGACAAAAAAAACGGCGGTGAGCATCATGTTTTCTAAGGGATATTTTATCGATGTTATCTTTTGTAAAATTAATGAGCTACCTCGATTTAGGTCTTACAACCGAATTAATTGCGGCAGCAAACTCTGTCTGAATCGCACTGTGTTTTTCTTTGAGTATTGGTTTCTGAATTATTTCACAATCAAAATATTCGCTCTCTGGCTCCATCTCAGGGATAGCAAGAAAGTCCTCTAGGGAAAAGGATGTGACGGTGGCTTGTACCATTTGTTTTTTTCGCAGCGTTAAAAATTAAATTTTTAATAAATTATTAAAATTTAGACTTGAGCGATCGCCCGCAAGCTTCTATCCTGATTCTTATAGCGGTTTTCAAATGAGTGCATACTCACTTGAAAAGCTAATCCCAGTAAGAATTTTGAGTTTCATTTTGCCGTAGACCAAATGAAAACCGCTATATGATTGCTATTGTAGGGTAAGGGTTGCTAAGTGCTGTATAGTTTAGTAGTAGAACGCGAATAAATTCGCCCGTCCGATTTTCATCTCAGCAAGCCCTGAGCTTTCAATCTCTCGTATTATTTTTGTAACGCATATCGACACTATTTACGGCAAAACTCAAGGATTAAAGGCACATCAAACCAAGCAGTTGGAGCGCCTCTATCGATCGCGGTTGCCACAGGATCGGCTGACCACGCCCGAACTGGCGCAACGTGTAGCGGCAATCAGTGCGGAATTAAAGGAACCTCTCTGTATTTACATCAATCGGCGGGGGCAGGTAATTCGCGTGGCGATCGGCACGCCCAATCAAACTAAGATCCCGCCCCTAGAGTTGCCGCGCTATGGTAGCGATCGCCTCAGTGGTATTCGTTGTATCTATGCCAGCCCTGGTATTGAGCCGCCTAGTGATACGGATCTGACGGCGCTGTTGATGCAGCGTCTCGATGCTTTGGTAACGCTGCTCGTAAATCTGAAGGGCTACGCTGAACGCGGCTATGTTGCCCATTTACTGCCCTCTAGGGATAGCGAACTGCCCGAAAATCAGCAGCCTTGGCAAGTCTCCAAACCCCTTAGCTTAGAGGCGATCGCCAATCAGGATTTTCTGGAATTGGTAGAGGGGCTGGAGGAAGAATTTGAGCGCAATTTTGCGGGTCGTGCCACCGATGATGATCTGGATCGTGTGGTTTTGGTGGGCTTAATGCAGCAAAAGGAAAAGCAATCTAAACGCGATCAGGCTGACGCGATGCCCTTTGCCTTGCTGGAGTTGGGGCAGTTGGTGGAAAGTGCAGGCGGTAAGGTGCTAGATGCGATTTGGCAAAACCGTGAACGTCCGCATCCGCAAACGGTTTTGGGTGAGGGTAAGGTCTTGGAAGTGGCGATCGCGGCGCAAACTAAGGGTGCAAATTTAGTCGTATTTGATCGGGAGCTAACCGCTTCGCAAAGCCGTAATTTGGAACGGATGATCGGTCTACGGGTCAGCGATCGCACCGAAGTAATTCTCGATATTTTTGCCCAACGCGCCCAGTCTTCTGAGGGTAAGCTGCAAGTGGAATTAGCGCAATTGGAATATCGCTTGCCAAGATTGGCGGGACATGGGCAAGCCCTCTCTAGACTCGGTGGTGGTATCGGTACACGCGGACCTGGGGAAACCAAGCTGGAAACCGATCGCCGCGTCATTCAAAAGCGGATCACCTTTTTGCAGCAGCAGGTCAATCGTTTGCAGGAACAGCGATCGCGCATTCGTCAAAAACGGGTGGATCGGGAAGTTCCTACGGTGGCGATCGTGGGCTATACCAATGCGGGTAAATCCACGCTGCTCAATGCTCTCACCAAGTCCGATGTCTATGCCGCCAATAAGCTATTTGCCACCCTTGACCCCACCACGCGCCGCCTCACCATCACCGATGAAAATGAGCAATTGCATACGGTTTTACTCACCGATACGGTGGGCTTTATCCATGAACTGCCCCATTCCCTAGTGGATGCCTTTCGTGCCACCCTTGAAGAAGTCTCCGAAGCCGATGTGCTAGTGCATTTAGTCGATGCTGCCCATGCAGGTTGGGAGGATCAACTCAAGGCGGTAGATGCCATTCTCAAGGATATGCCGATCGCCGTTGGACCGATTTTATTAGTCTTCAACAAAATTGATGCCGTCCCCGATCCCCAAGCGCTGTTAGATAAATATCCCGAAGCGATCGCCATTTCTGCCCTCAAGCGGCAGGGCTTTGACAAGTTGAGCAAGTCTCTACTCAAACTCATTGAATATGCGATCGGTGAGCTATAGGGCTGCTAACAATTACTCCCGAAAGTGTAGGCAAACTTTTGAGGACAATAGCTCATATCTCAAGCAAGTAGATCTCGATCAAAGTTTCTAACATGAGGGAATCTTTAATTTATTTTTAACTTGGTATTGATTAAGATATTACGATTTTACTTGCGGCTCTTAAAATAAAGCCTGTCTCATCTCTAAACTTTTCATTTCTTGCATTGGTGCTAAATTGGCAAAGGGGGCGATCGCTATTTCCCCTTCGTTGGTTTAGGTGGTCTAGCCGTTGCAGCATTTTTATTCCCTTCATTTGGTTTTTCAGGCTTAGAAGAATTAGGATTTTTTTTTAGAATTGGTTTAGCGGGATGTGATGTGATAGAACCACTTGCTTCACGATTGATTTTGCGATCGCTTTCTCTTACATCTAAAGGAGATGGAAGTACAAGGCGATCTTTGTACTCATTTACTGTTTTTTCGTTCGGCTTAGGTGATCTAAGACATGGCTTACTCTTATCTCGTTCGATTTCCATATATCGAGTATCTTCAGTTTGTGGAACGTCATTCCATTTCAGCATTGAGAGTAACATTTTAATGCGGCGATGATCTTTAAAGTCTTTAATAGGCTGAAGTTGTTCAACCATATATTTTTTAAAATCTAGAATAAAGACTAAACTGCTTGCCAAGTTCTCACAACTTGCCCAAGATTTGTCAGAAAAAAGACTGTTATATCGTTCTTGCCTCTTACTCAAGTAAAGT
This sequence comes from Pseudanabaena cinerea FACHB-1277, assembly GCF_014696345.1. Taxonomy (GTDB): domain Bacteria; phylum Cyanobacteriota; class Cyanobacteriia; order Pseudanabaenales; family Pseudanabaenaceae; genus Pseudanabaena; species Pseudanabaena cinerea. Next base: position 10,451 of record NZ_JACJPY010000030.1, read on the forward strand.
TGATGCTCAATTTTAATAGCTCCCATACCCAGAGGTTTACCCATTCCCAGCGACAGGCGATAATCATCATTTTGAGCAGTATCTAGTACCCATGACAAAGCCCCAAGCTCAATATTGCTTAAATTTTCAAAATGGATTGTGAACTTAAAAGAAATGCCAGTTTTGATTAGTTTAATTTTAGTAATCTGTGTCGCTTTTTCTTCTTCTTCTTCTTCTTTTTGTTTCTCAGGATGTTTAAAATTAGGACTACTACCCTTATGCCAATAGAGTTTGTGTCCTCTAATTACAGTTTCTTCTACGGGTTTATGTGCATAATGCTTAAGCTTAGGTTTTTCTGCCTTAGTTTCTTCTTTTTGGACTAGATAGTGCTGAAAAGTAGTTGGCTTTGGACTTGCTAAAATATGAGGAATAATAGGTTCTTGCTCGAACCAAACATCATCATTGGAAACACAATTCGCATCACTAACAAAAATTCGTCCAGATAGAGACTGATTACTATACTTTCTCTTGTCACCTCTAACGTAACCAAAAATTGCTTCAGCAATGTCAATTACTGGATCTCTATTTTCATCTTTCTCAGGATCTTTTAAGTAGGTGGGGATGAAATCTCTAGCTGTGGCGGCGTGTCCATTGCCTTCAGGAGAAAAAGGGATACGAAAGTTAGGACTTTGCCCAAAAAATCCTACAACCTTTCCAGACTGAGGTTGAGAGTAAAAAACGGGGCGATTATTTGCAAGGAATCCTGTGGTTTCACTAAATGGAGATGCTTTCTGGAAATCAGTTAAAGCATTACAGTAGTGTTGAACTGCAATAGGGTCTATCATCAATGGAGTCGGGTTAGAAACTTGTTGAAAAACAACACAGTGATTACGACGAGGTGAAGGTTCACTTCCTTGCTTCATGTTGCCACTAGTAACCACAGTTCCGATACTTGTTGGATATTCTGTTTCATCATTAACTGAATCTAGAAAATAACGATTGTCTCTATTTGTTCCTTTGTTGGGGCTTCCTGTAAAGCCGACTGACAAATATTGAGGTTGGTAAGATGGATTTAGATCATTAAACTTTAAAAAAGAAGATGTTAATGAAATACTTGATTCTTTTATCCATGCGAAAGAAGCAGACTTAATTTGTTTTGAAGGATGAATGAGCCAATCATCTTTATCTTTTTTTAAATAGCCTGCTTTAACCAAATCTGGTTTTACATATTTTTTGTATTCTGCCGCCAAAGAGTCACTTTTTTCAGTAGTGGCAACTGCACGAAAGAAAAAGTGATCTTCATCTGAAACGCGATCAATTTTGCTAAAGGTAATAATTTCTATAAGGGTTCTCAACATCCCTCTTAAACTACTACCAGGTATAACAGGTTTTAAATTAGAGGGATTTTTGAAAAAATCTGCTCTTTTAGATTTTTGTTCTTCGGTTAGCTGATAAAAAAGCTTTTCTCCAAAATCAGCATACTCGTCTAGTGTATATCCGCAGCGAATGTAGAGAGGTGATGAGGTTGTTAAAGTGCATTCGACTTTCCCTGTGTAGCGATCGCCATAATAGCGATCATGTGATGGTAAAGAATCCTTGTCAACTTCAACTATTTTGTCAGGTAGCTCGACAAAGTTGTAAGGCGCAACAGCCTTTCTGTTGTCAGGAACATGATTGATATGCTTGGGTAATTTGTTAGTCATTTTTTATTTCCTCTTTGATATTTTTTAAAAGTTTGATGATTAATAAGAATATAATCACGGCTTGTGAGAAAGCCAATACTGCTGACTCAAAAGGGCATTAGCATCAGAGTCTAATTGCCATGCGGCAGGAAACTCTGTTTGCTTATACTCACTCCTTACAAGCTCTAGAGCATTCTCGAAAGCGCCTGACAAAATCTCTAGAAAATATGGCTTTAGACTAGGAGAATCTTGTAATAAACCTTTGATTTGTTGACGTTGTTCAATGATTGTAAGCTCCCAGCCATTAAAGTTTTCTGGCAAGTTAACATACATCCGTTTTAGCAAATGTGCAAATAAAACCACCAATCTATTTTTTAGCTCACGGCGATCGCTCCTAGCCAAATTTTCGACCTCCTCAATCAAGTTTTCAAAGTCTAAACCATCAAGATCCTTATTCTTGAGCTTAGCCGCAGTCACTTCACACCATGCCACAAAATCATTGTCATACAGGGTTGATATATTTCGGATTGTCTGTGTCATGACTAATCTTTCTCCTTTGTAGTTAAATCAACAAGACGACTATGGGAGATTCGCGCCACACCTGCGTCATCATAGGTAATGTAATGATGCACAACTAGACGAACTGGTTTAACCAGCTTTTGATTTTCGTCAACCTTAATATCAGTAAAAGGAACAGCGTGTCTGAGTCCCTGTGAACCATCTCGTAGCAAGGTAAAACCGTACTGTTCATTCTTTTCTCCATGCGTTCCCCAGAGAATTTGTCTTTCTTCAATTTTCTCTTTATACTGGTCATCTGCCGTAAAGTGCGATCGCCATTTTCCCCCATTGCGCCACAGATGTAATTCGCCGCCATCTTTGCTAAAAATACGACATTCTTGCAGGGTTTGCGATCGCAACTTAGCAGGATGAAACTTAGTACATTTATCAAACAACACATCACCAGATGTCTTTAACCCATCATCATCAAAGCGTCCCCAAATAACGCCATCTTCAGCATGAGCTAGGAGATATCTAAGATTGTGTTTTTTTGCTTGACGTTCCAGCCAATCTCTCAAACCGTGATTATCTAAGAAATCAGGTGGATCGCAATGCTCGACATTTGGTTTAACAATAGTTGTACTCATCATTTTTCTCCTAAACTTATACTAGATGATCTTGAACAGAGGTTAATAGGCGATCGCATTCTTGAAAAATAAAATTAACCGCCGCAAATAAATGTTCGATCTCTTGGATACTGTAAAAGATTCTATTGCGCGTAAAAGTATGATCATCAAGCTTACCAAACTGCCAAAATTTACCATTAGAAGTAATCCCAAAGACAGTTATCTCTTCTAGATTATTCAACTTTTGGGCGGCATACATTTCTGCTAAACACTGACCCCAAGCCGCATCAAAGTTATCTTGCTTAGCTTCGATCAGTAGAAAATAGGGCTTGTCAAAGACGACTTTACCGAGAGGCGATCGCTTTGCCAAAATATACTCAGGAAAGCCCGTTAGGTTATCTTTATAGTTAAGATATTGATGACTCCACAGTGTAAACTTTTTAGCAAATGGTTTCCAAACCTCTTTGAGAACAGGGTAGATCAAGTTTTCACAAATAGCGTATTCAGAATTATCCACAACTCCTTCATTTAACATAAATTCTAAATCCGCCAGAAAGTAATCCTTAATATTAAAAGAAATTTCTTGCATAAAGTTTTCTTCTACAAAAGAAATTTCTAATTCCTTGAGAGTTTCACCGAGACTTTTGTACTGACTAAATGACATATTTTACTCCTGATGATGTATATGGTTAGTTAGTTTTATGACAAACTTTTGTAGATGGGCTTGTACTTCTACTGCTGTTTTATTCTCATCTTTTAAGTCCTTAACTATAAGACTATTTTCAGTGCCATTTTCAATTTTCCATTCCTGCTGAATCGTAGATGATTGAGAATTTAAAATTGCTTCTTTACCTTTTAAACGTCCTCGACCAATACTACTTTCACCACCAATCGGCAAATCTTCTGTCCAAAGATCCTTTAGTAATAGAAGTAGTAAACCAATTTCATAGTCTTGAGGATTCCGTAATTCTAGTTTTAACTCTACCTCACCGCTAAATATGGGCTGTGCATCAAATAATGCGCCGTGCATTGCACCACCTGTGAAACGATCGATCGCAATCCGAGTTTGGACTAGTTCGGTATTATTTTTGATTTCGCTTTCATGGACTATCAACTTACTTGCCTTAGCATCTTTATTACCATTGCCAGAAATATCTGTGCCAAAAATATCTTCAACAATTTTAAGATCTTTCTCTAATGTGTTGATAATTCTGACTGCTCTATGTCTCAGGACTCCCGCAAGACTTGTTCCTGAAATGATAGGGAAGGAAATATATTCTTGGGGCTTTTCTTTGTTAGGTCGATGAGATTTGAGATGAACTGCATCAGGTCTCTTGTCTTTAGAATATTCGGCTGAACGAATTAGCATGGAACCAACAAGGCTAAATGTTGCTGTGATGGTAAAGCGATCGCGTTGATCGTCCCCAGTATCTCCCAATATTTTCTTATCATCAGAAGGTATGGCATATTCACTTGCCCAATCTCGATCAAAAGTTAGCCATGCTAAACGTTGCTGAGTATTTTTTAGGTCAAACTCCCATACTTGCCAATTGTCCACTTTGCAACGCCCAAAGCCGCGCCGCTTTTTCATGCCGATCGCTATTTCACCTTTCTCGAAACCTGATAGGGCGATCGCTAATCCTTGTTTAAGTTGAGTCTCATCTTTCCCTTCTTCAATCAGCAACTCAAAGAAAAGCGAAAACTCAGTACCTGCTTGTAAAAATTCCAAATCATATTTGAAATCATCTTTTGCGGTTCGAGTTTTGCCATTAATTGAAACACCATCTCTTAGTTCTGCTTTAATGACTTGATCGCTGAGAGCATCGTTAATGATTAATGGACTTTGAGTATCATCATGCTTAATTCGTACTTTTTCTTTTTCTGTTAAATCTCTTTCATCTTTGTAAACAAATAAATCACCAAACAACAAAGCAGCAAGATCAGTACGTCTGTCATAGTCGTTATAGCCACGATTGTATTCTCGTAAATAGTTGCGTAAAGCACCAGCGATCGATGATCCTGTGAGTAAAGCTTTATCTTCTATACTGTCTCTCAGAATTGGCAAATCTACAGGACTATCAGTATCACCAACACCAAGACAGGTAGGAGTATCAAGTATCAAAATACCTTTAACGATAATACGTTTGATAACATAACGATGATCCTTTCTATGAGATAGCTTAGACATCATTTTTCTCCTTTATTGCTTTCATCTTTCTCGAAACTGCCATAATTAGGCGAAAAGTGTACTCCAAAGCCATTTCGTAGTTTAATACTTCTGTATATCCTGCAATTTGGATAGCTGGCTTACCTTCTAATACAGGATTATTTCCATCATTGTCTGATCCCCAAGCTGTATTGATCCAGTCTAGGGGACTTGCTACCCAATCGCGAATCTGCTTGTCAAAACTTTGATCATTTATCTTTGTTCTTTTAAACTGTTCGCGTGCATTACGGTTTAGGTTAGTTGATTCTTCCTGTTCTCCTATCAACTGGTACAAGGGTTTATTACTTCGTTCTGACAGAGACTGACGTGTAACATTCATTAATCGAGAAAGTTGGCTATTGGAAACATAAATATCTTTTGACTCGGTAGGAGTATTTAGCGGAATCTGCTTTAGAAGCAACTCATCTAACTTTTGACTCAATATACGTCTAGCCATTATTTGGGCTATCTTATCTACTTGATTATTAGATTCTTTTTGATTTGTAGCAGATTCAGATTCTTGATTATAATTTATTTTAGAAGTCTGATCAACCTGAAACTTCTCAATTTCAGCAATCCAGTTTATGCTGATTCTGCCAAAACCATCAACTTTTCTCTCCCCGATGCCTTGACTCTCGACATTATAAACATTTGTATCCAGAATTTCTTTGATCTTTTCAAATACAAAAACACTCCCTGCTGTGATGGATGGAACTTGAGGCAGTGGCAAGCCCCATTTACGATTAAATCCTCCTACAACTTCGACATTTGCATAGGAGTCTAGATATTTTAAATTTGTCCCTAACGATTCAGAAAGTTCTTTGTTAAGAATCTGCGGATCGGTAGTTGGCTGACCAAAATCATCGCGTAAGATTAAGTTACTTAAAAGCGTAACAGTTAACTTAGGTTGACTGCTTCTCTCTTCCCAATCTAATCCTACTTCGTTCCAACTATCATCTTCTAATAGCTGGACTGTAACATGACCATAACCAGCACTTTGAGAGCCACCTAACCACAAATCTTTTCTTTGCAATAGTGACCTGATAATATCAGCATCTTCATCGCGATTGCATAAAACCATTGCCTGAAATGTTTGTTCTGCATCAATGGCATCATATCGAAATACAGCGCCACTTCCTTCAATACCTCTACCAAGTTTGCGATCGCGTTGATTGTGAATATTGATTCTCCGTTTAACTTTATGTAAGCGAATATTATTTTCATCAATTACACAAAACCCCTGTACTTGTTTAGGAGATTCAATAGTTTTTTCAATTTGGTTGACAACTTCTTTAGGCTCATCATCCCTTTTAGATTTGCATAAACAGTTTGGGATTGGCAAGCTACGTCTTTCTTGCTCTTGATCCCATAAATAGGCATTGAGGTAACGAGTTGTACCATCAAAAAATAGTCGAACCACATCTGAGTTATCAAGAATGTCTGATTCAGTAGGCTGATATTGCTTAAGGTAACGTCCAATTAATGCGCCCCGCAGCATACTACCAGGAATGTAAGGGTAAGATACATCACTGTTGGGATCGCCTTGTAATGAGGTAGCTAGGATTGGTTGTTTTGTATGTAATAAAAAATTAACTGCTTTCATGGGCTTTCCTTAATTGAAATTTTGAAGATACTTTTTTCGTGTCTCTGGATCAATCTCTAAATTGTTTTGAAGAAGATTACATCGCACATTACCTCTCCCTCGATTGCGACCGCTACCAATACGCCTAAGAGCAAGTGAGCCGACATATAGTAAAGCTTTCATCTCTTCTGTTGGCTCTGAGTCAAACAAGAAATTGGCTGTAAACTCCAGACCTCGAATAATTACACGAGACGATCGCAAACTATGATCAACCGCAACGCCACTTTCAGAATTAATAGCAGTTTGTCGGCGAATAGCAGTTAAAGAACTTAGAACATCATCACGAGTTGGAAATTTATTTTTACTTTCATCTTGTTCTTGTTGCCTTACAATTGCTTGACGTAAATCTGGCGGTAAACAAGCATCGCCAACGTGCATTTTTGCCATATTTTCAGTAATGCTACCAGCTTCTCCAAATAGATCATGTCGCACCTTTATCCATTGTTTGCGTTTCGCATCCTCTAGCCGATCAATATATAAAGCTATAAAATTATCACACTCCTCACTGAGTAATCCTTTGAGAGTTCTGCCTCGTAAATATGGAAACCCATAGCGATCATGTTCCACTTCTTGATCGACTAAACCAGCAACTCCATCTCCACGTCCGAAGGTTGTATCACTCAAAAGTGTAATTTTTAATGAGTACATAATTATTCTCCCATTGGAATGTAAAAGTCCATTGCCTCAATAGCATCAAAGTAGTAGCACTTACTGTTAAGCCAACCCTTTTCTCTTAGAGTTGATTCTACTCTTGGAAATTCTGGTAATAGCTCTTTCCCATAGATTTCCAGAAACTTTTTGGTTGCATCCTCGCCTTGGGTCAAAATTTCTCTGAGAGCCATTACCTTATTGTGCTTATCTTTCCATTCTTTTCCTTCTTTAAAGCACTGTATGACATTGGTAAAATCTTGCCAAATAACTTTGATTTTTCCTCCATACTCATGCGATCGCATAGGTCGAATCGTTAGCATACTATCTTGATACTCACGGCTGCGAATTTCATCAATATCCCCTAATAGACCGCTTGCTGCAATATGCCAATCCAAAGCAGAAAAAATAGGGTTCCGAGAACTATAGTTGTCTGTTTCATCTCTTACAAGTTTCTTAGCTTTGCTACATAATGCTTCACTTAGCTCGTAAGCTCTTGCAAAGGGATAGTGGGTTTTCACAATAGCAATACCAGCACAGGCAGTCGCTTTACTTTTCTTACCTTGACCATCAGGTAGATTTTCTGTGAGCCTTTCAAATTCCTTGAGAAACTTAACTGCTAGAGACAACCCAATACGTCCATCACAAACGAATGTGACATCATCGCCCCCGTAAATAATTGGGCGAAAAGGGATAAAGTTCTGTTTAATTTGAAATTTCCCTTTAACTTTTTTCTCTGAGTCAATGGATTCGACAACTAAATGCCCAACTAGTTTTAATGCTGTTTCTGTGGCAAAGCTAACATCCCTAGAAAGGTTACGCATTGCTTTAACAAAATCACGATTACCTTCTGAAGGCAACTTATTCTCATATTGCTCTTTTCCTACATTCTCGAATCTCTTACCCATCTGATTACCGTCAATATGCACAACAGCGATGTAGCTACTTTCTTGCTCAGAACGCCCTAAATCGTCAACATCATAAGGAACTTCAAAAGAATTACCATCTAGAATAATCTGCTTAAGTTCTTTATTAGAATTTTCCGCATTTGCTAACTTTGCTAACACTTCTTCAGAAACAAGTCTGCTAGTACCATCTATCTCTCTACTACCAACCGCAACTAATCCAGTTGAAATACAGTTTGCTGTGACACTCAAGCCTAGCAAAGGAACTGAAGAAAGTGGGTTTCGCTTTTGCTTGCCAAGCTTTGTCTTAATTAGATTTTCGGCGATAACATCTAATAATTTATGTGTTTCCCAATCAAAGATGTGATGAGCAACCGCAAGATTTAAACCACGAGCTTTTTGCAATACTGTTTTTGTAAGTTTCCTTGTAAACTCTTTAGCATTTTCCTCATGCCTAAACAACAAAACAGTGTTTCCACCACCTGCATAGACTATCTCAGCAATAATACTGGGATCTTCTGTAATAATGAGATCGACATCTAAATTATTTTCAGGTATATATACATTACCAAGTGATTCAAAACATTCACGAAGCCAACTACCTTTGACTTGGTAATCGGTTGCCAGTTTAACCAAATGAGAAGCGCCAACATTTTCTTTTAATCGGTTACTCCCAAAAATATATTTTTGAATTCCAGTTGTATCAACAATTGTTGCAGTAAGGTTAGGCATGATTTTCTCAGTTTAGTAAGGTTCGTCTTGAATCCAGTTGGAAATTGATTGTGATAGCTTCCTGAGATGCTTTTTCCCAAAGACAGCAATTTTACGATCTTGCGTCAACACTTTCATTTGCTTTTCTAGGCGATTCGGGTCATAGTGTGGACAAATGACAGCAACTCTTGCTTCTGCCCCTCCTAACTGTCTTGCTCGGACATAAGCCTCAAAAAGCTTTTCTTTACAGGTGTCATCATGTATTGAAGTGGTACAAGATAGAGCAAACAGTTGATGACCTCTTCTAAAAGCAACATCAAATTCAAACTTATCCCAATCCGCATCAGGGTTGTCTGAATCTTCAATATGAAAAGACATAGCTGTTTCATCAATTTTGAGATTTCTAATTTGTTGCACCTGAGAAAGTACATAATGTTCCACCCATCCATAGTTTAGCCAATCACAAAAATGACTGATTAGTTTAAAGCCATAATTTTTAGCAATCCTAAGAGGGAATTTATTACTCGTTAGATTTAAGTGCTTTTTTAAGACAATTATTACTCTCTCAGGTAGTTTGCTTAAATCAATCTCTACATTTTCAAGATGGTTTTCATTACGCCAAAACTTTCCATTTTTTGCTTTACCTAATCCATCCTTATCAAGAGACCATTTCAAATAGGATTCGGCAATTTCGTCTCGTCTTTGTAAATAGAGTTCAAGAAGTTCCTTAGCTGCATTTATCATACAAGGACTTGAAATTGGAGGTTTATCTTCTTTCCAGTGCAAATCATGAAGATCAAAAAGCCTCTCAAAAGATATATCGAGAAGACTTCTTATGTCATTATCCATGATATCTATAGGACAGGGCTTAGCTTTCTGATCGATCAGCATCTTAAGACTACGAGGATCTAGGTAGCTAAATTTAGGCTTAGGCTCTAGTCCAAGATTAAGAAATGCTTGATAAGCATGAACTGCCATTGCCTTTGTTCCACCTGTATAGTTCAGACCAAAACTCTGACTAGGCTGTTGCTTTTGAATTTCTCGCACCTTTTGCTTGATCAGTTCCTGAATTTTAAACCCATTGGACTCGTTTCTTTCTAGTGGTACTCTTTCGTTTTCAGTAGTACCTAAAATTTCTTGCAGCTTATTAGCAGCGCCTTCAGTGTGTTCGGTATAAACTAGATATGGTTTACCGCCAGATTTGAGCAGAGTTTTTGCCGCAACATAGTTTGGTAAAGGGTTTTCGCCGATGAGGAGGAATAGGTGATCGACTTTGTATTTATCTAGCTCAGGGTTAGTCATAGGTTTTACGCAATATTGATTTCCAAGAAAAATTAGTGTTGATAATATTTAAGCAGAAAAGCGATCGCTTGCCTCAAAAAATTTAGCCATTACTCCAAAATACCAACCAAAATTTGCATAAGTTCGTCAAGATCGCCGATCGCTCTGAAAATATTGACATCTTGAGTAATGGACTTCTCAACCCGATGCAAACAGCTAAATTGCCACACACTCCCAATCGAGACAGCCCCATAAAGAATAGGATGATCATTCTCTAACCAACGTTCGAGGGCAATTAGCTCCGTTGCCAGTTGGACAAAACCACGCTGGAGATTCTCGTCCTTAGCTTCAGTTACTAACAGCGATCGCTTAGTTTGAATGAAATAATCTAAAGCCCCTTTAAGTTGACGATCAACGGTAGTTGATCAATCCGTTTATACTTTCCCACGCCGCCACTGTCATCAACCAGACGATTGCACTTAACAGGACAGTAATAAATCTTGCCGAAGTTGTCAATTTCCGCCATCAGTCGTTGCGTGGCATACCAACTATCCATCAACACAGTCTGAAATGGTAATTGCTTGCTATGGACTAACCCCTTGAGCATATCGGACACATGGTCTAATTTACTCTTGCCATCACCATTAGAGTCATAAATCCGATAGTCTACCACCCAAAATTCATGTCGTTTGAAATTGACATAGATTACAGTTAACCAATTGACACAATCGTTGGTTTCACGTTTTCCCACAACAGTCTCGGCGTTAATTTCCCTGTTTTTAGGTTTGATCGTAAAGCGTCATGAGTGTTGTTAAGCCAAAAATTGTGGGCTGTTTGGCTGAATTTATATAGCAACTTCGCGATCTCTTTGCCATTTGGTGATTTTCCTTGATAAAGTCTTTGGTAAGGTGTGACGGATCGAGACTTAGCTCTTCGTAATTTGTTTTTCTCAATTTACAAATTGACTGCTCATGACAATTTCTGCTTTTGCCGAATCCATAACTTTTCATAGCAGAAAATAGCTATAAGCAATACTAATTATGATCAAAACCACAATTAAGAAGATCGCAGTAGTCGGGGTTTTGCCGCTAATGGGTGGCATTGTGTCGGCACTTGACGCAGCCATCCTAGCGCAAACATTGCCTAGTCCCACATCTTTAAGTCAAACCATCGCCCCAAATAGCGTTCCTAAAGATATCCAAAGCGATCCCCTTGCCAATACACCACTTAAATTAGTAGAACAGGCAAATAGCTTGCGGGAACAAAACCAATTGGATCGGGCGATCGCCCTCTATCGGCAGGCGATCGCCGCTAGTCCAGAACTCGTACCCGCTTACTATGGTCTAGGGGTGACATTGCGCCAAAAGGGGGATTTGCAGGGGGCATCGGCAGCACATAAACGAGCGATCGCCCTTGATCGCAACTACACTCCCGCCTACTACGGTCTAGGCATTGCGCTATATCAGCAAGGAGATGCTACGGGCGCGATCGCCGCTTATAACCAATTTGTACAACTGAGTAAGGGGGAAACGAATCTGGCTCCCGTGCATTACAACTTGGGACTAGCCTATGATCGGCAAAATAATCTGGATAGCGCGGTAACAGCCTTTCGCAAAGCCATTGAATTTGATGGTAAATATGCCCTTGCCTACAATGGACTAGGGGCAGCCCTGAGGAGACAGGGCAAGCGCTCTGAGGCGATCGCCGCCTATCGTAAAGCGATCGAGCTTGCACCCCAATATGCCGTTGCTCATTTTGCCCTTGGCATCTCCCTTTACGAAGAACGAGACTATAAAGGCGCGATCGCTGCCTATCAAAAGGTGACAACCCTCGACAGCAATTTCCCAAATGTTTATTACAACTTGGGGTTGGCTTACAATCAGGCTGGGGAATGGGGTAATGCCATTACCGCATTCCAGAGAGCAAGTACCCGTGATCCCCGCAATGCCGATATTTTTGCCGCTTTGGGCAATGCTTGGTTACGGGAAGACAATGTGACGGAAGCCGCCGCCGCCTTTAAACGCAGTGTCGAGATTAATCCTAAGGTTGCCAGTACCTTCAATGGTCTAGGGCTGGCATTGCGCCGCCAAGGTGATCTGACTGGGGCGATCGCCGCCTACGAAACCGCAATTGCACTCAATCCCCAATATACGGCCGCCTACAATAATTTAGGGCGTGTTCTCTCCGATCAAAATCGTACTGCCGATGCCATCAATGCTTTCCGTCAGGCGATCGCCCTTGACCCACGCAATGCTGTCGCCTACAGCAACCTAGGGAATTTACTGCGTTCCCAAGGCAATAGTGACGAAGCGATCGATGCTTTCTCAAAGACCATAGCGATCGGTAAAGAAGATCTATGGGTGGATTACACCAGTCTCGGACTCGCCTACGCCGATCGCGGTCGCTTTGGTGAAGCCCAAAATGCTTACTTCAAAGCCCTATCCCTTAACCCCAACTTTGCCAAGGCACATTTTGGTTTAGGTGCTTTATACACCCTCAAAGGCGAAGTTAGCAATGCCATCCGTTCCTACCAAGAGGCACTAAAACTCTACGAAGAAAACCGTGATGCCGAATGGATTAAACGCACCCAGCAAGCCATTCAGTCATTGCAAGGAATCACTTAAAAAACTATAAAAGCGGCGCGAAGCGCCGCTTTTATAAATTTAAAAACCCATCACCTTGGCAACACTAGTGATATCTGGCGACACACCCTTATGTAATTTTTCATCACCCGCACAGGCGATCGCTGTGTCAGGATCTTTAATGCCATTACCAGTCAATACACAGACAATCGTTGCCCCTGAAGGGATTTGATCGCTGACCTTGAGCAAACCTGCGACCGAGGCAGCACTAGCTGGCTCACAGAAAACACCTTCCTCACCCGCCAAAAACTTATAGGCAGCAAGGATCTCCACATCCGTCACGCTATGGAAAGCACCACCACTTTCCGCACGCACATTCAGCGCTTTTGCCCAGTTAGCAGGGTTGCCAATTCTAATAGCGGTGGCGATCGTCTCAGGCTTTGTAAAGACCTGACCCGTCACCAATGGCGCAGAACCTGCCGCCTGAAAGCCCATCATCTTCGGCAATTTCTTCGCCTTACCCGAAGCATAATATTGATTAAAGCCCATCCAGTAAGCTGTGATATTCCCCGCATTACCCATAGGAATGCAGAGCCAATCAGGGGCATCGCCGATCGCCTCTACCAATTCAAAGGCAGCCGTCTTTTGTCCTTCGAGACGATAGGGATTGACCGAGTTAACTAAAGTAATCGGAAACTTTTCCGACATCTCGCGCACAATTTCCAACGCCTGATCGAAATTGCCATCGATCGCAATTACTTCTGCCCCATAAATTAATGCCTGACTCAACTTGCCAAGGGCAATCTTGCCATCGGGAATCAACACAAACGCCTTCATGCCGCCGCGCTTCGCATAGGCCGCCGCCGCCGCCGAAGTATTGCCCGTACTCGCACAGATTACCGCCTTAGAGCCAGCCTCCTTTGCCTTCGAGATCGCCATCGTCATACCGCGATCCTTAAAGCTGCCCGTGGGGTTCAAACCATCATATTTAAGTAACACCTTAATATTTCGCCCTAGTCTCTCACTCAAGGCGATCGCAGGAATCAAAGGCGTATTGCCTTCATGCAAAGTCACAATCGGTGTTTGGTCGGTCACTGGCAAATAATCAGCATAGCGGCATATCAGTCCAGGCCAACCATTAGGAACTGTTGAGGTGGGGTAAAGATCAAGACGAGTATCAATCACGCTTTCTTAGGGGCTATAAAAAATTTTTAACAGTAAATCCTAGTTTAGCTCTATAGACCGTGGAAAATCTAGCCTAAAAACTTACTCTGAGTACAAATACTCTATACCAAGTTCGATCCGCCCCCAAAATATCAACCCTAATCTGTCTACAACAGGAAGAAAACATCAAGCTGAATCTAACAGATTAATATTACTTAATATCGTCAGCTTATTGCCGACCCTTTCACTTGCATCTTTAATTTATATTTAAATTTATATTTAAATTTATATTTTTTATTTGTATAGAAGTGATTAGGATTGCTTATGCTGTTTTAATTTTGTCGAAAAAATTGTAGCAATAATTTTAGATTTCAAAGTAATTATGTATCAGCACACTGCAAAAATCACCTTTGCCATAATTACCCCATCTAACACCAACTATGGGCGGATCGGCTGATTTAGCAGTGCATTCACCCGCCAAGCCAAGGCTAAGCCTATGGTCAATCACCACAAAGCAACTACTAGAAGATATATTTGCCTTATCAGAGTTATATAAATTTTTTATATATTTTTATATGTATTTATCGCCCTAAATAGCCACTTGTAAAAAAAAATTTCCAAAAAAAAGTGAATGTGCATACGCACTTTATGTTTAAATTAGAGACATCGCTCAAGGACTTCACATAAAGAATTCCTGATAGGATTAACTTATATAAAGCAAAAAACTGTTCTACACAAGAGCCAGAGAACATCAGACTGATTGTATTTTTAATAGATTTTTAATTTTTCTTTAATTTTCAATTTGACTTTGAGATCTGGATCTTAGCTGAATCTTCATTTTTGCGGCGCTCCATGCGAATTATCAATCTTCGTTTAACTCTAGTAAGGAGATATTAATGTCTTACTCAAAAACACAGTCTAAAAAGGCTGGTTACGATGCAGGTGTACAGGACTACAAACTAAAGTACTATACCCCCGATTACACCCCCAGAGATACTGACCTTCTCGCCGCTTTCCGCTTTGTACCTCAGCCAGGTGTACCTCCAGAAGAAGCTGCTGCTGCGGTAGCTGCTGAATCTTCGACAGGTACATGGACAACTGTATGGACAGACTTGTTGACCGACCTCGATCGCTACAAAGGTCGTTGCTATGATGTCGAACCAGTACCCAACGAAGACAATCAATATATTGCTTACATCGCATATCCTCTTGACTTGTTTGAAGAAGGTTCTGTAACCAACTTGCTCACCTCATTGGTTGGTAACGTATTCGGTTTCAAAGCTCTTCGCGCACTTCGTTTAGAAGACATCCGTGTGCCTATTGCCTACCTGAAGACATTCCAAGGACCTCCTCACGGTATCCAAGTAGAACGCGACAAGTTGAACAAGTACGGTCGTCCTCTCTTGGGTTGTACCATTAAGCCCAAATTGGGTCTATCTGCAAAGAACTACGGTCGTGCAGTATATGAGTGCTTACGCGGCGGTTTGGACTTCACCAAAGACGACGAAAACATTAACTCTCAGCCCTTCATGCGTTGGCGCGATCGCTTCCTGTTTGTACAAGAAGCAATCGAAAAAGCTCAAGCAGAAACAGGCGAAATCAAGGGTCACTACTTGAACGTTACTGCTCCAACCTGTGAGCAAATGATGGAACGTGCAGCTTTCGCTAAGGAAATCGGCACTCCTATCATCATGCATGACTTCTTGACTGGTGGTTTCACCGCTAACACCACTCTAGCTAAGTACTGCCGCGACAACGGCTTGCTCCTGCACATTCACCGTGCTATGCACGCAGTTATTGACCGTCAAAAGACCCACGGGATTCACTTCCGCGTTTTGGCTAAGTGTCTGCGTATGTCTGGTGGTGATCACCTCCACTCTGGAACCGTTGTTGGTAAGCTCGAAGGCGAAAAGGGCATCACCATGGGCTTTGTTGACCTAATGCGTGAAGACCACATCGAACTCGATCGCGCTCGTGGTATCTACTTCACTCAAGATTGGGCTTCTATGCCTGGCGTACTTCCCGTAGCTTCGGGTGGTATCCACGTATGGCATATGCCAGCGCTTGTAGAAATCTTCGGCGATGACTCTTGCTTACAGTTCGGTGGTGGTACTTTGGGTCACCCATGGGGTGCTGCTCCTGGTGCAACCGCTAACCGCGTTGCTCTTGAAGCTTGTATCCAAGCTCGTAACGAAGGTCGCAACATGATGCGTGAAGGCGGCGACATCCTCCGTGAAGCTGGTCGTTGGTCTCCTGAATTGAATGCTGCCCTTGAACTCTGGAAGGAAATCAAGTTCGAGTTTGAAGCAATGGATACCGTCTAATTGATTAGCTCTATTAACATAGTGTTTCGCATTGCGAAACACTATGTTAAGAAATCTTGGTTAAGTGAGCCTATGGATATTAAGCGCAGTACTAAGTCCACTGCCAAAATGCTAGTCAATTTTTTGACCTTTGAGGCTGTCAAGACGATCGCCGAACAGTTGGAAGAAACCGATAAGTTAAAAGCTCTCTGGTTTAACCAATTTTCGACCCGCGAAAGACTCCAAAATGGCGAACTTTATATTAAAGATCTGTTCGCAGTTCACCAAGAAATGGCTTTTCGAGTAATGACGGTGCGAGAACATCTGGCAAATGAGATTTTAGATTTTTTGCCAGAACTAACTCGTACCAGTATTCAAGAATCAAATATGCAGCTTCGCCGTCAACACTTTGAGAAAATCATGAGTGTGCAGGCTTCTGAAGGATATGCAGAATGCGAGAATTTAGAACCTAGTCTCGAAGCTAGTTCTGGAGCTAATCTCGAAGTTCCATTAGAAGTTGTCACGAACTTAGATTCAGACTCAGTTGTTGAAGGCGATCGCCCCTCCCCTCAACCAAATCAATAGCAATTTAATTTCAATCGCGAGGAAATAATGCAAACTTTACCTAAAGAGCGTCGTTACGAAACTCTTTCTTACCTTCCCCCCTTGAGCGATGCTCAAATCACTCGTCAAATCGAGTACACCCTTAAGCAAGGTTTCTATCCTGCGATCGAATTTAACGAAGATTCCGATCCTGCGATTCACTACTGGACAATGTGGAAGTTGCCCTTGTTCAACGCCACCACTCCTCAAGAAGTGTTAAGCGAAGTTCAAGCTTGCCGCTCTAGCTACCCTGGTTCTTTCATTCGTGTTGTTGCTTTCGACAACATCAAGCAGTGCCAAGTCCAAAGCTTCATCGTTCACAAGCCTAACAGCGCTCGTTACTAAGCTCTAACAAACAAAAAAGCCCCGCAATGCGGGGCTTTTTTGCTATGTAGAAAAATAGTTGGGCATATTTTCGAGATATGAAAATATTCGTGTCAAATGTGATCTTTGGCATCTGGGCTATTAGAGCTTCTCTGTGAGATCAATTTCCAAGCTTTCATCATTGCCTGATTAGCTTTTTTTGATGCCTCAAACTTTTCCTTTCGACTTAAAGCTTTTTTCTTTGCAGTTTTGTTTGCGCTAGATGGGCTTGCGACTGAGTTATTTAAGCTGTTTTCAGTAGATTTTTTAGTCATGGCTAATATCACCCTATTGCATAGGATATGATCGCATTGTAGCAAAATATTGGATGCACATATGAGCAAAAATATTATGAGCAATACCTCAGAGGCGAATTGGGCTAAACTTGATGCACTGTCAGAACCAGAAATTGATACATCTGATATTCTACCTTTGACTGAAGAGTTTTTCAATAAGTCGCGCTGGTGGCAGCCTGTATCTTCATTGAATGTTATCGAAGAAATTTTAGAAAATTTTGGTTTGGCTAAGTTGATGCAAGAAGCAGAAGATGATGAGTTACTTTCTGGTGATGAGGCTTACTCGTACTATAAATTATTAAAATTAGAAAATGTTGATTGACACAAACAAGCTTGCCAAGATTCAATATCACGGAGAAGCAGGTATTACCCAATCTTGCTTAAATGCAATTACTAGGCTTCTACAGTTTGGTTGTCAAATAGAAAAAGTAAAATTGCTAACCTGTGAAAACTGTCACTCCTTTTTGTTATCAATGGCAAGGGAATGTGATTACATAGCCATAAAATCAGGATTTGCATCAGGATACGCAGGAACAGGATCAGTAGGATTGGCTACAGCACTCCAATTGTTACAACGCCATTGCTCTTGGGTTGAGGAAATTGAGGAATATGTTGTGGCATCCTCAATTTTTCAACGTATCGATGATTCTTGTTTGTTGACCACTGATATTGATGAAATCAACTCATTAAAACCCGTTCGTCCATATCGAATCCATAAATATACCTATGCTGTTGGATTTAATGATTCTGATAGTCCTGAGCAATACCAAAGGCTTCAACAAGAATTTCCTAGAATAATTCCTTTGAGATTTATTGATTTTCGTATTGCAGATTTAGCACTTAAAATCAAAGATCAACCAGACTCGACCCTGATGTCAGCTTACAGAAGACTAGAAGGAATCATCCGAAAACGTACTGGGCTTGAAGGTGATGTAATAGGAGCTAAACTTTTCACTAAAGCATTTCGAGGTGAAAATGCTCCACTATATTGGGAAAATGTCGAACCTGCTGAGCGAGAAGGAAGAGCCGCTATGTTTGAAGGTATCTACATGGCGTTTCGTAATCGCCGCGCCCATCGTGAACTCAAACTGAGTTTAGATGAAGAGATGAGAGAATTTATGTTAGTTAATGAACTTTTTCTTCTTGAATCTCAAGCTATTGATAGAGATCAAAAGAAAGAGGAGGCATAAATAAATTACTGGAGCAACCGTTGATTTTGACTAGAGACGATCGCTTTGTGGTGGAGAGATGAAGGGGCGATCGCTGATTGTTGATTTTGGTCGGGGGCGATCGCTTTGTAGTAGAGAGATGAAGAGGCGATCGCTGGTTGTTGATTTTGATTAGGGGCGATCGCTTTGTTGTTGAGGAGATGAATTGGCGATCGCTGTTGTTGATTTTGATTAGGGGCGATCGCTTTGTTGTTGAGGAGATGAATTGGCGATCGCTGGTTGTTGATTTTGGTTGGGAGGCGATCGCTGTTTTGATGTTTGTATTGGGGGCGATCGCAGGTTAAAATACTCAGCACGTTATTGACTTCTATACTAATGAGCGAATCTGAAATAAAACAACAAGCAAGAAATATTTTAGATGCGATCGCTTTCACTCTTTTTGAAGAATGTGTACCATTAAATCGCGATTTTAGTAATATTCCCGATCTCCCTGGTATTTATGCAATCAGACACAAGTATGAAGGTTTGCTTTACGTTGGCAAAACCAAAAGTTTAAGGAGTCGTTTTAAGGGTGGTCATAAAGCCTTTCTGTGGGCGTGGCTTGATAAATACAAAGATGAAGATGTGCGTATTGCCGTACAAATAATCCCATATTCTAAGAATTCTGCGTTACTATTGGAGTTAGAGGCAATAATTCTTCGAGCTACTGAGCCTCCATACAATGTCCAAATCCCAATGGAGTAGTAAATTTATGCAAGTAGAAGTTTTAGAGCGAATCTCATCCAAAGATGCAGAAGTTATTTTAAAATTTCTGCCTGAAAGAATTCGAGCAGCAATTATTGCTCGATCCAAAGAAATAGATTATCCAATAGAAGCAACCCTTGAAATGGCGATCGCTAGTTTTTTGGATACAGAAGCAATAAGCTTTGCCGACTGTAAACCCAATCGTGGATATTAAAAGAGAAACATGGGCGATCGCTTTGTTGTTATGGGTTAAAGTGGCGATCGCTGTTGTTGATTTTGGTTAGGGGCGATCGCTTTGTGGTGAGGAGATGAATAGGCGATTGTTGATTTTGATTAGGGGCGATCGCTATTTCCAAAAGACAGTATTTAAAACCGTTTCAATATCACGTCCAAACTGCCATGTATTAGGGAATTGATACTGTGGATAATCTTCTCTAACATCCCTAAGTGCATAACGCCACGCAATATTAAAAGTATCATTCCAAACCGTTTTAAGGCTAGGGTTAGCATCCAAAAGCCAGTCAAGACGCTTACGTTGTTCTCTGATAGTACGCTGCCAGCCATTGAACTCTTGCGGCATATCGACATATATACGTTTGAGTAAATGCTCTAGTAAAGTATTCAGACGACTTTTAAGCTCATCTTTTTTAGAATGCCCCAAATCTTCAATCTCCTCAATCAAATTTTCAAGATCTACATTATCAAAATCTCTAGCCTTTAATTTCAATACAACCTCTTGAGTCCAAAGTAGGTAATCAGATTCGTATAAGGATTGTAGTACAACTGTCTGAGTCATTATCTTGTAACTCCTTTGGGCAATCTAATATCAACATTATTACCTATCATAGGGATATAGTGATCGCTGTTGTTGATATTTAGCTAGGGGCGATCGCTTTATTGAACTGCACGCGAACTTAGCCATTTTTGCAAAGACTCTTGACTTTTTCCAGACCTTGCCCCAGATAAAATCCCTGCAACAGTTAAGTCTTCATCGAGAAGCAGCCAATGAATCATTCTCCCTTCATCCAGAAGTTCAAAAGTTTGGCGCTCAACGGCAGTGCCATGGAGCAATCGAGGATACCAAGTAAGTGGAACACTTAAAATTCTTCCATCCACAAACTCTAACATCAAATCAGTTTCAGTTGTTTTAATCTGATTGACTTGAATTGATTCAGGTTTAACCGCCAAAGAAATCATGCCACTTCTCCAAAAAATCAACTTGATTTTCCTTCACTGTTTTTGCGATCTGATTTAATTCCGTTGCGCTAAAACCGCCAGTGTTTTGGAGTTTAATAGGCTGAAGCCAAAATTTTGCTACATTGCCATCATGTTGAACATGAATGTGTGGAGGTTCACCTTGTTCAAGGGAAGCAAAAAAATTATGAAAATCTATGCCTTAGCGATCGCAACCGATGGCAGCAGTCATCATATTCGCCAATCCTTAGTGCTGTCTGGGCTAAAGTTATAAATCTTAGAACAGGCTCTCGAACGCAGTCGTCAAACCAATCAATCCACTGTCACCGCATGGCTAATGCAGCAATTACAAGGGTAAGATAAGTTACCAAGCAAGGGGTCACGCTCTTATACTCAAGAGATCGCCAATTGTCTCTCAAAATATCGCTCTCAAAGAAGACCAAACCCATCAAATTATGGATCAAGAATTACGCGATCAAAGTAGGGAAATCGATCCCTGCCCCAAGGGGGAAACAGCCCTCACCCCCAGCCCCTCTCCCAAGGGGGGAGAGGGGAGCAAGAAAAAGAAGAGCAAGAGAGAGGGTTGGCATCATGGGGTGATTGGTATTGTTGCTTCGCGGTTGGTGGAACGCTATGGCGCACCTGTTTTTATTGGCAGTTATGAAGATGCCCACGAAGATCATCCCGACCAAATAGATACTGTGCGT
Organism: Pseudanabaena cinerea FACHB-1277; assembly: GCF_014696345.1. Lineage (GTDB taxonomy): Bacteria > Cyanobacteriota > Cyanobacteriia > Pseudanabaenales > Pseudanabaenaceae > Pseudanabaena > Pseudanabaena cinerea. The sequence goes on from NZ_JACJPY010000030.1 coordinate 31,754, forward strand.
TTCTCAGTGCGGGGCATCCCTGAATTTCATGTTTTTCAGGCGATCGAATATGAACCTGTTAAAAGCATTCGCCTCAAGGGGGGCGGACATAAGGCGGCAGGCGGATTTACCATGCCTGCGGCAAATTTGGAAAAATTGCGGCAAGGATTGCGGGAATTTGCCGATCGCGAGAATATTCTGCCCAGTCACATCATGCCCCTAGTCAATATTGATGTGCGTGTTGACCTCAGCGATATCTCCATGACCCTACTGCAAGAATGCGATCGCCTGCAACCCTGTGGACTCGGTAATGCCGATCCTGTGTTTTATAGTGAAAATGTGCGCGTGATTTCGCAGCAAGCGCGGGGTAAGGATAAAGTCAAACATTTAGCATTAGAGCTAGATACGGGCAATGGCAAAATTAAGGCGATCGCATGGCGCTGGGGCGAATACTGCCCTGTACCCGATCGCATTGATATTGCTTACAAGTTACGCGCCAATCAATGGCAAGACACAACATCGGTAGAATTGGAAGTAATTGGCATCCGCGAGGCAACAGGTATGGACAATTCTCAGGATTCGCTTAAATCTTTGTCATTGCAGTATAGACCTGCACCTGTGATTACCAAATTTCCTCAGTGGCAAAAGTTGCAAGAAGCACCACGCCCATTGCCGCGCCCGTTGTTGCTGTACGGATGCGATCGCCCTGCCGATAAGTTTCAGGGTGATGTCGACTGCGATCGCCCCCAAAAACACAAAAATTATGCAGCGATCGTACTTTGGACATTGCCGCCCTCTTTTACGCATCTGCAATGGCTAATTGCCACCGCTAAGCCCGAATATATTTATCTCGGTTCCCATATGCCACCCCTACCATCGGCGGAGATCCTACATTCACAATTGCAATCCCTCGATCTCGAAAACATGAAATCCCTAAATTTATTAGACTTAGCCCAACAATGGTGGATCTCCCCCAGTGCGATCGTGGCAGCATTGCGGGAGCTAGGCTATACCTGCGATTTTCAAGACACTTTACCCCTTGAAGGTGAGCTACTCAGAATGCAGAAATGGTACGGCATTGCCATTAATAAACTAGCGGCTTTATTGGTATAAAAGCAAAAGCGCCGCAAAGCGGCGCTTTTAATCTTTTATACCGAAACTACTTCTGTGGTGCGATATAGCTTCGCGCCCACGTTGCGTAATTTTTCTTCGATGCGATCGTAGCCGCGATCGAGATGGTGCAGCCCCATAACTGTGGTTTCACCATCGGCAGCCAGTCCTGCAATTACCAATGCCGCCGAAGCGCGTAAATCCGTTGCCATCACAGGCGCACCCGACAACTGCGGTACACCCGTAACCACTGCCACATTATTTTTGAGGCGAATATTTGCGCCCATGCGGTTTAGTTCGGCAACGTGCTGTAAGCGGTTTTCATAGACAGTTTCATTGACCACGCCACTGCCTTCGCAGATGGTGAGCAAAGCCATAAATTGCGCCTGCATATCCGTGGGGAAGCCGGGGTAAGGTAAGGTTTCGATATCGATCGCCCGATAGTGATCGCCACCAATGACCGTGATGCGATCGGGGGCATCTTGACGTACCGTGACACCCATATCTTGCAGCTTAGAAATGGCGGCGGTGAGATGGGCAGGGACAATGGGCGACATGGACAGGGTAGATCGGGTCATGGCAGCAGCAACCATAAATGTTGCGGCTTCAATGCGATCGGGAATAGCGGTGAAATCAGCAAAATGCAGCTTTTCCACACCTTCAATAAAAATCGTATTTGTGCCAGCACCGCGAATTTTTGCGCCCATAGCGATGCAAAGATCCGCCAAATCCACAACTTCAGGCTCTTGGGCAGCATTTTCGATCATCGTCTCGCCTTCCGCAAGGGTCGCCGCCATCATCAAGGTTTCAGTCGCACCCACACTAGGACAATCCAAATAAATCTTTGCCCCCTGTAACTTGCCATTGCGGCTATTGGCATGGGCGTGAACGATGCCATGCTCGATCTGTACTGATGCCCCTAAAGCTTGCAGACCACGCACATGGAGATCGACAGGACGCGCCCCGATCGCGCAGCCCCCTGGTAAAGGCATTTTGGCAGAACCGAGTCTTGCCAAGAGGGAGCCAAGGGCAAAAAAGCTTGCCCTCATCTTGCTGACTAATTCATAGGGGGCAGAGTTTTTGGTGAGGTTGCTAGTGTCGATATCAAGGACTTCACCACTGCGAGAAATTTTGACCCCAAGGGTTTCGAGAATGTCGCTCATGCTCTTGACATCGGCAAGATATGGCACATTGCGAATCCGACAGCCTTCAGAGGATAGTAATGATCCTGCCATCAAGGCAAGGATTGAGTTTTTAGCTCCACTAATAGGCACATGACCTGAGAGGGGTACTTTACCGATGATGCGGAGGACGGGAGTATTTTGTTCGATTTGCGTCATTTGCAGATTGTCGCTTGGGTTTGATTCGATTGGCTCAGAGATTTGAGAGGTACTGCCGCGATCCATCGCTGCTGGCATAGGTGGTAATGTTGATTGGGGTTTATCTGTATAGGTTGAGCTTGTTGTAGAAATGATCGCCTTATCCTCCTCACATCAAAGAAATTGCAATAGCCGAGATTGGACTAGCCAAAAGTTTAGCGGAGTATAGCCGAAAAACCGTTAACTTTTTACCGTAAGTGTATTTGCTTATGTTTAATCATTATTAGCGATCGCGCCCTATTGTCAATCAAGTAAAAACCCGTAATGGGCATCAGTGACGCATAGAAAACCAATACAAAGGTATATGGCAATAGGCTCTCGGTTGCACTAATCCCTATTTCCTGCTCTAAGGGGGGGCTAAAAATGCTCCAAGAATAGACACTGCCTAAACAGAGTAAAATAAATGCTGAAACCGTAAGCCCTCAACGGGATTTGAACCCGTGACCTTTCCCTTACCAAGGGAATGCTCTACCCCTGAGCCATGAGGGCGTTTTTTGTGCTTTTTTATTATTACACATGGGTGTAAATTTTTTTCACGGTTGTCAAAAAATATTTCTCGCCCCTTAGCAAAACTCAGCAAAACAGCGACAAACCTAGTTGCAAAGCCAAACTCCCTTAGAATCTTAGTAGCCGTAATAATTCTTACAATATGCAAATTTCTGATAAGTCTAGTTTTGATAATATATCTAAAAATAGTCAGGTAAATGAATGGGAAATAAGTCCTCGCTTTGATGTCAAAAATCCACCCAAGCCAGAACTAATTGATGCCTGTGTCCATTGTGGCTTCTGTTTATCGACTTGTCCTAGCTATCGTGTCATTGGCAAAGAGACGGATTCACCACGCGGACGGATTTATTTAATGGATGGCATTAATGAGGGGGATATTCCTTTATCACCAGCGATCGCCCAACATTTTGATACCTGTTTAGGTTGTCTCGCCTGTGTCACCACTTGTCCGTCAGGGGTGCAGTATGACCAATTGATCGAAGCAACCCGCGCCCAAGTTGAGCGCAATTACCCGCGATCGCTGCCTGAACAAGTATTGCGCCAATTCATTTTTGCCACCTTCCCCTATCCAAATCGTCTGCGTGTCCTGCTTGCCCCTTTACTGGTTTATCAGAAATTAGGTTTTCAAAAATTATTGCGATCGCTAGGATGGTTAGAGAAATATCTGCCCAAACAGATTGCCGCAATGGAATCCATTTTGCCAGCCTTGACTCCCCAAGCTTTTCAGGACAGCTTACCCGAACTTATTCCAGCCCAAGGGGAAAAACGCTATCGCGTGGGAATGTTGCTAGGCTGTGTACAGCGTATATTTTTGCCAGAGGTGAATAATGCCACAGTGCGGGTATTGACTGCCAATGGCTGTGAGGTTGTCATTCCCAAATCCCAAGGTTGCTGTGGGGCTTTGACCCATCACCAAGGACAGGAGTCACAGACGATCGCCCTTGCAAAGCAGACCATTGATAGTTTTGCAAATCTTAATCTTGATGCCCTGTTGATCAATGCCTCAGGATGTGGACATACCCTCAAGGAATATGGGCATATTTTGCAGGATGATCCCGAATATGCAGAAAAGGCTAAAGTCTTCGCTAGTAAGGTGAAAGATGTGCAGGAATTTCTCGATCAAGTGGGCTTAACTGCTAAATTGCATCCCTTGCAGGAGCAGACATTGGCGATCGCCTATCAAGACGCTTGCCATATGTTGCATGGACAAAAAATCAGTTTAGAGCCGCGCCGCCTCCTGCGACAGATTCCCAATGTACAGTTACGCGAATCAGTGGATGCTTCTCTTTGCTGTGGCAGTGCAGGGATCTATAACATTTTGCAACCAGAGATCGGTCACGAGTTAGGGCAGCAAAAGGTGACAAATCTCACGGACACAGGGGCAGAGCTAATTGCCTCGGCAAATGTCGGCTGTATCAGTCAAATTCGCAAACATCTCGACCTACAAAATCGCAATACTCTGCTGATGCACCCGATGGAATTGCTAGATTATTCCATTCAGGGCAGGAAACTGAGCAGCTACAACGCTTCGCGATCGGACTCAAAGCGAGCATAGATGTAAAAGTTTGGCATTGTCACATTTGCAAATCCTTTAGGACTTACGCAAGAGACCTTGAAGCCCTGATTTTAGCCTAGGGCAATTCATGAATTGCCCCTACTTTTGGTTGCTTTACGTAAGTCCTAATCTATAACTCTCCAAATCCTTTCTTCTTTTTCTTCTTCTTTCCATAGGCAGGATTGCCCGATGGTGCAGTATTGCCGCCCATCCCAGGAAAGCCGCCGCCGCCCATGTTTGGCATTCCTGGGAAATTTGGCATTCGTCCCTGCCCCATTTGCTGCATCATTGTCCTCATTTTCTGGAAGTCAGCAACCAATTTAGTTACATCCTGTAACTTATGTCCAGAGCCTTGGGCGATCCTTTGTTTGCGGCTAGGGCTTTTGGCTATTAAATCAGGATCTTTACGTTCCTGCTTGGTCATGGAGCTAATCATCGACTCACAGCGCTTAAGTTGCTTTTCTGCTTCCTGAATTTGGGCATCATTAATTTTCATGCCTGGCAGCATTTTTAGCATTCCCCCAAAGGAACCCATATTTTTCATCATGCGTGTATTCTTCAGGAAGTCGTCAAAGTCAAACTTTGCACTCAAAATCTTCTCTTGGAGCTTTTCCGCATCGGCAATATCAATCTCTTCCTGAGCCTTTTCCACCAGAGTCAGCACATCACCCATCCCTAAGATGCGCGAAGCCATCCGTTCAGGATAGAAGGGTTGCAAAGCTTCAACCTTTTCCCCGACACCGATAAATTTAATGGGCTGCCCTGAGATTTGTCTGACCGATAGTGCCGCCCCACCGCGAGTATCGCCATCCATCTTCGTCAAGATCGCGCCTGTGATCCCAATCTCGTCATGGAAAGTGCGGGTTAATGTCGCCGCCTCTTGTCCTGTCATTGCATCGACAACTAGCAGCACTTCATCGGGCTGAATAGCATTCTTGACGCGCTTCAGTTCATCCATCATGTCGAGATCGATCTGCAAGCGCCCTGCCGTATCCACTATTACGGTATTAACGCCTAATTCCCTAGCCTTTGCCAAGCCCTGACGAGCGATTTCCACAGGGTCAGCGTCTGCACCCATTTCAAAAACAGGCACATTGATCTGTCTGCCAAGGGTGAGCAATTGATCGATCGCCGCAGGACGATATACGTCAGTGGCGACTAATAGGGCGCTGCGCTCTAGTTTGCGTAAATGTAAAGCTAATTTGGCAGTGGCGGTGGTTTTACCTGTACCCTGCAAACCTGCCATCAAAATTACTGTTGGTGCGTTAGTTGCCTCGACAAGTGGCACATTTGCCTCGCCCATTGTCTTTACTAACTCGTCATAGACGATCTTAATAAATTGTTGATCAGGACGCACACCCGCAATGACATCAGCGCCCTGAGCCTGTTTAGAAATTTCTTCAACAAATTCTTTGACAACCTGTAGGTTTACGTCTGCCTCTAATAGCGCCCTTCGCACCTCACGAATCGCGCTTTGTATATTGGATTCAGAGATTTTGTCCTGTCCACGCAATTTTTTCCAAGCCGACTCAAACTTATCGGCGATTTCGTCAAACATATCTAGTTTTACTTTTGCTGTTGATTGTACCTACTAATTTACCGTTACCACTGTGACTTTGATCGCGATCTGCCAAAATTGTGGTCTGAAACAGCCTGTGGTTTTAGGCTTTGAGTATGGTGAGCTACTTACAAATGAAACTGGCGATAAACTTCACTGGCGGCGCGGTGTAGTAATGAATGGCGATAGACCAGCGATCGCATATCTTCGCAATAGCCACCACCGATGACACTGGCAACGGGGATGCCCTGAGCAACGCAAGTACTCAAAACCTGCATCTCACGCCGATATAACCCCGCATCGGTCAGCGCCAATTTGCCAAGGCGATCGCCAATGTGCGGATCAACCCCTGCATCATAGAGAACTAAATCGGGTCGCAATTCTGTTAATAGGTCGGGCAGGTATTGGGCGAGGGTGCGTAAGTAAGCATCATCTTCCATTCCTGCGGGTAAAGGCACATCCAGATCACTAGTTTGTTTGACCAATGGAAAGTTAATTTGGCAATGGAGCGAAAAGGTAAATACTTGCGATTCATTTTGGAAGATCACTGCCGTGCCATCCCCCTGATGCACATCAAGATCCACGATTAAAATCCTTTTGACTAAACCCTCATTGAGAAGTACCCGTGAGGCGATCGCCAAATCATTAAATATACAAAAACCCGATCCATAGCTAGGGAAAGCATGGTGGGTTCCCCCTGCGGTGTTGCAGGCTAAACCGTGGGTGAGGGCAAGCCTCGCGGTGAGCAATGTGCCGCCGACCGCAATTCTGGTTCGATAGGCAAGTTCTTCACTCCAAGGTAAACCAATGCGCCTCTGTGCCTTAGGCTCTAAATTGCCCTGCCAATAGGCTTCCACATAATCGCGATCGTGGACTAGGGCGATCGCCTCCAAGTCTGGCAGTTCGGGCGTAAAAAATTGTGCTGGCTGCGCCACCCCATCGGCGATCAGCATTTCGTAGAGTAGCCGAAATTTTGCCATCGGGAAGCGATGACTATCGGCGATGGGCGCAACATATTTAGGATGATAGACAATTGGTAAACTCATATAAATCCCCAAGAGCCTTCCGCAAAGTGGGAGGCTCTTGGAAGCAATCTATTTACAAAACTCCCTTAGAACTGGGAATTAAACTGGCACGACGCGGATCGACTTCCACTGCCATGCGTAAGGCACGGGCAAAGGCTTTGAAGGAGGCTTCGATAATGTGATGGGAATTGCCACTGGTCAATAAACGCAGATGCAGGGTCATTTGGGCATGATTGACCACTGCCTGATAGAATTCGCGCACCAGTTCGGTATCGTAGGTTCCCACTCTCTGATTGGGAATTACTAAGCCATAGACGAGATAGGGGCGACCCGAAAAATCGAGGGCAACCTGCACTAAAGACTCATCTAAAGGCGCGACAAAATGCCCAAATCTAGCAATGCCTTTGCGATCGCCTAATGCCTGCCCGATCGCCTGTCCTAACACAATCCCCACATCCTCATTGGTGTGATGATCATCAATATGCAGATCCCCCACTGCCTGCACATCAAGATCGATCAATCCGTGGGAACAGATCTGATGCAGCATATGATCGAGAAAGGGAATACCTGTGTTGATGTTGCCTTTGCCAGTACCATCCAAATTGAGGGATATGGTGACATCGGTTTCACCAGTTTGACGATGGACGGTGGCGGTGCGGGGGGTATCGTAGGACATGGCTTGAGCGCGTTAATAGTATGCTAATTTTAGCAAAAGCCAAGCAGTTATCACCAAAGCCATCAGATTACAGCAAATTCCGAGCAAGCCCGCCACAAAAGAGCTACCTAAAAGCTTCAAAGGAGATGCCACAATGGTGAAACCAATTAAGGTAGTGATCTACAAGTAGTAGTAAAGCTAATTGCTCAACCAGTATGGTTCTTGTGGAATATTTAATGAGACTGTCAAGTAAAATGTGTAAAGTCTAGAGACTAGAGGTGGAGACGATTCTCGAAGAGGATGGCAAAGCGATTAAGAGCAGGTTTCCAATCGCGAATTGGTATAGTCCATTTCTTAGAAATATGTCGTGACTGACGACTTAACTCAAGACTACATCCCTGAAGTACAAGCTATTTGCTCCATGCCTGACGATATCTTTTTAGTGACTATCTAAGGCGATCGCCTTGTGAGCATTAGAGAAAAGCTAATCCAAGAGCTCGAGCGATCGCTCCACCAGTAAAAAATGTATTATAAGCTACAGAATCAAATTCCATAAATTGCTGCAAAGATATTTGCGAAAACACTACAGGTATTATGATAAGAAAGCAAATTACCAAAAACAAACCTAGATAAACCAGACCATGACCATACAATACGCCTACATACGCGGGAATTTTGTTCCCCTCGAAGATGCGACTATTAATGTTCGCACCCATGCATTTTTATATGGTACGGCAGTATTTGAGGGCGTGAAGGCGTATTGGCTACCCGCAGAAAACCGCATGGCAGCGTTTCGGCTTGAGGAGCATTACCAACGTTTAATCCAAAGCTGTCGGATTATTGGGTTACAGCACCCCCTTGACGTGGAGACGATGGTGGATATTACCAAAGAATTAATCCGCCGTAACCAATGTAATTCTTCGACTTACATCCGTCCGATTATTTATAAAGCCGATCTTCGCATTGGTCCAATTCTGAAAGTTCCCCATACCCACGATGATTTCTGTTTATTTAGCTTGCCGATGGATGGCTATCTTGATACTAGTAGTGGCATTAAGGTGGGTGTATCTTCGTGGCGACGTTTGGATGACAATGCGATTCCTGCCCGTGCCAAGGTGAATGGAGCTTATGTAAACACCGCCTTGGCGAAGACCGATGGCTATGCGTCTGGGTTTGATGACGTGGTGGTTTTGACCAATGAAGGCCATGTGGCAGAAGGCAGTGCCATGAATTTATTTCTGGTGAGAAATGGCAAATTGATTACTAGTTCGATCACTGACAATATTCTGGAAGGTATCACCCGCGCTTCGGTGGTGGAGTTGGCGGCAAAGGAATTGGGCATCGAGACTATATCGCGATCGATCGATCGCACCGAGCTATATGTTGCTGATGAAGCTTTCTTTGTGGGCACGGCAACTGAGCTTGCACCGATCACCAGTTTTGATCATCGTCCTGTGGGCGATGGCATTGTGGGCGAAATCACGAAGAAGTTGCGCGATCTTTACAGCAAGGCTGTTCAAGGTTTGCTCCCCGATTATCATCATTGGCTGACAAAAATCTAAACCCTGCACAAGATACCTTTAGACCTGATTGACTGACGAATCTTAACTATAAACGGGCAAGATGCCCATTCCACAAGGATTCTGCCTTTGTGGGTCAGACATCTTGTCTGACAAGGCTTGCAAGTACTTTTGTCAGTCAATCAGCCTTGAAACCCTGATTCTAGCCTAGGGGCAATTCATGAACTGCCCCTACTTTTGGCTCAAAATTTCCTTGACCATAGCCCGAAATTCGATCTCAGCCGCATTTTCATCCTGCTCTGCTTTTACTAAAAAATTATATAGCTGTTCTTTTTGAAATAAAGGAAATGTGGGACTCCGATCGCATTCGATATATTCCAAATATGGTGATTCCGATTCTGATGCTAATTCTATTGCCGATTCTGTTTTGGGGAGTACATAAATTTTTAGCTCCTCTCCATTAAATCGCCAAAGTTCTGGCACACCAAGACTGGCATAAAGATTGTTCTTATCAATATCCGTGTGGTTAATATCTACTTCAACGACAAGATCGGGAGGCGGATCTTGCATAAAATCAACGATTTTCCCTGCAACCTTGGGTTGATTTTGAATGTAAAAGGCGCAGTCTGGCTCTACACCCCTTGCCAGATCGGGACGATTAATCGTGGTCGATCGCATTGATTTGAGTTTTAGCCCCATTTCTAATGAGAAAATGCGAATGAACAAACCGATCAATTCCCTTGAATATTCGTGAGTTTCTAATGGCATAGTAATTTCAAGAATGCCGCGATCGTATGTCAGCCTTGCTGCACGGCTTTGGGGGAGGGCATTGAGAATTTGTTGATAGGCTAACCAATTGATCCCTTTTAAGGCAACTCGATTTTCGCCTTGTTTATTTTTTTTTATTTTCTTTATTTTCGCCTTGTTTATTCTCACCTTGTTTAAGGGCATGGCTAGATTGTGAAGTGGATAGAGGTAATTCTGGTGGTGAAATCGCGAGAACCATATATTAACCACAAATCAGATGGCTGTATTCTATCAAGATAATCAACGAAGACAAAGAGACTTGTCTGTACACATCGGAGAACTTGGCTGAACAAAAATGAAAGCAATCCTGCGAAAAAAGTTAATTCAACAACGTTGCCAGATTCCCGATGAAGTCTGGCAGCAGCGTAGTCAAGCAATTTGCGATCGCCTGTCTAATTTGCCGCAATTTCCTCAAGCCCAAAATATTTTGGCTTATACGAGTTTTCGCCGCGAACCCGATCTAACTGCACTTTGGCAAAAGTTTCCTGATCGAAATTGGGGATTTCCCCGTTGTGTTGGTCAAGATTTAGTTTGGCATCAAGTGCCGATCGCTGACTTTGCTGTGGCAATGCGATCGGGCGCTTACGGCATTTTAGAGCCTAATCCTGATTTGCCGTCCATGGATTTAGGGCAGGTAGATTTGATCTTGATCGCGGCGGTGGCTTGCGATCTCCGAGGCTATCGATTGGGCTATGGGGGCGGCTTTTATGACCGTTGGTTGCCCCATGCCAAGGGCGCAAAAATTGGAATTATTTTTAATGAATTTTATTTAGAGGAATTACCAAATGATCCTTGGGATGTGAAATTAGATGCGATCGTCACAGAACTCACGGTAAAATACATTAATCTGCATATTTTTTAATACTTTTTCCCCAAGAACTGGCAATGCGTATCTCCTTGAATTGGCTCCGCGAAATTGTTGACTGCGACCTCTCGCCCCAAGAGCTAGACGAAAAATTAACAATGGCAGGCTTTGAGGTGGAGGCGATCGAAGACCGTAGCTCATGGGCTGATGGCGTGGTAGTTGGGCATATTCTCACCGCCGATCGCCACCCCAATGCCGACAAATTGCAGGTTTGTCAGGTGGATGTGGGCGCATCTGAGCCATTGCAGATCGTCTGTGGTGCAGCCAATGCCAGACAGGGTTTGTATGTGCCTGTCGCCACAGTTGGCACTTATTTACCCAATATCGATCTAAAGCTGCGCCCGACTAAATTACGGGGCGAACGCTCTGAGGGCATGATCTGCTCTCTCGCCGAACTAGGACTGGCAAAGGAATCTAGCGGCATCCATGAATTTCCTGAAGGTGTGACCATTGGCGCAGATGTGCGTCCGCTTTTGGGACTAGACGATGCGATTTTAGATGTCACCTCCACTGCTAACCGTGCCGATGCGTTGAGTATGGTGGGCATTGCCCGTGAAGTGGCAGCGCTGTTGGGGAAAGAGGTCTGTTTACCCACTGCCGCTAAAGATTTTCAGCCCCAAACTGCCCAATGGCTAACGGTTGCCGAACCTAAATCCTGCCCCGCTTACATTGGCACATTGATCAAGGGCGTGCAGGTTGCACCATCGCCCGAATGGCTAAAGCGGCGCATTGAAGCAGCAGGAATGCGCTCAATTAATAATATTGTCGATATTACCAATTACATTCTCTTGGAATGGGGACAGCCACTCCATGCCTTTGATGCGGATACTTTGGCTGATGGCTTTAATATTGCGGTGCGGTTTGCTAATGCTGATGAAACCATCAAAACCCTTGATGCTTGCGATCGCACCCTCACTAGCCAGAATTTGGTAATTACATCAGGGGACAAGCCGATCGCGATCGCGGGAGTGATGGGTGGTGCAGAAACGGAAGTATCCAACCAAACCACCAATATTATTTTAGAAGCGGCGCTATTTACCCAAGTCACCACGCGGCGATCGGCACGCGCCCAAGGGCTGCGGACTGAAGCTTCTGCCCGTTATGAACGGGGTGTCAATCAGGCGGCGCTGGAGTCTGCTACAGCCAAGGCGATCGCCATGATTGTGGAGCTAGCTGGCGGCGAAGTGATCGAGCAAAGTATGTTTGATGGGCGTATGCAAGAAACCCGCATCATTGAATTGCGTTTGACCAAGGTTTGGCAAGTCCTTGGGGAAGTCGATCGCGAAGATGAAACGATTTTGCCACTGCTTTCGGAAGCGGAAATTGAACAAACCCTCACCGCCCTTTCCTTTGAGCTAGAGAAGTTACCCATTGAAGAAGGCACATATCCCACATGGAAAGTGACCGTACCGCCCTATCGCTATGCCGACATTGAGCGGGAAATCGATCTGGTCGAAGAGATTGCCCGCATCTATGGCTATGACAAGTTTGTGGAAACCTTACCCGCCAGAACTGAGTTTGGATTTCTCTCCGCCGATCAAGAGGGCGGCAGGATGATCAGGGCGGCTTTCCGTGCGGCAGGGCTGACGGAAGTAATGCATATGTCCCTATGCAGCCCCACGGAGTCGCATCAGGTGAAGATTAATAATCCTGTGGCGATCGAATATGGCGCTTTGCGGGTTGATTTATTGACTAACCTAATTGAATCTTGCGCTTTTAACATGAATCAGGGCAATGGCATTTTAAATGGCTTTGAGATTGGGCGCGTGTTCTGGCTTGATGAAGCAGGCAGTGATGAAACCGATCGCATTGCAGGCATATTTGGTGGCGATCCCACCTTCGGCACATGGCAGCATAATTCTCAACCCCTGAGTTTCTATGAAGCCAAGGGCTTGCTCGACTGCGTATTTCACAATCTGGCGGTGACTGTGGAATATCAGCCCGATCATAAAGATGCGCGTCTGCACCCTGGGCGCACTGCTTCCCTTTGGATTGATGGAGAACGCCTCGGCACATTTGGACAATTGCATCCCCAATTACGGGCTGAGAAGGAACTGCCCGATCAAGTCTATGCCTTTGAACTAGACTTTTACACCCTCCTCGATGGAATGATGAAAAAGTCCATCCCCACCTTCCAGAATTTCTCCACCTATCCTGCCAGCGATCGCGATATCGCTTTCTTTGCACCGCTAAAGTTCACCGTTGCCGATATTCAGCGATCAATTACCCATGCGGGTGGCGAATTGCTCAACTCTGTCACCCTGTTCGATCAATATATCGGCAAGGGAGTTCCCGAAGGTTGCCGCAGTCTTGCTTTCCGTTTAGTCTATCGCGCCAGCGATCGCACCCTCACCGATGCTGATGTTAACCCCGTCCATCAAAAGGTGCGCGATATTCTGGAAGAGAAGTTTCAAGCAACATTAAGGAGCTAATGGCATTACTTGTTAGTAAATTAGATTAAATTAAAATCAATTAAAATCAAGAAAGTTTTTGAAGACATTGCTTTGTGATGCTTTCAAAAACTTTCTTAGTTTTTTGTTCAGCAATTACTGAAAATATATATAATGGACAATACCCTCTCGGTTCTCCAAAGTTAACCTAAGCAAACATGGCCATATCCAAGATTAATTCCACTAAAGACTCAGTAAATCTTCAATCGGCTTATTTGGATTTATCAAAGCTTGAGAGGCAAATTCTCCAACTAATTGCGATCGCCTATGAGCCAATTTCCCGCGCCAATATTTACGATTGTGTGGTTCATGCAAAGCTAAAAAATGTCGACAACCAAACATTTACTGGCGCTAGTTTAGGCAAATATATTGATAACTTTATAAAGACTGGGCTATTAGTATCCAACCGCTCCAACACTTTAGAATGTAACCCTAAAGTCATCGAAATAGTCATCAGGGATTCAGTAAAATCAGGAACCTTCCCTAAAAATGTCGAGGCGATCGAGATGGCGATGCCTGTGCCATCCTATGGCAGAACTGACTTACGCAGTTTCAAAAGTGAGTCACAATTTATTCGAGAAGTAAGAATTGGCATTTATAGTCAAGACATGAAATTTGTCAGACAGCAGTTTGACTATTTTTATCGTTTTAACTATTCCCACCGTTTACTGACGGTGGATGATTTTATTTGTCAAACCGTTAGCAACCCATTTGATAAAAGTTGGCTAGAACTTCTTAACAATGAGTTCTACGAGATTTCTCTAGCCTCTATCCTAGACTCAGGGTTTATTAATTTACAGGAAACCCATGAAGCCTTTGAGATATTGCTAACCTCTTTTCAACAACAAAGCGATCGCTGCACCGACAAATTGTTGATAGCATTGATGGAGCAGAGCATCTTTCGCGCTGACTTAAAGACAGCCCAACAAGCCTTTGAGTGTCTTGAGGATATTTATAAAGACATTAGCACCGCCTTAGTGGCTACGATCACATTTTTAAGTGGCGATCATCAATTAGCCCTAGCGCAATTTCGTCAATCCTTAAAAAACTTTCGTAAATCTGTTGGTAAGCGCCAAATCTATTTTAGCGACGAATCTGGTCTGTTTATGATTTTGGCATTGATCAAGGAAGGTACTGTAGAAAGCCTCAAGGAAGCTGATGGCTATACAGCTTTGATGGCTAAGCAAGCTAATCATTGGCTGCAAAATACATACATCAAGATCCAAAGAGTTTTGAAACTGCAACTGGGCGACCTATCGCAAAAACAGCTAATTAGCAATGAATTTATTCACGATCATACGCAAACCAACTGCTTGCAAGCATTTTTTAGTTGCCTCTGTCTATACTGGGCTGATCGGGAAAAAGCAAAATTAGAACTGCCCCGCGTTCTCAACCCTCTATTTCGGAAATCCGTTGATGCAGGTTATTACTGGCTAGCCATGGAATCTTCGCAATTATTAGGGGAAGTCACTGATAATCCTATCCATTTTAAATATGTAACTAAATTACGTGCTGAAAAGCAGATCAAGATTGACACAATCGTAAATCTAATTAGACCCCAAGAAACATGGGAAATTAGCCTCAATGCCTTGATTAATCTAGGCAAGTCGCCCCATGACGCAACTAAGGAAGTAGGTAAGCCAGTCCAACGCATGATTTGGCTAATTAATTACCAAAAAGGAAATTGTACAATTCAGCCCAAAGAACAAAAAATTAATGCAAAGGGCGTTTGGAGTGCGGGGCGTAATATTGCTCTGAAGCGTCTTAAGGATAATATCAACGAATTTCCTTACCTTGCACCGCAGGATCTGGAAGTTTGCAGCAGGATTAAGTCCTATTCCTATCAGGGCTATTACAGCTATGGACAGTATGAGTTTGCGGAAGATGCCATTTACAACTTAATTGGGCATCCTTTAGTTTTTTGGGAAGATTCACCGACAACGCGGGTTGAAATTGTCAAAGGTGAACCAGAGCTACTAGTCAAAACCATGCGCGGCGATCGCCTTGCCTTAGAGTTTTCCCCTGTGGTTAAGGAAGCTAGTAACTGTGTGATCACCAAGGAAAGCCCCACCAGATTAAAAGTGACAAAAATCAGTGAGGCTCATCGCAAAATCATTGAAGTTTTAGGCAAGAAAAATCGGCTAGAGATCCCTGCCTCCGCTAAGGAAAGGGTGATATCAGCAATTCATGGCATTTCGGGAATTGTCACGGTACATTCTGACATTGGCGGCGTTGTGCATAATGCTGAAGAAGTGCCATCGGATAGCCGTCCCCATGTGCATATTCTGCCCTCTGGCGGCGGTTTAAAAGTGGCAGTTTTAGTTAGACCTTTTGTTAGCGGTGGTGCTTACTATCGCCCAGGGGCAGGGGGAACGACCGTATTAGCCGAAATTGACGGTAAAAGATTACAGGCAAATCGCAATCTCAAGGAGGAGAAAATGCTGGCGGAGGCGGTCATTGCTGACTGTCCTACCCTCGCCAACTATCAAGAAGAAGAGAATGAATGGATTATTGAAGATCCCGAATTTTGTTTGGAACTTTTGTTAGAGCTTCAGAACTTGGGCGATCGCATCATTCTCGAATGGCCCGAAGGCGAAAAGATGCGAATTAGCCACAGTGGCGACTTCGGCAATTTTAGAATGTCGATCAATCGCAGTAATGATTGGTTTGCGGCGGAGGGAGAGTTGCGCCTCAGTGACGACAAGGTGATCGGCATGCAGCAACTTTTGCAACTGTTAGATACCACGCCTAGCCGCTTCATTCCCCTTGGTGATGGTCAATTTATCGCCCTCACGCAGCAATTTCGGAAGCGTCTTGATGAATTTCGCCGCCTCTCAGAACAGCATGGCAAGGGTGCAAGATTTCACCCCCTAGCAGCAGTGGCTTTAGAGGATTTTATTGATGAAATCGATGACCTCAAGGCGGATAAGCATTGGAAATCTCATATTGCCAAAATCCGTGAGATGCGGCATTTTGAGCCACAATTGCCATCTTCCCTTCAGGCGGAGCTGCGGGATTATCAAATAGAAGGCTATCAATGGTTAGCGCGGCTTGCCCATTGGGGTGTCGGCGCTTGTCTTGCCGATGACATGGGCTTAGGCAAGACTCTCCAATCCCTAGCTTTAATTCTTAACCGCGCTCCCCAAGGGGCAACCTTGATCGTTGCGCCCACATCGGTATGTATGAACTGGATTACGGAGGCCGCCAAATTTGCGCCAACCTTGAACGTGATCGTGTTCGGCACAGGCGATCGCCAAAAAGTCCTAGACAATCTGCAACCCCTCGATATGGTGGTTTGCAGTTATGGACTATTGCAACAGGAAGAGGTGGGCGAAATGCTATCACAAGTAAATTGGCAAACCGTTGTCCTCGATGAGGCACAGGCAATTAAGAACTTTGCCACCAAGCGATCGCAAGCTGCCATGAATCTGCAAAGCGGATTTAAACTGATCACCACAGGCACACCAATTGAGAACCATTTGGGGGAATTGTGGAATCTGTTCCGCTTCATTAACCCTGGCTTACTTGGTTCTCTCGATAATTTCAATACCAAATATGCCAACCCCATCGAGCGATCGCAGGATCGCAATGCCCGCAATCAACTGAAAAAGTTAATTCAGCCCTTCATTCTGCGCCGCACTAAAAATCAAGTATTGCAAGAATTGCCCTCGCGTACCGAAGTTACTTTGCAGGTGGAGCTGACCAAGGAAGAATTAGCGTTTTATGAAGCACTGCGTCGTGAGGCGATCGCCAAACTCAGTGGCGAAAATCAAGCCAATGCAGGGCAGAAGCATTTACAAGTACTTGCGGAAATCATGAAATTGCGCCGTGCTTGCTGTAATGTCAAATTAGTCCGTCCTGATATTCCTCTGCCTAGCTCCAAATTGCAGCTTTTTGGCGAAGTTCTTAGTGAATTACTAGACAACAAGCATAAAGCCCTTGTCTTCAGTCAGTTTGTCGATCATCTGCATATCATCCGCGAATATTTAGACTCTCAAAAGATTAAATATCAATATCTCGATGGCAGCACCCCTGCTAAGGATCGTAAAAAGCGGGTAGAAGCATTCCAATCTGGTGAAGGCGATGTCTTTTTGATCAGCCTCAAAGCAGGAGGCACTGGGTTAAACCTCACCGCCGCCGACTATGTAATCCATATGGACCCTTGGTGGAATCCTGCGGTAGAAGATCAAGCCAGCGATCGCGCCCATCGCATCGGTCAAAAGCGCCCCGTCACCATTTATCGCCTCGTTGCCAAGGGAACCATTGAGGAAAAAATTGTCGCGCTCCACAATCAGAAGCGCGATCTTGCCGATAGCCTGTTAGAAGGTACAGATATTAGCGGTAAGGTTTCCACGGAAGCACTACTCAACTTAATTAACGAGATGTAGATTTAATCGGCACTGGTTCCGTGTAATGAGTAGGGAAAAGCATTGCAATATATGACATATGGAGTTAATAATAAAAGATAAACTTCGGCTAAAAACACCAGTGTAATGAATCTATTTACCTATGCTTGTCCAGAATGTGGGAGCGAAGATGTGTGTGCTGACCACCAGTATAAGACGAAAAATTATGGGGTTAGGAC
>NZ_JACJPY010000031.1 GCF_014696345.1 Pseudanabaena cinerea FACHB-1277
TATTGAAACTAGCTCCCAATAAGTTAACCTACTATCAACGAGGTAAGAGGGCTATGCAGCTTGTCACGGCTACGTTTTAGATGTCTTTGTCACCCCCTCAGAAACTATCCACTCTTGCAATATTTCGTGAAATGGATCGCTATCAAATAAATCACTTAAATAGCTATCTAAATAAGAATAGTCTTGATGTAATAGTAATTTAGATGATTTATCATTAGGATTTATCGTAGGAGCATCGGGTAAATTTTGAATAAAGTCATTGATTAGCTCTTTTGATTTTTGCGAATTATTCATAAAATCTGTTTACAAATTATTTAATTTATAGATCATTCAAACTGGTTAGATCAATTAGCAATTCGGCTATGACCGCTCGCAAAGGTTCCGCGATCGCGTGAATTAAAACTTCTTTAAATAATAGATTTACTACTGATGGTTCACTAGAAGTTTTAAGCCCTTCTCGGATTTCGACTAACCCTGCATCAAAATTATTAGCCTCAAAATAGCTCAATGCTCTTTTAAATGCCAATAAAGCATAGTTACGCTTGGCGATCGCAGTCAAATCATCTCGGATATCTAGAGGCAAATAATCATAGGAAATTTCAATGTTAGTTCGTAAATCGGCAGTACGCAATCCCAACTTTGCATTTTGATTGGTAATGCTCTGGGAATGTTGACGGTAACAGGCTAAGACCTGCGGCTCAAACCACCAATCATAAAATGAGGCGATCCGCTTGTACATATCCCAATCTTCACTATTGGAACTAATAAATCCACAGTAAAAACCTCCCAAATACTCATAGGCTTTTCGCCTAACGATGACCGCAGGCGGGGCGATCGGGTTATTGGTCGCTACCGTATAGAGCCAATTTGGTAAGATTCCTGCTTTGTGCAAATGCAATTGAGACATCCCTAGCCAATTATTGTCACAGTCAGCCGTAACATAGCGACAAAAAATCGCGCCAATTTCAATTTCAGTAGCTTCAATGGACAAATTTACTTGATTGGAATGACTTTCGATAATTTTTTGAATGGTGGAATAAAATTGCGGCAGTACCCAATCATCATCATGAAGTATATGAATCCATTCACCATGTGCTAGATTAATTCCGACATTAAAGGTCGCAGCGTTACCTAAGTTTTGCGAATTTCGATAAAACTCAATTCTGCCATCCCCAACTTTCTCAATAATTGATTGAATGTCCATTTGCTTATTCAATGAGCTACAGTCATCAACTACGATGATCTGCATTTGCTCCTTTGGCAAAGCCTGAGACAATACGCTATTTAAGCAATTACTAAGATAATCTACACGATTGTATGTTGGAATAATTACACTAATTTGCGATCGCGCTGTATGAGCAGCAACAGGTGATATAACTGGAAATAGCTCTGGATTAATACTCATACAAATATGTCGTCATATTTTTTCAAGGTAATTTTTTAAGCCCATTCCGAAAAGTGTTAGCCGCTTCTAGTCTTGAAGTTTGGGCGATTAACACACAACGAGTCAGTAAATCAATATCTAAATCTTTTAGTTGGAGAATTTCACTTGAAGCGATCGCTTCATAAGCATCTTCGCGTAAATGGTAAAGACTAAATATGCCATCTTGCCAAAACCATACTTCAGGAATCGCTAAAGCTTGATAACGTTGTAATTTTTTGAGACCTCCACTAGTAAAAATAACTTCGATCGCTAAATCAGGTATCGGTTTTGATGTTCCAAAACAATAGGATTCATCTGGTTCAATTGATACTTCCCCTTCTCGTTGTTGAGTCATGGAGCCTCTTGGCTCAAATTCAATATTGCTTTCTAGGCAAAATAGTTCTATCAAAAATCCAATGATTGTCTTATTGAATTCGTGGGCGCGACTTGGCATGATTATTTCAATGGTTTCTTCATAATAAAAAAAGCGCACTCCCTTGGAATTGGCGAAACCTGTTCGGATTAGCTTAAATTGTTCCCAACTAATGCCAGAACAAATGAGATGTTGATCTTGATCTGGTTGTTTTTCGCTAGAGATAACCGAGCGAATTGGTGCTTGGATCATGGCGACACCCGTAAATTTGAGGTCAGTATAACATTACAGCACTTTGCGCTGTGATAGTTTACTAGGGCTGTTGCATTCTAATATGTCACATCTTTAACCTCATAGCAGCAATTGCTCAAACCCGCTACAAGTAGGGCTGATTGACTGGCAAATCTCCCTCAAAGTGGGAATCCTGCCCCCGCTATAGAGAATTTAAGTTCGATCGCACCGTCTCCCAAATCAGTGCAAATACCTACCAACGCAAAGAAATTGTTAAATCCCCCCGCCATTTCGAGAACTGCTCTTAATATAGTCACTAATTAAAGTAGCAACTATATATAGTGAATCCTCAATCGAGTCATCAGTTTAAGCGAATTTGTTAAGCGCACTTGTTAAGCGCACTTGTTAAGCGCATTTGAGCGCCACCTATCACCAAGATTTTTCTACCAAAGCATCTGCATACCTGTCCATGACTGAATCTTTATTCCATAAATCAACTGAATCGGCTGACTTTTTAACCCTAGATTCCCAATCAGCTCAATCTACTGATAAATCTATGGAGTCAGTTGTCCTAATTCGCCGTATTGCCTTCGGGATCGCGATCGCAACTTGGATGGTGATGGCGATCGGTAGTGCTACCCGCGTGATGAATGCTGGGTTAGCCTGCCCTGACTGGCCTCTGTGCTATGGCACGGTTTTACCCGCCGAGCAGATGAACCTACAGGTATTTTTAGAGTGGTTTCATCGTCTTGTCGCCTCCAGTGTTGGTTTTGCAACTATTGTTCTAGCTGGTGCAAGTTGGTTCTTTCGCAAGGGTTTACCTAAGTGGACACCTTGGGCGGCTCTAGGATCTCTGTCTCTGGTCATCTTTCAGGGAATCTTAGGCGGCTTAACGGTTACTCAACTGCTACGCTTTGACATTGTGACTGCCCATTTGGGGACGGGTTTATTATTCTTTTCGAGTTTATTGGCGATCGCGATGGGATTGAGAGAGCATCAAATCCCTCCTAATCAATTTGCTAATCAATTTGCTAATCAAGGAACGCAGAAATTGGCTTGGGTTGGCATTGTTGCGGCTGCCTTAGTGTATTTACAAAGTATTCTGGGGGCGTTAGTTGCTTCACAATGGGCGCTGCATCAATGTTTTGCCACTCAAGATATGTGTATTGTCCTGAACGTACATTTGATCGGTGTGGCTCCTGCCACGATCGCTAGTCTTGCTGTTGTAGTGATGACTTGGCGCAATCGGGAGATCGCTCTAAATGCGCCCATTCTTAGAAATGTCGCCTCCCTTGTGGGGCTGTTGGTATTGGTGCAGGTGGCGATTGGCTATGCCACTTACAAGTTGCATTTGCAGGTTGAACCCCTTACCGTTGCCCATCAAGCCACAGGCTCAGCCCTACTAGGCACCTTGGTTTGTTTTGCAGTGTTAGCATGGCGATCGCTACGCCCTCAAACTACATTATCCGAACCTGTCCAGACCTCAATTCGCTAGATCTGCGAAATATTTTAGGAGTTAAGCTTAATGCCAGAAACTGCAATCTATGAGAATCTAACGCAGGATCTCACCCCAGATCTAACCCAAGATTTATTGCCAAAAACATCTCACCCCATATCCAGCAATTTGCCAAGCTCACGTGGCTGGCGTGAAATCGTCCAAGACTATACTGAACTCACCAAGCCCCGTATTATTACTTTGCTACTGATCACCACCGCAGGGGCGATGTGGATCGCTTCTGCGGGCAATGTGGATTTATTTTTGATGCTGGTCACAGTGACTGGTGGGGCGATCGCGGCGGCTTCGGCAAATACCATCAATTGTTTATATGATCGCGATATTGATGCAAAAATGGAGCGCACTAGCTGGAGACCTCTCCCATCGGGTAGGATTCAGCCCATCAATGCTCTAATTTTTGCGATCGCTTTAGCCTGTATCTCTTTCGCGATGTTAGCGCTCTATGCCAACCTGTTAGCTGCTTGCCTCGCCATGTCAGGGATTGCCACCTATGTGGGTGTGTACACCATTTGGCTAAAGCGTTCTAGCACCCAAAATATTGTGATTGGTGGTGCAGCAGGGGCGATTCCGCCGTTAGTGGGTTGGGCAGCCGTGACGGGCGATCTCAGTTGGTCAGCTTGGGTCTTGTTTGCAATTATTTTTGTGTGGACACCACCACATTTTTGGGCTTTAGCGCTCATGATTCGTGACGAATATGCCAAGGTTGGTGTGCCGATGTTGCCTGTGGTTAAGGGGGTTGAGGCAACTGCCCATCAGATCTTGCTATATACATTACTAATGGTTCCTGTCTCATTGCTTTTAGTTTTTCCTTGCAATGTGATGGGTCTAGTCTATGGTTTGTCGGCGATTGCCCTTGGGGTTGCCTTTATTTACAAAGCGCTGCAATTGCTCAAAGAGCCAAGCGATCGCCAAGTTGCGCGTTCTGTGTTTAAATATTCGATTTTATATTTAGCATTGCTTTGTGTGGCGATGGGTGTAGATAGCTTGCCCATTGCTCATATTTCTAGCCAACAAGTGATCGCCATGCTTCCCACATTCTCAAGTTAGCGGCGCAGAATCACAATAGTTTTCGTGAGTTTCTTATAAAATCTTATAAAATAAGGGGCAGTGCAAAGCACTGCCCCTTGGTGTTTATTTGTGGTGTTTATTTGAGACTAACTGGACAATTGGGCTTTTCGGTAGTGGCAGTAGGGGCGGGATCGGGCGGCAGCAGAGCCACAATATGCGGCACTGGACGTGGCTCATATGCCATTACCGACTTACCGCGATAGGCGAGGGCAGCGCTTGCGCCAGAGTCCAGCATCACCACATCGCGCAAACCAGCCTTGGCTAATATTTTGCCCAAACCAACGGAATCAATCATTTCCATGGTCACGCCCACAACGGGACGACCTGCGCGATCGATGCCCCAAAAGGCGCGATCGCGATGGGCATCGTAGCCATAGAGCTTACCAAAGGACTCGGCGGGTTGTGGCTTGCCATCGCGCACTAGCCATCCTGCCCCCACAAAGGCATCGGTCACATCCGCCAGTTCTGCCCTAATTGCTTCTAGAGAATTATGCTTAGCGGCATTATAGGGAATAAATTTAACATTGGTAGGACTGATTAAGACCAATGGACGACCGTTTAGAAGCGGATTTTCACCCTTATTGCCATTGATGAAAACCCCTGCCTTACTAGAAAACTGACTCAGCACAGGTCCAATCATCTTATTGCTGTCTAGATGCTCTAGGGAGAAGAACGTCCCATCAACGGCGGCGATCGCGTTGGGAGTCATGGTCATGATTTCAGCAACCTGATAGCGACTATCGGCATGGGTAGTGACAACGCGACCACCATGCACAAGTGTGAGCGGTAAGCCATCAACGGTGACTTTGCGCTTTTCCACGGGGGTAGTAAAGTCAATTCCGTCATTGCTCACCATTGGCATAAACAGGTCAGTACTAGCGGCCTTGCCGTTAGAAGCAAGCTGAATCGCCTCATCAAATCGGGACTGTCCAAAGCGCATAATTGTCATTAAATCTTCGGAATCATTGGCGGTCTTTTCTGCGGATGGGTCAAGGCTCATGGTCAGCGCCGCCTTATAACCCGCCTTTTGAATCTTTTCCCTAGCGCTATCGGTAAAGTCACCTTCGGGATAGGTGAAATAGTCGATCGCCACCTTGAGTTCCTTTTCCAGTACTTTTTTCGACTCCGTTAATTCCTTGTCGATCTGGGCATCACTCAAATCCCTGAAATTTATATGATTAACGGTATGGGAAGCCACTGTAATTAAGCCACTCGCTTGCATTTCTCGTAGTTGATCCCATGTGGCCTTGGGCTTTTGACCACCAGTACCGACAAAGCGCGTATGCACTGACCAAACCGCAGGATAGTTATATTGTTTGAGCAAAGGAAAAGCGTATTTATATTGACCGACATAGTTATCATCGAAGGTTAACAACACTGGCTTGGAGGGCAGTGCTGCACCTGTGCGTAAGTGATTGACCATCTGATCCATGGAAATTGGCGTATAGCCGCCATCCTGTAATGCTTGGAAATGTCGCTCTAGTTCCTCTGGTGTAACATCCCAACTCACATCTTTTTTAGTGGTGATGTCGTGATACATGATGATCGGAATCTTGGCGGCACGGGCGCGATCGCTAATTTTGGGAAATGGTGCAGGGTTGAATGTGGCGATTAGGTCAGCATTAATGGTGCTGCTTAAGCTCGATAGGGTGGGCAATGGATCGTTGGCGATCGCATTGATTGCCCTCACTTGATAGAGCGAGGCAGTCACAGATTCAAGGGCGTTGTAATTACAAAAAGTCTGACTATCGCCAACACCAGCATTAAAATTCTTGAGAGTTTCCTCATTTGCGGCAATGCTCGCTGAAGACGGACGATAAGCAACCATGCGCGAGGCGATCGCTGCCCCCAGCCCCGTACTAACTACCGCTAGCCCCAGCACCAGCCAAATCGCATTGGAGTTATTGTTGCTTCTGCCCTTGCTCATAATTGATGATTGGTGGTTGATTTGAAAAGTTTTTTAAGGTTTAGTCTTGCTAGGGCTTATTTAATCAGAGAGCCTCAGGATATACAAGTACCTAACTTGAATCAATAACCTGTGCAGGCTAACATATCCATACAATTCTCGCCGCCTAAATTTTATGCCTTGGTGTGAATTAACTCAAACCCAGCAACTAAGCCTAGTCCGCAAGCTGATTGACAAATAAGCCGATATATTCTTTGATGGCGCTAGTAGTATTTTTAAGCGCATCAGCATTGGGTAATAGGTCTAATAACATTCCCCAACCCTTACTATTACTATTTTGTACTGTCAAAAAGTCCGTGGGAGCCGCGATCGCTTCTATATCAAGCTTCCGAAAAATTTCCATTGATCGCGGCATATGTAACGCCGATGTCACCAGTAATATTTTGTTGATCCCCCGTTTTACTAAGATTTGGCGCGTATTGACAGCATTATCACGGGTATTAAAGGAATTTGGCTCCTGCACGATCGCTGACGCTGGCACACCTACAAACTGAGCGATCACCGCCATATCCTCTGATTCGGGATTGCCACCCTCCCCATACCAATCGGCACGCCCACCCGTCACAATTATTAATGGTGCTTTGCCCTGTTTATAAAGCCATGAACCATATAAAACGCGATCGCCCGCTTCATTCACCTCATACCAAGGACGCGGCGCGATGCGGGGGCGCGTGCCACCCCCCAAAACCACGATCGCTTCCGCTTGGGGGATATTTTCACTGGGTAAATATTGCCACTCCAGCGATCGCAATAGCCAATTAGAAACCAAACTATTGCTGCTCAAGATCAAAATCCCTAATGCCACACTCAAGCAAATCACCGCCAGCCGCTTTTTTCTATACAAGGTGATTGCTTGCTTAGCGGCGCTAGGTTTTGGCGATCGTTTTTTGTTCCATGCCAATACAATCAGCGCTACCACCATCAATAAGCTGGACAGCCCAAGGGGATAGACAAAAATTGGCAATAGTTTTGATAAAAATAATGACATTGAGATACAGCCTATTGAGGCTTCAATTATTACAGAAAAATTGAAAGCGGCGCAAAGCGCCGCTTTCAATTTTTTTGGTTCTAGATTAGCGCACAGCGCTCAAAATTAACCAACCTTTACCTTAACGATGATGTCATTGTAGTCAAGGTCGCCACCACCAGGGAGATCCTCAAAGCCGAAGGTGTTGTCACCCAACAGGCGAATGTGGTCAACCTTACTAGAATTGGCTCCTAGATAGGCGAAGTAAGCGCTAGTTACTTGACCGTTGAGGAACTGATCGGCTGTACCATTGCTGATGATGAATGG
Organism: Pseudanabaena cinerea FACHB-1277; assembly: GCF_014696345.1. Taxonomy (GTDB): domain Bacteria; phylum Cyanobacteriota; class Cyanobacteriia; order Pseudanabaenales; family Pseudanabaenaceae; genus Pseudanabaena; species Pseudanabaena cinerea. The sequence continues at coordinate 7,872 of NZ_JACJPY010000031.1, forward strand.
AGCAAAGATGCTGCCGCCCGTGAGGGTCTTGTCATCAAAGCTGGCTGAGCCTTGGTTGCTTACGGCTAGGTCAATGCCGCTAATGCGACTTTGTACCGCCGCCCTTGCATAACCAGCATCACCTGCTTTCAAGATCGAGCCATTTGCCAACTTGATGTCACCTTTCTCATTTTCCACCTTGTAGAAGCCCACAAAGTTGTTAAATGCTGCCTCACGATTGACGCTAAAGCCAACCTTGACGTTGCCCGACAGAGAACGGAAGTCTAACACTTCGCCTTCGGTGCGGTCTTGCAAGCCAGTACCGATCGCCTTTGTTGCTGTGGTAGTCGCAACACCAATGGCAAAGCCCTCAAAGTTGAGGCTAAAGCTGGTAGAGGTGATGCTAGAAATTACGCTCGTGGTTTTTGTCGAGAAGACAACCTCTTTGCTGCGTCCTGAAATAATGTCATCGGCAGTACCATTTTTGATGATGGCAAAGGCGAGCTTAGATTTGCCCTTAAAGTCAAGGATCTTCGATTCACCGCCAAATCCATTGGGACGATTGCTGACAATTGAAGAGATTACGCGACCGCGACCGCTTTCGAGAATCTTCTTCAAGTCTTGGATCGATCCGTTATCATCATCATCGTCATCATCGTCATCGTCACCATCGTCATCGTTATCAATGGTATAGACCACCAATTCATTGACAGTGGTATTGACATTAATAGTTGTGACATTGAATGAGAGATTCAGAATTGAACTGATGGCAGAGATACCAACCACACCAGGGGCAGTGGAGAGGATATTGCTGAAAATGCTGTCTTGACGCTGACTGAGGTTTTGAATGCGAGTATCCTTATCAGCACCAACGTCAACACCTCTAAACGCAGTGGTGCTGAAGCGATCGCCAAGGTATTCAGCAAAGGCATCCTGTTCTGTACCAGGAGCGGCAAAGGTAAACTTGCCAGCCGCTAAAGTGAGGGCGGTATCAACCTTGCCATTACCGTTGACATCAACGCTTTCGCCGCGTAAGTCAACCCGATTAGCGAGAGTTGGATTTTGTTTAACAAAGGTGGGGAAGGGGTAGCTATCACCACCGAGGGCGGCGGTAGTGCTTGTACCTGCCAAGAAATTCAGCGTCACCATTCTAAAGGTGCGATTGATGTCACCAACTAACACGCCATCTTTGACGATGGTATCTAGGAGTGAGCCATCCTCATTGACGACAGCCAAATTGCGAACCCTTTCGCCCTGTCTGGTTACTTCACCAGTGGTGCTGTTGAATTGGATCGATGTTTTGGTGGGATCAAAGCTAAAGTTTAGACCCGCAATCTGAGGGAACTGTCCTGGGGTTGCGCCCGTGGCGGTTGCCGCCACTGCGTGTTCAATAATCCAGCGCAATTGCTGCGCTGTGACCGTTACCAAGGATAGGTCATTGTTAAAGCGGCGGGAGTTCTCAATGTCTAAACGTGAGATATCACCTTCCTTTTTGTTGGGAGCAAGGGGGTTAGGCTGAGTTGGCAGCTTAACGATGTCATCCTTACCAGTAGCACCTGCACCTGCGGGAATCACGCCGATATTGTCCCGAATGCCGCCGCCATTTTTGAGGGAGATCACTACAGTGGGATCGATCTGTTTGGCAAGCCAGAGATTGGCATCGGCGGTCAAGTTACCAAAGTTGGTTTCTTGGGTACGGACATCATCGCGAGTACCGTTCAGGAATACAGTTGCCTTACCAACGATCAAGTTGTCCTTATCAGAAATGACAGCTTTGATGCCATCAGCGATCGCCACTACATTTTGATTGGCAACGGCACGAGTATCAACATCACTGCCATAGACGCGATCGACTCCAGCATCATCGGTGGCATATGCGCCGTTGATAGCGCTGTCCAGCTTGTTAACCTGAATTACACCATCATTATCAAATTCTGTAACCAAACGCCCGACATACTTGTAATTAGCGTCAGTATTGACCACCAATACAGGCTTGCCATCAGCGCCAGTCTTGACAATGGGATAATCGCCCTTGCTGCTATCGCCATTTCTGAGGATATCATTGGCATCGGATAGCAAGGTGTGAGAACCACCCGCGATGATAATATCTACATCCTTTAGACGCTTTGCCAATTCATCGCGCTCGATGTTTAACTGCTGCATATGGGATAACAAGATGATCTTGTTAATGCCCTGCGCCTTGAGGATATCGACAGAAGCTTGGATCTCGGCGGCTAAAGCGTCATAGTCAATGGGGTTAGACGGCTTGACAATGGTGCTGCCACTTGAAGAAATATTGGCGAGGGTGGGGGTAGTCGCACCGACAATGCCAATTCTTTGATCGTCAGGAGTACCAACAAGTCCATCAATACCCGCAACGTTAATCACCGTACTCTTGGCAATTTTGCCCTTGATCGTACTGGCAAAGTCGGTATTTTGATTGGCGGCAAGGTCGGTTGAGCCTAGGTTTCCAGCCGCGATTTCGGGTGCAAAGTCAAGGTTGGTGCTGAGGTATGGGAAGTTTGTCCCAGGGTTGCCGCTTCCTGTACGCAGGATATCGCGCACTTGCCTTACGCCAAGGTCAAACTCATGGTTGCCTAATGCCGATGCTTGGATACCGATCGCATTGAGAATGCCGATATCACCACGACCGATCACTGGCTGGGCGTTATTGGCTGTAGGGGTTACAGGCAGTCCACCAACACCATCAAGGTTACGATCGCTGGAAGCATTGAGAAATGGTCCTGGAATGTAGTTGTCACCAGAGGATAGGATGAGCGTATTGGTTTTGTACCGCGCATCGTCCTTGAGTTTATTAACTACTGCCGAGAAGCCGATCGCATCGGTAATCGCAGGAATGCCGCCTTCAAAGTCAGAACCATGCAGCACTTGGAGTGTGAAGTTGCCCGTGGTAGCTGGAGCCGCCGCCGCTTCAAATACGCTCACAGTATTGCTAGTTTCATTAGCAGTGATCACTAGGGACTTACCCGTTGGGCTATCCGCAGCCGAGACAAAAGTTAGTCCTTCAACTCCGCGATCTTCGGCAGGATTGACATACTGCACAAAGGTGGGGCTAACAGGATTGGTAATGTCATAAACGATGACATCGCCAACGCGCTCTAGACCGATAAAGGCATAGGTGCGTCCATCAATTGTGCCAACGGTGACACCCTCTGGTTCAGGTCCTTTGTTGTCGCTGCGAGTATCAAAACCTGCATTGGGTACACCATCAGAGTTAAATCCTGTGGGGTTAAATTGAGCAGTGAGTTTCTCAAGTTGATCGCCACTGTCATAGACCAATGTGCCACTAGAATCCCAAATCGTGAAGGATCTGGCTCCAAAAGCATGGATTTGGTCAAAATCGCCATCGCCATCGGTGTCACCTGTTTTGTTGCTAACGGTCAAGCGACCAATGTTTTCAGGTCTTTTGAGGTCAGTAGCATTAGGGAACTTGGCAGGATCGAGTACATAGGTAGCAGCGCTAACCCGTGATTCTTCGGTGTAGATGCTGCCCTCATTTCCAAAAGCGTTGTTAGCCGTTGGGCGAACGCGGGAATCGCCTTCGTTGGCGGTGATGTAGTAGGTTTGACCATTGGCGGTGAAGCTGGCGATCGCGTCGGGTTGATACATTCCGAAGACTGGCACATTTTTAATGTTGATTCGACCGCCATCTTGATCGCTGGAATCAATGCCATTACCAGCTAGACTATGATCCTTTAACCCTAGAGGTTTGATGCTGGTAATTGTGGCTGTGGCAATGTCAAGAAATGCGATCGCATTCGCTTCTTGCAGAGTGATCGTGGCAGTCAGACCATCAGAGGCGATCGCAATGTATTCAGGCTCGACATCTTGAGAAAGAGTCGAAGTATTACCAATTACCCGCAAACCTTGGGATCTAAGGGTTGCCAATTGAGCATCAAAAGCATTGAAATTAGCATTCTGAACTGTGGCAGTAGCCGCGCCATTGGTGAGGTCAATGATGCTTACCGATCCTTCAGGATCAACGGAATAATTTTCGTTTGGCTCCCCTTCATTTGCCACCAATACCTTTTTACCATCGGGGGTAAAGGTGAGCATATCGGGCAAGAAGCCAACCTCGACAGAATTGATAAATGTGCCATCAGCAGCATTGAAGAAACTGACACGACCGCGCTGATGGGTTCCTGTTGCAGTATCTTTGACCTCGTAAGCGACTGCCACGATCCCATTTTTAACAGCAACACTGTTAGGAGCAGCCGTACCAGAAACAGGTGTAAATCCAGGCGTTAGTTGTCCAACACTAGTTAATGTACCTGTATTGCCGACTGTGTATATATCAACAGTACTAGCGGCAACGACATACAAGCGTTTACTAGCAGGATCAAAAGCTGGTATTTCGGAAGCTGTAGCGCTAGTCGCACTACCAACTTTATTTAGAGTAATTGCCATGAATGTTATTTGTATTTACTCGCAACTAGTCAATCTTACGAGTCGTTCATAGGCTTCTGAATAAGATATCAATAAGCTCTAGTTAAGGTTTGGTTAAATAGATGAAATCAAGTTGCGGCGTAAAATATCACAACTTGATTGTGGAGCTGATATATACGCCATCGATCGCCGAGCGCTATAATCTATAACTAATTATCATTAAGTAACCAATTAGCGGAGCGATCGCCCCATGTCAGTCAAAAAGCAGTTTGGTAGTTTCGATGAACTATTAAGCGGATCTCAGTTACCCGTTTTAGTGGATTTTTACGCGCCTTGGTGTGGTCCTTGCCAACTGATGACAGGCATCTTGGATCGAGTCAGCGAAGAGATGAAGGACAAAGTACAAATCGTCAAGATCAATACGGATAATTATCCAGACCTTGCCTCCCAATTTAGGGTCTATGCCTTGCCCACATTAGTATTGTTCAAAGACGGCGAACCCGTTGATCGGGTTGAGGGTGTCATTCAGGCAGACAAATTATGCGATCGCCTTGCGGCTTACGTTTAGAAATAAAAATTAGAAATAAAAATTAGAAATAAAAAAAGGTATCGCAACGCGATACCTTTTTTATTTAGACAAGACATTCATTGAGATTATCAAGAATGGCTTGCTGATCGAGGTTGCGACCGATCATTACTAACTGATTGTTGAGGGGCTTATTGCGATCGTCAGTTTTGAGTTCGTAGCGTTTACCACTGAGTTGAAACACATAGCGATTATCAATGCCAACAAAATTGAGAATGCCCTTAGCCCTAAATACATCAATGGGCAGTTGCTTATCAAGGAAATTTTGAAACTTATCCAAAATAAAAGGGCGATCGCTTTGGAAGGAAATCGCGATAAAACCATCATTATCTAGGTGATGAGAGTGGTGATGATCGTGATCATGCGTGTGATCGTGATGATCGTGATGATCGTGATTATGCGCGTGTTCGTGATCATCATGGTCATCGTGTTTTGCTGCCTGCGCGATCGCTGACTGATCGATCCCCACATCCAAAATTAGCGGCAAAGGCACAACCCCCATCTGCGATCGTAGGATTCTCGCCTTGGTCTTAGTTTTGTTGACGTAATCCTCTAAAGCCTTGAGCTTTTCATCGGTAGCAAGATCGGTTTTATTGAGAATAATGATATCGCCATACATAACTTGGGCATAGGCGGCATCACTTTTAAAATGCTCCTCGGTAAAAGCCTCCGCATCCACCACCGTCAAAATCGAATCAAGACGGGTAAGGTGTTGTAATTCTGTACCCAAAAAAGTGAGGGCGATCGGCAAAGGATCGGCGACTCCCGTTGTCTCAACAATCATATAGTCAATGCGATCGCCCCGCTCAAGGACGTTGTAAACAGCATCAACTAAGCCATCATTGATCGTGCAGCAAATGCAGCCATTGGTCAGTTCCATCATATTTTCATCAATAGAAACCAACAACTGGCTGTCAATATTGATATCGCCAAACTCATTGACCAAAACTGCCACTTTTAGCTCTTTTTGATTTTGTAAAATATGATTTAGTAAAGTAGTTTTTCCGCTACCCAAAAAACCTGTAATGATCGTTACGGGCATTCCCCGTTTGGGAGCATCAATTTCGATCATAGCTTGGGATGATGCTTGCTTTTGTTGGTCTATAGCGTTGCGATCGGAAGTGAGCATGAACTTTGTGCAAGAATGAACTTTAATTGCAATTTTAAACCATATCGAAGTACAACCGCATTGGAATCACTTTCCATAAATCATCATGTCAGTCTTAGAACCATGTCAAGAGCCATCTGTCTCACAATTATTAGTCGCTTTAGAGGTGCGTCTAGAGGTAGAAGCTGCGATCGAAAAACTACCCCTAACTAGAGCGTTAGAACAATGTCTATTATTTGCCCAAGCTCATAATTTGACAGCGCTAATCCAATTTATCAATCAAGAACTATCGGGATATACTGGGCAGCCGCCGACCTATCGCCATGTGCGCTTGAGCTATTTTGATAATGGTGGTCAGTATGTTGACGGTTTAGAAGAGTATCGTAGCTACCCCATTGTCACAGGAGTGTGCAAATTAGAAACCCATTTAAAAAATGGTTTAAGTCTAATGCTACCCAAACAAATATTAGATTTTTTGTCAGAAGTTGCTAGGCGACAAATTGATATCGGTCATGTTTCACGTTCTGAAATTGAGCAATTATTAGAAGTGATTCGTAATGAAGTGATCTATCGACTAAAAAATATAACCTATTAAAATATTGAGGGCGTGGCTTTGCCGCTCCCTCAATATTTTTAACTCTGCCATTCTAAGACAAGGCTTGACATTAAGCGCTGTAAATTCTTCAGTGATTTACGCTGCCAAGGTATAGCATCAGAACCACAAACGATGATCTTAATCGATTCTTTTTGTCTGACCTTAATCACAAATTTTGACAATACATTAATACCAGAACTATTCAAGAACTCTAGTTCGCATAGATTTAATGTAAGTTGTTTGGGATTTTCTTGGATAATATTATCTAACATACCTACAATTGGCGCGTATTCTTCCATGCCTGCTAGTCTTAACGAACCTTGGCAATAAACAATTGAACTTGAGGGTTCATACCAAACCCGATATTCATCACCCTTCACTTCCATAAATTGATTGCTCCTAATTGACGTTTATTGATGATTTTGGCTAATTGAGGCTTTGAGTGGTACATAAACATTTTTGCTTATCGATACTTAGCGCTGACAAGCAAAAATGCTGCTAGTTTTTTAAATCAGCATGAGCGCTGTAGTCCAAATTTGTTTAAAGAGGTAACTGTACCATTGTTGTTACAACTGTTACTACATCCTGCTCTTGAGGTTCTTGATCTACAAGCGGTTTAAGCAAATTGGGTGATGTTGTAAATTGCCATCCTAGCAGAGCTTCATAGTCCATTAGCATAGTTAAATAGCCAAGCCCCGACTTACCTGTATCCTCACTAGCACTACTTTTCTCAATCTGTTCAACATACATCTCCGCAATATCACCAGTCATTATTTTTTGAATATATAACTGAAATTCAGGGATGGTTTCTGGGTATAGACTGTTTTTAGATACAAATATCAGGCGATCGCTAAATAAATGTACTTCAAGGTTGATCGGTAGACCTGCGTTGATATCACTATATTTCATTGCATTTTCCAGCAATTCATTGGCAACAAAGCTAACTGCCGCCGCGATTTCTGTTTGTTTGCTTAACGCCGCACTAGTATCTCCTGGGAAGAAATTTTTGACATAATCGCCTAGAAAGTCGGCGGAAAGACCATTGGTTTTCCATCGTTGCTGAATTGGCATTGACGAAGGCGAAAATCCTATTACCAGAAATTCACTTCTTTCAGAAAAGTCTTCTATAAAATCTCCAAAGATTTGCGCCATATATCACGAAACTTAATTCTCTAATGTTTTAGCTTGCGGTTTTTATGTCAGTCTACATTAACCATGAGGCGTTACTATAATACGGGATTACGTTTTGTTTTGGAAAATTTTTAAGTCATGATATCCGTTTCCGCACGCTTTGAAGAGTTAAGAGCCAGAGGTCAATCCGCCCTGATTCCTTTTATTACGGCTGGTGATCCCAATTTAGAGACGACGGCGAAGGCGCTGCGGATATTGGATCAAAATGGTGCGGATCTGATTGAGTTGGGTGTGCCTTACTCTGACCCTTTAGCGGATGGTCCTGTGATTCAGGCTGCGGCGACTAGGGCTTTGCAAAATGGTACGACCCTTACTCAGGTTTTAGACTTGGTAAGAGTAGTTGCGCCTGAGTTGCGATCGCCGATCATTCTATTTACCTATTACAACCCAATTCTGAATATTGGTGTTGAACCGTTTTTAAGCAAGATCTATGAGGCAGGGGTGCGCGGTTTGGTTGTGCCAGATCTGCCCCTAGAGGAGTCCCATGTTTTATTAGAGCCTGCAAAAGCCGTGGGTATTGAAGTGATTTTATTGATCGCGCCCACGAGTCCGATGGAACGCTGTGCGGCGATCGCCGCGCAGTCTCAAGGCTTTATCTATGTGGTCAGCGCTACGGGCGTAACTGGTGTCCGCAGTGAGGTGGCTAAGGGCGTAAAAACCATGATTGAGCAGTTGCGGGTAATCACGGATAAACCCATAGCGGTGGGCTTTGGCATCTCGCAGCCTGAGCAAGCAAGGCAGGTGATCGATTGGAATGCGGATGGGGCAATTGTGGGTAGTGCGATGGTGAAGCGCCTCGCGGAACCCGATGGCGGTCTGCACGCGATCGCTGAATTTACTAAAACTCTTAAACAGTCGATTCGCAGAGATTAAGTACGCGATCAGTAAAGTGGCATAGCCATTTTACTGATCGCAAAACCATTATTCGGTTTGGTTGTTAATTCACAAAAGTGTTGCCACACTTTCACGAATTAGTAAAGTAGGGATTAATAGGAATTAATGGCAATGAATATTTTGATTGGTTTAGGCTTGGCGATCGCTGGACTAGTTTTGCTACTATGGCTACTATTTGAGTGGCAATACAGCACCCGACAGGGCAATTTATTAGAATTTGATAGTGGCATTTGGCAATTTCTCACCTACGAGCCAGAGCATTATCAAATTGAGCTAATATTAACCGCCACCAATAAAACCCGTAATCTAGATGTTTTTTTGGTGGAATTGAAGCCTGAAGTGTCGTTGCTGTCGAGTGATAGCCTTGATCATGTCCACTCCGAAACCCAATTGCGATCGCGCCACGCCAATATAACTAGTCGCCATGATAACTATTGGGAGTCCTATATTGTTTCTCCTAAAAAAAGCACATCAGCCGAGATCCAACTAAACATTACAGGCAAAAATCTCGACCAACTCAAAACTGCATGGGTGAAGATACATTACACAATTTATGGTCCAGGGGGGCGTGAGGAAAAGGTCAAGCATTGCATTATTCCCTTGCAATTCCCCAATGGCGAACAACGGGAACGCTGGCGACCCACCCCTGATGCTGATGTACTGCCCATTCGTACCCATATTCTCTCCGCAGGGGATACCCCTGTCGATGTGATGCAGCGCTATGTGATCGGTCATGCCCAAGCGGGGGACATCGTGACGATCGCCGAAACGCCGATCGCAATTATGCAGGGCAACTTTTATCATCCCAGTGACATTAAACCGCGCTGGCTGGCAAAGCGTCTCTGCTATTACTTTCAAAGTACTTCTAGCCTTGCCACTGCTTGCGGATTGCAAACCTTGATCAATGAGTCAGGGGCTTGGCGCGTGGCATTTGCCTTTATTGCGGGGGCGATCGCCAAAGCTTTGTTCCGAAAACCAGGGGTGTTTTATATGTTGGCGGGTGAACAGGCGCGGCTGATTGATGATGTTACAGGCACTCTGCCGCCCTATGATCAATTCATCGTCCTTGGCCCCAAAAATCCACAAGCCGTAGTTGATGAAATTAAGGCTGGTACTGGCTTAGAAGCAGCGATCGTGGATGTAAACGATCTGCGTCGGGTCAAGGTTTTGGCAGCGACTTCTGGCGTGTCCGAGAAGTTATTAAATCAAGCCCTAGTAATGAATCCCGCAGGTAATGCGGCAGAGCAAACCCCCATTGTTTTGATTCGCCCCAATAGAGCCAATTAAAAAGCAAAGGGCGCTTCGCGCCCTTTGCTTTTCCCAAAAAAGAGAACTTGCAAAGCAAGTTCTCTTTTTTAATTATTTCTCGATGTAGTTGAGCAATAGACCCATAGAGGCGATCGGTAGAATTACACCAACTAGAGGCACGAAAATGTAGGAGACGTAATAATGGGCGTAGTATCCAGTCATGGTTCTAATTTTCCTTGAATAAAATAATGAAGATTGAGGCGATCGAACTTGTGGCAGGATTAACCTAAGACCAGAGCAAACCGAGGAACTTTTGCATTGGCTCTAGGTAGTTGAGGAAATAGGCAAAAGCTGCACCACCAGCACCACCGATCAAAAAGCTGCTGGCAAATTCACTCCAACCCGAAGAAGTACCCAGTTCGGCAGGAGCTTCTACAGCCGAGCTAGAGATCACCTTAGTCGCAGTTTCGCCATATAGTGACAGACCAAGGGTGAGCAACACGATCGATGCTACGGTTGCCAACAGTCCAGCAAGGCTAGAAAGCTCGGTATTTCTGAGGGGACCAAGTAAAGCAAAAGGTCCATAGATGAAGTAACCATGAGCCATGCCAATTTCGAGACCGCGACGGCTAGGGGATAGACCAGGGCGATAGGCGGGCAGGTTGCCAATAAAGGCACGAACTAAGGGAGAATCGCTGACGGGAGTAGATAGATTCCCTAGTTGGGGATCATTCTTGAATGGTTGTACGAAATCTTTCATAGGTGTTTATTAATTAAAAATTGCAGGGAGAATTTTGTCTTCATTTTAGGGAATAAGCGCGGATGTCACGATATAAAAGATGGGTATCTTTAGAAAACTTCACAACTCATCGCGCTTCGCCCTATATTAACTAGTCGCCAAAAATGGCGTAGCCATTTTTGGCGACTAGCTCTCCTTTGGTGCTGAAGGGCATAGATCCGCTAGTTCACAGCGATCGCAGGCAGGTTTGCGGGCATTGCAGACCGCCCGACCATGATAAATAATCCGAATCGACCAGTTTTCCCAATCGGGTTGGGGCAGTAGGGACATGAGATCCCGTTCTACCTTAAGGGGTTCATCGAATTTGGTCAGCCCTAATCGCTTAGTTAAGCGCTTGACATGGGTATCCACCGTCACCCCCGCATTAATGCCGTAAGCATGGGCTAAGACCACATTGGCGGTTTTCCTTGCCACCCCTGGCAACCGCAGCAAACTCTCCATCGTATTCGGTACTACCCCATCAAACTCGCGCACGATCATTTCACAAGCGGCACGAATATTTTTAGATTTATTGCGATAAAAGCCCGTGGAATGCACTAGTTCCATCAGTTCGTCCAAGTCAGCATTTGCCAAGGCGATCGCGTCAGGGAAACGGGCAAACAGCTTGGGCGTGACCATATTTACCCGCTCGTCTGTGCATTGCGCCGAAAGAATCACCGCCACCAAAAGCTGTACTGGGGTTTCATAATCTAGCGAGCAGGTCGCGTCAGGATAAAGGCGCTTTAGGCGGATCAGAATTTCGTTAGCGCGGATTTTTTGGGATGAACGTTTGGTGATGATGCCCATGGGTGCAATCTGTTTAGGGGATGTGGAGAAACTTTAGCAGGCGGATGAAACAAAGATCGATCTCAGGCTGTCTCCATACCTGTGATATCGATCACTTTTTATTGATACTAAGGTCACAACTAATGCGTGAAGCGATCGCATTGCTTTTGATGAAAGCAAGAGATACTGAACTGGGCTAAAAATATCTGTTAAGAATTTCTTTTAAAACTTGTATGAAATCTCTACCATGCTTAACTAAATACATTCATAAAATCCTTTTAACAAGCTTCTATTTGCTAATCCTTAAAACCTTAAAGAAACTTCTAATAAAAAATTCTAATAACTTTTTTAATAAACTAAGACCATGATCCTCGACTCTGTAAATGAAACTCAAGCCATTGAAGTGATTACACCCGTGGGACGTGAGAAAGGAATTGTATTTTTAAACAAAACCTTTGTCGCCGATCGCTGTTATGAAACTTTGGAGCAAGCGATCGGCGCTTGTCGTGGCGATCTCGATTTAGGATTGGGTGTAGTAATTACCCCTGATGCTAATAAATTTCAAGTTTGGATTTCTGTGCCTAGTCAAATGATTTTACAAACTCAAAAGACTGCCGCACAAAATAGCTCTACTCAGAAAAGTGCTACCCCAAAAAGTGTTGCCGCTTGAATGACGGCTGACTAGATGAAGGCATCTTGTCAAAACAACTTGCACAGGCAAAGGGATTCAGCCCCTTGTGAAAGGGGAGGAAGAAAAATTCTCAAGATCCCCCTCAATCCCCCTTGTAAAGGGGGATTGAGGGGGATCTGAACCTTGAAACTTAGCCAAAGTAGCCTTTTCAAGAAGTAAATTAAGCCAAAAGCTCCTCAACCGCCGCAACCACATCTTCGGGTTGGGGAATAGTGAGATTTTCCAGTGTGCCATTGTAAGGGGTTGGCACATCGAGCGCCGCTAAGCGCACAATGGGAGCATCAAGCTCATCAAAATAGTTATCATTGACGGAGGCAATAATCTCGGAGCCGATGCTGGCGCAACGCATACCTTCTTCGACAATGATGATGCGGTGGGTTTTTCGCAAGGATGTGGCGATCGTTTCCATATCTAAAGGCTTAAGGGAAATGAGATCAATCACTTCAGGGTCATAGCCTTTATCCACTAAAGTATCCACAGCCTTGAGAACGTGATAGCGCATTCTCGAATAGGTGAGGATCGTCACATCGCTGCCTTCCCGCACGATTTCGGCTTTGTCTAGGGGCAGTAAATATTCTTCATCGGGAATATCTTCCTTGAGGTTGTATAGCAAGACGTGCTCAAAGAAAATAATCGGATTATCGTTACGGATTGCAGACTTTAGCAAACCTTTGGCATTGTAAGGGGTGGAGCAAGCCACCATCTTGATGCCTGGCACAGCTTGGAAGTAGGTTTCGAGACGCTGGGAATGTTCGGCTCCGAGGTTGCGACCCACGCCACCAGGTCCACGAATGACGATGGGGATTTTAAAGTTGCCGCCAGAGGTATAGCGCAACATCCCTGCATTATTAGAAATTTGGTTAAAGGCTAATAACAAAAAGCCCATGTTCATGCCTTCGATGATTGGGCGCAGTCCTGTCATTGCTGAGCCGATCGCCATCCCTGTAAAGCTGTTTTCAGCGATTGGGGTGTCTAGCAAGCGCAAATCACCATATTTTTTGTAAAGGTCTTTGGTTACTTTGTAGGAGCCGCCATAATGCCCCACGTCTTCGCCTAAAACATAAACGGCTGGATCGCGCTCCATTTCCTCATCGATCGCTTCTCTGAGTGCGTTAAAAAAAGTAACCTCTGCCATGATCTATCTTTCTTGAGTTGGATTAACTATATTCTGTAATTTCTGGTGGTTGAGAAAAGCGCCAAGCGCTATATCAGTACTAGCCCGCCATTATAGCAGTCTGGCGATCCACAAGTATCTATGAAAAATTTAAAAAGCGCCGCAAAGCGGCGCTTTTTAAATTTTGCGTAAGCTATAATGCACGGCAGATCTATGGGACTTATGCAAGTGACTTTCGCTATTATCTGCCAAACCCTGCGCCAGACTTTCGGGCAAACTTTCGGGCAAACCTGCCAGCGATCGCTGGTTGTGACTGCCTACACATTTACCTGCACATTAACAATGGTGACGGCTGAAGCAGTGCAGGCACAAAGCGAAACAAACCCGTTACTCAAGATTGGCATTGTGCAGCGCTTTGGTGAAAGGAGTCAGGATCGGCTGACGCTCAAGGCGGCGGGTGGCGGTAGTCTCGCGGTGACAATCCCCACGGCTGATGGCAAAACCCAAACTGTGACCAGCGATCGCCTAGAGGTGGAGATCTCTTCGCAACCTTTAGCCTTGCCGATCTTAGATGAAAAAATTGTATTAAGTAATCATCGCAGTTTTGAGAATGCGGCGGCGAGTGCCTTCCATTGGCGAGAGCAGGGCATTGAAACGGAAATTGCTCAACCAAGGCGTTGGCAGGTATGGGCAAAGCGCGATACCTATGGGTTGATCTTGCTGCGCTATTTATTATTCTATTCGCTGCGATCGCAGGGGAAATTTACGGTGCAAATGGATCGCCGTATCATTAGCCAAAAGCCGATGCCCTCCTTAATTATGGGTGGTTTTCGCTATAACCGCGATCGGGCTGACATCAGCAGCAGTACGGGCGTAATTGAGGTGAGCTATCAAAAGGAAAATAAGTCAGAAATTACCAATCGTCCCTATGCTGGCACATTAAGGCTACAACCCAACGCCCATCAAAGCTTTACCCTTGTTAATAATGTCCCCCTTGAAACCTATGTGCGGGGTGTGGTTCCCCATGAAATTGGTTATAACGCACCCTATGCGGCAGTGCAGGCTCAGGCAATTTTGGCGCGTACCTATGTATTAGCCAGTGCCCACCGTTTTAAGGTCGATGATTATGAACTTTGCGCCGATACCCAATGCCAAGTCTATCGCGGTCTAGAGGATACAACTGAGACGGCAGATCGGGCGATCGCTGATACTAGAGGGCTAGTCCTCACCCACAACAATCGCGTGATTGATGCCCTGTATTCTTCCACCACAGGCGGCATTACTGCCAACTATAACGATCTATGGGATGGTACGCCGCGCCCCTATTTGCAATCGGTCGTTGATATAGTAAACCGTGGCAACCAGCGATCGCTAGACATTTCTAATGATAAAAATCTAAAGGCATTTTTAGCTCGGCAGCAGGGCTTTAATGAAGATGGTTGGCGAAATTTGCGCTGGCGGCGAGAAGGCACATTAGCGGAATTACAGGCTTCACTCAAGAAATTTTTGAGATTTTCAGGCGATAACACCACTAATTTTAACGCGATCAAAAACTTGCAAGTCACTAAACGCGCCACTTCGGGGCGAGTGCTAGAGCTACAGGTAACTACCGATACGGGCAGAATTTTAGTGCATAAAGATGAAATCATCGATGCCTTCGATCCGCCCGACAGTACTTTTTTTAGGCTAGAGCCTATCTATGAGAATCAAGGGGGAAATCAGGTCTTAAGCGGCTATGCCTTTATCGGCGGTGGCTTAGGGCATGGCGTGGGCATGAGCCAAACGGGTTCCTATAACCTTGCCAAGCTGGGGTGGTCTTACGATCGCATTCTCAATTTTTATTACACCGATACGCAATTGCAGAGATTACGCACTGAATATTATTTGCCTTTGCAATAGTCGCTTTGCGCTCAAATCCAAAATCCTTTGAAAGTGATGCTTTGCATCACTTTCAAAAGGTTCTAGCGTTTAGCATCCATGGTGGTAGTGCTGATAATTTCTTGCGATCGCAGGTCAATTTCTGAAGCCTTAAGCTGATTAGCAATAGTATAAAACACAGATACACGATTGTCTTTGATGCCTGAAGCGCCTTTAAAGCCGTCCATATTTGGCAAGACCATTTTAAATCTCTTACCTGAAGCATCGGCGATCGCCAAACTCTTTTGATCGCGCTCTGTAATTTTTTGATCGTTATTGGTGTCCCTTTCGACAATTACATATAAATCAGCGATCGGTGTTACTTCAGGATTAAGGATGTTTAAAGGGGTTGATGACAAAATTAAGCCCTGATTGGTGCTGCGGAGCAGGGTAAAGCTTTTGGCGGCTGGATCGTAAAAAATATAGTTTTGAATTGAACTAGCTTCCTTTGAGCCATAGCGATATTGATATTCCTGACTCAGATAAACAGGCGCTTTGACAACTGCGCTCCCTTCAATCTTTGAGAAGTCACCAATTAGCGACTTATTGCTCACCTCAGTCCCTTGAGTGGGTTCACTAACTACCACATCACTAACTTGAGTCTGACTGGTATGCTGACGGTATATGCTCAAGGCGGCATAGGCTAGTACAGCGATCGATAATAATCCAGCCCCAAAAATGACCAGCGCGTTTACACGCCATACATACCGAAAGAAATTATTGAATTTCATAAATAAATAATTGTGTCAAAGAGATATTGCCAAAGCATTTATCAAGTCAACAATAATTAACGTCAGTTCGGGTTAAGTTGTTCCCGTCACTGGTAATCGCAAAATGGGTTAGTCCCACATCAATACCAATAGCTAAGTTACTTTCGTTTGAGTCCTGCGGTCATCTCTAATCTGGACAAAGCACTCTTAGCCGTCTCCAGAACATAGGAATCAGCCGTTGTATCTTCCGTAATAGCTTGCAGCACAGTGATGCCACTAGGATCGCCAATGGATGCGATCGCATTGACAAGGGAAACTGCCAAAGCAGGATTTTCGGTTTCCTGCAAAGCCTCAATCAAAATATGGACAACGGGTGCACCAATTTCACCCATCGCCATCACTGCCGCAATGTTTACTACAGGGTTGAGATCTTGTAGGGCGGCTTTTAGACCTTGCACCCCTTCGTCGGACAAAGGCTGATCGGGGTGGCAAATGACCACCTGTGCTAAAGCCTTAGCGGCACTGCTCCGCACGGTCATATTGTCGCTATGGAGTAGTGCTGCCACTAGCGGTGAAACCGTGTCATGCCCGATCGCCCCTAAGGTTTTCACCGCAGCACGGCGATAGGTCGTATCCTCTTGATCGAGTAGACCCATTAGTTGATTAATTGTATCTGGACTATAGTTATCGGCAATTTCCCACATCGCTTGATTGCGAACATTGGGATTGGGGTGTTTTAGTTGTTGAAATAGAAGTTCGGTGGACATGGGGGTTGGGGGTTGGGGATTGGGGATTGGGGATTGGGGATTGGGGATTGGGGATTGGGGATTGGGGATTGGGGATTGGGGGTTGGGGATTGGCTTTTAGCTTTTAGCTGTTAGCTTTTAGCTGTTAGCTTTTGGCTTTTGGCTTTTGGCTTTTGCTTGAATTAAAGGATCGCTATCGTTGATGAGCAGTTCGTAACCACTGCGATCGCCGAGTTTTTCTAGTGCTAATAGGGATGCGTACTTGAGATCCCAAATTGGTGAATTGAGACAGGATCTAATGGCGGGAATGGCGCGTGGGTCGCCAATCTCAGCGAGGGCGATCGCTGCCCCAGCGCGGGATTTTTGGAATTGTGGTTGCTGATTGTGCAGGGCTTCGATAAGGAGGTCATAGGCGGGGGCGTGTTTTAGCCACCCCATCAGTTTGACCACATGGAAATGTGCGCCGTAGTCACTTTTGGCCTCCTGTTCGTAGGTGGCGAAGAGTGCCGCAGGTGCAGTTTCGCTATAGTTTGCAATAATTGTTTTGATTGCTAAATAGCAGCGTCCAAAGTCGGTTTCATATAGTTCCCTTATTAAAAAGTCTAAATCTGGCAAGTTCTCATAGCTATGCACTAGAGATAGGGTTTGCGGATGATCGAGCAATGATTTTTCAAGGTGGGGTTGCACATCTGCAAAATTTAGTTCTCCTGATGCGATGCCTTCTTCTCCTAATAAACGGATACCGCGTAGCCGAAATACTAGGGATACTGGACATTGAGCAATGTCTGGAATCGCTGCATAATATTTGGCATCAATGAGATCTTGAATTGATAGGCGGCGGGCGATGACATTACGGCTTTGCAATAGGGTTGCCACTTGCCACATTTGCGAAAAGTCGCGTTTGAGGCGAGCGATCGCGGTGATGGCGGCACTGGCGATCGGTAGGCTCTCATTGTGGGTAAATTCGGCAATTTTGGCGATCGCGGGTTGATAATCTAACTTGGCAAGGGTTTGAATGATTGTGCGATAGCTCTGACCATGCCGATCTAACAAATCCGTAATTTTCGCTAAAATTCCAATATCTGTTGTCCCAATTTCGCCGATCGCCCACACTGCATTTTCGACTGTATAACAATCATCGTCTGATAGGCATTCACCCGCAATTTCTAAGAAATCCTTAGCCTGTAGTCTGCCTAGGGTTTCTACTGCCTTGCGCCTGACAATGCGGCTATCTAAGTCCTGAACCTCTTGCTTGACTACACGCATGAGTGCAGCAATAGAGTCAGTCGTATTAAAGTTAACTAAATGGGAAGCAGCGATGTAGCGGGAGTCGTCCTCACTTATTTCTGCCTGTGGCGTATCCAGAATGGCGATCGCCTGTTCTTCGGTTAAATTAAAAAAGCTATAAAAACGTTTATCCATAATTTGCAAATTATAGCAATCGATGATTATAGAATTGCATCAGACGTGATTGTTACGGCGCTTTGCACTCAAATCCAAATCAAGAAAAACTTTGAAAGCGTTGCAAAGCAACGCTTTCAAAGTTTTTCTTGTGGTTCGTAACAGCCATGTCAGACAAGATGTCTGACCCACAAAATTTAAAATCCCTGTAGCGCAGGCATCTTGCCTGCTGCCTGTCTACTGCCTGTCTACTTTATTCTGTGGGAAGTGACATAATTACTTAGATATGTCGGTTTTTATTGTGTCTACGGCAAAATGAAAACTTAAAACCGTAGCAAGCATTGTTTATTGTTTTTACAGAATTTTTATACTTGCCAATGCAATGAATTACTTAATTATTCAGACTACTATTTATAATGCTTATAATGACATTTCCCAGAGTGTCTCCCAAATTAGCGCTGTGGTGATTTGGTTGGGGTTAGTATTCCTGACATCGGCGATCTTGCGGCACTTTGGGCATGAGCCAGAATTAGTGCGAAAGGTGGTGCATATTGGGGCAGGCAATGTTTTGCCGATCGCTTGGTGGTTGCACGTACCCTTTGGGATTTGTCTTGCCGCAGGAATTTTATTTAGCGCGATCGCCCTTGCTTCTCATTACACCAATATTTTGCCAATGCTCAATGATGTGGGGCGCAAGACCTATGGTGTGTTTTACTATGCGCTCAGTATCACGATTTTAGTCGCCCTGTTTTGGGAGCAGCACCCGCAATATGTGGCGATCGGCGTGATGGTGATGTCTTGGGGCGATGGCATGGCGGCACTAATTGGTAAGAGATTTGGGCGACATACCTTTGTGCATTTGGGCAACCAACGGAGCTTAGAGGGTTCTTTGGCGATGTTTGTAACGAGCATGGCGGTAATTGTGGCGATTTTGGGATTTAGTCAAGACTTGCAATGGCGAAATGTGATGATGTCTGTACCTGTGGCAGCGATCGCGGCATTACTAGAGGCTTATTCCCCAGGGGGAACAGATAATTTGTCGGTTCCTTTGGTGAGTGCGGTTTTGAGTTATTTTCTGCAATAAATAAAATGAAACTTTTTAAATCAAAGCCTTACCAATCGAGTCTCACTCCAAACTTAGCTCAAAACCTCGTTCCAAGTATATTGTTTTTTGTTTTACTCATTGCGATCGCCATCATCACCGTATTCCCTCTGCTCTGGCTAGTCAGCAACGCCTTCAAATCTCCCAGCGAAAATATATTTCAGTCAGTTCCGCAGCTATTGCCTAGCCAACCCACGATCGCCAACTTGGTTAAGGTTTGGCAAAACTCACGCTTTGATCTATACCTCTGGAATAGCTTTCTCGTTTCTAGCATTACCGTAATTTTAAATTTATTATTCTGCTCTCTGGCGGCTTTTCCGCTTGCAAGAATGGATTTTAAAGGAAGGGAAGTTATCTTTTGGGCGATCGTTGGCACAACCATGATTCCCTTTCAGATCACGATGATTCCCTTATATATTTTGGCGGTAAAGCTCAATCTCCAGAATACTTATGCAGGTTTAATCTTTCCCTATATTATTTCTGCCTTTGGCATCTTCCTATTACGACAGGCATTTCAAACTGTCCCCAAAGAAATGGAAGAAGCTGCGCGAATTGATGGTTGTTCTAGTATCGGCATTTGGTGGCATATCATGCTGCCATCGGCAAACCCAGCTTTGATTACCCTTGCAGTATTTACGTTTGTGGCAATGTGGGGAGACTTTCTCTGGCCATTGGTAATTGTGGATAAACCAGCACTATATACATTGCCCCGTGGAATAGCCAGTCTAGCCAGTGCCTTTTCAGAAGATTGGCGATTGATTGCCGCAGGTTCTGTTATTTCGTTGTTACCTGTATTTATAGTTTTTATTTTTCTCCAACGATACATCATTCCCACAGAGTCAAGCTCAGGGGTAAAAGGATAAGTAGATCAGCATATTAAACCCTAAAACCAGGGATTGTTCCGCCCGCTACGCGGGCGGAACAATCTCTTCGGTTTTGAGTTTATTTTTGAATCAACAGACTATTAGCGTTCTAATAGCCAAGCTTCGGTGGCAATTCCTAATTTGCTAGCAGTATCAATTAATTGATGCAGTTCCAAATTAGAAATAGCCTCACAGAGATTGACCTCAATGTGAATCGGTTGCTTTTGTACCGATTCTAAATCGAGAATCTGTCTCGCTAATACGCATTGGGGGGCAATGCGGTTGGATAGATAATTTAAGAATGCTTCTTGGCAGAGGCTGAGATTTAGCTTGAGATGGAGGCGATCGCTGATGGCGATCGCTTGCTCAATTTGATTGAGATAATCAAATAAAGACATTTCGCTAATATTGGCAATTGCCGAAAGACCGTGAATTTGCCTGAGAATAAATCTTTCGAGGATTTGGGCATCTTCAACATGGACAAACTTACAGCCCAGATTGAGCGCTTCGATCGCCACTGCTTCGAGTCCAACATTGGGTAGCGTGCCGCCCGTTTCCAAGGCTTCTAATGCTTCCGTAAGACGGTTATTTAACACGATATCGGCAGCAACTTGCAGTTCTGGCGGCACGGGCAGATCATCACGCCTAAAGGAGATCAGAATGCCATAGTTATCGCGATAGACCTGTTCATAAAGCTGATCGAGGCGGGTGAGGGTCTCATCGGCAAGGATTCGCAAAATCCGATGACGCTCTTCGGCAAAGAGATGATGCAGACCAAACTGCTCGCCACTAAAATTACTTGCCATCGCCAAAATTACGGCGGCGGTATTCGCTTGTTTCAGGGTCTTGAATAGGGTTGCTTTGATCTCTTCATATTCGCGCCGCCCTGTGAAGGGCTGAATGCAGCAATGGAAGTCATCGCCACCAAGGTGCAGCACGGCGAAGATGTAGCTCACGGTTTCTTGGGTAATCCTTGATGTGAGATAGATCTGCCCGATCGCTAAGGACATGGAGCCAATGCGTTGCAGTTGATAGTCCTGCTGTTGGATTTGATAACAATAAATTTGTTGCGATCGCCCATAGTCGCCCAATGTCGAACTAAGGGCATATTGGGCAGCAACTTGGGCAAGGCTAATGCGATTAGTGACAACCTGTTCGCGATAGACCCCAGCGCCATCCTTAAATTCGATCAGGTTGCTAGGAGCCTTTGCCATGCGTTGAATAAATTCATCCTCAAGCAACACCCCAGCCACATCTGCCGCCAGTTCGATCGCCCTTGCGGCATAGCGCAAAATCTGCACCGTTTCAGGGCGTGACAATTCTTCAAAAAACCAACCGCAACTAGTAAACATCAGCAATGCATGGCGCTGCATTTCCAATAGCCGCAAAGCATCAACCCTTTGACTAGAGTTGGTGATTCTGTTGCCCGATTGCTGCTCAAAGAAGCGTTCTAAAGCGGCTTCGAGTTGTCCATCATCATTACGCAACGAATGTTGCAGGACTTCAATATAGCGATCGCGTGCCTCCCAAGGATCATTAAAATATTTGCGCCCAATATCCACATAGATCGTGGCAAGGCGATCACGCAACCAATTCAAGCTGTCGCGCAATGGTCGCCGCCATAATTGCTGATACTTAGAGCCTTCGCCGCCACAGCCACAACCACCCTGCCAGCGATCGACACCGTGGGCGCAACTCCAAGCCGTCACCGACTTGAGGGATACTTCCCATGTGGGCGGAAATAGGCTGAGGTAATGGGCATAATTGGTCACTGTCCAGCCGCGCTTAGGAAATTCTTCAACAAAGGCATAGGAAAGCGTCTTTTCAGTGAAATGCTTATGATGCCCGAAGGTTTCGCCATCGGTGGCAACGGATACTAGCTGATGCTGCCGATGATCATGCTTAACGGCTTGGCTAAGGCGTTTAGCAAAATTATGGGAACTACCCAATAGATCGCCAAAGCCCATATCACGGGAAATGGGACCGTCATAGAAAAACACATCGATGTAAGCATCGGTATCTGGCGGCAAATGGAACTGGCTGAGTTCAAGATCCTTACTGAGGCTATGGCGCTCATCTGTGACCGACGGCGATTCTTGACGGCGCAAATAGCAGCGATAGGCACGATTGGGATCGATTTGTGCGCCACTGACATCCTGCCATGCGGGGTGAGGATTGTCAGCAGTGGCGATCGGGCGACAGCGCCGAGCCTGTGAAGGAGCAAGAATAATAAATTTAATACCTTCTATCGCCAGCGCCTCAAGGGTTTCATAGTCCACCGCCGTTTCCGCCAGCCACATTCCTTCAGGTTCGCGTCCAAACCGTGACTTAAAATCTGCCTTGCCCCAACGGATTTGGGTGATTTTGTCGCGCCAGTTGGCGAGGGGCATGATGATGTGGTTGTAGACCTGCGCGATCGCATTGCCGTGACCATTGAGGCGATCGGCACTACGTTTGTCCGCATCGAGAATTGCTTGATAGGTGTCGCGATCGTGATATTCCATCCATGAGAGTAGGGTGGGTCCCATGTTGAAACTCATGTACTCATAGTTATTGACAATCTTGACGATTTTGCCATCATGACGCTCAATCCGCGAAAAGGCATTGGGGCGGTAGCATTCATGGTGAATTCGGGCATTCCAATCATGGAAAGGAGCGGCGCTCTCCTGACGCTCGATCGCATTAAGATATGGATTTTCACGGGGCGGCTGATAAAAATGCCCGTGAATGATCATATAAATTCCTGAAGTGGTGGCATTCTTGACGGGCGCAGAAACAGGAGCAGCAACAGTCACGCGAATTTTCCCTATATAAGCAAGTGTTAGAACCTATATTGGCAGATCTTTTTAGTGATTCGCAAGTAAATATAGAAAGTTTTAACTGTGTGAGTGGGAAGTCTCGCACCCTATTACAGTCTGAATTGGGGTCAAAATATTTGACTGTTAAACCTGTTAAAGCCTGTAGTTCAGTTTTCTCATCGCCACTTTGCCCCAAGGCGATCGCCTAGAAAATCAAAGTGTTATTATCAGGTTAATTGGCTCAGGATATTTGTTATGCGTATTTTATAAACTCTATCGTTCAGCAAGCCAGAATTAGAGTCTTGGGGGATAGCTGATTGGGATCAAACCCTAGCAAAAGATCCCGACTTTCGCAGTAGATGTAAGGCAATATACCGCCCGTTTTATCAGGCGACTTGACTCTGAGTTAGTTAAACAAAAATGCCCAAAATTTCGCAATTTTTTTATTAGTCTGACACGATAAATATTTTATTTCACTTTTGACCTGCTGAATGTAGGATTGAGCGGATACGCTGGATCTTCGCATATCCTGATAGCGAGTCAACTCCATCGCCAGCTATGCACTGCTGCAATCAAGATATTTGCTGCCCTCTCAATTTCGGCATCGGTTGTGAATTTGCCGATGCTAATTCGTAAGGCTCCTTCAATAAGATGTGTGGGTAGGTTAATGGCTTGCAAAACATGAGAAGCAGCCTCAACACCTGATGAACAAGCTGAACCTGTGGCGATCGCCAGTTGATCGCGAATTCTAGCAATGATTGCCTTATTGGGAATATTGGGGATAGAAATATGGAGGTTTCCCGCCAGTCGGTTCAGGCGATCGCCATTGATCGTTAGATCAGGAATACTCTCTAGTAACAAAGATTGCAGGCGATCGCGCTTGATGGCAATTTCATGTTCATCTTGTTCCATTTCTAGCTGACGCAAGCGGCAAGCCTCTCCCAGTCCCGCAATTCCCGCAACATTGAGCGTTCCTGCCCTGATTCCCTTTTGCTGTCCACCTCCATAAATTAATGGTTCTAGCCGATAGCCTTTACGCAAAATTAAGGCTCCAATGCCTTTAGGGGCATACATTTTATGTCCTGATAGTGCCAAATAGCTAATGCCCCAATCGCGAAAGTTAATGGGGATTTTGCCAACGGCTTGGGTGGCATCGCAAAGAAAGGGGATGTTATATTTTTGGGCGATCGTCCCGATTTCTTGAACAGGGTAAATAGTGCCGATCTCATTATTGGCTGCCATCACACAAATTAAATCTATGCCTTGAGAGCAATTTGTTTCTAAATGTTCGAGGTCTAGTTTGCCTTGGCGATCGATTTTTAAAAGGAGCATCTCGGCAATTCCCTTTTTTACTAGGGCATCACAAGTATCAAGAACAGCTTTGTGTTCTATGGGTAATACTGCAATTTTTAGCTTATGGGTGCTAGGTGATTTTGGGGTTAATCCTTGCAGCACTAGATTAATGCTTTCGGTCGCACCCGATGTAAAAATTACTTCTCTAGGTACGGCTCCAATTAAATCAGCGACTTGTTTGGCGGCTTGTTTGACTGCGCGATCGGCTTTGTCTCCATAGGCATGGTCAATGCTGCTGGCATTGCCAAATTCTGTCAGCATATATTCCATGACTACGGAAGCGACACGCGGATCAACGGGGGTGGTGGCATGGTAATCAAGGTAAATGGGGCGATCGCTTTGCATATTTTGAGATTTATTGTGTCAAGGTTTGAATCTGGCGATCGCTAGTCTTGTGCTAAAACTTTCGTGATTGAGTCCAACAGATCCCTCACTTGAGGTAGCAAAGGCGAAATCTCTGACTCTTCAAAGTACACAAAGTCGCCATAATCTGCTTCTTGACGACTTTCAAATAAATCGTTGTAAAGTCTTGCTTGATCTTTAGAAATAATGCCAGTCCTTACATAGTCTTTGTTAAAAATGCCGCGAACGCCTGTATGTTTTGGAGACGATAGATTGTCTTTGAGTAATAAAGCTGATACTGCATAAAAACAACTATAATATAAGCGATTAACGCAACTATTCCATCCTCCTGATTCTGCAAGGGTTAGAGCGTCATGGTAGGCTTCTTCGGCTCGTTCTAGACGATATTGAACTGCTTCATTGGGAATGTTCATGTTAATTACAAGAGGATTGCTTCTTTTTCTATGGATTTAGAGAATGGTGTTTGTTGAAATCTCGGTGTGTTCCATTCTTGACGGCTGCGGATGATTGAACAAATTACTTCTCCTGTTTCCCATTCAATTTCGTAGATTTGATGGCGTAGGCGATCGCGTCGAGACGGATTGACGACTCCATCAACTAATATTAAGATATCCCAGTCTGAGTCTGGTCTTGCGTTAGCACGGGCGCGGGAACCATAGAGAAATATTTGGGCGGTTGGCTCGATCTCATACACAATCTCTTTGATGCGTTGAAGTAATACTTTGCTTTCCATAGTTGTAATCATTGTATCAAGGCTTGAAAGTGACGGATCTAGGGGTATGGTGACGTGGTAATCAAGATAAATGGCGATCGCTTGTGATGCGTTGGGATGCATTCATTTCACTTCAGCATAAATAATTTTGCCATTTTGCTTGAACTCATCGTCAAGGTGATATAGCTGATCTCGTACAATTTGCCGTAAACGAATGGCAGGTTCTAGGCAATCTCTCTGGTAATCGATTGGGGTTAATTCTAGATGAGGGTAGAGAATTTTTAAGAATCCTGACGCCGATCGCTGAATCGCTTGTTGATCGCGAATGGTTGTATTTTTATCAAAACTAGTATGTTGACTGACGTAAGAGGCAAAGCGATTATCGCGGCGCAAAGCAAGTAAGGCTTCGCCAAAAAAGTCTGTTTTTAAGCCAACTTGAGTGGCGATCGCCTCAGTTTTAAATTTGGGAATTTCCCACCCTGGCAAAATCCCTGCAAAGCGATCGAGTAATGCGGTTTCTGAAAAGAATTTAGGTAAATCTTGCAATAAGTTAAATTCATTGCGAGGGCGTAGCTGCTCATCTAGTTCGATATTGGCAAGCATTACGAGAGAGCAATCACTGGAAATATCCGCAAAGCCTGAACGATTGTAACGACCACTTGCCAAATAATTTTTGAGTGGACCAATGATTTCATCGGGATTCTCAAAAGTCAAGCTCTGGACTTCATCTAGCACCACCACATCATGGCGACCGAGTAATCCAATCTCTTTATTTTTGCCATTGATAAATAAACGGGCAGGAGTGACTTTACCGCCACTAATGAGCGCGACTTTATTACTAATATTCTCAAATATAAAACTCTTGCCTGTGCCTTTGGGCGCTAATTCCATGATGTGATAATTCGATTCAACCAGTGGCAATAATCTGGCTAACACCCAATTTTTTGCGGTGGTACTATATGCTGAAATTTCGGGATTAAAGCCCATAGAGCAGAACATTAAATCGCGCCATTGCTCGGTTGTAAATTGCGATCGCGCTTTGGCATATTCCGTTAGGTTAATTTCCGAACATTGAAAAGGATCAAAATCGATTACTTCGACAATGCCATCGGATTGCATGGATAGAGATATTTTGCCCCATAGTCCTTGTCTCAATAGGTTTTCATAGCGTTCTACTAGGTCAACGCCGATGCGACATTCTTCGATATTTAACGAAGGAATACTGGCCACGGGTTCGGGAATGCGATCGCCTTTATTTTCTAGTCTCACACGTACTTGCATGAGGGCAATGATTTTTAAGACTTCACCTTGAGTAAGCTTGAAATTGAGGACATGGCGATCGTCTTTGCGTGGAAAAGCTTTGCGAACGAAGTTATTAACTTTCTCAATATCGGCTATACCTAATTCTCCATTCCCTTGAATAATTTTATCGATCAGCCATTCCGCGACAAAGCTAGGCACTCCCGCATTTTTAAGTCCACTAGAATTAAAGCGCCGCTTATCAATAGAAAGATCGCCAAATACTTCGCGGACAAGTTCATTTGGATAGTTAGAGTGATTATAGGAATTCATCTAGACCTCCTGCAAACCCACTGGTATAGATTTGGGAGATCGTAATTGCTGTTTCATCAGGTAAATCTATCAGCATCGTTTCACCATCGGCAAACCGATATCGTAAGTTTCCTGAAAGACTATACTTAATATCAGCATTGCTTTTAGCACTAAGTGGTAATTGGGGAAAAGCAACCTCGATAGTATAAGTTTCTTTGCGGTTACTGAGTTGGCGGATAATTTGTTTGCCATATAGTAATTCTGGTAATTCTTTAATCTCAAGAATCACATCGTAAATCGTGGCGGAGTTGCGGCGATTGTCAATTGTGATGGCTAGTTTTCCTCTTTGATTTGCCTTGCCTGAGCCTTTGATCGTAATTGATACTGGCTTTCGTTCTACAGATTGCGATAGAACGGAAACGCCGATGATTGCTTCTTCAGGGAAGAGTCCACCATGTAAACCAATGCCAAGTCCTTGGGATGTTTTTTGGAATGTGCTGAAGCACATACTACTTTTAGGAACACTAATATCTTCAGGGAGTCCAAAAGCTTTAGATTCTAGAATAAAGCAACGTGGATCGGCTGTGCGTCCGATCGCCATTCTGCCTGAGCCATTAACATCACGTGGTGGATTTGGCATAAGAGGAACTTCACCCATTAATTGACCGTGATCACTAGCGATAACAACTTTTAGGCTTTCTGGTTGTGGGTGTTGCTGAATGCAGTAATGGATTTGATCGGCGAGTTTGCGTAATGTGGCAGGACGATCGCTGTGGTACAGGCTATCCCAATCGCGGGACTCATGGTAAAGATGATCGAGTTGTTCGGTATCCCAACAGAAAAGAGAATGTTTTGCGTTTCGCAGATCATCGTAAAGTATACTCATGCGCCCATCGGTATAGCGATCGCCTATACCCATTTGTGGAAAAGCTTTTGCCATTTCGGGCGACCAATCAGAGCGATCGCATGGTAATTGTGTGTAGAGACTCCATTTTGCATATTCTGTCTTTGTTGGCAAGATACTAATGCGTGGTGATAACTCCATCTCTAGCTTTAATTTGTTTTGTGATGAGTTACTTTCAGTTAAATATTGTAGTAATTCCTGATGATCTAGCCATCCTAAACCATCAATTACTACCCATAACACAGGATTATTTTTAGCTAATTGAGTAACTAAATGGGCGGTACTATAATTTAATGGCGAATCAGCAACGGCTTGAGTTTTGAGATTGGGATATTGCTGATAGAGCCAATTGGCAAAACTTTCACCGAGGCGATCGCTTTCTCTTTCATTTACAGATTTTTTCGCAACTGTTAACTCCCATTTTCGGAATGGCAAATATTTTTCGACCGCCCAATTAATTGCTTCATGAACAGATCCATTCACACCCAGTGCTGGCGGTAAATCTGGAGGCAATAGACTTAGCAGCTTATGACGTTGTGCAACTGAATAGGGTAAACGATGAATGCGATCGCTAACTACTAATTCGGGATATTTAATTGATAATTCATAGGCTAGATTTGTAATGTGTTGAATATTTGGTAAATCAAGGGCGATCGTATCTAAAATCTTGCCTTCAGATGCAAGGATTTTCTGCTGCCAATGATTATTTAGTTCTTTAATAAATTGGACAGGAAAATCTAAAGGAAATTTGCCTAAGTCATCAATTAAGCTACTAGAAGAATCTAGCCCAATCCAACTACGCAAGAGTTCTTGTTTCTTTTCCACAATATAGGCTGCTGCCAATTTAGGATTATCAGTTGATTGACTAATAACTTGCTGCCAGTATTTCTCAAAGGGCTGAAAATCTTCATGCACATTGATTAGTAGCCATTGGGCGAGGTGACTAATGCTAGGTGTGTCAGTCCAAATTTGATGATTTTCTGTAATATTGGCTAGAAGTTCTATAACTGGATTAGCTTTTGGTTTAGCGATTTGATAATGGCTGAGGCGATCGCATAGGGAATGTAGATAATTATCGAGTGGTGGCGATTGCCATTGCGTTAGATTGATGGCATCACCGAGGAGTGATTGTAAATAAACGATTGGTTCCTGTTTCTCAGTGATAATTGTATGGGATAAATCATGCAGTTCTAACCATTTGCGGGTAAAGTTACAGAGATAAGCGCCCGAAATCCAATAGTGTTGAGATGTTTCTAGTTCTTGCACATGAAAATATTGTAACCATTCTAGTTCTGTCGCGATCGCTTGATAGCCTTGAGGGACTTGATAGGTAGCAGTGGGATCGAGGGTAACGGTAAATTTTTCAGGTGTTTGATGGGGAAAAACAACAGGGCTGTGATGACGCGAAAAAAAGGCTTTAGCATCAATGATCTGATTTGTAGGTAGTATTAGTTGAGGTTTGGGCGTTTCTACCCTAATTGCGACTTTTTCTGGTGAGGTAGCAATGGTTGGTGATTTCTCGAAACATTGTTTTAAAGCTTCTAGAAATTCATTGGCAGATTTAAAGCGATCGCTTCTGTGCGGTGCAATTGCTTTGTTAAGCAAGATAGTCAATTTTTCAGGAACCTTTACGGTTAAGCCTAAGGTGTCGGGATGCACGGGCAAAAGGTTTGGTGCAGGAAAGCCTCCATCAAAAGGATAATGCCCTGTTAAACATTCGTAAAAGGTAATGCCAAGAGCATAGAGATCCCGATCAATTTTTGCTTCTAGTGATGCTGAGTCCTGAAAGTTAAAGTCAGGAGGCAAATAGCGCTGAGTCCCTGCACTCGTGGGAGATTCGTTCTGTTCTGATGCGGCAATATTAAAATCAATAATCTTGACGCATATCTCTTGATTCTTAATATTATCAATGTTAGTAATCAAGAGATTAGAAGGTTTGATGTCTTGGTGATAGATGCCGTTATTGTGTAAATGCTCTAGCCCGATCGCTGTTTGTTTGGCGATCGCGATCGCCTGTTCCTGACTAAGCTTTGTCTCTGACAGATAACTAGTTAAATCTTTTCCATCTACATAGTCGAAGACAATAAAAGGCGTTTCATCATCAGCTAGTTGCCCTGCATTACGCACCTTGACAATATGGCGATGATCGGGCAGGTTACGCAGGATTTTATATTCTTGCTTCGCACGGTCATATAGAGAAATGCGATCGCGTAGCACAAGTTTCAGCACTTCATAGACTTCAGCCGTAGTCTCCCATACTTTGTAAGTCACGCAAAAGCTGCCGACCTTTCCTAACTTCTCTTTGACTAAATATTGATTATTGATTAGATAATCTTGAGACAAATTAGCTAAATCAATGGTTTCGCTTGTGGTGATTGGTATTAACTCTTGTCTAGCTGCATCAGCACTGGTAAAACGTTCTTGAGGATCTTTAGCACAAATTTTTTGCAGCCAATTATCAAAACTAATCGGAAGTTCTGGGTTTAGTTGCGATGGCGGCTCTACATAGCAAAGGGAACGGGATTGTAACTCTTGGACATTCTCAAATAATTTTCTGCCCGTGAAGACATAGTAAAAGATTGCGCCAATGGAAAATAGATCAGAGGCAATGCTTGCCTTTGTTGGATCTTGTTGACATTCAGGAGGTTGATATTTGTAGTCGATGCTATCGATGATTTCGGCGGCGATCGTGTGGGTGCGATCGCGATTTCGGGCATACTCAAAACCTGTGATCACTGCCTGACCTTTGTTATGGGTAATCATAATATTGTCAGGAGACAGATTGCGATGAATAGTACCATGCTCATGGGCATATTCCATTGCGCCTAAAACTTGATTGAGAACATCAAATTTTTGATTGGTAGATAGCAGTCGTATAGCTTGGCTTAATGGGCGACCCTCAATCTCGTCAAGCACAAGAATAAAGCGATCTTTGTCCTCTGTCTCAAAAAAATCTCTGATTTTTTGAATGTTGGGATGGTCATCAATCTGGCTTAGAGATGCAAATGTTGTAAGAATTCTCTTTTTGTCTGGGTCTGGATTTTCTGGATCAGGATACGGTTCTGCTAGATATATTTTGAGTCTTGCAGTTCGAGTAGATATTAAACTATGTCTAGCGCGATATTCTTCAAAGCGATCGCCACTACTCAACTTCTGCTCTAGCTGCCAGTCACGATAGATTACTGGTTTAGATTTAGGTTGAGTTTTGCCTCTAATAGCGATTTCAATAGCATTGGAATATGTATAAACATCTTGAAGGCGATGGTCAGGAATTAGATGAGAACTTTTAAAAAATTCTACACTTTCTCTTAAATAAGTAATACTATCTTCATCTTTGCCATTATGATCGGTGATTGTTGTTTCTAACGAAGTAATTAGAATTGCAGCCTGAACATGAATTTTTCTAAGTGTATGACTTTGAGCTTTGTTAGAGTCGCTAATTAAAGACGAAACAACTTTAGCGTGTTGACGTAATTTAGCTAGAGGAGATGTAAAGGGTTCTCTGTTCTCTGGATACCACTTATCATAAATATCAATATGTCCAACAATATTTTTGATGTCTACGACAAAGACACATTGCGGCGCAATAATTGCTAGATCAATCTCATAGATTTCTTTACCTTGCTTAAGTTCAAAATTACTAAAAATAGTAAATGTATCAGGTAATTTACTTTTAAGAAATTTGATCGCATTATCTTCAAATTCATTGGCAGCTTTGCCAATTACGATATGTTTAGCCATGATTAATTAACTCCTTTACCCAAATTAGATCGACTTCATTTAGCGTTGGCTCAGGTTGTTGAGTGTAATCGATCGCCATGTCATATCGCCCCCTTTGATAAATTTGCTGAAAAATTGTTTGTATATCTAAAATTGGTTCTGCTTCATTGGGGCGTAAAGGGATAGGGACATCGGGAATGCGTCGCGTACTGAAAAATTGTACAAATCAGCACTAGGGCGATCGTGACTACGGCTAATGAGAATATGGTAGTCAGATACGGGTGTGTGATGATATAAAAATGTTGAATTTATGCGTAGAAGATCGATCTCAATCAGGTGAGTTTGAGTTTGCAGAATCCGTCTGTGTTTCCGTAAATAGGCTTCCTTGCCTTCACCTGTTCTTTTGTTTTTAGGAGAAAGAATTTCTATGGCTGTAATTACTTTTCCTGTTTTAACTTCCCGAATTTCCAGATAACGTTCAGTAATTTCTTCGTGCCAATAGGTGCGCTTTTCAATTTCTATCCGATAGTCTTGGCTAAGTATATCTGCTAGGGCATCAGCGATCGCCACGATTAGGCGGCTATGGACAGATGACCAAAGTTCAGGATGTTCTAGGTAAGGATTCATTCCAAGGAAAGGCGATCGCATACTTTAACCTCACGCTACTGCAAAGTCGGTATAGGGACGCATCTGTGGGCTATGGAAGCCAAGAACGATATCTTCTTTAGGCACACCCAAAGCCATCAGTTCATTAGCAATGCCCACTTCTGTCCAATCTTCTTCAATCCAAAATTTTTGATCGCGGATGCGGACATAGACAGTGATGTCATTAATGCGATCGCTTTTGCGCCAGCCTACAGACATCCAGATATAATGACGGTTATTTTCGTCAATTACTAGAATATTCTCAAGATCATGTTTAGAATATTGATTACATAAGTTGACGTGCTTTGATAATATCTCTCTAATTTGGTTAGAATATTGAGCTAATTTATCCATTTTAATACCTCCTCTTGGTTGATATCGACAATAATCAGTGGCAGTTGGTGCTTATCTAGGATTAGTTTAATGACTTCTTGACTAAAAAAGTTGCTGTATGCTTCATTGCTAATTGCAACATATAGTTTTCTTTCTGGTGCTGTTTCCTCCAACAAGTAGCGATATATATCATATTGACCAAGAGCTTCCTTAAGATCCTGAAATTTTGATGCTCCTAAAAAGCTCTTAACTTCTATCACGATTTTCTGCTCTCCTCTTTCGGCTGCGATGGCTTTTTCTGCACCCAAATCAGCATATAGTCTGGTTTTCAGGTACTCAATGATATATGGATCATCTGTTACTCTCCATCCATCAGCGATAAGAGCGTTTTTAACAGATCTATGTATAAAATCCAACTTAGGCATAGTTTTGTGGTTAATCATCCTCCGTTTTATCTGTTAAGTAATCTTGAAGCTTTGTATAAAGGCTAGTACGGCGGCTTTGGGTTAGTTGACGGAAGCGTGAGATAATCTGAATCTCAAGATTTGAGTCGATGATGCTATTACATTTTTGTTCTATTTCTTTAATTGTGTTTTCCAGATCCTCAGTTAGCCCCAAAATATGAATAGGTTTTTCGTTTTGGATGCGTTGAATGAGTTTATGGGCATCTTCAGCTTGTCTTTCAAGATTACTATCTGTATTAATTCCAGACTCAACCACAGCAACTTGATTTACCCATTCGCGGGCATCTTTACGAATTTTATCTAGCAAAGCTTGGCGATTTTTTTCAGTCTCGCGGCGGATGGTAATGTAGCGATCGCCCATCCATTCAGGGATTTGGCTATCCTCATCATGCCATTGTTGTAGTGTTTGCAGATGTTGATCGTAATCTTCTAGACTTTGACGCTTGGCAGTATCTGCAAGTTTGTATAGCTCTTGTAAGCGACTGAGTTGGCTTTGGATTAGACGATAACGATCTTCATCGATTTCTGAACCGAGATAATAGTTAGATTTGCGTGATAGTTCTGCTTCTAGGCTTTGACATTGTTTTAAGCCTGTAATTGTGGTTAGGCGTTGCTCTAGATCGTCTAATTCGTGACGATATTGCTCTAGGCGATCGCTTAGATATTGATTAATTGCTTGGATTTGTGGTTGAAAGCGATCGGGTACATCTTTACTTTTCTCAGCTAACGTTTGCTGTGATTTTTGACATTCATTTATTGAATTAGACTTTTGCTTAATTTCTTTTTCTAATACTCGAACTATATCAAGGACATCATCAAGTTCATCGATTTTGGTTTGAAACTGTTGATAGTTGGCATAGTGTGATGAATCTTTGAAAATATATTCAATCTTGGCGTAATCAATCTTGAACTTATCTAATTCATTAGGATCAGCGATCGCCTCAATTCGATTTTGTAAGCGCGTTAGTTCTTCACATTGTTTAGCAATTTGATTATCAAATTCTTTGATTTTTTTATTGATTTCCGAATAATCTATTGTGAGATTGTTATTCTGTTTCGATAGCTCAGTAAGTTCTGCTGAAAATTTATGAATTTTTTGCAAGTTTTCCTCGCAATTGCGAATAGTGCTATTCATGCTGACAGAAAGATCATTAACTTGCTTGATAATTTTGTTGATTTTTCCTCTTGTTAAAAATTCTTCGTATCTCTTTTCTAAGTTTTTTGCTGCAACTTCTTTCTCGTGATAAATATCATTAAATTCTTCACTAATTGGCATGAAAACTTGTAGCTGTTGTAAGACATTTTTTCTTTGATTATATTCATCTAATTTGTTAATCAATAAGTCACACTTAGCAAGCTCTCGCTTTATTCTTTCAAGTAAAGTTTTAAATCCACTATTCTGTAATTGAGAGAGTTGAGTTTCTTCTTCTCGCGTATCTAAATCATCATGAGTACCAATATGGAGTCGCTGTAAATGCTTGTAATTATCAAACATTTGTCCTATTGATTTAGCTTCACCAATTGATTTTACTCGCTCTATAGCTTGATTTATTGATTTTTTATTATCATCTGCTATCACTTGGCTTGACTGATTATTCTCAATTTTTCTTCCAAGACAACTTAATAGTTCTTTTATTTGTTGTTTATCTTCAGCGAATGTATATCGACTTTCTTGTTTGACTAGTTCTTCGCGCAATTTTATACATTCCAATGGCGATAAATCATTAAGTGATCGGCTGTCCCAATTTTGTAATTGTAGTTTGAGTTGCTCTTGGCGTTCGCTAATATTTTCGAGTGTTTCTTGATATTTAGCTTCATGTTGCAATGCTGGTAATGCTTCTGCAAATTGAGCGATCGCTTCTTGAGCATCCATAAGCTCTTGCTGAGTTGCATTTTGGCTCAAGCCTTCATAGCGACTTTGGACTTCACGCAGCTTTTGGGTGATTTGTTGGCGAGTCTCAATTGTTTTTTGGCGATGGGCGATCGCACTTTTAGTTTTTTCCAGCGCTTGTATATGAATATCTGGTAATGCTGTCACAGATTGTAATAGCTTGATTGCAGCATCGGTATTGCCCAAACTTACACCACAATCTTGAATTGTAGTTAGACTGTCGAGATCTATTTGTAGTTGTTTGACTTTTAATTCAATAAGTTCTTGTAAACGTTTTAAAGCATTGACCTGTGTAGCTTCTTGGCTTGGAGTTCTGACAATATCAGTTAAAGTATAGTCTCTTAAAACTTGAGGATATAAATTAATTAATGCTTCAAAAGATGTTGCTAAATTTAGTTCTTCAGTCGCTTTAATTGGTTTGTACCAAGCATCAAAATTTTTGACACTTTGTGTTAATCTCCCTAACCATTCTCTAATCGTATTGGCTTCTGGAGCATTGCCATTAGAGTCTAAAAAATCTTTTGCTTGTTTGATATAGATAGAAGCTTGATCATGGGTGGTGGGTAAGGTAGGTATTGGAGGTGCAGTAATTCTTTCACGTCGAATCACTTTGGCATCTAGTTTAATAATCCATTCTTTAACAAGATTATCTAATTTTTCTACAATATTAGTAGTAGCCCAAAAGCTAAGTTCTTTCTCCTCTACACGAGGATCAGCACTTCGTGAACCTGATTTGATTGCAACAGTTCCTTTTAAAGAAACTTCAGATCGATGTAATGCTAACCAAGCAAAAGCCAAAACTACAAATGTCAAATCATGATATCCATAAGGAATATCAAATAGTTTTTGTCTGATAGTATTTAAAGATACTACAATAACCTTTCCCCCTTTCAGATCACACAATTGATCAAGCATTTCCCAAGCAGCTAAGATGTTATTGTTTGTTGGTTTCTTTACATAATATTCGTTACCTTTTTTCTCAAAAATTCCCCAAACTTTTTCAAACATATCGATTGCACCTTGATATGCAGCTTTGTTATGTTTCGGCAAGTCAACAATTTCAATTTTTCCTTTCCCTAGCATCCAAGTTGCCAATGCAGTTACAATCTGCTTGGATGCAGTGTTATCAAGTCTAATATTAGAAGAATTACCAACAGATGGAACGTAAGGATATAGCTCTTTTAATAAAACGCTAACATTATTACTGATTTTGGAGTTATCTAGACCATGAATCTTACTAGATCGGATAGACTTAACAACCAAATTCTTTTCTAGTTTTAAGAGATTAGATGCACCATTTCTTACTTGTTCTTCCCATTCAGATAGAACTTTACTGTATGCAGGAGTTCCCATATCAGATCTAAATACTGTTTTGAGAATTGCTAGTTTTTGCAAGATACGACCTAAATTTTCTTCATCTTGACCAATATCTTGTTTAGGTATTGCTACTACTAGTCGATCTCTAAGTTGTGAAGCTGATAATAAATTATCAATTTCATCTATAAGCCCTTCTAAATCCCCTTTTCTGCTGTCTACTACATAAGCAACAATACCGTGACATCCTTTGTTTTTGGCATTAACAATCGCTTGAGGCTTTTGTAATAATTTTTCAAATTCTTCAATTGTAAAAATTTGATTTTGAAAACACCAATCAGAAGCTATTAAACCATTCTCATTAGCAAATTGAATTGATTTAGTTACATCTGCCACAAGTATAGTAGATATATTTTCTCGACAATATTCTACAAATACTGTTTCAGTTGAAGGTGAATTAGGTCTTTGTTTCAATTGCTTTTCAAGCTCTTCAATTACTTTCTCTCTAATTCTATTGGGACTCTGACCAGCAAAGAATTGGTAAATTCCATCTGGACGACGATCTATAATTTGACGCTCTTCACATAACTTAACTAGATATTTCTTGAGACTATTCTCTGATAGACCTGTCATATCTATTAGTATTTTTTCATGACTTTCGTGAGGAGATTTTATTACTAAGTCACTACTGACAGTGTAAAGAAAAATTGATTTTACTACATTAATTTCATTCTGATCTGCATCAGACTTAATTGCATCAATGGCATTAAGATAAGTTGTATAAATTTCTGACTTAGTTTTAGATGCTCTAAAGTTAGGTGCAAAAGCATCAACTAAAGATATAGCATAGATATAGTTTAGACTTTCTTTGACAGGTTGGTCAGTTTCCGCAGCATTATTGAGAAATTCACCAACTTCTTTACGCACAAATTCAATCGCTGTGCGGCCCTGTGTAAATTCTAAATTGCAAAGCAAATAGCCTGTGAGGGGATGGAGAGGAAAGCAACCTAAACCCAAATGTTTATGGAAGTCTTGGACATTGAGATTCTGTCCATCCTCATACTTACGAGCGCGTTTATAGATTCTTTGGCTATCTCCCCAAAAAACATTGTCCCATTTCTTTCTAAATTTTTGCCATGCCTCATTATCTTGCTGCACGATTACATCATCAATCACGCGCTCTAGGCTAGAGATAGGGCTATGAGTATGCTCATGGGGAGCAAGACGAGTGGAAACTTGTTGATAACCTGCGCGATTACTTTTGGAATTTGGATCAACCTGTGTGAAGCTCATCAAGGTAATTTTGGCTCTATGGTTGGTGCAGGCATTAGTCAGATTTTGAGGGGCGGTATTACCTGCTGCGTGTTTGTCAGTTAGCCAACTATCGAGATAGTAGTTAAGTTCATCAAAGAGAATGAGAATACCTTGAAATCTGGCATTGCTTCCTGTGCAGAGATTCTTAACTAAATCATCAAGAACTTCTTCTATTTCAATATTCTTAGTAAAATTTGGAGCAAATCCATCGGTGATTGCATCAGCAACTTGAATCACAAGCGGAATTACCTCATGATGGTTATTTCGCAAAAGCTCACAAATAGCTGCTATATCTCCATTCTGAGCGTTGATTTGACGCAGAAAGCGATCGCCTTTTACTCGATCGCTATCGTTAAGCTGCTCCAGATACCGCAATGGTCTTAGGCATAGGTGATGAGCAATGGAGCTTGTTACTCCTGCGTTGTTTAGAGCTTTTAAGACTACATCTAAAAAGTGTTGGCGCAGATCATCACATTTATCGCCACGCAGACAAAGAACAAGATGGTTACTTCTAGATTTGAAGGATTCTAAATTGTCATAAACTCCTTTATTCTTTTCGCCTGTCGTAATTTTGATGCTATTAAAGATGCCTTGAACTTCGGGGCTGTCATAGGGTTTGCTGAAGAAATTGGCGATCGCCAAGGCAAAGTGGGTTTTCCCCTTGCCATAGTCTTGCACTACGCAATGGATATTAGGAGAGTTGGGGCTGTGATAGCTGCGGCGCAATATGTCGAGTAAGCCAACTGTCGATTCTTTGGGGCGATCGCTGTTGTAGTTAAAGACAAAGCCTTCACATAGTTTAAGATTTTTGACAGGATCATTCATCATGTCAAGATTGACCACAGGCTCAATCGAACCTGCTTCATTGATAGTGATAAATTCATTTAGGAACATGACAGAACCCCCAATTTACTAGTCATTATTTTACAGGTATTTAACGCGAATATCCCACAAATTTTCTTTACTTGCCATTTCAGTTGCCCAAGTTTTGGGTAATAAGATCCAGATGGGGCAGGCAAGCTGACGAGTGGCGGCAAGATTTCGCCAAAATTGGTTAAGGGGGCTATTGGGACGGGTGTGGAGATAGGTGAGCAAAACATCTAGATCTTCTAGTAAGACGATTGGTTTGGTTGCGTTCTGGCAAATTTGTTTGATGGCTTCAACTTCTCGACTGATATGCATTTGCAGATTTAAGTAACCGCTTTTGCTGTTGCTAGTATGGCGTTTAATCAGGTCATCGCGATAGCTAACGCGATCGCCAGTATAGCGAAAGGCTAATTGACTCAAGGCGGTTTTACTCAGTTTGTCGGTATAGAGCAGATAGGGGCGATCGCGCAGTTCTACTTTATCTAGTGCTAGTTGATTGATTGCATCAATTATTGACATAAGCTTTCTCCAATAAGTCTAAAGGATCATGCCATCGGGGGATGACTTGGAAGGGAGGGACGGTTTTGTACTGCTCGATGATGCCTTTTCCTGAGAGGCGATCGAGGAGGTCTTGTACTTGGTCGGGGCTAATGCCAAGGATGGGAGCGAGTCCGTAGGGATGGTTTAACAGGCGATCGCAATTGATCTGCGACAAACCTTGAAAATCTCTTTCACAAATTTTGGCTAGGAAATAAGCAATTAGTTCATCGGGTGGCAGGTTTGCTTGTCCTGCGATGTATTGATCTTTAGCGGGGGACTTTAAAAAGTTGATTTGGGCGAGTGCGTCCTTTTTGTCAGTATAGGCTTTGAGAACTTTCAAGAGGTCGTCACTAATGGATTTAGCTTTTTTCTTGTCGGTTTCATAGATTTGGTTTGCAGCATTGTCGAGGGTGCTACGGCTAAAGTTTAGATGATTGGGCAAGAAGCTATAAACAAACCATGTCCAGCCGCCCCAATCGGCGGGATCGGGTGGTGGGGTGGCTAGTCCTTTGTCGCTGAAGCTGAGATAGAAGTGCATCAGCCAATCGGTGATGGGTGATTGGAGATAAGGATCATGTTTGCGAGCGATCGCGCCTTGTGGTGTGAGTTTGCCCGTCTCTCGCTCAACTAATCCTGAACGAATAGACCAAGCTTTGATTCGTAAAACTTTTTCATTCCCTAGTCCAGTTCTACTCATCAAATTCTGTTTGGTATCATCTGCACCTTTTTCTTCTTCAGCCACTTTGATCATTCTCAAAATGTCTTCTTTTTTGAGTGCAAAAGAACCGTGAAAGCTAAGATTAAATTCTGACATAGGTTTAGATAGAAAAAATTGTTTTTGGGGTTAGCTGAAGTTCTGGAAAAGTTGGAGAAATAAGGCGATCGCTTATTTTTGCAATAGTCTAAAAAATGTTTCTTTGTCTAAGTCGATATCTTGGAGCATCCCTGATAAAGTGCCTTGTTTGATATCTTTCCCAGAATGGATCGGAACGACAACCCTCTTACCTTCAGCATTTTTATAAATGGCATGACACCTTTTTGGCGATCAAAGTAAAATCCTAATTGTTCAATCACTTTGATGAAATCTTTTGCTTTAACGCTTGGATAATTGCTCATACCAACACACTCAAGGGTTTAACGATTAAATTTTCTTGAGGAATAGGTTTCTGATCGGCAATGAGACTTTCGATATATAACTCAATTGCTTCTGTAATATTTTCGATAGTCTCTTCAAAGGTATCCCCTTGAGAATGACAGCCTTTTAGCATAGGGCAGAAGGCATGATAGCCACCCTCTTCCTCTTTTTCTAAAAGTACGGTGTAGTTATAGGCTTGTTTTTTCATGATCTAGGCTCCTTTTAAGATTATTTGTGCGGTTAATTGAAGTTCGGGAAAAGTTGGAGAAATCAGGAGACCGCTATCAACAAACTCAGTTACGTCATACCAGCCATCGGAATTGATTAAGACTGAGACTTTCGCCTCTAGCGGATCGATGCTCCAATATTCAGGAATATCACGGGCTGCATATTCAGTGCGTTTGGCGCGGTAGTCAATGTTTTTGGTGGAAGGGCTGATTACTTCGATGACAAGCAATGGTGCAGATAGATTAAAGTCAATCACGGCTTCACGCTCTTGCAAAGCTTGCCAATCATCTCGCTGCATCACCACCACATCAGGAATCCTGACGGTATCTAGTCCAATGCCACGAGGACAACGTACTCCGACAATGCCTTGCAATGCAATCCAAGGTAAGCCAGTGCGCTCAATTTCGCCATCGAGATCTCTTACTAAAAACTTAGTAATTCCGCCATGCTTTCCAGTGGCTAACGACATTGCTACAAGTTCTCCGTCAACTAATTCATATTTTGTATCAGACCCGTCAAAGTAAGTCAGGTAGTCGGCAAACGTGACTCTAGACTTGGTATTTGGGTTGGTTTTGACGATCGCGATGGTCATTTAACTATCCTCTAATAATTTGGTAAAACTGTTCAATGGTTAAAATTGGACAGTTAAAATCAGGGGCAAGGCAAAGCAAATCTTGATCTCCTGTGATTAGGTAATCAGCATTTCCAGCTATAGCCAACTCTAAAAACATTTGATCTTTGGGATCTCGACATTCACAATTTACTACTGGTTTCTCTCTGAGGGGGTGACAAAGACATCTAAAACGTAGCCGTGACAAGCTGCATAGCCCTCTTACCTCGTTGATAGTAGGTTAACTTATTGGGAGCTAGTTTCAATA
>NZ_JACJPY010000032.1 GCF_014696345.1 Pseudanabaena cinerea FACHB-1277
GCTTGATCGTCTAACAGTTCAGTTAGGGGAAACTTGATCATGTTTATGTCTGTTGTTGCGTCAAAACTTTTTTCCTATTTTACCATTTCACCTATTTACCCCCATGAGCGAAAATTCGGAGCTTTGAGGCAGTACGAACTTCTCTGTTTATCAGATTCTTTTTGATTAGTTTTTGTCCATCTGGTGTACCTGCGATCGTGTCAACTAGGCTGTTTAATAAACGCGCTTTGCGGACTGGTTTACAGAGATAGTCAGCAAAGCCAATCTCCAACATACGGCTTGCTGCACCACTTTGATCTAATGAAGTAAGCATAATTAAGTGCAGATTTTTCAGGACTGTCGAGCTTTTAATTTGGATGCCCAACTGCTCACCATCCAATTCAGGCATTTGCATATCTAGTATGGCAACATGATGTGGCTGTCCCATCTCTATAGCTTGAAGGAGACAAGGAATAACATCAGGAGACTGGATAAGCACATCGACCACCATTCCCCAAGATTTTAGCTGATGATAAAGGATATTACAGTTCGTGATGCTATCATCAACCACCAAAACCTTTAGTCCCCTGAGATTTTCTATCCCTAGACTATGATCCTCACTGGATTTATTGGGTTGCATTTCAAAAGGAACTGTAAACCAGAAAGTGGAGCCCTTGCCTTCTTCACTTTCTAAATAAATTTCTCCTCCCATCAGCTCAACCAATTGCTTACAGATCGCTAGCCCCAAACCAGTGCCGCCATATTGTCTAGTTGTTGAAGCATCAACTTGGATAAAAGGTTGAAACAGCTTAGACTGAGAAGATTCTGATATCCCAATTCCAGTGTCGATGACAGCAAATCTCAAAACCACAGAATTTCCTAGTGCAGCCTCTGGGCTTACTTCAATGATCACCTCTCCTTGTTCGGTAAATTTAATGGCATTATTAGTCAAATTCAATAAAATTTGTCGCAACCGACTGATATCTCCTTGCAAGTATTTTGGCGTATCTGGATGAATAAATGTGGCTATTTCTAACCCTTTACTATGAGCAGGTTTAGCTAAAATATCAGCAATCTCCTCTAAGCTTGACTCGATATCAAAGTCAAGTATCTCTAGCTGCATTTCACGAGCTTCTAGTTTGGAGAAGTCGAGGATTTCATTGATAAGATTTAGCAGGTGTTCACCACTGTTGTGAATTGTGTCAACAAAATCTCGCTGTTGTGCGTCTAGACTAGTTTCTAGCAATAAGCCTGTCATCCCAATCACTGCATTCATTGGTGTTCTGATTTCATGACTCATGGTTGCTAAGAAAGAACTTTTTGCTTTGTTTGAGTTCTCTGCTGTTTGTTTGGCTATTTGAAGTTCGTGATTTTGTTGATTTAGCCGTTCATTTAATTCGACCAATTCTTGAGTCCGAAGATTAACTCGCTTCTCTAGTTCTAATTTAGACTGATGCAATAATGTTTGGCTTCTTTGCTGTTCGGTAATATCGTTAATTGTGACAACTATGCTAATCTCTTTTGGCTCATTAACCGTTATTTCCACGTAGGTAGAAGTAATCTCAAGGATCGAAACTTGCTTACCAAGATAGCACTCATAACACTCACTAATTTTCCCTTTTTCCTCCATAGCTAATGCAATGGGATGTTTATCGGCTGGCACAAGAATTCCATCATAATGCAGAGGCAAAAGTGATGATAATTCTTTGCCCAAAATCATAATATGTAATTTTCCAACTAAGCGATCGAAAGACTTATTACACCACTGGATACGACCTGATGCATTAGTCCACACTATCGCGCTATCTACTGCCCCCAGAGCGATTTCCATCTTGCCAAGGGTCGATCGCAGTTCTTGTATTTGAGAGGATGTAGATTCCATGAATATACTCTTAAGATTATTAACTAGAAAATTAAGATTCAAGTGGACGCAATGTTGCTCCAAAGCTCCATTTACCGTCTATTTCTTCAGCAAGAATATAGTGCTCAGATAAAATCTCTCGTTCGTCTTTGGTAATTACTTTAAGCTCTAGTGGATGATTGAGAATGGTTGAAACTCCTGAAGCTGTAAAACGGGAAAACCCCATATGATGGGACTCTCGAAAATAACTTGGTAAAATCACCGAGATCAGTTGTCCAATAATTTCTTGCTTTTGCCATCCCGTCAATACTTCAAAATGCTCATTGACATCAACAATAATTCCCTGAAAATCAGCAATAACACTAGGGAGATCGCTAGTTAAAATCTCTACAAGTGTCTGGGGGCGGTTCATCAAGAAATCCTCAAGGTTAATATGGGCGTTAATTATGTTCTTACAGTGCCTTGTGCTCAAATCTAAACCAAATTGCTGTAATAAAAATATAGGTTAATTATACCTTTTGCAAGGGTTGTAAGTAAAGTTGTTATTGATTAAGTCCAAACTATGAAAGAGAATGAAGTGAAAGAGAATGCAATAAAAGAGAATGAAGATCTAAATATGGCTTTCTATTTCCCTAAGTCCTAGTGTTATTTTGTCAAAAAGTAAGGTTGCATTTTCAGGAAGCATCTTTTGTTTGCCGCTCTCCTCTAGTATCGATGCAAGTTGTGCAATGCCATTAATACCGATCGCCACGCTTGAACCTTTAATGAAATGAGCTTCTTGCTCAATCTCAAAATATTGCTTTCGGGCGATCGCTACTTTCAACGCTTCCATATGCTCAGGCAACGAGCTTAAATATGCCAGCAGAAGTTGTTGTTTAAACTCCTTATCACCATTAGACATTTCTTCTAGATATGCCCAATTAATCTCTAGTTCTTCTGCAATACCATGGGGGCTTGATGCTTTAGCACCAGAATAGGTGGCGCTATCATTAGGATCGGTTTCAGCAACTTTGGCTGTTTCTAGCTCACTCCTTTGAGCAATAACCCTGCTCCATAATGAGAGAATATCGGCAAGATTCTCTTTACGGACTGGCTTGCTGAGGTAGTCGTCCATGCCTGCCGCTAAGCAGCGATCGCGATCTTCCTGTAATGCATTAGCTGTCAGGGCAATGATAATCACCTTATGAGATTCTAGACAACCGTTGGCTGTTTCTAATGCGCGAATTTGGCGACTAGTACTATAGCCATCCAAAATTGGCATTTGACAGTCCATCAAAATCATATCGTAATGAATTTGGGCGTATAGATCTAATACTTCCTGTCCATTTGCGGCAATATCAGCTTGATATCCTAAACTTTGAAGTTGATTGAGTGCAACTTTTTGATTAACTAAACTATCGTCTGCAAGTAAGATTTTAAGGTTAAAAGGTTGGATTGGTGGTAGATTGCCGACAGAGTAAAGCGATGATTCAATAGTTGATTTTTGGGAGTTGCCAGAAATGGTTTCAATTAAACAATTCAATAAGCGCACCTTACGGACTGGTTTGCGGAGATACTCAGCAAAACCAATTTCAATCATATGGGTAGCATCTCCACTTTGATCCAAAGATGTAAGCATAACCAAGTGAATATCCTTAAGGCTAGGAGAGTTTTTAATCTGTATTCCCAACTGCGCTCCGTCAAATTCTGGCATTTGCATATCAAGGATCGCGATTTTATATGGATCGTTTTCAGCGATC
The DNA here is from genome assembly GCF_014696345.1 of Pseudanabaena cinerea FACHB-1277. Lineage (GTDB taxonomy): Bacteria > Cyanobacteriota > Cyanobacteriia > Pseudanabaenales > Pseudanabaenaceae > Pseudanabaena > Pseudanabaena cinerea. The sequence goes on from NZ_JACJPY010000032.1 coordinate 3,580, forward strand.
GCCTTTTCTAGATAAGGTAAAGTCAAACTAGATTGCTGAATCGTATCAACACGCATTCCAAAACTACTAAGTTGATGGTATAGAATATTGCAGTTGGTAATACTATCATCAACTATCAAAGCTCGAATATCTTCTAAAACTTCAGCTCCTATAAAATCACGGACACAATTAAGCTGTTTTTGCAATGGAATTACAAACCAAAAGGTTGAACCTTTATTTTCCTCGCTTTCCACATGGATCGAACCGCCCATTAACTCTACAATTTGCTTGCAAATGGCTAAGCCCAAACCAGTGCCACCATATTGACGAGTTGTGGAAGCATCAACCTGAGTGAAGGGTTGAAATAGTTTCGTCTGTGCAGGCAGAGGAATACCAGTACCAGTATCAATGACTGCAAATTTTAAAACCACATCACTTTCACTTTCAGTTTCTACCGTAACTTCGATTGTTACTTCTCCTTTAGAGGTAAATTTGATAGCGTTGTTTGTCAGATTTAGTAAGACTTGACGTAACCGACTAACATCGCCGCGACAACATTTCGGCACGTTGGGATGAATGAATGATGCTAGCTCTATGCCCTTAAAATGTGCTGATGGAGCAAGTATTTCCGTGATTTCTTCTATGCTGATATCTAAATCAAAATCAAGATTCTCTAATTGCATTTCACCTGCTTCTAATTTAGAGAAATCAAGAATTTCGTTAATCAGATTTAGTAAATGATCTCCACTAAAACGAATGGTTTCCGCAAAGTCTCTCTGCCTTGCATCAAGTTTGGTATCTAGTAGTAGTCCTGTCATACCAATGACTGCATTCATAGGAGTCCGAATCTCATGACTCATCGTAGCTAGGAAAGAACTTTTGGCTACAGTTGCCTGTTCAGCTTCTTTACGAGCAATTTCTAACTCAACATTTTGTTGTTGCAAAAGCTTGAGTTGTTCCTTCTCTTGGGTAAGCAATCTTGATTGGGCGATCGCAATCCCAATTTGGTCGGCAAGCTGACTCAAAAGACTGATTTCAAAAGATTCCCAATGTCTTGGCGCAGAACATTGATGGGCGATAAGCAATCCCCACAAATGAGCATTTTCCATGATTGGAACAACTAGATTTGCTTGCACTTGAAAACTAAACAAAAGCTCTTTGTGGCATTCACTGAGATCAGATTCAGCGACATTATCGATCGCTAACTTGCGTCCATCTTGATAAATTCGCCAGTATCCCGATTGAAAGCAAGTATCCTGAATATTAGCATTTAAAGAGGATTTCCATTTAGGATTGAGCGATTCCACTTCTACTGTCCCTGTCCAATTATCATGAAATCGGTAAATGATGACGCGATCAGCTCTAATAAATTTGCGAATTTCACTTACAGAAGTATTCAGGATTTCCTGAATATCTAAAGACTGACGGATACGCAGAGCAATATCGGAAAGCAGTATTGAGCGCCAGTTCTGTTTATGTAAGTCCCTTTCGGTTTTTCGCCTCTCCATATATTGCCCGACTTGACTACCGATCGCTGTCACCACGTTGATTATTTCTGTGCCACAATCATGCCTTTCCCGATTAAACAAAGTAATAATCGCCAAAACCGAATCATTCTCACCACATATAGGAAAACTTAGTGCATAACCTATACCCATTTTTTTGACAACTTCTGATTTATAAAAGTTAGGATATTGATCAATCTCAATATACTTAGGTTTCCCTTCTGCCCATACCGAGCCAATTAACCCCAAACCATATTCAACTGACATCAGTTTATGCGTCTGAATTAATTCTATTGAATCAATTTCTGGCTTGGCATAACTGGTCATCATGCTCAAAGAACGAGGATAGTTACTAATCAGCCATAGTTCAGCTACGTCCCAAGATAACTGTTCGCATAGTGTCCGTAAGATGCGTATTGCCGCATTACTAAAGCTAGGTGACTCTGCAAGCACTGCCGCGATTCGACTTTGGGCTGTTACCAATCTTTCGGTCTGCTGACGACGGAGGCGATCGCGTTCAGATTCTTTTTGGGCAGTAAGGTCTCTGGCTACACAGAGGCATCCAGTAACTTCTTCTAGCTGATTATAGATAGCAGTAATCGACAATAAAACAGGAATGCGATCGCCATTCTTACAAATATAAATCCATTCCTTTTCAAAGGTTATCCCCAATTTTGCTTTAGTCGTAAATATTTCAATTCCAGCTTTGATCGGTTGATTTAATTCTATAGATAATTGATGGGAATTCTCAATGATTTCTTTGATGTCATGGAAAATTTCAAGACTTTTGCCAATTACTTCATCTGCACTATACCCCAATAGCGATGCTGCCCCTGAGTTGAAGGATTGAATATTACCTTGCAAGTCAGTGGAAATAACCGCAAAATTCACACTGTCTAAAATTGCCTGTTGCAGCATTGAGACTTTATGTGAAGATTCAAGCACTGTCATAAGCATTTTTGATGCTTCGTTATTACGTCGTAACTCCAATTGGCTAATAACCAGGCGACCCAGGGCTTTGAGTTGTTGTATCTGTTGAGGTGTTAGGTCCTGTGGCTGGCGACCTATGACACACAAGGTTCCTAAATTAAAATTATCCGAGGTTTTTAAAGGCACGCCTGCATAGAAGCGAATATTTGGCTCATTAACAACTAGGGGGTTGTCAGCAAAGCGAGGATCTTGAGTTGCATCTGGAACATTCAAAAATGCATCGTTGGCAACTGCATGACCACAAAAGGAAATATCGCGATGGGTTTCTGCTGTTTCAATGCCCACACGAGATTTAAACCACTGCCGATCGCTATCAATGAAAGATATCAAAGCGATCGGTGTACCGCAGATGCTAGCGGCTAGTTGGGTCAGATCATCATATTCCTGCTCTGGCAATGTATCGAGAATTTGGTAGCGCTCAAGAGCGAGTTGGCGATCGCTCTCGTTCAGTGGCGTGTGAGGTTTTTGCATGAAATCAAACCAAATGAGGCAAGTAAATAAACAAAAACATCTAGAGTCTTAGAAAGTGCTTTAAAACTTTTTATATCCCTAAATCCCCCTTAAAAAGGGTGACTTTTTTAATCTTCTCCCCCTTTCGTAGGAGGGGTTAGGGGAGAGACATCGATATTTCTAGCAAGTACCGAGACCTTTCAAACAGCCTCTATTAAATTATAGCTTTTCGCCACTGATAATAAACATGGGGCTAACTGCTGCAAAAACTTGATGATGTCCCCTTGTTTCTAAGCGGTTAACCGAGGACTGAACCACTTCCACATTTCGTGCTTGCAACTTCGCAAAACTGGCCGAAATCGCATATAGCCCCTCAAGGCTATTAGTAGTAGCGATCGCCCGTCCACCAGTGCTTAATCGCCCCCAACCATAATCAAGAATATCCGCAACCGATCGCCCACCCTCAATACAGATGCGATCGGGAGTCTTTGTGAAATTAGCTAAACATTCAGGCGCATTGCCGACAATGATTTCCACATTATCAACTCCAAATTTTTGGCAATTGAGCGCCATTAATCCTGCCACATCTTCATCCCGCTCGATCGCCACAATCTGCCCCTGAGGACATAGCAACCCCGCCTCAATGGGAATTGTGCCTGTACCCGCGCCAATATCCCACAGAATAGAGTCATTACGTAGGCGCAACTGTCCAAGAATAAGTAAGCGCGTCTCACATTTGCTCATCGGAATCCCTGGCAAGCGATCGAATAGCTCATCAGGGATGCCAGGCGTAACATAAGGCCAGATCGATGCAGTCATGGAGATAGGACAAGTAAAGATATAAGTTTAACGAATCAGCAACTTTGCTGCTATCCATCAAACCACAAATTCGCACAAGGACTATTATCCCTATGCGAATAAATGTACCGAAATACACATTTCAGTGCGCTGTGATACCTGCCTAAACGCTAGTGGTAGTACGTCTGCGGCGACCAGCACTAGAAGTAACTGCACCAGTTGTTTCCGCCACCTTAGTATTGACAACAGGCTTGTCAACAGCACCACTAGCACTCACCTTCGAGGGTTTTAGCGTCACACCGAGGGCATTGGGCTTAGGGGTCTCTGACTGAGTTACATTGCCAGGGGTTTGCAATAGGAAGACGATCATCGGCTTGCTCTGCATTTGCTGACGCAATACACGGGTGAGATCCTTTTCCAATTGACCGCGCAAGCCAACCCAATCTACCTCTAGGGAGCCAATATTTCTGGCGAAATTACCCCAGCAACTTGCAAGAGAATTTTCGATCGCCTTGGAAATAGCGGCGATAATCAGCGATCGCTCCATCGGCAAGACCACACCACTTAGCTGAATATCAGGCATAGCCGATAGTTTGCCATCCAATCCAATGGACACAGCGATCGTAAAGATGCCATCCCCCGCAATTTGTTGGCGATCGCGCAAGACATCACCCTTAACCATGCCATCCCGCGAAGAATCCACCAACTCCACACCCGAAGGCACTTTATCAACAATGCGAATCGCCGATTGGGAAACTTCCACCACATCGCCATTTTCAGCAATGACAATATTTTCCTTAGGAATACCCATATCCGCCGCCATCTTCGCGTGTTGCTTCAACATCCGCAACTCACCATGGGCAGGGAAGAAGAACTTAGGACGCACCAAAGCCAACATCATCTTATGTTCTTCCTGAGCGCCGTGACCCGATACATGGATACCCTTATCCTTACCATAGATCACATTAGCACCGAGAGCCATCAGCTTATCGATCGTGCGAACCACGGGAATCGTATTACCAGGAATCGGATTGGCAGAGAAAATCACCGTATCCCCATCACGCACCTCAAGTTGCTTATGACTACGGTTTGCCATGCGGGTTAGCGCCGACATCGGTTCACCCTGAGAGCCAGTCGTCAAGATCAAAATTTGATCATCGCGGTAATGACGCAAATTTTGCAAAGGTTGGAATAGATCATCACGACACTTGATATAACCAAGGTTCCGCGCATGGGCAATCACATTCAACATCGATCGCCCAACCACACCAACCACGCGCCCCTGCTTGTCGGCGATATCCAAGATCATACTGACCCGATGCACAGAAGAGGCAAAGGTGGTAATGATTACCCGTCCAGTGGCAGCCCGAATATAGCGCTCAAGGTTAGGATATACGGCTCTTTCTGAAGGCGTAATTCCTGGTACTTCCGCATTAGTAGAATCACTAATCAGCGCCAGTACACCCTTTTCACCATGCTCCGCCAGACGTGCCAAATCAAAGAATTCACCATCAACAGGCGTATGGTCGATCTTGAAATCGCCTGAATGGATCACCAAGCCCGCAGGGGTATTAATGGCAATGGAAAAGCTATCACAAATGGAATGCGTATTCCGAATAAACTCCACAAAGAAGCTTGAACCCACCCGCACCACATCACGGGGCATCACACGGCGGAGTTCGGTGCGATTGAGTACACCTGCTTCCTTAAGTTTGTCTTCGAGCAGAGCCATGGCTAAGCGAGGCCCATAAATTATGGGAATTTCAAACTGCTTCAAGTGGAAGGAAATTGCACCAATATGATCTTCATGACCATGCGTAACAATCATCCCTTTAATCTTGTGTTTGTTATCGCGCAGATAGGTCATATCTGGCAATACCACATTCACCCCCGGCATCATGTTGTCAGGGAAAGATAGCCCCCCATCAAGCAACATAATTTCATTGTTGTATTCAAATACCCATGTATTTTTGCCAATTTCATGCAAGCCGCCAAGAGCAATTATTTTGAGTGCTGGTGTGTTAGTCATAGGTTATCTCTTTGGGAAAGTAAAAAGTAAAAAGTAAAAAGTAAAAAGTAAAAAGTTGATTCAAGTAAGCTAAAAGCTAAAAGCTAAAAGCTCAGCAATCCCACATCTTGCAAAACTTGCTTGATTTTTGCCTCAAGATCTGCATTACCTGCAACCATTGGCGATCGCAAGATGCCTGTATCGCTTCCCATCAGTCGTAAAGCCATTTTTAAAGGAATTGGATTACTGGTGAGAAACAAAGCTTTGAATAGGGGGAATAGTTGCAGATGAATCTCAGTCGCCTCTGTTATTTTGCCTGCGGCGAAGGATTGCATCATGGTTTGCAACTGTCTACCCACTAAGTGCGAAGCAACGCTAATTACGCCCTTTGCACCCACTGCCATTAAGGGCAAGGTTAAGGAGTCATCCCCTGAATAAAGTGTAAATTCTGGGGGGGTGATACTGCGAATGTGACTTGCTTGATCTAAATCTCCAGTTGCTTCTTTTATGGCGACAATGTTGGGGATTTCTGCTAGTTTCGCCACAGTATCTGGCTCTAACTTGCAGCCCGTCCTTCCTGGCACATTGTAAAGAATGATCGGCAGTTCGGGAGAGGCGGCGGCGATCGCCTGAAAATGGGCGTATAGTCCATCTTGGGGTGGCTTGTTGTAGTAAGGGGTCACTTGCAAAGAGCCATCTAAGCCGAGGTGTGCAGCTTTTTGGGTGGCAGCGATCGCCTCAGATGTACAGTTAGAACCTGTGCCAGCGATGATTTTAGCTTTGCCTGCGATCGCCTGTTTCAGTACTGAAAATAGCTGATATTCCTCATCCCAAGTTAAGGTTGGTGACTCGCCTGTTGTACCACACACAACTAAGGTATCTGTCCCTGTCGCAATCAGATCATGTGCCAATTTCTCGGCTCGAGCATAATCGACCCTGCCTTCCATATCAAAGGGGGTAATCATTGCCGTTAGTAATCGTCCAAAGTCAGCACTCATAGATAGAGCTTTTTACAAAAATTAGTGAAAGTTAAAGTGAATTGAAAATCATGATGTTGATTTGATGCAGTGATGTCAGGACATTTTGATAAAAATAACCCGCATAGGCAAGGAGCTTAAACCCCTTGTTAAGGCTAATAAAATCCTAAGAAATGCCTAACTTACTTTTTCAAGCTACCTAAAGAAGAAAATATCAGTTTTCTCCCTTTCATCAGGATTTTTAAAATTGGATTCTAAATCAGGGATTTAGCAATCAACAATTCAGCAATCTGGACTGCATTCAACGCTGCTCCCTTACGGATCTGATCGCCGCATAGCCATAGCTCTAAACCGTTAGGATGAGAAATGTCTTGGCGCAGCCGCCCCACCAATACATCATCCTGACCGCTTGCATCAATGGGCATCGGGAAATAGTTTTTATCAAAGTCTTCTACTAACTTCACCCCAACCGCAGTTGATAGAATTTCTCGCGCTTTGTGAACATCAAAGGGCTGATGGAATTCGAGATTTACTGCTTCAGAATGCGCTCTTAATACAGGCACTCTAACACAGGTAGCCGTAATTTGAATATTGCTATCCCCAAAGATTTTACGGGTTTCATTCACCATTTTCATCTCCTCTTCGCAGTAAGAGTTGGCGGTCATGGGTGAGTTGTGGGGAAACAGGTTAAAGGCGAGAGGGTAGGGGAGGACTTCAGGTTGAGGTGTCTCACCCTTGAGAATGGCGGCACTCTGAATTTTGACTTCTTCCATTGCCCTTGCCCCTGCACCACTAGCCGACTGGTAGGTTGCCGCAACAATCCGCTTGATAGGTTGTACCTGATGCAATGGATAAATAGCTACGGCTAACAAAATGGTGGTGCAGTTGGGATTGGCAATAATGCCTTGATGGGCGATCGCCGCTTCAGGGTTTACCTCTGGCACGATCAATGGCACATGGGACTGCATCCGAAAGGCACTGGAATTGTCGATGCAGACGGCTCCTGCTTTAGCGGCGATCGGCAACCATTCCTTAGAAGTACTCCCTCCTGCGGAGGCTAGCACGATATCTACATCATCAAAAGACGAAGCATTTACAGATTCAATTCGCAAGCGATCGCCTGCAAATTCGATCTCTTTACCTGCTGATCGCTCCGAAGCCAATACACTAAGTTTGCCTAGAGGAAATTTTCTTTCTTCTAGCAAGGCTAAAAGCTCTGTCCCAACTGCACCTGTTGCACCGAGAATGGCAACGCTGTATGTTTTACTCAATGAACCTCCGATAATAGAAACATTAAAAAATTGAAAAACTATGGTTCCTTTTTCGCAACTAACTTTGTAACTTGGTTGCCCTAACCCTTTGATCAGTTCTTTGGACTAATAACCAAAGTTACCGAAAAAGACTGTTAATGAGAGCGTTAGCCTGAGATGCGGAGGCTCTCTAGTGTTTAGGGTTGATGATCCCTAGACCTAAAACTAAATATACTGCAAATCTACAGAAACCTTTGATGGAATGACTTAACTTGTTCATTCACTTATTTAGTTAACCATTTTAGTTAACCATATATTAACAAAATATCAACTAACTTTGTTAACAAATTCCTACTTTAGGTTAGGGACCTGTAAAAATCGCATCTTCGACATCCTGACGACTCAGGGAATAAGGGAAAGCGCGTTGGATCTCTTTGCCGCCGATCGCATCTTGGATATAACGTACACGAATGTCTTCAATATCCATAACAATTTCGGCTTGCCATGCAGGGCGGGTGACTCGCCAAACATTCGGATTGTTTTGATCTTGATCGCAGCCTTGGGCATTGAGCCATGCTTCGAGGGCTGGCAAGGGATGGTTATATAGGGGAGTAGTTGGGGATGGAAGCGCCATAAATAAGATTAGACATCATTGATATAGGTGAAGATTCGAGTATTTGAGGCATCAGATCGGGCAGCAGAGGGTCGCCCCGTAGCCAAGCTATTAGAATTGCTAGAACCAAACAGGCCAATAGCGTACCACCAATTAATAATAGTGCAAATAGTTCACCACCAGATAGGGGGCGTTCGGTGGGTAAACCGTCATTGTCTATTGTTTGCAAGTTTTGCGGCGATCGCAATTTGTAGTCTTCATAGTTAGGTGTTGCGGCTACATTTGGGTTGGCGGCATTGCTGTATTGGTAGCGCGAAAACTGGATGAGGCGATCATAAGCATTGCGCCGTTCAGGATTGCTGAGGGTGGCGTATGCTTCATTAATTTGCCGAAAGCTTTCGACAGCCTCTGTTTGGGGCAGTTGGGTGGTGTCAGGATGGTAAAGCTTGCTAAGATCGCGATAGGCTCGGCGAATATCTACTTCGTTTGCCCAGGGTGTGACCCCAAGGATGGCATAGTAGGTTTTTTTGGGGCTTTTTGACATGGATTTTTCTGGAGTAACAAAGCGAACAAATAGGCTCGTCTGATTTTCACTCTAGATCTTTTGTTAGCGTTTTTTCATCTTAGCGTTAAAGATGCTGAGCTTTGAACTCCTATTATTATTTCTGTAATGGACGCTTTCTTGTAAACTTAATTGAATAAATATGTAAAAATATAAAATTTTACCGAACCTTGGCATCAGCTTAATGGAGTGGACACTGGCTTGGAAAACCATAAGGAAAAAATTCTAGTTGTGGATGACGAAGCAAGTATTCGTCGGATTTTAGAAACCCGTCTGTCAATGATTGGCTATGAAGTTGTTACTGCCGCAGATGGCGAAGAGGCGATCGAAGTTTTTCACCTAGAAAACCCAGATTTAGTTGTGCTTGATGTCATGATGCCAAAACTTGATGGCTATGGAGTATGTCAAGAACTACGCAAAGAATCTGATATCCCCATTATTATGTTGACAGCTTTGGGGGATGTCGCCGATCGCATCACAGGACTAGAGCTAGGCGCAGACGACTATGTTGTTAAGCCCTTTTCGCCCAAGGAGTTAGAAGCAAGAATTCGTTCAGTACTGCGGCGCTTTGATCGCAATGGTACTTCAGGGATTCCTAGCTCTGGGGTCATTCATATCAACACGATTAAAATCGATACTAACAAACGCCAAGTATACAAATCTGATGAGCGCATTCGCTTAACAGGTATGGAATTTAGCCTCTTGGAGTTGTTGGTGGGGCGATCGGGTGAGGCTTTTTCGAGAGCCGAAATCTTGCAGGAGGTCTGGGGATATACACCAGAGCGCCATGTCGATACCCGTGTGGTGGATGTGCATATTTCCCGACTGCGGGCAAAGCTAGAAGAAGATCCTAGCAATCCTGAGCTAATTCTCACAGCAAGGGGTACAGGCTATCTATTCCAGCGCATTGTCGACAATGCTGAGTCTAAACAGTCTTGAGGCAACGCTCTGCGTTCAAAAACAAAAAAAGCGCTACAAAGTAGTGCTTTTTTTTGCTAAAGACTTGCGGCGCTTTGCGCCGAGAATCTTTTGGAGTCTTAATCATTGCTAACTTCTTTTGTTACCACAAATCGATTAGCCACGGTTTCGGGTTGAATTGCTGATAAAACGACATGACTGGAATCGGTAATAATAACTGCCCTTGTCCGTCTGCCATAGGTGGCATCGATCAGCTTGCCATGCTCCTTAGCTTCACTAATAATTCGCTTGATCGGCGCTGACTCTGGACTGACGATCGCCACCACACGATTTGCGGAAACGATATTGCCAAAGCCAATATTGATAAGCTTGATATCCATAGGTATGACTGAGGAGCGATTTAGAGGTGGTTTAGCTACATTTTGGCAAGTATTATGACATCCTAGCGACAGAATCAAGCTTTTAAGACATATTTCGTAAAGTTGCAGTTTTTAAATCCTGTAAGGTGCTGCCAAACAACGCTTTACAGGCTCTAAAGATTTAGATACTGAATTACGGTATTTACATCCTTGTCGCCGCGTCCAGAGCAGTTGATGATAATGCGCTGATCGCTGCTTAGTTGAGGGCAGAGGGTTTCGAGATAGGCGATCGCATGGGAGGTTTCTAGGGCAGGAATGATCCCTTCTAAACGCGATAATAACTGAAAAGCATCTAACGCCTGTTGATCGGTGACGCTGTAATATTCAGCCCGACCAAGATCCTTGAGATAGCTATGCTCAGGGCCTACACCAGGATAGTCTAGCCCCGCGCTAATCGAATGGGCTTCCTGCACTTGCCCTTGATCATCTTGCAAGAGATAACTCATCGCCCCATGCAATACGCCAACCCGCCCAAGGGTTAAAGTGGCTGCATGAAATTCAGTATTAGTGCCGCGTCCTGCTGCCTCTACACCGATCAGCCGCACCGAAGGCTCATCCACAAATTCATGAAATAAACCCATCGCATTAGAGCCACCGCCCACACAGGCAAGGAGAATATCAGGCAACCCGCCCCATTTCTCTTGACTTTGGCGGCGGCTCTCTTTGCCGATGACTGCGTGAAAATCGCGCACAATCATCGGGTAGGGATGAGGACCTGCCACTGAACCAAGAATGTAATGCGTATCAACAACGTTAGTTACCCAATCGCGAATTGCTTCAGATGTGGCATCCTTGAGCGTGCCTGTCCCTGCTTCCACAGGGCGCACCTCTGCCCCCATCAGTTTCATCCGAAATACATTTAAAGACTGACGCTCCATATCCTGAACGCCCATGTAAATCACACATTGCAAGCCAAAACGAGCGCATACTGTCGCGGTGGCGACTCCATGCTGCCCTGCCCCTGTTTCGGCAATGACCCGCTTTTTGCCCATACGGATCGCCAACAGCACTTGGGCAAGGGCATTGTTAATTTTATGCGCCCCTGTGTGGTTGAGATCCTCCCGTTTTAGGTAAATCTGCGCCGTGCCGTAATGTTGGGTTAGCCGTTCGGCAAAATATAGAGGGCTAGGGCGACCCACATAATCACGCAGATAGCCATCTAGCTCATTGTTAAAATCGGGATCGTTTTGATAATGATAAAAGGCTGTCTCTAGCTCTGTAAGCGCACTCATCAAGGTTTCAGGCACATACTTACCGCCAAAAATGCCAAATCTGCCAAGGGCATCGGGGCGGCTATTGGAAATATTGAGATTTGGGGTTGTTGTAAATTTGGGCGCGATCGGCGTTGTAGTCATTGCAATGGTATTGATAAAGCTATTTTCCTTGTAGCTAGGATAACAAAAAGAGATAGGCGCTGCTTGGCATCATCTGTCTCTTTTTGTTGGCAATTAGGCATAAATTTTAAGAATCCCAACGATTTAGGGCGATCGCACTGTAATTGCGCTTTACTCAAGATATAGCAAGCTTTTTATTAGATCTTTTGTACTTTTTTATAGATGAGTTGGTAGCTCGATATGTTACACCAAATTTTGTTAGCTGTGGATGGTTCGGGGCGATCGCGGGAAATGTTGAATATGCTGCTTGCCTTTCCAAGCATCCAAAATTCACAGATCAATGTACTGCACGTTATTCCCAATTCGATTAACTCTGAGTCGGTGGCAGAATACCGCCTAGCGGGTGAGAAAATTATTGAAAGGGAAATTAACAACCTCCGCCTCACTTCGGGTAACACCACTGTCCCATTACTCAAGGAGGGCGAACCTAAGGATGTAGTTTGTAAGGTTGCCGAAGAACTCAAAGCTGATTTGTTGATTATCGGTTCCCGTGGTATGGGACGTTTGCAAGCGATATTGGCAAACTCCGTTAGTCAATATGTGTTTCAGTTGTCCGATGTGCCAATGCTGTTGATCAAGGATGACGTATATGTTAAGACGATCCGCAGTGTGATGGTATCAGTGGATGGTTCGGCGGCGGCTAACCATAGCCTTGACTTGGCAATCAAATTGGCTAGTGGCGCTAAGGATGTGGAGATTTTCTTGGCTAGAATTGTGAAGAAGAATGACGATACTACGGCTAGTAACGATCCTGTATTAGCCGAGGCTGCTGCTAAGTTGAAGCGGCTAAACATTCCAGCGCGATCGTTTGTTGGCTCTGGTGATGTCGGTCGTGAACTTTGCCGCCTTGCCGATGAGTCGAATGCCAGTTTGTTAATGCTTGGCTCTCCTGATCGTCGCCCTTCGATCGCCCGCAGTTTACCCGATCTTGATCGCTTGCTTGGGACTTCTGTCTCTGACTATGTAAGGGTAAATGCAACAGTGCCAGTGCTGCTAACCCGCACGATCGAATAAATTAATTTGTGGATTTTTTGCGGTATTTATACAAAAGCAAGAAATGGCTATGCCGTTTTTTGCTTTTGCATAAGCGTAGTTTATTTTGATTGGCTAATTGGCTAACATTGCTTAGGGACGCATAGGGCAATTGACAGAATGGCGATCGCCTCTACAAAAAACGAGAGAATTAATTTTTCCTAAAATATTGATTTAATGGGTAGCAATGCTCATCACCAACACATCAGCCATGATCTGACTGTAGTAAACTAACTAGATTAGAAGTGTCTCTACAGTAAACTTAGCGTTTCAACGCGACCTATGGACTTTGCATATCAATACGCATGGCTGATCCCCTTGCTGCCACTCGCCGCAGCATTGATTATCGGCACAGGACTGATTACCTTTAACAAATCCACCAACAAACTGCGATCGCTTTGGTCGATCCTCAGCGTATCCGCAACGGGCGGCGCAGGGGTGATATCTGCCAATTTGCTTTGGAGCCAGATTCAAGGGCATGAGCCTTATCTCTATAGTTTTGAGTGGGCGCAGGCGGGTAGCTTCCATCTCAACATGGGCTTTACCATTGATCATTTAACAGCATTGATGTTGGTGATCGTGACTAGCGTTGCCTTTTTGGTGCAGATCTACACCGATGGCTACATGGCGCATGATCCCAGCTATGTGAGATTTTATGCCTACTTGAGCCTATTCACCTCCTCCATGTTGGGATTGGTAGTTAGCCCCAACTTGGTACAGATATATATTTTCTGGGAATTGGTGGGGATGTGTTCTTACCTACTAATTGGTTTCTGGTTCGATCGCAAGGGAGCCGCCGATGCTTGCCAAAAGGCATTTGTCACCAACCGCGTGGGTGACTTTGGACTATTGCTAGGCTTACTTGGTTTGTATTGGGCAACAGGCACGTTTGAATTTGTGGAAATGGGCGAAAGACTCACCGAATTGATTGAGTCAGGGGCAATTAGCGCCGCCTTAGCCACCCTATTTGCAATTCTGGTATTCATGGGACCCGCCGCTAAGTCGGCACAGTTTCCCCTCCATGTCTGGCTACCTGACGCGATGGAAGGTCCCACTCCGATTTCAGCATTAATCCATGCGGCAACGATGGTTGCGGCTGGCGTATTCCTGATTGCGCGGATGTTCCCTGTATTTGAAGAAATTCCTACGGTAATGAATACGATCGCTTGGACAGGGGCATTTACCGCTTTCTTAGGCGCAAGTATTGCGATTACCCAAAATGACATTAAAAAAGGGCTTGCCTATTCCACCGTGTCCCAATTGGGTTACATGGTTATGGCAATGGGCGTGGGAGCCTATGGCGCAGGGCTATTTCACCTGATGACCCATGCTTACTTTAAGGCGATGATGTTCTTGGGTTCTGGCTCCGTCATTCATGGCATGGAGGAAGTGGTGGGACATGATCCCGACCTTGCCCAAGATATGCGCGTCATGGGTGGACTGCGGAAATATATGCCAATTACAGCGATTACCTTCTTCATCGGCACTTTGGCAATTAGCGGTATTCCTCCCTTTGCAGGTTTCTGGTCAAAGGATGAGATCCTTGGGGCGACCTATGCCGCCAACCCCGTATTGTGGGCGATCGGCTTTGTGACGGCGGGGATCACCGCTTTCTATATGTTTCGTATGTACTTCACTACTTTTGAAGGCAATTTTCGCGGGACAGACAAAAAGCTATTGGCGATGGTCAAGGCTGAAAACTCCGTGGGCAAAGAACCTTCCGAGGAAAAATCCCACAGCGATCATCATGCCAGCAAGCCTCACGAGTCACCGATCACGATGACATTCCCTCTGATGATGTTGGCGATCCCATCGATCGCCGTTGGTTTAGTCGGCACACCCTTGGGCAATTACTTCGAGTACTTTATTCATCCTGCCTCTGAAGTAATTAGTGAAGTGCCTGTGGAAGGCTTTACTCCCGAATTTTTATTGATGGGTGGTAGCTCCATTGGCATTGGCTTGATCGGTATTTCGCTGGCAATCTTGATGTATATGCAGAAAAAGATCGATCCCAGTGCGATCGCCAAGTCCATTCAACCGCTCTATCTTCTCTCCAAAAACAAATGGTACATTGACGAAATTTACAATGCTGTCTTTGTCTTAGGATCGCGCCGCATTGCCCGTCAGGTGCTAGAGGTTGATGCCAAGATTGTCGATGGCATAGTCAACCTTGCTGGTTTTGTGACAGTGGTTTCTGGCGAAGGCTTGAAATATTTTGAAAACGGTAAGGCACAATTTTATGCCCTTGTCATTTTCATCGGTATTCTTGGCTTCGTAATTGCCACATCAATCTAATCAAGAATCAGCATAATTTTGAAGCGGCGCTTCGCGCCGCTTCAAAATTAAATAAATCTGTAATCTAAAAAATTTAATGATAGAAGTTCTGCAATCAACTATTGATGGCATTGCTGTGGGTAGTATTATTGCTCTAGCGGCTGTTGGATTAACCCTTACCTATGGTATTCTCCGTCTCTCTAACTTCGCCCATGGCGATATCCTTACCCTAGGCGCTTATTTTGCCTTTTTTGCCAATACCACTTTCAAAATCAATATTTGGTTAGCGATCGCCATTGGGAGCCTGCTTTCGATATTAGTGGTGCTGATTTGCGAAAAAATCCTGTGGCAACCCCTGAGAGCTAAACGTGCCACTACCACCACGATGATGATCGTCTCCATTGGTTTGGCGCTAGTGATCCGCAATGCGATCGTGCTGATTTGGGGGGCAAAGCCGCAAAAGTATGATCTGCCGACTTTCCCCGCGATTAATATTTATGATGTGGCAATTACGCGCAATAAAATTGTCGTAATTATCGCGGCGATCGCTATTATTGCGGCACTGCACTATCTATTGCAAAACACCAAGATTGGTAAGGCGATGCGAGCAGTTGCCGATAATCCTGAACTGGCTAAGGTGTCAGGTATTAATGTTAATGCTGTTATTCTTTGGACTTGGGTGATTGCAGGGGGCATGACCGCCTTTGGTGGCAGCATTTACGGACTAATCACCAACCTGCGTCCGAATATGGGCTGGTTCATGATCCTACCTATATTTGCTGCTGTCATCTTGGGTGGCATCGGTAATCCTTACGGTGCGATCGCAGGAGCATTTATTGTCGGTATTTCTCAAGAAGTTGCCACCACCTGCCCCGTCGCCCTGGGGGAATTGCAAAAATATTGTATCGGTACAGATTACAAGCTCGGCATTGGTTTAGTAATTATGATCTGTGTCTTGCTATTTAAACCTCAAGGATTATTTAAAGGTACTTGAAACACCTAGTTAAACCCAAACCATCGAAATCCAGATCCCCTAAGGGAGCGTGCTTGCACTACTATGGCAAAAGCAAAAACTCGTTATGTTTGTAATAGTTGTGGTGATGACTTCCCGCAAATGTATGGTAAATGCCCTGGCTGTGCTAGCTGGGGAACATTGCAAGAAGAAATTATCCCGACCACAAACACAAATGCGATCGCCACCTTTGCCAATCTTGGTACGGGCAAATCTTCAGGTAAAAACTCAAGTAAAAATATTCCCCGCGAATCGCTCACCCTTTCACAAATTACTGATAATCAACAGGCGCGATCGCCTTCAGGTTATGAAGAACTAGATCGGGTATTGGGCGGTGGCATTGTCGCAGGTTCCCTAGTGCTGATCGGCGGTGAGCCAGGCATTGGCAAAAGTACATTGCTATTGGGAATGGCACAGAAATTAATGTGTCGCTATCCCACACTCTATGTCTGTGCCGAAGAATCTGCCCAGCAGGTGAAATTGCGATCGCAGCGTTTGGGAATTTCTGAAGAAGATTCTGAAAGTCTGTATTTGTTAGCAGAAACCGATTTGGAAGTCGTACTGCGAGAATTACAATCTTTGCGCCCCAAAGTTGCCGTGATTGACAGCATTCAAGCTTTATACTTTGCTAATCTCAATGCAGCTCCTGGGTCAGTATCGCAGGTGCGGGAATGTACAGCCGCCCTGATGCGTGTTGCCAAACGGGAGAATATTTCCCTCTTTATCGTTGGTCATGTCACCAAGGAAGGCGCGATCGCAGGACCAAAAGTCTTGGAGCATATGGTAGATACTGTTCTCTATTTTGAAGGCGATCGCTTTGCCACCCATAGACTCCTGCGCTCGGTCAAGAACCGCTTTGGGGCAACCCAAGAGATCGGCGTATTTGAAATGATTGATCGGGGGTTGCGAGAGGTATCAAATCCTTCGGAATTATTTCTCGGCAACCGTGATGAGTCTGTGCCAGGGACTGCCACTATCGTTGCCTGTGAAGGAACCCGCCCGATTGTGGTGGAGTTGCAAGCCCTCGTTAGTCCCACTAGTTACTCGTCGCCGCGCCGCACCACCACAGGGATTGAGACTAATCGCTTTTTACAAATTTTGGCAGTTCTCGAAAAGCGCATCGGCATTCCCTTATCAAAGTTAGATGCCTATGCTGCTTCGGCGGGTGGCTTGAACGTGGCGGAGCCTGCGGTGGATTTGGGCGTGGCGATCGCTGTGGCTGCTAGTTTTCGCGATCGCACCGTTGATCCGCGCACTGTTCTCATCGGCGAGGTGGGCTTAGGTGGGCAGGTACGCCCCGTTCCTCAATTAGATTTAAGACTAAAGGAGGCAGCCAAATTGGGCTTCAAAAAAGCGATCGTTCCGAATATGCAGGTGATGCAAGATTATGGAATGGAAATTGTGACTGTTACCAAAGTTCTTGATGCGATCGTGGCAGCCTTGCCGCGCACCAAGTTTGAAGCGACAGATGGAAATGGAGTCGCAACCCAAGATCAACCTAATTGACAAACAGGTTACAGCGCTTTGCGCCTAGCTAAAAAACAGACAATCTTTGAAAATTTGCGGAGTAACAAGGTGGCAATCCTTTTGTCTGCAAGTTTGGCTTTTCACCCAGCCATGTAATAGACTCAGAAATATTTCTGTACTACTCAAAGCCTCTATAAGCTTCATTTATTAGCCATGCTCATTAATCAAAAAAAAGAAGAAACCCTCAAGTTCCTGATCTTCACGATGGGAAATCTCAATCTGGCAATGGGAATCGATAGCATTATTCGGATTATTCCTTTGCCACAGATTCATCGCAGTGGCGACAAGTTGTTGGGAATAGCGACCTATGAGGATCGAGAAGTTTTGGTAATTGACCTGTATAAAAAGATTTATGGCAAAGAATCGGCAATTTCTCAGGGCTTTTTGGTGATATTTGCAGGGCGGCAAGGCTGGTATGGGCTGACGATCGCCTCTTTGCCAAATGTGCAGGATGTGCCGCTAAATATTTTGCAGCCAGTACCGTCAGAATATCGCGATCGCGACACCCTTGGTATTGCCAGCCACATGATGCAAGTATCCCTCAAAAAATCTGAACAATTGCAAACCGTCTTTTTGCTAGATGCAGACTTACTGCTAAAAATGGCATCATAATTTGGTATAGACAAATTGCTAGATATTGCTTTTCCATCATGAAACTCTCAAACCAACAGCGCACTAAGCTTGATAATGCCGATGATGCCTTGTTTTATGACTATCCGCGCTTCGTTAATCATGTGGACGATCGCTTTATTGAGCAACTCACCGATCTTTATCGTCAAAGACTAACCCCCAATAGCCGCATCCTTGATTTAATGAGTAGTTGGGTGTCGCATTTGCCCACCGATATGAAATTTGCCCATGTGGAAGGGCATGGACTCAATGCTGAAGAATTAGCCAAAAATCCGCGCCTAGATCATTATTTTGTGCAGAACCTCAATCAAAATCAAATCCTGCCCCTAGCCGATCAAAGCTTTGATGCAGTGATTAACATCGTCTCAGTGCAGTATTTGCAATATCCTGAAGTTGTATTTGCAGAAATCCATCGAGTGCTGAAGGTGGGGGGCATCGCCATTATCAGCTTTTCTAATCGGATGTTTTACCAAAAGGCAATTCAAGCATGGCGGGATGGCTCGGAAAGCGATCGCACAAGGTTAGTATTTAATTATTTCGCATCGGTTCCCAAGGGTTTTACCAAGCCTGAACTAGTGGCAAATGTAACGCCCAGTTCGCCTTTTTTAGCAATGCTGGGCATGGCAAGCAGCGATCCTTTTTATGCCGTAATCGCGACTCGCTGTGAAATATAGGTTAAAAACAAGTAGGGCGGCGCTTTGCTCCGCCCCATTTGCTCTTAGGTTTGCAGGAAGTATGCATTATAAAAAATAAAGAAATGGCGTAGACATTTCTTTATTGAACAACCTTACTGGATTTGGTTTTCAATTCACAAAAGTGTAATCACATTTTTGTGAGTTGTTATTACTTCAAGTCAGGGGGCAAAAGTACAGTGTCGATTACATGGATAACTCCATTGCTGGCTTTCACATCAGCGATCGCCACGTTGGAGTTGTTGATGGTGACACTCTTGCCTGACTTAGTAACTGTGATCAAACCACCTTCAACAGTTTTCACTGAGGCAGTACCACTTTTAATATCCTTGGACAAAACCTTACTTGGCACAACATGGTAGGTCAAAACTTTAACCAAAGTGGCTTTATTCTCAGGCTTTAGTAGTTTTTCGACAGTTCCTTTAGGTAATTTGGCAAAGGCAGCATCGGTTGGTGCAAATACGGTGAAAGGTCCTTTACCAGAGAGCGTATCTACAAGCCCTGCGGCTTTAACAGCAGTAACTAAGGTTTTAAAAGAGCCGTTAGCAACAGCAACCTCAACAATGTTAGGTTCTTGCTTAGCAACAGCTTCAGCCATTTTCTTGGAGCTAGAGGAGTGACAATCATTGGCTAAAGCGGGCAAACTAGATAGTAGACTTGATGTGGCGATCGCTGCACCAGCGACGTTGAGTAAGAATCTAGTAGTTGTATTAGCTTTCATAGGATTGACCTTTAAGTTTTAATAAGTTTTGTTACTCATATTTAATAATAAGTCAACTTTCTGAGTTTTGGGGTGTCCTAGGATGCCAAGATCTATTTAAAACCTATTCAAAACCTAAAATTAGCAATTAGGACAATTTATTTTCGAGGTGTAGTTATGTCGGATGTTTTGGTAATTGGTGGGGGAATTATTGGTCTAGCATCGGCGATCGCTCTCGCGCAAAAGGGGGCAAGTGTGACGATCATAGAGCGCGATCGCTGTGGTCAGGGCGCAACATGGGCGGCGGCGGGAATGCTTGCCCCCGAAGCGGAGATGCTAGAGGGTGATTTATTAGATTTTGGCATCCGCAGTCGCGATCTCTATCCTCAATGGATTGCCAATATTATGAAATTGTCAGGGTTAGACTGTGGCTATTGGTGCTGCGGCATGATTGTGCCAATTATTGCCAGTGACGATCGCCGCCTACAGCACCCCCATTACATCGATCTCCAAGAGGCACACCGCCGCCAGTCAGGGCTAGGCGATATTGTCAAGGGAGCGCTATGGTTGCCCCATGACGGACAGGTAAATAATCGGAAGCTCATGCAAGCGCTATTAATGGCGGCGCGATCGCTATCGATCAAAATTTTAGAAGGGACAATCGTTCATGCCATAGCAAGGGAGCGAGAGCGAGTAACGCATCTGGAAACTAGTAACGGCAAAATGCAAAGCGATCGCTATATCTTGGCAACGGGCGCATGGACACGATCGCTGTTGCCATTACCGATCAAACCGATCAAGGGGCAGATGCTCTCAGTTTTTGACGGCGATCGCCGCTTGCAAAGGGTGATTTATGGCCCCAGTTGCTACATTGTGCCGCGTCAGGATGGCACAATTGTGATCGGCGCAACCGTTGAAGATTGTGGCTTTAGCCAAGGCAATACCGCCGCAGGCATCGCCCAATTATTAAACAATGCTATTAATATTTATCCAGCGATCGCCGCCATGCCCATCACCGAAACTTGGTGGGGTTTCCGTCCCCATGCACCACAGGAAGTTCCCTTAATTGGCAAGAGCGATTACGACAATCTCATCCTCGCCACAGGGCATTATCGCAACGGCATTTTATTTGCTCCTCTCACTGCCCAGCTAGTTACTGAGGCGATCGCCTTCAGGCAAGGCTGAGAGCTAATCCTCCCGTTTTTCTCGAAAGCCCAACTCAATCAACGCCTTACGGATTTTGGCTTTAGTTGGTTGCGTTATGGGCATAGCGAGATTTAGCTCACGCGCTGTTTCTAGCATTTGCCTGATTAAAATATCTAGCAAATTATCATCCACATCTTCAGGAACCTGCTCAATGCGTCCTTGATAAGCCAATGTATAAAGCTCTAAGTGGTGTTTGCCCATGACCTTAGCCAGCTTTGTCAAGGTCTCAGGCGTAGGGCAGGTTCCTTTGAAGCAAGCACCCCTTAGCCTTGGCTGTGGCACACCTGCCAATTCTGCTAAATGGTTCATGCTTATATTCTGCTCCTCTAGGTATTGCAGAACATACAGCCCCAATGGTGAGCAATCTTCATCTTTAACTTGTAACCTTGGCGGCATCGCGAAACCACTAAAATGCTATACACAATATGCCAGAATAATACCTGTGTGGGCATCAATGGAGTGAAAATTTGTGGGACAGGCTCAATTACCGCCGCAGCAACCAACTAAGTCTACTCTAACCCAAATTCTGGGACGTGTGGGCGTGATCGGCGCGATCGCTTTGACAGCAACCACCCTTGGCGGCTTTTGGTATGGACGCTATTTTATCAATGAACAACTGTCACCACTATTGCAAACAGAGCTTGCCAAGGCATTGAAGCGACCTTTGCAATTGGGAGAAGTTGAACGGTTTAGCTTTTCGAGTGTCAGGTTTGGCAAATCCCTAGTACCACCAACCGCGCAGGAGTCCAATTTTCTGGCGGTGGATGCCCTAGAGGTGAAGGTGGATCTATGGAGTTATCTGACTCGCCGTCAACTGGGTTTGGACGCGATCGCCGAAAAGCCACAGGTATTTCTGAAGCAGGATGTTTCGGGGATGTTGCAACTGCCCAAAATTACCAAGCCTGCTCCCGATCAAGATGCGGGGTTTGTGGATTTACGCACCCTGCGCTTTGACAATGCTCAGGTAACAATCCAAACGATCGCTAAGGGCGAACTAGTCTCTCTCAGCCAAGTCCAAATCAATAGCAAGTGGCAAATCACCGATCCCAATAATCAAAGTCTGCAAATGAATGGTCAGGGAAGAGTGACCTTGCCAAATTTAGCGGCGATCGCTGCACCTCCTAGCCCCGAACAGCTTGCCCTAGCGATCGCCAATGCTGAAGCCCTCCCAGATGGTAACAAGGGCAAAGTATCCTTCAATGTTGATTGGGATTTGACCAATGGACAAGGAACCGTCGATTTGCGTTCTAATAACTTGGAGGTGGCGGCCGTCCAAGGCTTTGCCATCAATGCCCCCGTGACAGTGGAGCAGGGCGAGATTAATGCTGAGGCAAAGATAGGCGTTATTGCAGGTAGAGAATTACCCACAGTAGCATTGACCGCCGAACTGTTTTCTGGGGCAGTTAAGTCGCCACAACTCCCAAAGCCAATCACGAATATTGCAGGACAGTTTAGTTTTGATGGCAATACTGCCACTTTAAAAGACTTTGTCGCCGAATATGATTTTCTCAAGGCAGCGATCGCTGGCACATTTAGCGAAAAAACAGGTTTTAATATCAGCTTTGCCAATACCACCATCGATCTTGCAAAAGGGGCTGAGAGTTTTAATTTGAAACTGCCTGTGGCGATCGCAGGACAGGTGGATCTCGGCGGCAAGCTCACTGGCTTATTGTCAAAACCATCCCTTACCCTCAATTTGAATGCACCCAAACCGATCAGTATTGATCGCGTTAATATTGATCGGCTCTTGGCAACGGTGCAACTGCAAGATGCTAATACCATCAGGATCAAGAAGGTGCAAGCCGCTTCCACAGGGGCAACCTTAACGGGGGAAGGGCAAATTCGTTTACCACAAAAGGATCAACCTGCCGAAATTCTTTTTAATTCCAGCTTAGTGGGCGTGGTGGAAGATTTTGCAGCTCTCTACAATGCGAAATTACCGATTACGATCGGACAGGTGATTACCAATGTGCAAGTGGCGGGCAGTCTGGAAGACCCACAAATTCTGGCTCAGGTTAATGCTCCCAATGCCCAATATCCCGCCCAAGGTGAGGTAAGTATTGCCAATGGCTTGGCTACTATTCGCAACACAAAGGTGAAGTTTCCCATTGGCGAGGTTGGTTTGACTGGCACTTACAATCTGGCAGATGGAGCTTGGAAGTCACAGCTAAATAGCAATGGTATTCCGCTCTCAGCATTCCTACTCAATCAAAAGGGCTTTATCCAAGGTTTGATCAATCTTCGCAGCGATCGCGGTAGTTTTAAACTAAGTGATATTACTGCCGATGCCTCCTTGAGCTTGCCCCAAGGGCTGACCGAATTACCTGATGCGATCGCCGCCAATCTCACATGGGATGGCAGAAATCTCTTAGTTCCTTCCCTTGAGGTTGGCAACTATCTAACCGCTAATGGCAAAATCGACTTAGCCTACGATCAAAATCAACTTCCCTCAGGCATAGCCGCCCTTAATCTCGATCTCGTTTCCCAAAATGTTAGTATTGACCGCCTTGCTTCTCTTTCCTCTGTGATCCCAGCTAAAGCAACGGGTTTACTTAATTTTCGCGGTAATTTAGCGGGGGCGATCGATCAACTTAAGATTGCAGGAGCATTGCAGTTGGAGAATGTCGATCTTGCATCTTTGGGCAGTGGTCTCGCCAAGCAAGGCATCACCATGCCATCAAGGGGCAAGCTCAATTTTGACGGGGCGATCGCAGGCGCAGTCACCTCACCGCAACTCACTGGCAAATTACAGGTTGCCAATGTTCGCATCAATCAAATTGAACTAGACAATGCCACCTTTAACGGCTCGATGAATGCGGTTAATAGCGTCATTCAGGCGACAGGTAAACTAGCCCTGGCTGGATTAAGGCTCGATCGCAATGCCTTTGCTCAAGGTTCTAGTATTGCCAAAAATCCCTTTGACATCGATCGATTAACGGGAACTTTAGACTTTAACAGCAATCAAGGATTAAATCTCGATCTGCGGCGAAATGATAGTATTACCAGCGATCGCCTCATCGCTCAACTCGATGCTGCTTTTCGTCCTGTTAATTTGGATCTCAAAATTGGTAAAATCACGGCGATCGCCAAGCGCTTAGAGAACAATCCCAATCGCTTGAATGTTAATGTTGATCATCTGCCATTAGCCCTCATTACTTCCATCGCAGGTCAAAATGATGTGGGGGGGCAGTTGTCCAGTCGCTTAGTTGTGGATATTGATCAATCTCCCAAAGCGATCGGACAAATTACAATTGACAGCCCTCGCTTTGGTCGTGTGGTGGGCGAGAAAGCGATCGCCCAAATATCCTATGCCAATGGTATTTTGGATATTAAAGACGGCAACCTCAATATTCGCAAAGCCGACTTTAGCAATGATTACAAATTCCGCTTCACCTATGATCCTAATGCTGAAAATCAATTAGTCGGCAATGTCAAGATTACCAAAGGTAAGGTACAGGATATTTTGGCGACTCTGCAATGGTCAAATGTGGTAGATATTACCCAAGGCATTAGCCTTGCCGCTAATCAAGCCTCTGACCTAAAGCCATTAGAGGCGATCGCGCTTTTAGGTGAACCCCTTTACAAACAGTTGCAGTACCTCGCTCAACTCAGCAAGCGCCAAGAACAGCAGGAAATAGTTGAATCAGCGCGTAACTTCGATTTGCCACCACTTACCACTTTTTATGGCGACATTGAGGGCGATCTTGGCTTTAGATTTAGCCAGCGTCGTGGCTTTCGCTTTAACTTTGATCTCGTGGGTAAAAACTTTAGCTACAACAAATACGATATTGCCGATGTGCAGCTTAAGGGTGGCTATGGTAACGGCGTATTTAGACTAGCCAATGCTAATTTTCAATCTGGTGAAAGCTATGGACGCATTACCGATGCAAGGATAAGGGTCACGACCGATCCTAATCCCTTGCTCAGATTTCGCGAACAAAGTGGAAAAGTTGAACTCAAAGACTTCCCCATTGAAAGTATTCGCTTCCTGCCCTTCTTTCGTAAAAATGCCTTTGAAAATATTAAAGGTAAGGTCAATGGCAGTTTAGCGATCGCTGGCACAAATGTCCTTGATCTTAAAATCGATGGTGATCTCAACCTCACCAACGGCTCCTACAACGATCAACCAATTGAGCGAGTTGCCGTCAAGTTCAATTATGCCGCCTTAAACGTTAACTTCGATGTCAATATGAACCTAGCAGAAGGAGCCGTATTAGCGGCAGGTAATGTTGGGGTCTTTGGCAACTTTAAGGTCAAACTAGATGTTAAAGATGGCGGTATTGCCTTGATCAATGCCATTAATCCGACCCTAAACTGGATTAGTGGCAAAGGTGCGATTAATATCAACGCTGATGGTACGTTTAGAGATCCTAAAATCGCTGGTAAGGTGGTTCTGGATAACGCCCAAATTGAAGTATTAGGCTTGCCTGGTAAATTTACCGAAGTAACAGGGGCGATCGACTTTACCCGCGATCGCCTCTTTAGTGAGATTACCAGCAAATTCAGTGATGGCAACCTGCAAATCAATGGATTTCTGCCCATCAGCAATACCCGACTATTTACCCAAGAAAGCCCCGAATATCAAAAAGCCCTCGCCATTAACGCCGATAAACTCAAGTTAAATATTCGCGATATCAGTTCCGACAACTTCAACAGTCGCGTAATTGTCAGAGGTTCGTTATTTGAACCAATTCTCACAGGCGAAGTTTTGCTGGGAGAAGGACGCTTTGTGATTGGTAATGACGCGGCTGCCGAAAGTCAAGGAGCGAATGCAAGTCCCACCACCGACATTGCCTTTGATCGCCTTGCTGTCAAATTGCAAAATATGCAGGTGACAAGATTTCCCATATTTAACTTCCTTGGTGAAGGAACTTTAGTCTTTAATGGAACTTTGCAAAGACCCGAACCCGAAGGCAGAATTAAGATTTCCAGAGGACAATTTAATGCCATTTCTGCAAGATTCCGTCTTGATCGCGCCTACGAAAACTTTGTCGAATTCCGCCCCAGTCAAGGATTTAACCCCAACCTCAATGTGCGTGTATCAGGCGCTGTTGCTGAAGTTACTCGTGTGCCGATTAATTCCAATCGTCCTAACGATCTGTTCAGCCCCAATGAAGTGCCAGTTAGCAATCTGGGGGCGCAAAAAACCCTACGGGTACAGGCGAGTGTCACAGGCACGGCGCTTGCCCCTGATATTCGCCTATCTAGTAGCCCACCGCGCAGCCAAGCAGAAATCGTCACCCTGATCGGTGGTGGTGTACTTCAGCAGCAGGGTGGCTCAGACCCCGCTTCAGCCCTTGCCAGCTTTGCAGGTGGTACAGTGCTTAACTTTCTACAGGATGCGATCGGTGATGCTTTAAATCTCGCAGAATTTAACCTTAGCCCTGTCACCACGAATTCCGAAGGCACGAGTACGGGGACGCTAGGGCTATCTGCTGAGGCCGCGATCGATGTTAGCAATAGTTTCTCGGTTGCCCTGCAACGGATCATTAATGATTCCACTCAGCCCACTAATTTCGCCGTGCGCTATCGCGTTGATCCTAATGTTCTCTTGAGGGGCAGCTATAGCTCCAATGGGCAAACAGGCATATCAGTCGAGTATGAAAACCGCTTTTAACCTATCTTTGGTTTTCAGCTTAGGTACGGACAAGGTAAAAAACAAAGATAGAAAATATGGATTTGATGGTTTGCAAGTTGTCAAGGACAACTTGCAAACGGCGATAAACCAAGACAAGTCTTGAAAACTTTGCTAGGTAAAGCTTTCAAGACTTTTACTATGGTTGATTTGATCGGTAACTGTTGTCAGTCCGCGCAAAGTGCTGACACGAGTTCTTATTCATTAGTCAATCGATCGCCCTGCTTCACTCACAGCAACAAGGGGTAAATGCACGTAAAAAGTGGAACCTTGATGGGGAACTGACTGCACATGAATCTGACCATTGTGGGCGCTGATGATGTAATGGGAGAGATACAGCCCCAAGCCACTGCCTTGTTTTTGATGATTGCCTTGGCGAAATCTCTGAAATAGGAAAGGCTGCTCTTCGGTGGGAATGCCTGCGCCTGTGTCAGCGATCGCCACGACTACGGTTTGAGCATGGCGATCAAGGTTTAGACTAATAGTTACATCGCCCTTATCGGTAAACTTAAGGGAATTGCCAATCAAATTATTGAATACGCGCAATAATTCGAGGCGATCGCCTTTAATAATTACTTTTTCCGCCGTACCGAGATCGCTATGCAGGGCTAGTCCCTTAGAAATAGCGATCGGTCTAAGCTCCTGCAATTCTTGCTCTAATAGTTCCTTTAAATTGAGATCTTGCAGATTAATGGTTTTACTTCCCGACTCATAGCGATAGACATCCAGTAATTTATTGACCATCTCTAATAAATTGAGATTGCTACGCTCCATAATCGTGAGGGCTTCGCGCACTGATGCAGAAATCTCGCCCAATGCGCCATCTTGCAATAAACCGATCATGCGATCGGCGGCAACTAAGGGTGTGCGTAAATCATGGGTGAGGCGTGAGACAAAATCTTGACGCTGCCGATCAATGCGATCGCGTTCGGCAATGCTATGTTTTAACCGCAATAGTGATCGTACCCGCGCTAGCAGTTCGTCCGCCTCAATGGGTTTGCGAATAAATTCATCTGCGCCAAGATCTAGCCCCTTGACAGCATTGGCGCGATCGTAAGCGGTAATTAACAAAATGGGGATAAAGGGCAGATCCTTCATGGCTCTGATCCTTTTAGTGACTTCATAGCCATCCATGAGCGGCATCATCACATCTAGCAGCAGCAAATCGGGAGGAGATGACTCGACTATTTTCAGCGCATCAAGACCATTAGTTGCTGTGATGACCTCATACCCCTCATCTTCAAGAATAGTTCTGGCAAGAAATACATTGTCAGGCACATCATCAACAATTAGCAAACGGTCAGGGGATTTCATCGTAACGCTCAGATCAAGACGTACAGCATTAAGATATTGTCATGAAACCGTAAATAAAGCAGTCATCCTGATGATAGAAATTAGGATTTACGCATAATCCAAATTGCCCTCATCCCCCAACCCCTTCTCCCAGAACGGGAGAAGGGGAGTAAAAAATTTTCTGTTTCCCCTCTCCCAAAAAGGGAGAGGGGCTAGGGGTGAGGGTCTTAGAAATTACCCTGCATAGGGATGTAAAATTACAGCTTTGAGAATGCGATCGCCTTTCCACAGTGGTAATGACAGCCATAACTTCCCTTCGTCTATCCACTTTTGGCGGAGATCACTGCTGCTAACATCGGGATTAGCCGATCGCAGACAGATAATATTTAAGGTTGGTTCGCAAACTAGTTCCAATTCTGGATCATCATTAATCCATTTGACAAGGCGATCGCTGAGTTCTAGCGATCGCTCGACCATATATTGACAGCCTGAAGTTCCCATCGATTTGAGGACCATCCATAATTTGAGGCTATCGGTGCGGCGTGTACCTTGCAGGTTGAGATTGCCAAAATTTAGGGTTTGATCATCCATATAGGGCAGTTTGCCATCAAAGCCATCAATGAGATGCTGCCTATTTTTGACCAGTAGCATCGCACAGGTGCGCGATACCCAGAGCCATTTTTGCGGGTTAAAGGTCAGGGAATCGGCAAGGTCGCAACCTTGGAAGAGGGGTTGTAATTTGGGCGTAAATATCCCAGCGCCGCCATAGGCAGCATCCACATGAAACCAGCAATCATATTGTTTCGCGAGTCTGCCCACCGCTTGAATTGGATCAACGGCTCCAGTTATGGTCGTGCCAGCGATCGCCGCTATAAAAAAAGGTTGCTTCCCCAGTTGGATTTGCTGCTGAACCATGGATTCTAAAGCTTCCAAAATGATTTCACCGCGATCGTTGCTCGGAACCCGCAATAGATTGTCCTTCCCCAATCCCACCACATTCATCGCCTTCTCAAAGGAAGTATGCGCCGCATCGGATACAAAGGCGACTAGGTGATCGATATTACCCAGATCTTTACTCTGAGGTTGTTTCCAGTTCCTTGCCAACAACATCGCCGAAATATTGGCAAGGCTTCCTCCCGCCGTCAAAGTACCGAAGCAATCAGTTCCCATCCCAAATAGATTGCCGAACCATTGCATCAACTGTGCTTCCATTTGCGTAAAAATGGGAGAGAGTTCGTAACTGAGCATATTGTTATTGACTGCCGAGATCAGCGCATCTGCCCAAATGCTTACTGCCGCAGGGATACTATCCATATGTCCCATGTAACGCGGGTTATGGAAGTTGATCGTGCGGGGCAAAATCTGCGATCGCACCGCATCGATAATCTCTGTCAGCGCTTCTCCCTGCTCGGGAATGATGCTGACAAAGGGGGAAGAATCTTGAATAAACGCCTGATTTTGAGTATCTAGCACCCCATCAACAATGAGATCCACAAAGGCATAGCCCAGCTTGCGGATCTCTGGCAGATTGGAGCGATCGGGATTGAGAAAATGCGCGTTCAGGAAAGATTGCTCAGAAAAATCAGGCATTAGAATTTAAAATCAATGGACTTGGGGAATGCGGGGAATAGAAGCAATCAGAGATTTGGTATAGACCTGTTGCGGATTGGTGAGAACTGCCTGCGTAGTACCCTGCTCCACAATTTTACCCTTACGCATTACCGCAATGCGATCGCAAAAGAACTGTGCCACCGCCAAATCATGGGTGATAAAAATATAGGTGAGTTTAAATTCTTGCTGCAAATCGCGCATCAGTTGCAAAACTTGGCTCTGAATCGAGGCATCGAGCATACTCACGGGTTCATCACAGATCACCAGTTTGGGATTGGTAATCAAGGCACGGGCGATCGCCACCCGTTGCAGTTGTCCGCCCGATAGATCCGATGGATAGCGATCGGCAAGCTGCAAATCTAGCCCCACTTTTTCTAAAATCTTCGCCACGGGTTCCCTTGCCGCCTCTAGATTAGGTACTAGCCTATGGATTAGCAGGGGATCGGCAACACTGCGAAAGATGGTCATTTTGGGGCTGAAACAGGCTTTAGGATCTTGAAAAATCATTTGCATCTGCGATCGCATCTTTCGCATTTGTTGAGGGGCGAGACTCGTCAAATCCACACCATTAAAATATACGGAACCGCGATCGGGTTTGATTAGTTGCAAAATCGCTCTGCCTGTGGTGCTTTTGCCAGAGCCACTTTCACCAATAATGCCAAAGCACTCTTGAGCATAGATTTCTAAATCAATGCCATCCACCGCCTTAACAATCCCCGCTTCAGGATTAGTCAAACGCTCTAGAAAATTGCCACCCGTCACATAATGCTTTTTTAAATGACTGACCTTAACAATTACCTGCGGCTCGGTTGACTTATCAGGAGCGGTTGCGCTAGTTGCTTCTGTGGGTGAATGATCAACAGATGCAATAGTTTCAAGGGCTTCGGGATGAAAATGCAAGACCGATCGCAACAAGCTCTGGGTATAGGGATGCTGTGGATTGGTGAAAATATTCGTCACTGTACCAGTCTCAACGATCGCGCCCTTGTACATCACCGCAATGCGATCGCAATATTCCGCCACCATCCCCAAGTCATGGGTAACTAACAACAGCCCCATCCCCCGACTGCGGCGCAATTCCGTAAGTTCTTTTAAAATTTCTGTGGCAACGGTGACATCAAGGCTAGTGGTCGGCTCATCGGCAATCAACAATACAGGATTGAGCAATAGCGCTAGGGCGATCGCCACCCTTTGCCGCATCCCGCCGCTAAACTCGTGGGGATATTGCTTAGCGCGGCTAGGATCGATGCGTACCGCTTGCAGAGATTCTTTGAGTCTTTGTTTTGCCGAAGTTGTGGACAGCTTAGGAAAATGGGAATTGAGCAACTCCAAGCCATGTGCCTCAATGCTCATCAATGGGTTGAGGCGTGTCATCGGATCTTGAAAAATCAAACCCACCTTTTCACCCCGCCATGCGCCATCCTTTTTGGTGGCGATCGCCTCACCATCGATATAAACCGTACCTTCGCTGCTGGCATAGCGCGGTAATAGATTTATCAGCGATCGCCCGACAGTCGATTTGCCACAACCACTTTCGCCGATTAGCCCTAGCGCTTCCCCCGCCTGTAGCTGAAAACTAACGCGATCGACGGCTGGCGGAGCCTCTCCATAGTGAACCGTTAAATTGTCAACTTCAAGCAGCATATTGTTTTATAAAGTTTTATTTAAAAAAGATTTATAAAAAGGATTATAGAGGCGGATGGCAAGAATATTTACAGGAAGAACAGATCTTTGGATTAACTTATTTCTTTTTAACTTACTAACCCCATCCCCGATAGAGTTGCAAATACACCCTCCCAGATTTTGGTAAAGGCACGAAATAGAAATACCATCGCCCCCAATCTCAATCAAACAGCGATCGCTTAAAATATTTATTTGATCTATTTGATACAGCCTGTTGAGGCAATATGGGACACATTAGAATAGTCCACGCAACCGTTACAGGCTAAAATTGTACCCCTTGATAGCTAAACAGGCTGTAGTATGAGCAAAAATAGTCATAAGTTTAATAAAAAGTCCCATTCTTTAAACCAAGTTGAATGATCTACCATCCTGAGTAAATCAATAAAGTCATTTTCAATATCAAAAGAAATGTGATAAGGCTGCAAGACTTCATTGAGTATCTTTGATACATCCTCTTTTTTTGTTAGTTTAAAGAATTTTTGAGTGATAATAGATTGTTTTAGATGTTCTTGATATAACATTGTAATTTCAGCATTATCTTCAACTATTAGATTGGATGACTTAGATCTAGCGAATAAGATTTTTAAGCTGTCTCTAACTTTGATATATCTATGGGCAGCTTGTAAGATCCACTCATTATTGTCGAGATATTTTTGTTGTAAATCTTTTTCAATCTCTTGATAACTTATATGTAAATTTTCTCTTAATGTATCTGTATCAACTTGCTGAGAATATGACACCTCAATCCATTTTGCTAATAGGCGGCTTAATACATCTAACTCCGTTAATAAGGTAGCTTCAAATGTATATGCAATCGAAATGTAGGTTTCTAAACCAAGCTTTTCTTTCATTGCTTTAGCAATTGCTTGATAATGTGCATCATTTAAAAAATCTCTGTCAAAAATCAAAACAGACTTTTCCCATAATGTTCTTTGATTTTTTATTACAGAAAAAACAGTTTTATAAGACAGGATATCATTAAAAATATGATTGACTCCATTCAAAACCCAAAAGACATATTTTTTTGAGCTTGCTGAAGACTTACTTTTTTGTAATAGTAGACTAATTGCTCTTGCATCATCTTCTCCTTCAACGAAAATAAGTCGATCAGATTCAATTCCATTAATAAAGTCTAATCCATTAGTATTTCCCAACGAACTGATAATAGGATTAGTAACACTGGGATAAATACCTTTAAAACGAAGACCAAGTTTACTAATCTCATTATTGTCAACTGGTTTATAATTACCTTGAAAACTGTTCTCTAAGTGAAAAAGATGACGTATATCTGAATGACGTATTAGCGATTCATTATGAGTTGTCATTATAACCTGATTACGATCTGCAAACTTAGTTATAATTTCTAGCAACCTCTTTTGGATATCTCTATGAATATGGCTATCTGGTTCATCTAATAAAATAATATTCAGATCAGTAATTTGAACGTGATCATACAAATTGAGTAATATTTCAATGATTTGTAATGATCCACTGCCAAGTAAGTTAATATCTTTTTTGTTTCCACGTTTACCAATTTGGAATTCTAAGATCACCTGAGTATCTTTCTGAATATCGCTATTAGTATAAAATTCAATTTTTTCTTGATTGTCAAATAGAATATAAGATAAGTCATCAATAAAATTTCTATATAAATCAAGATTACGTTGATTACGATATAAAGAATATAGACGATTACGCAAAATGCTAGATGATTCTCTTATTTGAATTGCTTCTTTTACTTGAGGAAGAGTTGCAAAATTCTCTCTAGCTCGAATTGTTGGCACAGGTGATGCATAGTACAAGCTGATTGGTACGGGAAGGTTTTGAAAGAAATTATTAAATGATTTAAAATCGTACTTATTAAAATCAATTAGTTCTATAACATAGTTTAGTCCAGATACACTTATTTGAAAACTAACTACTAAATCCTTATTACCATTATTTAATAGTGCAGTAAGCTCTATTTTTTTTGTTTTGTCACGCTCATAGAAAATGTCATCAAAGTTAGGGCTGCGAACACTGTGAATCTCATAAAAAGGGAAATACTTGTCTTGTGTATTTCCAAGAATATAATCTCCCTTATTATAATTTTTGGTTGCTCGTCCAGCCTGACGAATTAATTTAGTAAAACATTCATGCCACAATGCGATCGCTTCTAAAACGGTTGTTTTTCCTGAATTGTTTTTACCCGTAAATATATTGATGTCAGAATTTAGTAAAATTGTGACATCCTGAAATGATTTAAAATTTTTAATTTCTATCGACCGTATAAACATTTTATTGGCTCTGAAATTAAGATATTGACTTGATTAAAACTATTAACATTGGAATTGATTTGGTCTAGGCAGAGCAGAACTCTTATTTGGTGTGATTCATAATTTGATCTAGAAGCAATATTTGTCACTACTATCGAACCAATAAAGTGACTGCTTTCACCTTCACATAGATCAATTAAGTAAGTACGATGTCATTTGAATGATTATATAGCTTTTTACGCGATTTTAGGCAAATATTTAGATTTAAGTGCTGATTTGCCATGTAGCAATTTTAAAATCGTCATCATTGGCGATCGCCACACCCTCACCTGAAGGCTTAATTACAAACAAACCTTGATGATAGGCATAACGATCTATCCCCTCATTAATCTCAGTTCCTGCCACAGCACCATAAATAGTTTGTAGATGTCATCAATGTGGGAATTGACTTTAAAGACAGCATTGAGGGCATCATCACCACTCCAACCATCTTCTAAGCAGGTAGGTTAGAAATTACTTCATCGGCGATCGCGGGTACAATCGTTAGCGTAATTTTACTGAAAGGACTTACACAAGGAATATAGTGTGAAAATTGAAAAATGGGCGATCGCCATTCTCCTATGGGGAGGATTGTTTAGACTGCTATGCGCCAACTACCTCAACCTCGGCTTTGACGAAACCTACTACTATCTCTACACCCAAAACCTACATCTCAGCTACTTCGATCATCCGCCCCTAGTTGCCTTTACTGCGGGAATTGGCATCTGGCTCACTGGCATCGCCAATCCTTTCACCCTTCGCATCGGCGGCGTATTGCTGTACACGGGGACTTTGCTTTTTTCCTACCTAACCAGCAAAAAACTATTTGGCGATCGCGCCGCCACCATGACCCTCGCGATTTTAACCACGATTCCCATCTTCCAAATTGCCTTTGGCATCCTCACCCTGCCCGATAATGCCCTGATGTTCTTTTGGGCAGCCTGTCTATACGTAGCAGCGATCGAATTTTTCCCATCCGCAAATTCCCCAAATTCCATATCCTATCAACCCACCTACCGCCTCGCTATCGTTGGGTTATTGGTAGGACTAGCATTCTTGGGCAAATATCACGGGGCTTTGCTAGGTGGTGGCTTAGTTCTCTTTTGTTTGGTTAGCCCACAACATCGGCGTGCTTTATTTTCGCAATGGACTTTGGCAGCGATCGCCCTATTTTTGGCAGCGATCGCCCCTGTCGTGTTTTGGAATGCTCAGCACGAATGGGCTTCTTTCCGTTTTCAAGGCAATCGCGCTATTCCCACCACTGGGTATAGCCTAGAGCGCTTGCTGGTAACAGTGCTAGTTGCCTTGGGCTATCTATTCCCCACCTTTGGCATTCCCATTTGGTGGACAAGCTTCAAAAGCTTGGCTGAGATTATGAATAAGAGAACTTCAAAATCTCAGGTAGCAGATTCTACGGACATTTCAGAATTAAAATCTGAATTAAAACCAGAGTTAAAAACGGCTGAAGCAACATTATTCAATAAACGTCTATTTATCCTCTGTGTATCCATGCCCATCTTTTTTGGCTTCACCTTTTTAGGTGGTTTTATTCAAATTTTACCCTCTTGGCATATGCCAGGATTCTTTGGCGCTACTTTCTTGCTAGGAGAGAGGGCAGCATTAGTGCAGTTAAAACGCCCAAAATTCATTCGCAATTGGCTTTGGGGGTCGGGTTTAGTAATTTTACCTCTGCTGTTGATTGGGTTACTGCACGTTCATTTGGGCATTGCTCAGAAGGGTGGTGATGCAGCGATCGCGGGTGGCTTTTGGGAAGCGAAGGACGATCCATCTACGCAAATGGTGGATATTGTGCAGTTACGTCAAGCCTTTGTGGAGAATCCCCAACTAAAGGCTGAGCTACAAAAAGCAGATTTTGTATTTGTGAATAACTTCTTTGTGGCGGGTCAAGTTGGCATGGCGATCGAGCCATTGGGTAAAAAAGTTACCTGTTTCGATGAAGATTTGCGTGGCTTTGCCTATTGGAGTAAGCCCCAAGATTTTGTGGGCAAACAGGCTCTATACGTCACTTCCGAACTATTTCTAAAGGACGATCGCTTTCCCAATCCCCTTGATAAATATAAAGGCTATTTTGATTCCATTACTAAAATTGCCGATATTCCCATTCAGCGCGGCGGTCAAGCCGTGCAAATTTTCCCTGTCTATCGCACCTCGCCTATGCTCAGACCTTACCCACGCCCCTACGGAAACTAAAAAAGTCAGGTTGCACTGCGACCTGATTTTCCGAATTGAATACCGAATTGAATCGAATTGAATACCGAATTGAATACCGAATTGAATATGGTACGCAAACCTCAATCGCCAGTTTTGAGGTCGCCACGGTTTTAGTCATCAAAGCCTCTCTGGGCGATACAAGTACTGAAGTTGACTATCTTGAGCATGACCAACCTGATTGACTGACAGAAGTATTTACAAGCCCTGTCAGACAAGATGTCTGACCCACAGAAGTATTTACAAGCCCTGTCAGACAAGATGTTTGATCCACAGAAGTATTTACAAGCCCTGTCAGACAAGATGTCTGACCCACAAAAGTATTTACAAGCCTTGTCAGACAAGATGTCTGACCCACAAAAGCAGAATCCTTGTGAAACGAGTATCTTGCTCGTTTATGGTTAAGAATTTGTCAGTCAATTAGCTTCTGCCCTCAAAAAAATATAGTGAGGATGCAACAAAGTGAGAAACTAATTTATGGTGAATTGCAAATATTTGAGCTAAAAGTTTGAAAGACAAATTTTCAGGCAAATCTGCGGGCAAATCTGCGGGGCAGCCTTCAAAACGTTCCTCCTATTGGCAAATGCGCGATTATGTTTATCCCCAGCGCTTTCTCATTGCCAAAGCATTTTTATGTACCCTTGTTTTTATCGGCTCAATGCCACTGCTGGCAGAGTTGATGGGGCGAGTGGCTCAGGCCTTGGGCAAGGGCGATGTGAATGGGATTTTGCAGATCGCCGCTTTTACGGTGGTGATGTTTGTATTTCGGGGCTTGGCACAATATGGGCAGGACTCGATGATGGCACAGGCAGCACTAAATGCAGCGAGGGATTTGCGTGTTGATGTCTATGCCCATTTGCAAACCTTAGATTTAGATTACTTTGCCGAATCGCGGACGGGGGATCTATCCTATCGCCTCACCGAAGATATCGATCGCATTGGTGAAGTAATCGGTAAATTCTTTCATCAGTTTATTCCGTCAGTCCTGCAATTATTGTTTGTACTGGCTTATATGATTTATCTAAACTGGATATTGACGCTGACCACCCTGGCGGTGGCTCCTTTAATTGCGATTTTAATTGCTTGGTTTGGCGATCGGATGTTGAGCCTAAGCCGCCGTAGCCAGGATCAAGTTTCTAATCTTGCCGCCTTGCTATCGGAGATTTTTAGCGGCATTCGCCTAGTCCGCGCCTTTGCCACAGAAGCCTATGAAATTGAACGCTTTCAACAGGAAGCAGAACAAAATAGCCGCCGCAAATATGCCGCCGATCGCGTGAGAGCGATTCAATATCCTGTGGTTGGCTTTTTGGAAGCGACAGGAATTTGCTTTTTGTTTTTATTGGGAGGTTGGCTCATTGCTAACAATTGGCTCAAGCCCGAACAGTTTGTTGCCTTTGGGGCAGGTGTGGCGCTCTTAATTGACCCGATCGCCAATACCACCAATAGCTATAACGAAATCAAACAGGCGGAAGCATCTGTGGATCGCATCTTTGAGATTTTTGATATTCAACCCGTAGTGACCGAAAAAGCCCACGCAATTCCTCTCCCTGAAGTTACGGGCAAAGTGGAATATATTAATGTGGGCTTCCATTATCAAAGCGATCGCCCTGTACTTACGGATATCAATTTGGTGGCACAGCAAGGAGAAGCGATCGCGCTGGTGGGAGCGTCGGGTGCTGGCAAATCAACGATGATGAATTTATTGATGCGCTTCCATGATGTCAATCATGGCAAGATCCTGATCGATGGTTATGATATTCGTGATGTGCAGATCAAGAGCCTGCGCCAACAATTAGCGCTAGTGCCGCAGGAGAACATTCTCTTCTCAGGAACCGTTGCTTCTAATATTGCCTTTGGTAAAAAGGATTATGACACTCAAGCAGTGGAAGCTGCCGCTAAGATTGCCAATGCCCATGACTTCATTCGCGAACTACCCCAAGGCTATGACACATGGGTGGGAGAGCGGGGCGTAAACCTCTCTGGTGGTCAGCGTCAGCGCATTTCCATAGCCCGTGCTGTGCTGCATAATCCCAAAATCCTGATCCTTGACGAAGCCACTTCCGCCTTAGATACCGAATCGGAAAGTCTTGTCCAAGAAGCGTTACAGCGTTTAATGCAGGGACGCACCGTATTTATTATCGCGCACCGCTTAGCGACCATTAGAAACAGTGATCGTATCATTGTTTTAGAACAGGGGAAGATTGTGGAATCAGGAACCCACGATGATTTGCTCCAAAAAGGAGGACGCTATGCCCAATTACATTCGCGCCAGTTTGATCATGCGATCGCCAATTAAAAATCGCCAATTAAAAATCGCCAATTAAAAATCGCCAATTAAAAATGGCTATGTCATTTCTTAATTGGGAATACTATTTGCCTCGCGTAATTTTGCGTAGAATTTTGACAAGAGTTAACCATGCAAGATCTAGAATCGATACTAACTAAGATTAATCAGCGCAAATCTGAGCTAGACATTTTGCGTCAAAATCTTGACAATGCCACAATTAAAGAAGCTTTAAAAGTTGAATTTTTGTATGAGAGTAATCGCATTGAAGGCAATACTTTAACCTTGCGTGAAACTCAGCTTGTAATCAATGAAGGGATGACGATTAGTGGCAAAAGTATGCGCGAACATTTGGAAGCAATTAATCATAAAGAAGCAATTTTGTTCATTGAAGATCTAGTTACTCAAAAAATGGAGCTATCAGAATATATACTCAAACAAATTCATGGAATTGTTTTGTATGGCATAGATCGCAAGAATGCTGGAGTTTATCGCAAGTTACCTGTCGCGATCGCAGGAAGTAAACATTTACCACCGCAGCCCTATTTATTGCAAGATTTAATGGAAGATTATTTTCGATTTTATGAACTCCATAAAAATGATTTACATCCCGTAGTTTTAGCTGCCGAAATGCACGAAAGATTAGTTTCCATTCATCCTTTTATTGATGGCAATGGTCGCACTTCCCGTTTAATTATGAACTTGATTTTATTACAGCATGGTTTCCCTTTAGCAATTATTGGCGGTGATTATGAAAGTCGCATGGCTTACTATGATGCTTTAGAAAAGGTGCAAGCTGAGAATGATAAACAGTCCTTTATTTTGTTGATTGCCGAAAAAGTTTTGTCAGGATTAGATCGATACATCAATATTTTAAATCCGAAAAAGAACACAGAATAGGCGATCGCAAAATGATCTCTATCCAGTCCTCTACGAATTATCAATTACGAATATTCCTCAAACTCTGGCAAGGGAGCATCAAAGTCATCGGACATGAATATTTTACCTTTGTCGCTGCCAAATAACGATCGCTTGGGGGCAGTAGATACTAATCTAGCTATGGGCTGATCGCCAGACGATCGCAAGTTGTTTTATAATGAAATAAAGCAGAAAAATTAATCCATGTTTGGGTTTGATACTGGTGGTTGGTAATGACAAATAATGAAGCTACAGTCAGAATTAAGATTAATAAGTTGCTTGAATCATCGGGTTGGCGTTTTTTTGCGGAAGGGGGACAGCCTGCGAATATCGTGCTTGAGGCGGGGACTCAGATTACATCTTGGGATTTGGATGAATTTTGGGAGGATTTTGGGAAGACGAGAAAGGGCTTTATTGATTTTTTGCTGCTGAATGAAAAGGGTTCTCCGTTTATTGTTTTGGAGGCAAAGGCGGGGAATCTTGATCCGCTCGTGGGGAAAGAACAGGCGCGAGATTATGCCAAGTCTCAAAAATGCCGTTTTGTGATTCTGTCCAATGGCAATAAGCATTATTTTTGGGGTTTGGAACAAGGGAATCCCTATGAAATTACAAGTTTTCCTACGCCTCAATCGGTGATTGGGTATCAGAAAGTGATTGCTGATCCGCAACGTCTTGTCGATGAGGTGATTGATGATGATTATGTGGTGTTGACGCAATATCCTGATTATGAGAATGATGCAGGATGGAAGAATGAACTGGAAAGAGCGAGTTTTATTGAGAAGAATAAATTACGATTTTTAAGGAGTTATCAAAAACAGGCGATCGCGGCTTTACAAGGTGCGGTGCAAGCTGGGAAAGATCGTTTTTTGTTTCAGATGGCGACTGGGACAGGGAAAACCCTGACTTCGGCGGCGGTGATCAAGTTATTTTTAAAGACGGGAAATGCACGGCGGGTTTTGTTTTTGGTCGATCGCATTGAGTTAGAGGAGCAAGCTAAGAAAGCTTTTGACCTACTGCTTAAAAATGACTATAAAACGGTAATTTATAAGGAAAATCGTAATGATTGGCGACTTGCGGATATTGTGGTGACTACGGTGCAGTCATTGCTAACGGGTAACAAATATCGCGATCGCTTTTCACCGACGGATTTTGATTTGGTGATTTCGGATGAGGCGCATCGCTCTATTGGTGGGAATGCACGGGCGGTATTTGACTATTTTATTGGCTACAAATTAGGGCTGACGGCGACACCGAAGGATTATCTGAAGCAATTTGATCGAGCTAAGCCCACGACTAAAGATCCACGAGAATATGAACGGCGGATAATGCTGGATACCTATCGCACTTTTGGCTGTGCGGATGGAATTCCGACTTTTAGCTATGGTTTAAATGATGGGGTTAGGGATGGCTTTTTGATTCAGCCAACTGTGGTTGATGGGCGGACTGAGGTGACGACAGAGCTTTTGTCTAAGGATGGCTTTTTGGTGGAGTTTACGGATGAAGAAGGCGAAAAGACGGAAGAGAGTTTTAAAATTCGGCAATTTGAGAAGCGCTTTTTTTCATCAGCGACCAATCAGCTTTTTTGTAAGACTTTTTTAGAGAAGGCTTTTCGCGATCCGATTAGTGGCGAGATTGGGAAGTCAATTATTTTTGCGGTGAGTCAGCCTCATGCGCTGAAGTTGACGGAAATTTTGAATGAGATGGCGGATCGTATATTTCCGAATCGGTACAATTCAGATTTTGCAGTACAGGTGACATCACAAATAACGGACGCTCAACTATTTACGAGTAATTTTACGAATAATAATTTGCGCGGTACGGCGAATTTTTTGGAAACCTATCGCACGAGCAAGGCGCGGGTATGTGTGACGGTGGGGATGATGACGACGGGCTATGATTGTCCTGATTTGTTGAATTTGGGGTTATTTCGTCCGATCTTTTCACCGACAGATTTTATTCAAATTAAGGGACGAGGGACTCGTAGGCATAATTTTTTGACTGATTTGCATGATCAGGATCTCAAGGCAACGGTAAAGCATCCAGAGAAGACTGCTTTTAAATTGTTTGATTTCTTCGCGAACTGTGAATACTTTGAGAAGGATTTTAAATATGATGAGGTGTTGGCTTTGCCTAAGCCGAAAGCTGAGACTGGTGGCGGTGATGGCGGTACGGGAGGTGGAACTGGCGGGATTAATAGCTATGAGCATCTTGGTGCAGATATCATTACGAGTCTCAAGGAAGAGGCGATAGCCTATGGTGGCATGAAGATCGATCGCTTATATTTTGAGCGTTTTGAGGAGGTGATTCGCAACGATCGCGAGTTGGCGGCGGCGATCGAGGTCGGGCATTGGGAAAAGGCGATCGCCTATGTGAATGAGAAATTTTTTGCTGATTCTGAACAGGCTTATACCTTGGAAAAGTTGCGTAAGGCGGCGGCGGTGGATCGGCGGTTGGAGGTGCGCGAGATTTTGGAAAAGATTTTTGGCTTAATTCCCAGATTTAAGTTGAAGGATGAGTTGTTGGAGGAAGAATTTGAGAAGTTTGTGGCAAATTATCAGCCTGATGAGTCAATTCCTGCGATTAAGAGTTACTTTAAAGCCTATGTAACTAACGACCAGATTCGGAAAATCATTGAGGCAAAAAATTATGCTGAGTTAGCGACAAATGCGTTTTTATCCCTTGATAGTTTTAAGGCTGTGCCGAAGTCATACCGTAATTTAATTCCTGAGTATGTGAGGGAGTTTGTGGTGTTGGAGAGATTCGTTAGTTGAATTACGAATTGGGAATTGGGAATTACGAATTACGAATTACGGAGCTTTTTTCTGTTTTGGGCTTAGGATAGCTTGCTGTGCAAGTCAATTAATAATTCGTAATTGATCAATTCGTAATTGATTATTGACGTACTGGATAGCGTACGCTTATAATAAGCTATATTTTTGAGTTAAGTAGAAAATGTAATGTCAACTTTTACGGCTAGTGAGGCTAGGGCGAATTTTTATCGTCTGATTGATGAGGCTAATGAGTCCCATGAGCCGATTTTGATTACGGCTAAGCGTGGTAATGCGGTTTTGTTATCGGAGGATGATTGGAAGGGGATTCAGGAGACACTTTATTTGTTGTCAATACCAAATATGCGGGAATCGATTCAAGCTGGTTTGGCTACTGCGATCGCTGATTGTGATGAGGATTTGGACTGGTGAGTTGGAGAATTGTATATACAAAACAATCTCAGAAGGATGCACAGAAATTATTGTCGGCGGGGTTGAAAGCTAAGACTGATAAGTTGTTGGATATTCTCAAAGAGAACCCTTATCAAACGCCTCCAAGTTATGAGAAGTTAGTTGGAGATTTGGCGGGTGCATATTCACGCAGGATTAATATTCAGCATCGTTTGGTTTATCAAGTTTTAGATAGCGATCGCGTTGTGAAGGTGATTCGGATGTGGACGCATTATGAATAATTACGAATTGGGAATTACGAATTGGGAATTACGAATTACGAGTTATTGGGTTAGGGTTAGGGGTATCGCTTAGGAGTTATAATATTCTACCAATTCGTAATTGTTAATTCGTAATTCGTAATTTTTAATGCTTGATTCTGAAACTAAACGCCGCATCGATACTGCTCGTGATATTTTGGTGGGGAAGGTTCCCGATCCGAAGTCACAGGTGGAACAGATCACCATTGCTCTCATCTATAAGTTTATGGATGATATGGATGCGGAGGTGGAGGAGTTGGGGGGCGATCGCAGTTTTTTTGCGGGTGAGTTTGCGAAGTTTGGTTGGGGTCGGTTGATGAGTCCGAGCGTGGGTGGGCATGAGTTGCTGAGCCTTTACAGTGAGGGGATTAGCACGATGCCGCAAAATGCGGGGATTCCTGCGTTGTTTCGAGATATTTTTAAGAATGCATATCTTCCCTATCGCGATCCTGAGACGTTGAAGAGTTTCTTGAAGGTGATTGATGGTTTTACCTATGATCATTCGGAACGGTTGGGGGATGCGTTTGAGTATTTGCTGTCGGTGTTGGGTTCGCAGGGGGATGCGGGGCAGTTCCGCACGCCGCGCCATATTATTGATTTTATGGTGGAGATTTTGCAACCTAAAAAGGGTGAGGTGATTCTCGATCCTGCTTGTGGTACGGCGGGTTTTCTGATTTCGGCGTATAAGCATATTTTGCGGTCTAATCTGGATGCTCAGGGGAATAGTACGCTTACGCCCGATGAGAAGGGGAAGATGGCGACGAATTTTAAGGGTTATGATATTTCGCCCGATATGGTGCGGTTGTCGTTGGTAAATCTCTATTTGCATGGGTTTAAGAGTCCACAAATTTTTGAGTACGATACTTTGACTTCTGAGGATCGCTGGAATGAGTTTGCGGATGTGATCCTTGCGAATCCGCCGTTTATGTCGCCGAAGGGTGGGATTAAGCCCCATAAGCGGTTTTCGATTAAGGCGAAGCGGAGTGAGGTTCTATTTGTGGACTATATGGCGGAACATCTTTCGCCAAGGGGTAGGGCGGGGATTATTGTGCCTGAGGGGATTATCTTCCAGAGTCAGACTGCTTATAAGGATTTGCGGAAGATGTTGGTTGAAAATTCGCTGGTGGCGGTGATTTCGCTTCCTGCTGGGGTTTTTAATCCTTATTCTGGGGTGAAGACTTCGATTTTGATTTTGGATAAGTCTTTGGCGAAGAAGACGGATAAGATTGCGTTTTTTAAGGTGGAGAATGATGGGTTTGGGTTGGGCGCACAAAGGCGGGCGGTTGAAGGGGATGATTTGCCGTTTGTTTTGGATCAAATTACGAATTACGAATTACGAATTACGAAGGGAGAGGAGTTAATTACGAGTGAGGATGATCGGGTTTTGATTGTGCCGAAGTCTAAGATTGCGGCTAGTGGTGATTATAATTTGATTGGGGAAAGATATCGAGAGACAAGCTTTGTTAGTAGTCATTTTCCAATGGTTGAGCTAGGTGATGTT
The DNA here is from genome assembly GCF_014696345.1 of Pseudanabaena cinerea FACHB-1277. Classification (GTDB taxonomy): domain Bacteria; phylum Cyanobacteriota; class Cyanobacteriia; order Pseudanabaenales; family Pseudanabaenaceae; genus Pseudanabaena; species Pseudanabaena cinerea. Next base: position 47,442 of record NZ_JACJPY010000032.1, read on the forward strand.
TCCGAAGTAACATCTAGCAAAAGAATACTTGCAGAAGAATATGTTCCATCTGGCATTCCATTTTATCGAACTAAAGAGATAGTTGAGTTAAGCAAAGGTCACGAAATTACACTCGAACTGTTTATTTCTGAAGAAAGATTTCAGTCGATTAAATCTCGCTTTGGATCACCTGCAAAAGGTGACTTGTTGATCTCAGCAGTTGGTACAATTGGGATCTCTTGGATTGTTTCGGATGATCGGGAGTTTTATTTTAAAGATGGAAATCTTATTTGGGTAAGAAATTTAGAAAATAGACCTGTTGGGAAATAAAAGTAAAGTACAGAAAGGGTTTTACTTTTTCCATCCATTTTTAAGCAGAATCTAAATAGAAGTTCCATAAACCAGCAGCATTC
>NZ_JACJPY010000033.1 GCF_014696345.1 Pseudanabaena cinerea FACHB-1277
AACGGTTCCTTTTCATTCTGCCAAATTGCTCTCACGATTTTGATTTCATCGTAGGTATACGCTTCGCGCAGATGGTCAAACAGATTTCGCAAAGAGTCGCCCCCGATCGCTTCTAAGGCTTCATAAATTACGGTTTGGCGATCAGGCGGTACAAGGCGATCGCTTTTAGCCATCAAGTTTAGAAAGAAGATTTTGAAATATTTCACATTTTTTCTGGAACCATTCAATTGAAAACCCATTTTCTCTTAGCACACACACAGAAGCCATCGTGTAAGAATGCTTACCTTCAAAAATGTCAGTTAACTTTTGACAGCAGTTAATGAGCGTTTTATAGGCTTGTTTTTCTGAATTTTTTGGATTGCCAAGGTCTTTAAAAGCGTTCTGTAATTCTATGATCAGGAGTTGAGTGCTTCTCTGTTGTGTTCTTCTCTCTTGGGCTAATTGATCGCGCTCGTTAAGTTTGAAAATCTTGAGACACATCTCACCTCTAGCACTCCCATTCAAAGAATACATTACTCCTTGAGAATCTACAGCCAAATGATTTTCTGGGTTGTCCTCATCTAGATTACTGATTGGATTGATTAGTAAGGGTCTTTCATTTACTTCTTCGCCAACTGATTGAGCATAGTTCCCAATTACTGGGAAAATGGTGCTTTTAGGACGATTACATTTTTCGCAAGATGGTAGCAGATTGCGCCAGTCGTAGGCTAACCAATAGTAACCATGATGGGGAATATTAGTTTCAAATCCTTGTGAATCTTTGAGATTTACGACATTGCCATTCTCATCTTTGATACCTGCTTTAGGTCGAAAGTGTTCAATGTCAATGCTTTGAGTATCTGCAATAGGAGTTTCACAATAGGCGCAGCGACCATAAAATGGGGCATCTTTGCTGGCAAAATAAATTTGCTTAATTTCTTTTCTTTTGTAAAGATTGCTGATAATTGGCTTTTTACCTTCAGCAATAATCTCTATTAACTTTTTTGTTTCTTCTTGACAATCTCGAATCCATTTTTCCCAGATTTCACTATCTGGCTCTTGAATGAATATTTTCCTCACCTCTAAACCTCCTGATTAGAAAGCTGTTGAAGATGTCTAGTTAGTTCGAGTTCTAGAAGTTCGGGCGTAATATCATTCGCTACTTTTTCAATCGCTGATTCTACTTCACTCCTAATTAACCTTTCCGTGGGATTTTCGCCATCTTGTAAACCTTCTCTTACTTTGCCGCGTAATTCCTGTAATTCATTTTCTTCATCTTCAGTGCGCCTTGTACGACCAAGGAGTTCAGAGTAGCGATCAATATCTGTCATGCTACCTAAATTACGACTGGTAACTAAACCAAAAGCTTCTGAGGTGAGTACTTGATCGGCACGTTTACCATATAGTTCTTCTTTATTGATTAGCTTAGCTTGAACACCATTGTCATGGCTACGATCTAGCTTCACTAGAAGACCACTCTCGATATCCACAACTCCTGAAGCAGCTAAAGGGGTATGGGTGGAGGCAATAATTTGAGTGTTAGGGAACATTTCATGAAGACGTTGCACAAAATGACGCTGCCAGAGAGGATGTAAATGTTGTTCAATTTCATCAATGAGTAGAATTCCGCCAATATTCCCATTCTCTGTTAGTCGATTGGCATGGACAGCCCAACCAATAAAATCTAGCAACCATTGGCTAGTACTGCGATAACCATCACTGAGGGCGGCAAGGGGCTGTCTGCCCCAAGGTCCTTCAACTTCGATACCGCGATCGCTGTAATGAAACTGATATTCTGCATGGTCATCAAGCATTAGTACTTTGAGCAATTGTTGCTCGATTTGCTTGCGAACTTCGTCACTGCGCCGCCGTAAAACTACTTCTGGATCTTGGAAAGAGACTTGGGATGTAAACAAGGATTGCACAGCATCAAGGGTACGGTAGCCTTCATAATTGTTGTGAGATTGGGTAGTACGATTTGCTCCGTAACCACATACAAAAATATCGGACCACAGAAAATCAGCTTCTGGCTCAATTTTTTGGGTAAGCGTTTCACTTTTTTCTGATTTTTTGGTAATGGTAGTTGTAATCGTATAAGTGTTTGTTTGGTTATTTCCGTCTAGATTTTGCAAAGATCGATTATCTGGACTTTGTTGACGGGCGATCGCTATTAACTCATTAAGTTTTTCATCTGTGTTTGCTCGCCCAATCATTTCAACGATCTGTTCAGAAAGACTAGTATATGGTGAAGGTTGCCCTAATTCTTCTGGTAAAGCATTTTTGAGGTCTTTAAGTTTAGAGATAGTTGGGAAAGCGCTTAGTAATGCTCGGTGTAATTGTTGTGATCGCACAAGTGGAATTTGTGATGCATCTTTGTTAGACAAAACAATCTTGATATAGCCTTCATCTGCACCATCTCGTACCAAGTCTCCAGACAGAAATGACTTTAAAGCGGCAGCATCACTTTGATCGCACAGTCCGAGAGCAATACTTCTGAGTAAAGTAGTTTTTCCTGCGGCATTTTCACCCAAAACCATGAACCAATCGGAGGGTTTATCACCTTCAGTAAAGCTTACTTTCAAACTCTCAAAGCATCGAATATTTTTAAGTTCAACTTCGGAAATCACCAAGTTTCGCCAAGAATAATCGGTTTGCTTAGTATCTAAACTAGTTATGCTTTGTGAATACTCCTGTGCTATTCTTTCATAAGTTTCTTTAAATTTATCTATTTTTGTAACAGCTAGTTGAGGGAAGAACCAAGCTGCATGATCATTAGAGTATCTTAAGAGCATTCCCAAATGCAAAGCTAATAAGCCCAAATCACCATCTGGTAGTTTTTTTGTGTAAATAGAGAATACAAGATTTTGGTAAAATGTATCTGATGTATTGTCATCTTTAAAACTTAAGTTAAGGTTTTCAAAGTGATTTTTTAATTGATCTGTTGCATAACTTACATCGATATCAATAATTTTTTTGCGACCTCTTCCAATAGCTGATAGGCAAGCATGACGAATTAACATCATTAAATACGTTAAGTTGCCTCCACTATAAGAGGCTATCTTAGTTACTAACTCATGTGAATCAAATAAAGCATCAACGTCTATTCTTTTTTTTAAGAGTAAAATTAATTTTAGAATCGATAAATCTTCAATTTTCGGAATAGCTGAAACATCAATAAGTCTATAAACATTTACTAATGCTATAATTAAAAACTTTTGCTTGTCTAAATTAATTCTGGGGAGAACGTAATCAATAAAAATAGGTGATGTATATATTATATTAAAATCGAAATTTAATAGCTCTCTAACTTCAGTACCAAATAATTTTTTCGCCGAATCTATATTGCAGCGATCTAAGTTATCAAAGATAAAAGCAATGCCTTTATAATCTTTTTTGCTTTCTTGAAAGATCTGATTTATGGACTTAACCAATAAGCAGATTAATCTTCTAAACTCTCTCTGATATATATCTAAAGCCCCGCGATAAGATGAAACTTGTTCTATCCCTGAAGAATCAAGAGGATGCGAATAGAATCTGGCTGTTTCATCTTTAATTTTAAGAATGATGCCAGACAAAAGTACCGAAATATCAGTTGATAAGTTTATGTCTTCATTGGATTTATTGTAAATTTTACCTACTGTGTACTTAATCGACAGAATTTTGTCTTCAAGAGATAAGTATCCATAATTGGAATCAAGTTCAAAAGCTTCCTCAATAATTCTGACAAGTAAAAATCTAAAATCTTCAATAATGTTGGAATCAATTTCTATATTATGTTGACTTATATGTCGAACCAAATACAGTGCAGAGAGTAAATAGATATCAATATAATCAAAGTTATCTATGTTTGATATCTTGTCAGCCTCAATATAAATTACATGATAGTCACTACACCAATTCTTAATCAGCAAATTTAATTGTGTAGTCTTACCACAACCACGATGCCCAGCTAGAAAAAAAGTCTTATGTTCTCCCAATTCCTGCACAAATAGAGAAGCACCGATCGCTTTTACCGCATCAAAATCATCCTCATCTAATAAAGGCACATAATATTTGTCAAAATCCTCCCCACTCAGAGGCTTTGGCTCACATACACGATAAGCCTCGCGCAAATCAGTTGCAGGTTGTGATGGAGAAGATGACATAGCTTTACTTGTTAAGATCTAAATTTTGGCGATCGCATTGCATCTATTGTAGAGTTTTTGGCTAACAGTTGCATAGCCTGAAACTTTGATGAGGTTTATGGTAACATAAAAATATTATGCTTATAACGGTTCCTTTTCATTCTGCCAAATTGCTCTCACGATTTTGATTTCATCGTAGGTATACGCTTCGCGCAGATGGTCAAACAGATTTCGCAAAGAGTCGCCGCCGATCGCTTCTAAGGCTTCATAAATTATGGTTTGGCGATCAGGCGGTACAAGGCGATCGATGTTAATCGCATAGCCCGCTTCCACTAGCTGCACCAAATGCGTCCAAATTGTCGCAGGTTTTAAGCCGCGATCGCGGGCGATATCATCGACATCCAAACCATGCTCATACATTTCTAAGGTAGCCTGATTAGTGGCTAACTTGGAGGACTTCGGTTTGGAAGTAATTGCTTCCATTTTAGCTTTTGGTGAATCTCTAAACTCGCCAGGGGATGGCGGTGGATATTGTTGATGATGCTCTAGAATAATACCGATAAAGTCATCGGCATATTGTTCTAATTTCTTTTGTCCCACACCTGATAGCTTGGCAAAGTCGCGGCGTGTAGTGGGTTGATGCTCTGCCATTTGGTTGAGCGTGGCATTGCTAAAAATCACATAGGGCGGTACTGCTTGCTCATCGGCAAGATTTTTGCGAAGGAGACGCAATTTTTCAAAGAGAATTTCCACATCAACGGGGCGATCGCCGCGATCTCGACTATCGGCAACCACAGGCTCAGCATCGCGCTCGATGGGCAGTAACACTTGACGCTGACCACGCATCACTTCCCAACTGCGATCGTTCAATTTCAAAATGGCATAGCCATCGGTGGTGGGCGTGAGATAGCCCTGATGCACTAGCGATCGCGATAATTGTCGCCATTCATCGAGGCTACGATCCTTGCCAATGCCATAGGTGGAGAGTTGATCGTGATGATGTTGTAATACCTTCTCTTTACGCGAACCCCGCAATACATCGATCAGATGTGCCGCGCCAAAACGTTCCTTTGTTCTTGCCACACAGGATAGAAACTTTTGTGCTTCCACTGTCCAATCTTCCATTGGCTTAGGGGTGAGGCAGTTGTCACAATTGCGGCAATTGTCATGAAAATTTTCGCCAAAATAGCGCAACAGAATCGCACGGCGACAGGTAATTCCTTCAGCATAATCCACCACTTGGCGCAGTTGCTGATGGGCGATCCGTTGCTCTGCTTCCAAAGGTGCATTGGTGTGGGGATCAACCTTTTGGGCGATGAGATATTTGATGGTTTCTAAATCTTGATATCCCAAAAAGAGCGTACAACGAGAATCTTCACCATCACGCCCCGCTCGCCCTGATTCTTGATAGTAACCTTCAATATTTTTGGACAGATCGTAATGGATTACAAAGCGCACATCGGGCTTATTGATGCCCATCCCAAAGGCGATCGTGGCAACCATCACCTGCACATCATCACGAATCCAGCGTGTTTGATTCTCCTCCCTTTCCCTTGGGGTTAATCCCGCATGGTAGGGAATGGCTTCAATGCCATCGATTCTTAATCGCTCCGCAATTTCATCGACCCTCTTGCGACTGAGACAATAGACTATGCCAGCACCCTGAGTTTTTTTAATCTGCTGGTATAGATGGATATAGGATTGGTCAGCGCCTTGTTTGGGAATGACTTCGTAATAGAGATTAGCGCGATCGAAACTGGCAACATGAATGTAAGGATCTCGCAGTGCCAATTGTTGACTGATATCCTCTCGGACGCGCTCGGTGGCAGTGGCAGTCAAGCCAATCATTGGCACATCAGCGAAGGAATTCCGAATGCGACTCAATTGCCGATATTCTGGACGAAAATCATGCCCCCATTCCGATACGCAGTGTGCCTCATCGATCGCAAATCCTGCGATGCCCACCTGATTCTTGACAATATTGAGAAATTCTAAAAACTGCTCATTAAATAGGCGTTCAGGAGCCACATAGATTAATTTAACTGCACCATTGAGAATTGCCTGCGATCGCTGATTACTTTCTCGCCCCGACAAAGTACTATTCAAAAAAGTTGCGCCGATGCCATTCTCTTTGAGCGCCGTCACCTGATCCTGCATCAGCGCGATCAATGGCGATACCACAATGGTTACACCCGTTTTTAACAATGCTGGCAATTGAAAACAAATGGACTTACCGCCACCCGTGGGCATGATCGCCAGAGTATCACGTCCCCCTAAAAATGCCTCAATAATCTCGCGCTGTCCTGCCCGAAAGGAATCATAACCAAAATATTGCTTTAGCGCCTGTGTTAAAGAATCAGCAATCATCACAAATATTCACTGCCATACTATTTTTGTTTTGGGTATTCATCACGACTTAGCAAACACTTCTAAAAGCCAGCGAAAAATTGCGGCATCATCCTCTAACCTACTACGCTGTAAAGCGGTTTCAATAATTGCCAAGTCTAAGCCAGCAAGCACCTGTGATTGCCTGATTCTGCCGCTATGTCCATTGGCGATCGCAAAGGCAAATATTTCAGAAGTACGCGCATTAACCACCCAATATTCAGGGATACCGATTTTTTCGTAAAGCAATCTTTTATAACCAAGGTCATCTTGAATGGATGTTGCCGCAATTTCAATTACTAAGGTGGGCAGATCGAACTGATCGAGATCCACAGCAGTATCATTGCGTGGTGGTAATTTCCCATGAGAACCAATGTAAAAGCTAAGGTCAGGCTGGAATTCGGCAATACCTTCTTTTCGATAACTACAGTTAGAATATTCGTAAATAGGAATGCGACTCAGCCCCGTCATTACGCCAATCGACTTCGAGACGATCGCATCCTCATGGGCATGGCTTGGACTAATGGGAGTCATTTCTATCCTCATTAAATCATGGTCAAAATAGAACTTAGCATCGGCAAAATTTGGATCTTCGGTAAGTTCCCTAAATTCTAGCCAAGAGACTTTTACCCAAGTATCAGTTTGCGCGTTGGTGGGGATTGTTTTTGGCGTTTGATTGACGATAGTACTGGTCATGTCTTCTAGATCTGGCTGGATCTTGCAGGTGATCTATATTTACTAGGAATTGTCAATTTCGTAATTATACGCTCAAGGAATATTTACTCATTAGGATCTTAGCGTATTGTCTTGCCATAATTTAGAATTATGACAGTCGGCAATAGTCACCTCCAGTCCCAGTCTACCAAAGGAAATTTGCAAGAATCATGAAAATCAAAACAATCTTAATTGGCGTTGCCATTCTTGCTGTCGTGATGGCGGTGAGTAATCCTAACAAAGAGCGTTACATTGAATATACCGTTGATCGATTTTCGGAAACTGGTAGATCTTCACTCTGTACGGGCGTGGGTGATGCTCAGCAACAATGTAAATTTGCGGTGGCGCTATTAGCATCACAGGGCAAACCCTTAATCCGCGCCTTTCTCGAAAATAGTACTCGCCAACAAAATTTCTTACTATTCAGTATCTATACCACCGAATTACCCAATCAAAAATTAACAGCGATCGCTGCCTTTGGCAATTTCCTTAGCAATTAATCATCTGTTCCTTTACCACCCAAGAAGAATTAGGAATTGTCACTATTCTGTAGGGCTTTGACCCGATCGCTCAATGCCACCCATTGAGCAACACTCAGATCTTCGGCACGGACTTGAGGGTTAATCGCCATCGATTCCAGAATCGCAACTAGGCGATCGCGATCAATCACCGTCATTAAATTATTGCGTAACATCTTCCGCTTTGTGGCAAAGCCTAGAGTCAGCAACCGATCTAAGAATTTAGGATCACTGGCGACAGTTATGGGGGGGCGCGGCACAAGGCACACGATCGCCGAATTAACCTTGGGTGGTGGATAGAAAGCAGAGGCAGGGACATCACAAATAAAATGGCAATCAGCGAGATATTGCATCCTCACACTGAGGGAGTTATATGCCTTGTGGCTAGGCTTTGCGGCTAGGCGATCGCCGATCTCTTTCTGCACCAACAGCACAATCCGCCCAAATTGTGACACAGGCTCCGCTAAGGTTCCCAATAGTTTTTTAAGGATCTCACCCGTAATATTGTAAGGAATATTGGCAATTACCTTATTCGTGGCTTCAGGTAGAGGCAGATCAAGAATGCTGCCTTCAATTAAATGGAAGTGAGGATATTTCGTGACAGGCATCGTCACCCGTAACTTGGCACAGAGATCGCGATCAATTTCCACCGCCGTGAGCGACTCCACCAATGGCAATAGCAAGCGGGTGAGGTTGCCCGTACCAGGACCTATTTCTAAAATGCGATCGCCCTGTTGCAAATGCCCCGCCGCCACAATTTTATTGAGTACCGCCTCACTTTTGAGCCAATGCTGTCCAAACTGTTTGCGAGGACGGATTTTAAGAGATTCTGATTTGAACATGGGCGATCGCTGGTTGGGTTGTTAATTTGCAAAGAACTTGCAAAGAACTTGCAAAGAATGAGAGACAGTCACTAGACTAATAACGCTATCTGATGCTACAGCGCTTTAGAGGCTTACAGCAATTGTTTACTATTCGTCCCGCTAATCCCAAGGATGTCAGCAATTTATCTGACATCCTGACTGAAAGCTTTTATCGCAATATTGCTGATGCCCCTAGTCTCATCAATTTGCTGGTGCGTCAACTCACTAACTGGGTTTACCCACTCCTGCGCTATGGCATCACCATCGATCTCAATAGCCGCTTTAATGAGCAGTCTCCCTGTTATATTTGCCTAGTGGCGACCCATCCTGCCAACAAATCTCAGGCGATCGCCTCCCTTGAAATTTGTATGCGCTCCGTACCGATCAAGCCCCGTCAAGGCTTTTGGCAGGATCTGTGGCGGTGGCAAGACACCCACGAATCGCCCTATATCTTTAATCTAGCCGTGCATCCTCAATGGCGGCGGCGCGGTGTTGCTAAGCAACTGCTCCTAGCCGCAGAGCAGACCGCCAAGCAATGGGGTTTTAGCCGCTTGTATATCCATGTCCTCGAAGATAACCATGCAGCACGAAGCCTCTACGATCGCCTCGGCTATCATCTACATAGCCAAGAGGGAACCATGCCCCATTATTTGCTCGGTCGCCCCCGTCAGTTTTTATTAAAGAAAAAGTTATAGCGATTTTTAAGTTTGTGAACAGTTTGCTATTACTTAGGTGGCTTCTTGAAATGTATGCCAGTCCTATGCTTGAGATTCGTTAGGTCACGATCTAGAGGATCTACTTGGCTTTTGGGTGTTTCAGGTTTGGATTTATTAGCTTTTTTAATGTGTTTACGAAGGTAGTCTTTCAAAATGGCTAAAGCATGATAAATCCATAAAGCAGAGAAAAGCCAAAAAATATAAGTTATTCCTAAAAACTCACTACTACGAGATCCCGTATAAATCAATATCTCTGAAATCGGTCTTCTGTAGCTTATAAATAAAGGAACAAATATTAATGAGGGGATAGACGTAGCAAAAGTAGTAACTAAAAAACTAGAAAATACTGTAGACCATCTACTAGGAACTAGCCAGTGGGGAGGGTTTGACTTGAATAGTCTAATAATTGTCGCTCCAATACATACATAAACAACATGAATTATTAAGGCAAACAGAAAAAATAAAATTATACCGAACAGAAATATTTCGCTCTCTTCAATTTGCAAAAATTTAGCAAGAATATAAATAATTAAAAATCTGTACACCTCTAGCAAACCTACTATTGTCCCCATGAAGGTAGGTATTGATAATGCAAATGCTTTCCAAGCCGATGCCCAGTAATATCTAGGCTTTCTCCCAAAAATTAACAGGTAGACTACATAAATTCCAATTACCATAAATAAATTTTGCTTAGATATGTAGGCATCCATAAGTCATCTGTGGTATTTAATCAATTTTTAATTATTTTAATCTGATCTTCTGGGTTCATGGTAAGTAAATGCAGCTAATAGTAGCCCGAATCCTATCTGTGTAACAGTTACAATCTTGTCACATCACTCATGCGCTGTGTCTATGCCATATATGCAATCAAAGTCTCGATATTGGCTAACCTTGGCTCTAAGAGCCTGTTTGAAAAGTTTTGATCCCCCTAAATCCCCCTTACGAAAGGGGGACTTTTTTAATCTTTTCCCCCCTTTCGTAAGTAAGGGGGGCTAGGGGGGATCAATCAGTATTTTTAGCGCGTGTCCAGACTTTTCAAACAATCTCTAATGATTCAGTCATTTAACTATTTGCCTGTATTTTTTATGGTTTATACAGCCAGTTGCGCTTTTATTCTCTGCCCAAACCCCATATAAGCGCTATGAGCTATAGTAATTAGTATATTCTCAAAATATATCTCAAAATATATTACAAAAAATTATCAGGAGTACCTCCACCCTCTATGACCATCGCCAAAGATATCCCCACCAATGCACTAGAAACCCAGTCGCTCAGCGATCGCGCCCATGAAGAAAGCTATCAAATTGCTCAGGCGGCGATCATGGCGGCAGACGATCGCAAGGCGGAGAATATTGTATTACTAGCGATCGGCGATGTGTCCAGCTTGGCAGACTATTTTGTGATTGTATCGGGACTGTCGAAAACACAGGTAAGGGCGATCGCCAATGCCGTTGAGGATGCAGTTGCAGAAAAAATGGGACGTAAGCCCCGCAACATTGCAGGATTACAAGACAGCACATGGGTTCTGCTCGATTATGGCGATGTCATTGTCCATGCAATGATGGACAAAGAACGCGAATATTACGGACTAGAAGCATTTTGGGGTCATGCCCCCAAGTTAGAGGTTGTGATTCCTCAAGTGTAGGATCTACAACACTGCGCTATCAAACCGAAACCAAGAAAAACATTGCAAGCCTTGCCTGCAATGTTTTTTTAGGTTTGGTTGAATACACTGCCGATCCAAGGGATAATTGATAAAGCTTTTTTACATTTGGAAATTATAGATTTTATGAAGGTTGGCGATCGCGTTAGAGTCAAAACATCCCTCAAGGTTTTTCACCATCCTGAACATAAAGGTAAAGCCTTCGATATTGAAGGATTGGAAGGAGAAATCGTGCGGATACATACAGAATGGAATGGTCGGGCTATTAGTCCCAACTATCCCTATGAGGTCAGATTTACGCCTAAATTTGTGACTCACCTTGGTGATCACGAATTGCAAACCTTGGCATAGGTAATGACGATTCACAAAGGTGTGAAACGCTAAGGTGTGAAACGCGCCTTTGTGAATTGTTTTAAAAATATTTGGGTTTCCGTTTACTTGTATCGGTGGCTCTATGGAAGCAACTATCCTCAGCATTGTATTTGCGCTATTAAGTGGCACTTACATCTATCGATCATTTCAAATTATCGATGAAGGACAGATCGCGCTAGTGGAGAGGTTTGGTAAATACCAAAAAACCATGAAACCAGGCATAAACATTGTCTTGCCGCTAATTGATCGCGTGGCATTGATTAAAAGTTCGCGGGAGCAAGTCTTAGAAATGAAGCCCTTACCCTGCATGACCTCAGATAATGTCAGCGTCAATGTCAGCGCGGCGATGTACTGGCAAATTAGCAACCTCAAAGATGCCCGTTACAAAATTGAAGATGTTGACCAATCTTTGCAGGTATCCCTGTCAACCCAAATTCAAACCCAAATTGGGCGCTATAAGCTGGACTATATTATCGGTGGTCAAGAGAGCATTAATAAGGATATTGTTGAAGGGATTCAGAGTGATACTAAGGCTTGGGGCATTGATGTATTGCGGGTAAGGCTTGGGGAAATTACGATCCCGCCTTCGGTATTGCAATCGATGGAAAAGCAAAAAGCGGCGGAAATTGAGAAAAAAGCCATGATTTCCCTGTCTGAAGGGGAAAAAACTTCGGAAATTACCAAGGCCGAGGCTGAGGCTTCTTCTAAGAAAATGATCGCTAATTCAGAACGGGAGGTGAAATTGCAACAGACCGAGGCGATCGCCCTATCCATTGAGCGCATAGCCAAAGCGATCGCTGACAATCCTCATGGTATGGATGCAGTGCATTACCTGTTAGCGCAGAAATATCTGGAAATGGGGCAGGCGATCGGGCAAAGCCCCAGCAGTAAAGTTTTATTTATGGACCCCAAATCTATTCCTGCGGCGATTCAGTCCCTCTTATCCATGTCAGACTCATTTAATGGCAGCAACAGCAATTTCACACAGCCTTTTGGTGCAGCAGGAAATATGCCCCCTATTTTCAATAATTTTCCTGAAATACAAAGCAAACCACCTAATAGTATTGACAATACCGATCCTAGTAAGAACTAGCAGCCATGAATTGACGACGCAAAGCGCCGCCAACTAATCAAACATTTACTAAGCGAAAATGGACTACTTCCTTACGGCAATAGTCCACCCACCCCAATGCCCATGCGTTCGGCTACGCCTGATGTGAGGGGCAGCAGCACGATCAACATCCAGAATAATGCCACAACTCCTAAGGCTTCGCGATCGCCGTCTAGGTCTGACAACTCATTGAGCATGGGGCGCTCTAAGTCACGCAATAAAATTAGGATAATCCCCGCCCAATAGAGGGCAAGGGGGTTAATTACAGTGGCAATTACCAAGAAGATTAATGTTAGTACCGTTGTCCAACCCGCAGTACGTCTGCCATAGATCGCCTGCACGATGCGACCGCCATCTAATTGTCCCGCAGGCATCAAGTTCAAGGCGGTGATCACTGAGCCGAGCCAACCTAAAATCACGAGGGGATGAATTGACACAAAACTAGCAGCGATCGCCTTGCCCAAGAATAATTTAGCGAGGGTTCCTGCCAATACTGAAGCTTGGAAAATTTGGCTAGGAATATCAATCGTTCCCATGCCAATCGCGGATAGACGCAAGCCAATAATCAGGATGACAAGGGAAAAAATACCACTGGTGATAGCAGGGGCAATTGCAATGTCAAATAGTGCTGACCGATTGGGTAATGGTGAGTAGATACGGCTAAATGCCCCAAAGGAGCCTAATTGCGATGATGGCAATAGAAATGGCAAACTCATTTTTATCTTAAATTTATTGGCAACTCTTCGCATCACCAGCTCACGTAGCAGCAAAATTGCCATGATTCCCAACGCAAAGGGGAGACCTTGGCGATAGTCCTGCCAAGACTGCACCACAGGGATACCAGACACCAAAGCCCCTAAATTTAGCGCTGTATAGGTGTTTGCAAGAACTAATACTGCGATCAGGATTTGTTGAGGGATAGTGCCATTATCAAAATTGCTGATTCGACTAGGCAGCACAATCACCACAGGGCGGCGATCCTGACCTTCCACTAAAAATAGATTGTATTTATCGCCAACACGACTTTGCATTTCTTTAGACAGTCGCTCATGGGCAACATCAGGCTCACCACGCAAATTCCCCTTAAAAATCACACCCTCTTGGTAGGGAATTGTTTCTGTCACGTAGTAAGTCTCAATGCCAAAAATCCCTTGGATTAGCTTGAGGTCTTCTAATGGCAAACTCGAAAATTGTTTAGCCTGTTGCAATTTGCCTTGAGACATTGCCAAAGCGATCGGTGTTTTCTTTAAGTTGTCAGCATTGATATCTATATTGGCATTTGTATTGGCATCTGGGCTATTGAGTCTTTCGCTCAAATTGCCAAGCCCTTCTTTAATTTTGGCTTCAATTTTGGCGCGTTCAGCAACACTAACCTTGCGTAATTGATTGCCGATCGCCACATAAGCGATGGTTGAACCTAGCAACAAAAAGAGTAAAGTTGTGAAATTAATAAATAGTCCTGATACAAATAACCCAAAATAAATCAGCCAAGGTGACATTAGCGCCACAAATTGCAGCCATGAAAGTAATCCTAGCTTGCCAAACTTGCGGGAACGGAGATATCCCCAAGCAAGCAACGCGAGGGTAAGTATAAATACAGCGATAGGAATAAATGCAGTTGATTTCATAGAACTAAATTATAGGAAATTATCGATGTTCTGGTAAGTAATACCCGATTCCCCATGAAGCTCTTAACATTTACAATGCTTTGCAATCAAACCTCAAGCTAAAAAAAAGCTTAAAAGCGATGCTTTACAACGCCTCAAAGCTTTTTGGGGCATCCTGCCCGCTTTTTTGGGGAGATTTGTCAGTCAATCAGATAGCCTCAATAGACTGGAATTTACTGTGATTTACGTCAATAGACTTTTTTGACGCGCATCAAGACAGTCTTGGTCGAGCATTTGATCAAAATTGCGGATGACTTGTTTACAGCGCTTGATATAGACAGATACCCACAATTTAATTTGAGCGTGCTGCTCAGTTGTGCAGACAATGGCAGATTGCTTGGGGTGAGAGATATTCCCACTGCGATCAATTTCAAACTCCGACAGCCATGATGACTCTGGGCGTGTTGATTTCCAATAATTGGTAACTACGACTTTACCTAGATATTGAGTAGTAAAAATACTAAGTTTATTAAGCGCGGTTAAGAGTTCATCTAATTTGTACTCACTTGCAACGGTTTTCGATGATACTTGCTTATTAGGTGTCGTGGCAGTTGCAACATTATTGTCATGATCGCCGCGACTGACAGATTTCTGACTGCCCGTCTGACTGTCAATCTGATTACTGGCTTGAATGTTAGTCTGGTTGGGAGATTGACTGCTAAGAGGCGGCTTGTCTGAACTCACAGGAGAGGCTTTAGCGCCGACCGATGAATTGCGACTAGATGTATTTGCCGCAATTGTAGGGGCTGTCACATTGACATTGTTTGTGCTTACACTGGCTGTACTAGCAGAAATTCTGCTGTTACCTGCTGCATTGGGTGCAGCATATGACTGTTGCGATGTGGCAATTTTGGGTTCTATGTCTTTGATGGCAGCACTTGGGGTACTCCATTTGTTACTAGGCAAAGAATGCTGTGTAACTGATCCCAATAGGAGCTTAAAGTATGCGACTGTGTTGTATGTATCTGTTTCGATTAAAAACTTGATCTTAGTAATGCCATGTGCGTAGTTGTTGAGATCAAGTTCGCGATCGGTGAGTACTAGCAGCACTAGACCGTGGGTCAGTTTGTAAATAAAAACAGTATGCCCAACAAAGTGAAACTCAAATGACTCGAAACCCTCTGGTATGTTTTCGACAACCTGTAGTACGCCTTGACCTAATGCCTGCTTTGTCCTGTCTAATATGGAGTCCAGCCCATAGAAATAAGGACGCATGCGACGGTTTGTGAGGGCTATCCCCACAACTCCTGCTAAATTCAAAAAATCTTGAATAACCTCCCGACTCATTTTTTCTCACGCTGCTTCTATGATCGATATACCGTTCACCCTAGACCAATTACGCATTCTCAAAGCGATCGCGGCTGAAGGTAGCTTTAAACGTGCTGCCGATAGTCTGTATGTATCCCAACCCGCCGTTAGCTTGCAAGTTCAGCATCTAGAGCGACAGCTAGATGTGCCTTTGTTTGATCGCGGTGGTAGAAGGGCGCAGTTAACGGAGGCAGGACAGTTGCTACTTTCCTATGGCGATCGCATTTTGAGCCTTTGCCAAGAGACTTGCCGCGCCATTGATGATTTACAAAACCTAAATGGTGGGACTTTAATTATAGGTGCAAGCCAAACGACTGGAACCTATCTAATGCCTCAAATGATTGGCTTATTTCGTCAGAAATATCCAGAAGTCTCGGTACAGCTCCATGTCCATTCTACAAGGCGAACGGCTTGGAGTGTTGCCAATGGGCAGTTAGATTTAGCAATTATTGGCGGCGAAGTTCCTACGGATTTGCTAGAGTCCCTTGAGATTACCCCATATGCAGAGGATGAACTAGCGCTAATTCTACCAACTTCCCATGAAATTTCTCAGGGGACAAGCTTGTCGATTGAGGATCTTTATAAATTGCAGTTTATTACCCTTGACTCACAGTCCACGATTCGTAAGGCAATTGATCGGGTGTTGTTAGATAGCGGGGTGGATGCGCGGCAGTTGGCGATCGCCATGGAGCTAAATTCGATCGAGGCGATCAAAAATGCGGTACAAGCGGGATTGGGGGCGGCTTTTCTGTCAGTGACGGCGATCAAAAAAGAATTACAGATGGGGGCATTACAGCAGGTACGCATCGATGGCGTGATTATTAAACGAATGTTATTACAAATTCGCAACCCCAATCGCTATCGCTCTAAGGCAACCGAGGCTTTTTGCAATGAAGTATTACCAGCCTTTCGCGATAAAGCACCTTGAGCTAATTAGTGTCTTATCGATTGTGACGAGGCACTAACCAATACATTAACCAATAAATATCTCCTCCATATGGTAAGCAAGAAAGTCAGGATGCGGCATGAATTTTTCTGGGAGATTTATTTGTTGATTACTGTAAAAACCAAAGTTTTCATCTAATGTTCTTTCAGGCAAAAAGTCTCTGATGTAAGAACTCAAGATGATTTTATAGTCTGAGCTAATTGTGATTAATCCCCTATCAAATGCAGCATCTTGTGTCTTACTGAGGCAAAGTCCATTACGGGGATCTAATCTATGCTCTGGATATTTACTCCAAGGCAAAATATGACTTGCTACCAAAAGTTCAGGAATTGGGTTGCCTGTAATGCAGCAGCGTCCATAATAATTACCTAAAACAGTTTCTCGAAAGAAGCTTTGACCGATGCGAACTTTCACATTAGCCTCAGACTCAGTTGTGGCTGGTGGATGTTTGGGCTTTTTTGTTACCGAAGATGATTTAGACCGCGTAGACTGTATTTCTATCGGAGAATCATCAAATAACAGTTGTAATTTTTCTTCGCTTTCGCATCCAAGATCATCCCAGTTTTCATAAAATTCTCGCCATATTTCTCTATCTGCCCGACTTGCCCCCTGAAGTGCTTTGATACCTCTTGCTTGCAATTCAGGATCAAGTGATGCAAAGTTAGCAAGCTTCATTGCTAAACTACTTGGCGTTCTACCTAATTTTTCTGAAACCTCAATAATTATGGGTGTACGATAATGAATCTGCCCAAAGGAAAGTTTACAATATAAATTCATTGCGATTACAAGTTCTTCTCGCGACCATCGCTTGCGTTCAGACATATTAAGGTTATAAGATTATCATGAACAAAGTATTAGTATATTAAATAAGCTGTCAATTTAGGGTGTTAAATATCTTTTATGTCACAACAAACTCTTAGTAAAGACGAATCCAGTTTCTTAGGAAAAGTATTGAGCAATCAATATATGGAGACTATTCAAAAAAGAATAGATTGCTGGGTTGAAAAATCAGGAAATCCTCAATATGGATGGAAAACAGTTTTAGATCATCTTGATGAAATTTTAAATTCCTTTCAAAATGATCTTGACGAAATTTTAGATATTAGATTATCTTCTGGCGAAATTTCCGACAAAAAACAAGCCATCCGCAGTATTTTTGGCAATTTGTTGGGAAATATAATTATCTATATTTTTATTCAAAATAAGCTTGTTGGTAATATTTCCGAAGGAATTTTTATTAATAATAAATCTGTGATTCCTAATTTTGAAAAAGTATTCACCATAAACGTTGGAGAACAGCCTGAAAAGCTAAATACAAATTTGGTGATTTATTCTCTCGGAGAAAATTTGGATTTAAACAAGTGCATTGCTTTTTTTCCTTTACAATCTGATGGTAATCAATTCAAAAAAGCATATAAATGGAAGCTTTTGATGGAAATTGCCATGTCAGATTGTGAGGTACGCGATAAATATGAAATTTCCTATGATCCGCCAACAGTGCCTTTAGTGTGCTTTGTGACAGTTAACTTTTACAACGAGATTAATAATCCTCAACATAGGGGAATGTTTAAATTTTTTGATCGTGCATTTATTGGTAAACCGATTGATCCTCAAGCTACCAACTTTATTTCTCCTCTTTCCACATTGATCGAATTTATGAATGAAAAACTCAGTTAATGCGATATTGAAGGAATTATGACAATTCGCAAATAAATCAGATGACTGTAAGGCTGTTACAATCATAGACTGAACCGCGATTTCTACTTTTTACTTTTACCTTTTTACTTTTACCTTGCCCCCATGAGCTACTTCCGCCCTGCCATTGATGCAATGACTGGTTACGTTCCAGGCGAACAACCTAAGTCTGGCATCAAAGTTATTAAACTCAACACGAACGAAAATCCCTATCTGCCATCACCGAAAGCGATCGCGGCTTTAGCAAGTATCGATCCTGATACGCTGCGGCGTTACCCTGATCCCTTCGCCTATGAGTTTTGTCTGGCGGTGAGTGAGTCGTTGGGTATTCCCAAGGATTGGGTGATTGTGGGCAATGGTAGCGATGATGTTTTGAATATTTTGATTAGGGCAGTAGCGGAAGGCAGCGATCGCCAAGTGGTTTATCCGATGCCCACCTATGTGCTATATCGTACACTTGCCGCCATGCAACCCGCACAGGTTGCCGAAATCCCCTATGGCGATGATTTTCGGTTGCCGATCGCTGAACTGGTGGCAGCAAATGGGGCAGTTACTTTTATTGCTTCGCCCAATAGTCCTTCGGGTCATATAGTACCTCTGGCTGATTTGCGGGAGTTGGCGCGACAGGTGACTGGTATTTTGGCGATCGATGAGGCATATGTAGATTTTGCCGAATATTCAGCTTTGCCCCTCGTGCAAGAATTTGAGAATGTGATTGTGTTACGCACCCTATCAAAGGGTTACTCTTTGGCAGGTTTACGTTTAGGGTTTGGGATTGCCAATCCTAAACTATTGTCAGGTTTATTTAAGGTCAAAGACAGTTACAACATTGACACGGTGGCGATCGCGGTTGGTACGGCTGCCATGCGCGATCAAGACTATAAAAATGCTTGTGCTGCAAAGGTAAAAACCTCGCGGACTAAGCTTACTTCAGATCTCAAGAATCTTGATTACACGGTGCTGGAATCCCACGGTAATTTTGTACTTACCACGCCACCAAAAGGCAATGCTGAAGAAATCTATTTAAAACTCAAAGAATCTGGGATTTTAGTGCGCTATTTCAATCAAGCAGGATTGTCTGACAAGCTCCGCATCACTGTTGGTACTGACGAGCAAAATCAGGCTCTAATCGATTTTCTATCGACTCTTTAGTATTTTCTAATTGACTTATGAGCTAATTCCTATGACACAGCTTAATATTAAGAATCTTGGTCAAATTAAGAGTGCAAATATAGATTTTGGCGATCTAACTCTGTTTGTTGGTTCTCAAGCCACAGGGAAGAGCATTTTATTACAACTCATAAAGTTGCTATTTGATTTCGAGAATATTAGAGATACTCTCATGAAATATGGATATCAATGGGAAGCAGATATATCCAACTTTAATGAGCTTTACTTCGGCGAGGGGATGCATAATCTATGGGGTGAAAGTACAAAAGTAATTCTTTACGATGAAGAAATAGATCTTCAGGAGCTATTAGTAGATGAATTACCCAATGAGTCTGAACAAATTTTTTTTGTGCCTGCCCAACGTGTACTAACTCTTGAGAATGGATGGCCGCGTTCATTTACTAGTTTTGAAATTGGAGATCCCTATGTTGTCCGTAATTTTAGTGAACATCTTCGCCTACTAATGCAACAAGGGTTTAGCAACAAAGATAACACTGTTTTTCCTCAAACAGGACGACTCCGACAAGATATAAGTGATGCCATTAATGCAAGTATTTTTCATAATGCTAAAGTTGAATTAAATACAGTTGGGATGCGTAAACGCATTCAAATTAATGTTAATGGTAATTTGTTGCCATTTATGGCTTGGTCGGCTGGGCAAAGAGAATTTATGCCTTTACTTTTAGGACTTTATTGGCTAATGCCTGTGTCAGAAGATTCAAAGAAAGCAGATATCGATGTTGTAGTAATTGAAGAGCCAGAAATGGGTTTACATCCCCGTGCAATTCTGTCATTTATTTTAGTGTGTTTAGAACTCTTACACAGAGGCTACCGTCTAATTATTTCCACCCATTCACCTGTTCTTTTAGAAGCAGTTTGGGCAATTCGTAACTTGCAAAATAACAATTCTGATGTTAAGTATCTCTATCAACTTTTTGATTTAAAACCATCACCACCTATTACCGAACTTTTTGAAAATATCCTCAAAAACAAGAAATTTTCTACCTATTACTTCGATCAAGAGGAAGATGGTGTTGAGGTGCGGGATATTTCATCATTAGATCCCTTTGATGAAGACTTGTCAACGGCTGATTGGGGCGGATTGACTAGTTTTAGTAGTAAAGCTTCTGAAGTTGTTTCTCATGCGGTTCAAGATACATTATGAGTTTAAAAATGGGTTTCAAAGCTGCGATCGCCGCTACTCCTTTACTAAAAAATGCTTACAAAGAAGGGCTACAAGCATTAGGAAGTTATAGCGTTAAAGTTAAACCAACTGACACCAAAAAGTGTGAAGGTAGTGTCGATATTGATGTTGCGGTTAAGGCTGTCTATCCCGAAGAATCGCGATGGGATTATGCGATCGGATATGACGGAAAGACATATTTTATTGAAATTCATAGCGCAGAGACATCTCAAGTTACACCAGTTTTAAAAAAGTTTGTCTGGTTAAAGGATTTTTTAGTCGCAGAAGCATCTGAGTTAAATAAAGAAAACAAGCGATTTTATTGGATTGCTTCGGGCAGAACCCAGATCTTGAAAGGAAGCGTTCAAGAACGTAAACTAGCTCTATCAGGAATTATGTTGGTCGGACAACTTAATTTGTGATAAACAACGAAAGTTTTTTGATTTTTATTCAGCTATAAATCTTTATAAGCTTATTGACAGGTTAGAACTAATTCAACATAGCGGTACATTCAAGAATTAGTTTTTGATTGGTAAGGGAATAGGGTTGAATTTCTAAGGCGCGGCGAAAAGCAGCGATCGCTTCATGGTAATTGCCAAGGGCGGCATGGGATAGCCCTAACCCATGCACCGCGCCAAAGTGATAAGGATTTAGGGCGATCGCCTTTTGGCAGTCCTTAATTGAGCGCCGATAATCTCCTTGCATATAAAATAAAACTGCCCTGCGGTTCCATGCTTCGACAAAATCAGGCTGAGCATGGATTAATTGCGTCAACATTAATTCTGCTTGACGGATATTGCCACTGTCCGCCATCATTTGACTCTGGCGCAAAACCTGTAAACCCTGCATCCCCTTCTGCATAAACCACATCTCCCACAGCCCTTGGGTGGCACGATCACGAATTTCTTCGTCCTCACTCTTGAGATCTCTTAACAATTCTTCGATGGGCTGGCTCATAATTTATACAAAGCTTTGCAAAATATTATACCTATGTCTATCACCCAAATTAATGTACACGAATTGGCACAACTGCTATCGGGCGATCCCCAAAAGTTACAAGATTTACAACTGATCGATGTGCGGGAATGGGATGAGGTTGAGATCGCGGCGATCGCAGCTTTTCAAGTACTGCCTCTCAGTGAATATTCGGAGTGGGCAGCTACTTTTGGCGAGAGGTTTGATCCACAGCGCGAGACTCTAGTTTTATGTCATCACGGAATGCGATCGATGCAAATGTGCCAATGGTTAGAAAATCAAGGATTTACCAACGTCAAAAATATTATTGGCGGCATCGATGCCTACGCCCATTTAGTTGATCCCACAATGGCAAAATATTAAAAAGCTCGGCTTAATCATTTGTTATTGTGCTGTAATCAACTGCGGCAATTAGCTCACTGGGCAAAGTAAGGCACTGCAAAAAATATCGCTAGACCGATCGCTGAGACAATGCAAGTGGCGATCGTGATGATAATAAATTTGCGATCGCTGGCTCCATAAAACTTATTAGGCAAAGAACTAGCCAACACCATCAAGCCAATGATCGCGAGAATGGCAATATATAGATTACGATTCATAATTTTTGAGCGGTGCTTGACACCAGAGAAAAGCAAATAATTTAACTGAGATTATTAGGATTTATGCCAAGGTAGGCATTGTCGAGGCAATTCATGAATCGCTATTACAATGTAAAGAGGGTTTCAGATCCCTTTGCGTAAGTCCTAGTTATTTTTATACAATACTTGTAGTCAACAGAACTTACATAGAATCGCAGCATGAAGTACTGCAATTCTACTCAATCTAAAATCACTAAACTATGAAAGATTGGCTATGGTTGCAGCGATCGCTAGCTTCGGAAGATCCTCAAAATTTATCAACGCTGGACAATATTTCTGGAGCCGATCTTTGGGAAGCCCTATATATTGATGAGCCGATCGCCGTCCTATTAGAAAGCCCTGCCACAGTCCCATCCAAACTAGCGCGGTACTCGATTGCCGCAGGCAAGCCTCGCCAGATTTGGACTCCTGCGGTGGGCGAGATCCTGCCATGCCTAGAACAACTGCGATCGCTGATGCAAACCCATTCCCAATTCACAGATTTGCCCGATCATCTCCCCTTTACAGGCGGCTATTTGGGATGGTTAGGCTATGACCTTGCTTGGGAGATCGAGCGCCTGCCCTACACCAAGCCCGACAATCTGCCCTTCCCCGTTGCCTTCTGGTATGAACCCACCAGCTTTGCCATTCTCGACCACCATAGCCATCAACTTTGGCTAGCTGCCACCAAGCCAGAAGAATTAGTAATACTCAACACCAAAATCGATCGCCTACAAAAAGAAAAGCAATTACCAATTACGAATTACGAATTACGAATTACCAATTACGAATTACCAATTACCAATCACCAATCCCCAATCACCTATTCCCCAATCCAACAAGGCTACGAAACAATCGTCAAACAAGCCCAAAAACATATCTATGAGGGGGACATTTTTCAGGCTAATTTATCACTGCGCTATGGTTGTGCAGGAGATTTTGATGGTTGGTTGTTATACAAGCAGTTGCAAAATATTAACCCGTCACCTTTTGCCAGCTATTGGCGCACAACTTGGGGCGAGGTGATTAGTGTGTCCCCTGAGCGCTTAGTGAGTTTGCGCGATCGCCATGCCGAGACGCGCCCGATCGCTGGCACGCGCCCAAGGGGCAAAAATCCTGAGCAAGATCAACAACTAGAGCAAGAATTGCTTGCCTGCCATAAGGAGCAAGCGGAACATATCATGCTGGTGGATCTAGAGCGTAATGATTTGGGGCGGGTATGTGAATGGGGTACGGTCAAGGTTGATGAATTATTGACCATTGAGCGGTATAGCCATGTGATGCACCTCGTGAGTAATGTGGTGGGAACCTTACGCCGCGATCGCAACTTAGTCGATCTGATTCGTGCCACTTTTCCAGGTGGTACAATTACGGGCTGCCCCAAGGTGCGCTGTATGGAAATTGTGGAACGGCTAGAGCCGCAACGCCGTAGTCTGTTCTATGGCTCCTGTGGCTATATCGATCGACGAGGCAATATGGATCTCAATATTTTGATTCGCACTTTATTAAAAACAGGGGATCACATTTGGGGTCAGGTGGGCGCGGGCATTGTCGCTGATAGTGTCAGCGATCGCGAGTGGCGCGAGTCGATGCAAAAAGCGCAGGCGCAGTTAGCAGCCTTGGGGCTAATCTAGGCAAATATCGTCAATCAGGTGCGCGATAAAATTCCATGCTTAGGCGCAAATATCATCGCGATTAGGAAAACTAAAGTTTGGACTACGACAATACAACCGCCTGTCGAAGCGTCGAGGTGATAGCTAATATAAGTTCCTAACAGGCTTGAAACTACCCCCGAAGTCATGGCAACTAGCGCCATCCGATCAAAGCGATCGCATAACAAATAGGCAGTTGCCCCTGGGGTAATCAACATTGCCACCACTAAAATAATGCCAACGGTTTGCAAACCTGCGACTGCGGTTAAGGACAACAAAGATAGCAATACATAATATAAAAAATTAGTATGCAAACCGATGGAGCGGGCATGGGTGGGGTCAAAGCAAAACAGAATTAAGTCTTTGCGTAAAAGGGCTAAAGTCACTAAAGTAATTGCTGCAATGATTACGGTCTGGATAATATCGCCATCGGCAATTCCCAAAACATTGCCAAATAAAATATGTCCTAAATCAACGCTGCTTTTGACCTTAGAAACTAAGACAATGCCCAAGGCAAATAGACCAGTAAATACTAAACCGATCACCGTATCTTCCTTAACGCGGGTATGGGACTGAATGAAGCCGATCGCCACGACTGAGCCAACCCCAAACACAAAAGCACCGATCGCTAAGGGAATATTCATCACATAGGCAAGTACCACTCCTGGCAGCACCGCATGGGATACCGCATCACCCATTAGCGCCCATCCCTTCAGGATCATAAAACAGGATAGAGCGGCACAGACTAGCCCCACTAAGGCGCTTACCCAAAGGGCTTTTACCATAAACCCATATTGCAAAGGCGCAATCAACCAATTCATTAAATCCATGATTTTTCTATAAATTAAAGGTAAATGAACAGATCCCCGACTTTTTGTGTGCTTAGCAGAAGCAATCAATAATTGCTGAGAAAAAGTCGGGGATCTTAACCTCTGTGTGCAACATAACCACCAAAAGTGCGGCTCAAATTCTCTTCGGTAAATACCTCCGAAGTCTCGCCATAGGCAAGAATTGTGCGATTAATCAATACAACCTGATCGCAGAAAGTGGTAATCGAGTCGAGGTCATGGGTTGAGATCAAAATCGTGTAACCCGCATCGCGCAAATCCATTAATAAATTGATCATCATCTTTTCGGTCTTAACATCAACCCCCGTAAAGGGCTCATCCAATAGCAAAACCTGCCCCTGCTGTGCCAAGGCTCTTGCAAAGAAAGCGCGTTTCTTTTGACCACCCGACAATTCACCAATCTGGCGATCGCGCAAGTCCCACATTTCCACCCGTTCTAGACTTTCACGCACTATTTGCCGATCCAGCGATCGCGGCATCCGCAAAAAGTTCATGTGACCATAACGCCCCATCATCACCACATCATGGACAGTCACAGGGAAGTTCCAATCCACTTCTTCCGATTGCGGTACATAGGCAACTAGACTTTGTTTCTGCACGAGGCGCATCGGTAAGCCATTAATTAGCACGCGCCCAGTGTCAGGCTTGACAAATCCCATTACCGCTTTAAATAATGTCGATTTACCTGCGCCATTCATACCCACTAAGCCACAAATGGAGCCAGATTTTAATTGCAAGGTGGCGCTATGCAGGGCAACCTTGCCATGATAGGCAACGGTGACATTTTCAATGTCAATGCTGATATTGGGAATAATATTTTGGCTGATATTTGGGTTGATATTATTAATGGAGTTATTCATATCTCAATACATATTTTAAGAAGTTGTTTTAAAAGGTTTGATCCCCCCCAGCCCCCCTTTACAAGGGGGGAGAATCTTCTTCTTCCCCCTTTACAAGGGGGGAGAATCTTCTTCTTCCCCCTTTACAAGGGGGATTGAGGGGGATCTTTAGTAACTCTCGATATATCTGATAACTTATGTGTACACGGTACTTGTAAAGGGGGGAGAATCTTCTTCTTCCCCCTTTACAAGGGGGATTGAGGGGGATCTACATCATTGAAAAAGTCAGAGATCTTGGCATTTAGTTTCTTAACTCGAATCCGATAAGCCCTTGACCAAATTATTCACGTTGTATTCCAAGAGCTTGAGATAGGTCGGGGTTGCACCATCAGGAGGTGATAAAGAATCCACATAAAACACACCACCAAACTTTGCGCCCGTCTCCCGCACCACCTGCATTTGCGCCTCATTGCTGACCGTACTTTCGCAAAATACCGTGGGAATTTTATTTGCCCTCACCACATCAATTACTTTCTGAACTTGCTTTGGGGTGGCTTGACGCTCGGCATTGACCGCCCATATATAGGCTTCCTTGAGTCCATAGTCTTGAGCGAGATAGCTAAAAGCCCCTTCACAACTGACGATGTAGCGTTTTTCAGGGGGAATAGCCGCGATCGCCTGTCGTAATTTTTGATCGATCTCCCGAATTTGTTGGCTATATGCTTTCGCATTTGCGTCATATATCGCGGCATTGGCAGGATCGATCGCTCCTAATGCCTTGCGAATATTTTCCACATAGATCAAGGCATTGCGCGGAGACATCCAAGCATGGGGGTTAGGCTTGCCCTGATAGGCATCTTCAGCAATGCTAATGGGCTGGATGCCTTCACTGATCGTCACCCTTGTCACCTTGGGAAAGTTCCCATAAAAGCGTTCTGCCCAACGCTCCAAATTTAAACCATTATCCAGAATCAAATCGGCTCCTTGCCCCCGCCGAAAATCGCTAGGAGTCGGTTCATAGCCATGTACCTCTGCGCCTGCTTTCACAATTGATTCCACAACTGCCCGATCGCCTGCCACATTTTGCGCCATGTCCGCTAAGACCGTGAAGGTAGTGAGGATTAATTTTTTACCTTGACGATCGCTGATCGTGGAGTTTTTGGAGATATCTGCATTATTTGAATTATTATTTGAATTTTGGCGAGCATCGGGCGCAACACAGCCACTCACAGCGATCAATACCCCTGAAAGGAAGGCAACAATCATTGTGGTTGCAGTTTGGCTATTAAGGTTTTGACTATTTGGCAAACCCATGATCGCGTTTCATAATCAATTCATTATTTATGAATATAGCATAGATAATTTAAAAAATGAATCGATTATGAAATGAAATTATTCCACCGCAAAGGTAATCGCAACCACTGCCCTAATATCTTTATCAATGGAAGAGGTGTTATAGGAGCCACTGTTGCTCACTTCGGTAGAATATCGCGCTGTAATTTGAAAGACATCGGTTTCCGCCTTGCGAATTGTGCCAAGACGACTACCAGAAACATTGACGATCGCCTCACCTCTAGCCTTTGCATCCTTAGTCGCTTCGGAAATCATTTCCACCCGCAACTGGCTAAGCTGTGTATAGAGATATTCCGCAGGGTCGGAGGTGAAAGGGATGCCCTCATTAATCAAATCAGTACTTGATTGGGCGATCGCGCTAGTGCCATCCACATCCTTAGAACGGATCTCAAAACGTTGCACGAGGCGATAGGCGATGTTTCTGCCCGTTTGCATCCCGTTACTATTGGTTTCAGGGATAGGCTGGGTTTCGATCGCGCTGACGGTGATCGCGTCATCGGGAATATTTTTGCTCTTGAGGTAAGTACGCACCCTTGCGTTATAGCGTTTGAGTTCTTGGTAGGCGAGGGGTAGGGTCGTCTGTTGGCTGGAAATGGAGCTACGCCAAATCACAAAATCAGCGCGGATGGGTCGGGTTGATGAACCAATTACGGTCAAAACATCATTTGATCTCAGCGATCGCAGGGCATTACCCGCCAGATAGGCGCTACCAACAAGGGCGATCGATAGGGCAAGCATTCCGCTAAATAGTTGGGGAAATGGCGCAGTTGATTTGGGGAGGTTAGTTTCTGGTTGCATGGCTTTGTGGGGAATTGAGTGGGGAATAGAGGCTAGATGCGTTGACGTAAGGTCGCTTTGTGTAGTTACTGCCTGCAATAAATCGCAATGTCGGTTTTTACGATCTCATAGACAACTTGCAAACGGCGATCGCTGCTAGGATAAATTTGCTATATAGGGTTAAACTTTAGGCAATATCAGAATTTTGTGAGTGCATGAGACCAAAAGCTATGACCAGCGATCGCATCGAAAAATTTCAGGCTGCTTCCCGTAACTTGCGGTTACAGCCACTTTTGACTGGGGATATACACTCTGAAACGTAGCAAAAATCATGTCAAACCTAATCGTTCTCAATGAAGAAAATGCCAATACATACGATCGCCTTGTCGTATCCCTTGAGGCTGGATTAGGAACGTTACAGATCTTGATCGCGGTGTGCGATAACTCTGCATTAAAAAAAGAGGTGATTAGTCGCTATGAGGCGGAGTTAGAGGCGCAGGGGGTGCGGGTCTATCGGTTGGCACTAAACCTTGAGGAGCCGAGTTTGTTGCAGGCTTTGATCGATGGCAAGATTGAGTTTAATCAACAGGCGATCGCGACGGCGTTGGGGGCGGAGAAGTTAAGTAATTTAGGTGCGAGTAATCGCGAAAAGTTAGATAGTTTTTTGGGTTATTTACAATGGACGCGGGAGGCTTTGCGGGGTTATCCTTTGCCAATGGTGTTATGGTTGCCTTCGGCATTATTAGTGGAGATCGTCAAAAGAGCGCCCGATTTTTGGAGTTGGCGCGGTGGTGTGTTTAACTTTGGCTTTGCGAAGTTTGATTTCTCAAAGGTGCAAATTAGTTATAATAGAGATTTTATGTTAGCCCAAAGCGATACTTCTCAAAGATCGAGTTCGGTTCTTTCGGTAAGACAATTAGAAGATTCCCTTGCAGAAGCTTTAACAACTTGGGGTGAGGATAGCGCCAATATTGAACCAATTTATGCTCAATTGGGTAAGCTTTATGCAGATAGGGTTTTAGACGGTAAAACGGATGATCGAGAAAGGGAAACTGTTTTAGCAGAAACATATTTGAAGCGAGCTATTGATATACAAAAAACATATAAACGTAGATCTGATCTTATACATTCGCTAAATAGTTTGGCTTATATGTATAAGTTCCTTGGCTATTGGGATAAAGCTGAATCACTTTACAAAGAATCTCTAGATGAATTGAGAGAAGAACCATATAACAAAGAAAGAATTGCATTTATTTGGGGAGTATTGGGAGACATCGAGCGCAATCGCGGCAACTGGGATGCGGCGGAATCTCTCTACAGACAATCTTTGCAATTGAGTACTGAATTAGGCGGTTTAGATCTCATTGCTGAAGGGAACTTTGATTTTGCGTTACTTGAAAAACAACGCGGCAATCTCACCCTTGCCAAACAATACTACAACAAAGCCAAAACCATCTATCAACAACTCGGCGCAATCAAAGACCTAGAGTTTATTGAAAAGGAATGGAATTTGATAGAACAGAGCGAATCTTGATGTAGGGGTAGAGCATTTGCGCCCCCATCTCGAAACGCATCACCACAATCTCTATCCACAAATGCTCTACCCTCTTTGCTATTCACCAACCAATTATCCCTGCGGTTTGGTTTTTGGGTGAATGTTGAAGGTTTAGGGCAGAGCATTCCCAAATTAAGATTGTCGGTAAATTAATGAATTGTGGCGGGAATGCTCTGCCCCTACAATTATTGATGTGACAAATGCCTTGAATATGGGATTAAAAAATTGCCGTAGTAGTTAAAACTGACTAATTCCTGATTTTTAACCCGTTTCAACGGATTTTAGCTTTCAGCCCGCAATTTATTATAGGACTTAGCGATCGCTTTGCGTTGGCTGTCACCTGTCAGCTTGAGGGCAAAATTTTCGATGTTGTTGTACCAACTGCGCGGTAGTAGCCACATTAAATAAGCAGCCAAAATTGTCAGCAGCGATCGCATCGGTTCATAAATTAAAATCTTCCAATTACTTGCTAAGGCGCGATTTACAA
This sequence comes from Pseudanabaena cinerea FACHB-1277, assembly GCF_014696345.1. Lineage (GTDB taxonomy): Bacteria > Cyanobacteriota > Cyanobacteriia > Pseudanabaenales > Pseudanabaenaceae > Pseudanabaena > Pseudanabaena cinerea. Next base: position 29,518 of record NZ_JACJPY010000033.1, read on the forward strand.
GTTGTACAGATGCCTTACCGTCTTTGTTGCGAATGGCGCGGCGGGCAAGATAACGGAACTGATAAGCACGGGCGAGGGACTCCCATTTTGCTAAGAGGGCAGGGGCATAGGTGCGGGTTTTGGCAATCACTTTCTCCCATGATTCCAATTGTTTGTTCATATTGGCGGAAAGACTGCCAGAATTAACGCGATACAGAGTAAGCGGTTCGGGAATACCTTCAATTTGCCAATTGGTTTGAATGGCGATTCTAATCCAACATTCAATATCTTCTGACTGACGGAATTGATCATCAAAATAGAAGTCTTCCACTTCGCCATAGAGATTGTGTTGAAACTTAATGCCTTCAAGGGCTTCACGGCGAATTACAGGGGCAGAGCCGTTGCCTATGGGGTTGCGACAGAGTAAATGTGGTGCGTCAATATCTGTCAGTTTAGGCATTTGGTATGTGCCGAGGGAATTACTATCTTCATCAATAAACGCAGAACGGCTGAAGCTAATGCCAACCTTGGGACGGGTTTCTAAATGACGGATATGCTTCTCCAGTTTTTCAGGCATCCAGAGATCATCGCTGTCTAATAGGGCAATATATTCACCTTGGGCATGGCGAATTCCTGTATTTCTTGCTCCTGCTAAACCCCGATTTTTTTGACGGACAATCCGTATGCGCGGATCATGAAACTGCTCACATATCTCAATACTGCGATCGGGAGATTGATCGTCAACAATGATTAACTCAAAATCCTGAAATGTCTGTGCTAAGACTGATGTAATGGTTTCGTGAACAAAACGTTCAACATTATAGACTGGGACAATTACTGATACTGCGACCATGATTTATTACCGATAATTAGTTATATGTGATGGATGAGCATACTAAATGAACATACAGTTTTAAATATCAAGTAGCTGCTTTTTGAGTGGGAAGTAAGTAAGCACAAGTAAACCAAAAACCTAGAAAGCTGTCCTGTCCGCAATCGCAGGCGGGACAACTTTTGATTTTGGGTTTTAATAACGTAGAAGTCTTTAAGGCTATTGCCAAGCCCTTTGCCAAGCCCTTTGCCAATAAACAGGCAACCCCGATGCCAGTCCATTGGATGTCTATTGATAATATTTCCATTTTACAATGCGATCGCTAATCCTATAAACCAAAAAATCAAAAATCAAAAATCAAAAATCAAAAAAAGCAAAAACTATCCGTCTTGTCAGAGGTCGAACTGATTGACTGACAGCTCAAACCCACACCAGAAAATCTTAGAAAGCTTTGCTAATCAACATTTCAAAAAATCTCGGTAATTCGTTTGCTCGGTAATTGCTGTAAGTCAGGGCAAAGCGCTGTATAATTTCCAACCAAAGCAGTTATTTTGAAGTTCTTAACCTAGTATGCAATCGAGTAATCTCTTTAAAGGGTTTAATCAACCAATTGATCGCTATGCTATTGGGTTAGCAACTGTCCTCATGATCGCGATCGCCATTCTGATTGGCATTGGCGATCGCACCTTGCCAGAGGTAAAAGACTTTAGTTGGCAAAATCGTAAAATTGATGCCACCAATATCTCCTTTGTGCTGACTTTTAATCGTCCGATGGATCGCGACAGCGTGGAGCGAAATCTGAAGATTGAACCAGCCCTTGAGGGTAAAATCAGTTGGTCTTCACGGCGAATGTCCTATACGCCCTTGTCCCCTGCGACCTATGGGCAGAACTATAGCCTTAGCCTAGAAAATGCTTATGATCGCTTTGGCAATGAGTCCCGGCAACAAAAGACAGCGATCGAACCCTTTACAGGCAACTTCACTACACCGAGTCCTCGCTTTGCATACATTGGCTCACAGGCAGAGGAGCAGGGCAGAATTGTATTATATGATGTTTTACAAAAGCAGAAACGGATACTCACGCCCGAAAGCTTGGCAGTGACAGATTTTCGAGTTTATCCCGATCGCCAAAAGATTATTTTCGGGGCGATCGCGGCGGGAGAGGGTTTATTAGATCAAAAAATTTACGAAGTTGCCACAGGTATTGATGCAAGCGATCGCCTCAAGGATAGCGAATTAGCTCCCGAAGTGAAATTAATATTAGGGAGTGATCAATATCAGAATTTTAAATTTGATCTTTCGCCCGATGGCAAAAATATTTTGGTGCAGCGTCTAGATCGGCAGCAGGTTGGACGCTATGGGCTATGGCTAATCAAGGATGGCGAAACACCGCGATCGCTGGACAATCAGCCAGGGGGCGACTTTATGTTTACCCCCGACAGTGCTTCGGTGGCGATCGCTCAGGGTGAAGGCGTAGCAATTTTGCCATTGGAGCCGCAGTCACCTCCCCTAGACTTCTTGCCAAGGTTTGGTACAGTCTTAGGCTTCGGGCGTAGTGGCATTCAAGCAGCAACAATTAAGTTCAATCAAGACTATACGCGATCGCTCTATTTGGTAAATAATCAAGGCTTGCAAAAAGAACTCACTAAAATTAAAGGTTCCATTCTCGGCGCTCAATTTGACCCCCAAGAAAAGAACCTTTACTGCTTGCTCACCGATGTGGAACAGGATAATACGCGCAACCTTTTCCGAGAAAAGCCCTATCTAGCTGTCATTAATCTAGAATCTGCGGAACTCAAAAGAATTCTAGAATTACCGCCCCAAAGAGAAGTCCAGTTTAATATTGCGCCCGATGGTCAAGCGATTTTACTAAATTCGGCAGTGCCTAGCAGTGAAAATATGGATAGCAATAGTAACCCTGCGGATACAGCAACAGCTTCCAGATTGCCTCGCAGCCCAGCAACACCAACAAAACTGGTGATTTTACCAATCAATCAAGCTAATAACGATTTGCCTCAGCCCAATGTGCTACCCATGTTCGGCACATCACCAAAATGGCTACCGTAGGAATGGGTTTTTAAATAAGGAAATGGCTACGCCATTTCTTTATTTGGTATAAGATAGAGCCTTGCTGGAAGCATGGTTTTTTAAGCCCAATTTTCCGATAAAAACTGCAAGCCCCTCTCAACTAATATAAAACCCATGAAAGTAGCCCTAGTGCATGATTTCCTGACCCAGCGCGGCGGTGGCGAAAGGGTGTTTGAGCTATTGTGCAATCATTTTCCTAAAGCTGACATCTACACCTCTGTTTACGATCGCCCAAATACAATCAACCTAGGCGATCGCCCCATCAATACCACCTTTCTCCAGAAAATTCCAGCCGTCCACAAAAATTTTCGCCTCTTCGCCCCCTTCTACTATCAAGCCTTTCGCACCCTCAACCTACAAGATTACGATCTGATTTTGTCTAGCAGTTCCAGCTTTGCCAAGGGGATCAAAAAACGTAATGATGCCATACATATTTGTTTTTGCCACAACATCACCCGATTCCTCTGGGACACCGATACTTATTTGCGAGAATATGGCAGCTTTAGCCTATTCAAACCCCTAATCGAGATTGTCTTTCAATGGATGCGGCAACAGGACTTACGCTATGCCCAATGTCCAGACTATTACATCGCTAACTCCACAACCGTTGCCAAGCGCATCGAGAATATTTACCGCAAAGACGCGATCAGCATCAACTATCCCATTGACGATCGCCGATTCACATTTTGCGATCAAAAGGAGGACTATTGCCTCGTGTCATCGCGCCATCTTAGCTACAAACGCCTTGATGTGATCGTTGAGGCTTTTAATGCCTTGGGCTTGCCATTGCTAATTACAGGAGAAGGCCCTGAAACCACAAATTTACAGAGTCGTGCTAAACCGAATATTCAATTTTTGGGTCATGTTAGCGATCGCGATCGCTGCCAATTAATGGCAAAGGCAAAATTTGTAATTGTCGCGGCTCTAGAAGACTATGGACTCGTACCAATCGAAGCCAACGCCAGTGGCACACCCGTAATCGCCTATGGTGCAGGCGGCGTATTGGACACACAAATATCAGGATTTACGGGGTTATTTTTTGCAGAACAAACCGCATCATCTTTGGAAAGTGCCATAATCAAAGCACAAACAATGTCATGGGACTATGCCAAAATTCGTGACCATGCCATTACCAATTTCTCGGAGGCTGTTTTCTTTCAAAAAGTAGATCAAATGATTGCTCACATTTGCCAATCTCAAGGCATCAAGTACAATACTTAGCCCTCAAATCCAAATTACAGCAATACTCGATCACACCTGCTACAAAAAGGGTCGCAGGGCAAAGCCCCACAATGGGTTTTATGCTATAAGGCTTGCAATAGCTCGCCAACTTGTCAAGTACTGTAAAATAGATGCCCATTGGACTATCAAACCATCTATGCTGCAAAGCCCAAGTTTTAACTTAATGACTTAAGGACACAACCATGTACAAAAGTGCTGTTAATCCGACATCATCACCAATGGCTGAGCAAGATCCGGGCTACGGCAAAATCTTAGCGATCTTTTCAAGAAGAAAATTCTGGGTGTTTGGTGGGCTAACCCTAGGGCTAGTCATAGCTGTTTTTATGAACATCAACTCCAAGCCCAAATATACTAGTTCGATGCGGTTGTTGGTGGAGTCAACTTACAAATCTCGCTCCACTTCCTTCCTTGATTCTGGAGTACAGATCGATTACACAACACAGCTAAGTTTATTGCAAAGCTCTTCAATGTATCAGCAAGCAGCAACCTTACTAGCTCAGCAATATCCAGGCATTACAGGCAACGAGTTACGCTCTCTCAAAATTGGGATGTTGGGAGGTAAAGAGAATCCCACCAAAATTGTAGAAGTACAGTACACCGACTTTGATCCCATTAAAACCCGTCAAGTTTTACGCGCTTTCCAAAAAGTCTATACTGACTATAACCGCGAACAACAGGAAAAACGCTTACAGCAAGGACTAGCAGGTATCGATGAACAGATTATAAATGTCCGTAAAAGTATTGCCGAAGTAACGGGAGCGATCGAAGATTTTCGCCGCAGAAACAACCTATTCGATGCCAATCAACGGGTTGTAGATGTTACGAGTTTACTCAATAGTGTGGCTCAACAAAAAATCGCCACTCAGTCGGAACTCAACCAAGCAACTACTAAGTTAGCCACCTTGCAGGAAAAGCTTAATCTTTCACCCCAAAATGCAGTGCTATTAACAAGGCTCAACCAGTCGCAGCGCTATCAAGCTCTGATTAGTGAAATGCAAGGTATAGAAGTGGCTCTCAATCGTGAGAGGGCAAGATTCCAAAAGAACTCTCCAATTGTTGAGGTCCTAGAACTAAGATTTCGCCAACAGCAAGCGAGTTTAGAAGAAGAAAGAAGAAGTATTCTCGGTGATGCAGATTTGGCAAGGTCTTCAGCATGGAATGGGGATCAGTTAAGTGGAGTTGATACCAACCTAGCAACACAAATTGTGGAAACCCAAACACAGATTTCTTTGTTGCAAACTCGTCTGGAGGCAATTGTTAGTCAGGAGACTAGCTTACGTGCTGAAATTGAGCGACTACCTAAAATATTAAGTGAATATGAGGCTTTGCTGCCAAAATTAAAGATCCAGCAAGACACATTGCAAATTTTACTTAAAAATCGCCAAGATTTGAGCTTGGAAATTGCCCGTGGTGGCTTTGATTGGCAGGTGGTAGAAGAGCCAAGCAATGGGTTTAATGATTCTGGGGATACCCTAAAGCGCAACCTGTTATTGGGAGTTGTGGCGGGTCTGTTTATTGGTGGGTTGGCTGCTTTTCTGCGGGATATGCAGGATGATACAGTGCGTACATACAACGAGTTAGAGCAGCAAATATCATCCCTTGCATTGTTGGGGATGACCCCTAAGTATTTATTCGCCGATGAAAGTAACGCTAACTTTTTGCCACAATTTCTGAAGGGACAGTCATCTGAACCTCTCGCTGTAGAAATTATTCAGTGGGCTCCTTTTCGTGAGTCCTTAGATCTCATTTACAAAAATATTCAACTTAATAGTTACGATCTCGAAACTGAAGTGCGATCGCTAGTTGTCACCTCAGCCCTCCCCCATGAGGGCAAGTCCACGATCGCCCTTGGACTAGCAACCAGTGCCGCCAGACTACATAAGCGTGTGTTGCTCATTGATGGTGATATGCGATCGCCGAGCCTGCACAAAAATCTAAACCTGCCCAACGATCGCGGTCTGTCAACCTTATTGACGAGTAAAGGAGCAATTACTAGCGATGAGGTGATCCAGTCATCAAACTCCACAATCGACATTTTGACGGCAGGTCCAATTCCTAGTGACTCAGTAACCTTGCTGAGTTCTGAGTGGATGCAGACGCTCATCTCCAAATTTGAACAGAACTATGATCTTGTGATTATTGACTCGCCACCTGTCTTAGGTACAGTCGACACAATTCAGCTAGCATCCTATGCTGACGGGGTTGTGGCGGTAGCCCGCATTGATCGCATTACACGCGGTGAGTTTTCGCAGTCAATTTCAGTCTTACAGAAATTAAACCTGATCGGGGTCATTGCTAACGCGGTCAAGGAGTTGCCTCACAACTACAACTACAAGTCAATTGTCGTTGAAGAAGATGAGGACGAAGAAGAGGAAGAATAGCTTGCCCTATTGCCTCTATATCTCTCAAAGCCTTAATAGGCTGTAGCAAGTCTTTTTTGTTTGCAATTATTCCAGATATATTTAGCCAAGAGGTATAACTGACAAAATATAACTTTTATATAACTTCATATAACTTTGTTATTACCTTTGAGTAACTTGTAGTGCTTGCGGTAGTTCAGAGATTAAGGCATAAATAAAGATATAAGGAAAGTGATAAAAAGTTGATGACTAGCTCAAATTTTAGCTGCGAGTTAATTATTTAAAAACATTCCTAAATCGTTCTTGATGGAAATGCCAACCAATTGAAGAGACAGCAATGACAGGAATAATTGTAGATAGACAGCATTCAGGGCAGGTCAAGGCTGATCCGACCTTAAACGCCAATCTAATATCCAACCTTAAGTTTCGCCTCAAGCAAGGTAAGCTTTTTATCAGTAACTTACTTGGCAGCAGTCATAGAAGCTATGCTAATGTGCTGTCTGATTTATCCACCAAAGCCGATAATTGGTTCCATAAATTTATTGGCGATCGCCGCGTCAAGCTCGTTCAAGTTTCACCCGATCTAGGCGAATCTCGCCTGATGCAACTGGCGGATACTTGCCATGACAAAGACGTACAGATACTCTTGCAACTGCCACGCATTTGCGAGTCACCTCAAAAGCATCATTTTTTAGCTTGGAAAATTAAGCGAGCGCTTGACTGGTTGGCAGCCTTAGCTATTTTGCTAGTTTTAAGCCCTGTCATGCTGGGGCTAGCGGCAATTATTAAATCCACTTCCAAAGGTTCCATATTCTTCTATCAGTGGCGAGTAGGTGAGCGTGGTCGATTGTTTCGGATTGTTAAATTTCGCACAATGATCACTGATGCTGACAAACTGCACCACCTCGTCATGACAGGTCAAAACGGATTGCATAAGTGCAAACATGACCCACGAATCACTTCTGTTGGACGTTGGATGCGGAAATATAGTCTCGATGAATTGCCGCAATTATTCAATGTTTTACGAGGCGAGATGAGTTTGGTTGGTCCTCGTCCTTGGGCGCTATATGACGCATTACGCATCAATGGCTATCGTAAGCGCCGCTTAAATTGCTTGCCTGGTGTCACTGGGGCTTGGCAAGTAAGTGCGCGATCAACCATGCTGGATCTAGATGCTGTCACTGACTGCGATTTACAATATCTGCGTCAATGGAGCATTTGGAATGATTTAAAAATTTTATTAATGACAGTTCCTAAGGTTTTATCAGGATTTGGAGCTTGCTAAAATCGTAATCTCTTATTATCCCCTTTTGCTAAAATTCTATCTTCTTTTATTCAGTCTTTTCCAAACTCCAATATCTTGTATTGCTGCATCAAGTCCCTAATGCTCTGAATTAACCTAGATTGACTGACAAAAGTGTTTGCAAGCCTTGTCAGACAAGATGTCTGCCCCCCAAAGGCATAATCTCTATGAACGAGCAAGATGCTCGTTTATGGTTAAGATTTGTCAGTCAAACAGGTCTGTCATTCTCTGAAAATTTAGAAAATCATATTGACGCTATCTGGTACTTCATACATGATTATAATTTCCGTATTGCAACTGTTTGAGCCTTTTCACTACTTTCAGATTACTATCTAAACCTTTTTATCATTTTTATCATTAGTTCATATATTGCTAAGACCTTTACCATCACCCATTTTATTGGAGCAGCCCCTCACGGCGCTAGCGCCCATGCAAGATGTCACTGATTTAGCATTTATGCAAATGCTGAGTAAATATGGCTGTCCAGATTACTATGTAACGGAATATTTTCGAGTTTATGCAAATTCCAATATTGATCGCCAGATTCTCAAATCGATCACCCATAACACCACGGACAGACCTGTATTTGCTCAATTAATTGGTGAGAGCATTCCCGATTTGTTGCGAATTGCCAGCCAGCTTAGTCAATATCCGATCGCTGGGATTGATCTTAACCTTGGTTGTCCTGCGCCCCGCGTCTATCGTAAAAATGTTGGTGGCGGACTATTGCGCGAACCTGAGACGGTGGCGCGTATTTTTGATGCATTGCGATCGCAAATTTCAGGACTATTCACGGTGAAAATGCGGGTGGGATTTGACTCAACGGCAAATTTTGAGAAATTATTAGACCTGATTAATGATTACCAAATCGATCTATTGAGTCTGCATGGGCGCACTGTCAAAGAGCTCTATCGCGGCGATGTGCATTATGACCTGATTCGCCAAGCGGTGCAGACGGTTAAATGCCCTGTGTTGGCTAATGGCAATGTCACTTCCTATGTCAAGGCGGCAAGCGTAATCCAAATGACAGGGGCGGCAGGGGTGATGATTGGGCGATCGGCAATTCGCAATCCTTGGATCTTTCAACAGATCCGCGATCATTTTGCAGGCAACCCCGTTAAGGAGATCGCCCTGAGTGATGTCTATGGCTATATTCATCACCTATTCACCATGACCGATCACGATGACTTTCGCGAAAAATCCCATGTGCAGAGTTTAAAGAAATTCTTAAATTTTATCGGTACTGGTGTTGATCCCGAAGGCAAATTTTTAGCAGCAATGCGGCTGGTGCAAACTAAGCAAGAATTATTTGATCTATGCGATCGCTATTTACTGACTCATGCCGATCAACCCTTTGCCCTAGACCCATACGCAAGTTTAATCGCACGTCCTAGCTGCGAAAACTAAAAATTGACACAAATGTGTCAATTTAAAGGGGCAGTACTTTGCACTACCCCTTTTTTATTAAATCTACAAATCGCCGTTATTAGCAGATAGCAAAAAGATAATTACAGGGCCAGAAATGACGATCAATGCTAGGCAAGTTAATTGGAAAATTAGCTGAAAGTTGATGCCAGAGAGCGTGTTGGTTAAAAAGTCCATAGTGGTTTTCTTAAATGAGGTTGAAGAATCAAAAGAGTTAGACAAAATTGTAAAGACATTTTAGCAACCATTGAGACGCAAAAAACTGATTTTCGCGAAAAGCCGATTAGGACAGTGAGCATTGCCAAAAAATAACGCTATGATTGGAAATATAAAAATGATTGGTAAGAGTTATACCCGTGCGTTATCAAATGCGTTATCGAGTTTGGTTGCTAACTGTTCTGGCTGCTGTTGGCGTTGGGGCATCTCCACTAAACGCCCAAGCCCTGCTGCACCAAACTACCAAGATTAACTTTGGCAATCTCGAAGAACAAGCTCTTGGATTGGCAAGGGAAGCCGCCCAACTAGCTCAATTTGAACAATACGATCTGGCACTGCCCCGCGCTCGCCTAGCGGCGCAGCTAGCACCTAAAGCTTTTCAAACTCAGGGCATCCTTGGCAGTATCTATCTTCGCAAGGAGCAGTACAGTGAGGCGATCGCCTCATTAAGCCTAGCCCACAAGCTCAAAAAAGATGAGCCAACAATTTTGTTTAGTCTTGGGGCAGCCTATCTGCGTAACAAAAGCTATCCTGAAGCAATTAGTACGCTCAAGCAGGGATTGGTACTAGAACCAAAAGCCGCGACAGCGATGTTTGATTTGGGTAATGCCTATTTTCTGACCAAGCGCTACAACGAGGCTGTCACCATTTATAAGGATGTGCTGACCCTAGACAATAAGTTTTGGGCTGCTACCAATAACATCGGACTGGTGGAGTATGAGCGTGGCAATATTGAGCAGGCGATCGCTAAGTGGCAGGAATCGCTCAAACAGGCCGAGAAAATTGAATTTCTGGCAGCCGAGCCAACCCTTGCCCTTGCTACCGCCTTTTACCGTAAAGGGGATCAGGCTAAAGCGATCCAACTAGGTGTGGAGGCGATGAAGATCGATCCCCGTTATGGCAAAATTCCTCACCTAGTAGAAAATCTTTGGGGTGATCAATTGATTAACGATGTCAAAGTGATTTTGGCACATCCAAAGGTAAAGACGATCATCGAAGAAAGTGATCTCGCCACTAGACAAGTGCCAAGGTTGCGTTTACGCAATTAAATAGGCAAGTATGGGTGGCGCTATGCTCTGCTCATACTTGCTATAACGTACTTGCTTGCTATGATTTTCTATGACTTTTGAGGGCTACCAGACAATGGCGATCGGGGCAATGGCGATCGCGGCAAATTAGAAGAACAAGCATAATAAATCAGATTCCTTTGAGCATTTTATCCATATCACCTGCCGCAGTAACAAACCTCAAACCTTGAGAACCTGTCTCAACAAATACATTCCCGCCACAGAATGACCAACAGGATCAAGGGCTGGACTATAACAGGCGATCGCCATGCGTTGAGGCGCGATCGCTAATATTGCGCCACTGATACTAGACTTGGCAGGTAATCCCATTTCTTGAGCAAATGCTGCCGAAGTTTCATACATTCCGCAATCGATCATAATTTCTAGAACTGTAGCAATATTCGGAACTTGAGACGCAATCAGCAAACTACCAATTTTTGCTAAATCCTTGACATCGCCGCGCAGACAGCAAATTTCTTCATAGACAGCAAGGGCATGATCGGGATGATCGATGATTCCAGATTTGTGTAATTGAGCCGTAATTTCTAAATTGCGGCGATGGGATACCGATCGCACTGAATCCAGCATTGCTTGATCAATGCTCAAATTTGCCCCTGATTGTTGATTGAGCCAAGCTTGCAGATCTTGAGCGCGATCTAAAAGCGAACAAAGGGCGATCGCCCCACAGTTGAGCATCGGATTAGGGGGCTTGCCGATGGGAATTGTATTAAAGGGTAAGGGTGAGGCTTGGCGGTCAACCAATTGCAATAGGCGATCGCTGCCTAATAGTTCTAATAGATATAACAATAAAAATGGTTTAACCGCGCTCATCAACGGGAAGGTGAGGTGATGCGCTCCAGCTATTTGCATGGCGTGACTGGGAGAACTAATGGCGATCGCGATCGCCTGCGGATCGACATTAGCAAGCAAAGGAATATAGCTAGGCAAATTGCCCTTGTTAGTTTCTAACCTAGCTGTGGCTATTAATTCTTCGAGGTCGGGCATGGACATATTGTTAAAACTATTGCAGTTGATTTTAAATGGTCAGCTTATGCTAAGTTTATTTGCCAAACATCGCCTTTTGTTTGCGTAATACGCGATGTATCAAGAACCCGATTTTTTTGCTGGAGTAAGTCTATGAGTCCACAGGAGCGCGTCCCCGTTGGTATTGTTGGAGCATCAGGTTATGGTGGCATCCAACTAGTCCGACTATTGCTAGAGCATCCGATGGTGAATATTACCTATATGGGCGGCAGTGGTTCCGTAGGACAAAATTTTGCCGATCTCTATCCCCATGTTGCCCATGCCGTCAATCTTCCCATCGAAAACCTTGAACCCGAAGCGATCGCCGATCGCGCCAAGATTGTATTTCTCTCCTTGCCCAACGGACTTGCCAGCAAAATCGCACCAAAGCTACTTGCCAAAGGCTGCAAAGTTCTTGATCTATCTGCCGACTACCGCTTTACTGATTTGCAAACTTACGAATCTTGGTACAAAGAATCCCGTGCCGATGCCGAGGTGAATAGCAAGGCAGTATATGGTCTACCCGAAATTTATCGCGATCGCATTGCAGGTGCGGATTTAGTCGGCTGTGCAGGCTGTTACCCCACCGCCAGTTTGTTAGCACTGCAACCATTGCTCAAGCAAGGATTGATCGAACCCAGCACGATCATTATTGATGCCAAATCTGGCACATCGGGCGGCGGTCGTCAACCCAAAACCAATTTGCTATTAGCGGAGGCCGATGGCTCCTTAGCAGCCTATGGCATTGCTAGCCATCGACACACGCCTGAAATTGAGCAGATTTGCAGCGACTTGGCAGGACAGGAGGTTTTAGTCCAGTTCACGCCGCACCTAATTCCGATGATTCGCGGCATTCTCTCAACGGTCTATGCCAAGTTACGCGATCCCGGCTTGGTTAAAGAGGATCTCCTCACTATTTATAAATCCTTTTATCGCAATTCTGAATGGGTACAGGTATTACCGAAAAACACATTCCCTCAGACCAAATGGGCTTTGGGGACAAATCTTTGCTATCTGGGGGTGGAGGTCGATAGTCGGACAGGCAGAGTAATTGTGGTGTCAGCGATCGACAATTTGATGAAGGGGCAAGCATCACAGGCGGTGCAATGTATGAATATCATGATGGGTTGGCAAGAGTCTTTGGCATTGCCTAGGCTCACGTTCTATCCATAGTTACAGCGCTTGGTGCTGACTGTAAACCCCAGGAAACGAGTGGTGATGCAAAGCGCCGCCACTCACTTCTAGCGTATTTTTTGGAACCATGCTTGTAATAATTCCTGACATTCCTGTTCTCTAATCCCTGCGATCGCCTCTAGTTTGTGAAAGGAAACGGGGCTGTCGGGCAGATTTGCCACTGTGCGAATGGAGCCTGTTTTGGGATCGTCAGCGCCATAGACAAGGGTACTCAAACGCGCCTGCACAATCGCCCCTGCACACATCGGGCAAGGCTCTAGGGTGACATATAGCGTGCAACCTGTGAGATGCCAATCTTGCAGAGTAAGGGCTGCCCATCGGATCGCCAGTATTTCGGCATGGGCAGTGGGGTCACGATCGCTCTCTTTGCGGTTTGTGGCGGTGGCGATCGCTTCACCATTTTTGACAATCAACGCCCCAACAGGAATTTCGCCCGCCTCACCTGCCATCTTTGCCAAGGCGATCGCCCGATCCATCCATTGGTAATGGGTTTCTATTTGTGCCATGATGTCCATAAAGTTAGTAAAAGTTGATTGGAGATTAGGTGAGACTGAGATGAGTACATCAGAACATATTGAACAATTAGCCGCCGCGATCGCTGAGGATGTGTATATAGATATTGCCAAATGGCATTTATATCTCAATGATGCCCATTTACACCGCCCCCTTGCGGAAAAGTTTTATCCTATGCTCATCGATGGCATCACGGAAAGGGATGTTAGCAAAGTTCTCACAGAAACTAAAATCGCCATTGGCGGCGGCAAGCGTGAGATTTCCTTAAGTGATTTGATTCCCAATAGTTGCCAGCATCGCCTATTGACAATTTTGGAAGAATTTGCCGATTGATTGAGCCTTCCTATATGAATACTGCCGCTAATTCTGTATTTCAATCCATGCGCCGCCGTCTGGCTTTGTGGTATGCGATCGTGACAGCGATTTTGTTGATCGTGTTTGCCACAGGATTCTATCTTTATGTGCAGACCACTTTAATCGATCGCATTGATGACACCATCGACCATGTGGCAGAAGTAATCGAGCGATCGCTAATTCGTTCTAATTTGATCGATTTAGAATCTGACTTTAGCCATAATTTCTCCGCAAATGCCCAAGCAATTGATGCCGATCACATTGACATTGATTGGTTTGCACCTAGTGGCGAAATTCTCTGGACAACCAATAGTAATGTGGAATCATTGCAACCAAGGGAAAAGGGGATTTTGCAACCCGTTTATCGGACAGTGCATCTAGCAGAAATAGAACCATTGCGTCAGATGACAGAACCCATAGTGATCAATGGCAAGTTATTGGGCTATTTACGCATTCGCCATCCTTGGTTTGAGGTCACTAAGCCCATTAAGCAGTTGTTTTTGGACTTGGCGATCGGCACAACGCTAATGGTGTTTGTGGTGCTGCTGTGTGGTTGGTGGTTAGCAGGGATTGCGATGGAGCCTGTACGCGAATCCTATCAACGGCTCAAGCAGTTTACCGCCGATGCTTCCCACGAGTTACGCAATCCCATTGCCGTAATTCAAACTAATGTGCAGGTTGCCCTTGCCGATCCAGATCCAGCAATTCCGCGATCGCAATTGGAAACCATTGAACGGATTACGCGCCGCTTGGGAAGATTGATTGAAGATTTATTATTTTTAGCAAGACATGATGGCGGCAGTAATAATCATCGCCAAGACATTTGCAATCTATCGCAGATCCTGAGTGAGGTGATGGAAGAACAGGCGGCGATCGCCCAACAAAAACAGATAGATTTGGAATTGATGCTCCCTTCATCAGACTTATCGGTAGTGGGCGATCGTGATCGTCTCGGTCGTTTATTTACTAATCTCGTCAGCAATGCGATCGCCTATACCCCCACAGGTGGCAAGGTACAAGTCGCTACACAGCCCCTAACCAGTCAAAATCAAGTCCAGATCCAAGTGCATGATACAGGCATTGGCATTCCTGAAACAGAACTATCGCAAATTTTTGAGCGTTTCTATCGCTATCAATCATCAAAAAATTCCAAACCAAGTTCCAAATCGAAATCTGCTAATCCTGCTACCAGTGGCTCAGGGTTGGGTCTTGCCATTGCTCAAGCGATCGCCGAGAGCCATCAGGGTAAAATCAAAGCCGATAGCAAGGTTGGTCAAGGCACAACCTTTACGGTCAGTTTGCCAATGTCTTGCATCCATTTCTAGCCCAACCCGCTTAGCATCTATTAGATCGAGCAGATTGTAAGTAGCTAGGCATAAATAAACTCAAAACCGAAGAGATTGTTCCGCCCGCTACGC
Source organism: Pseudanabaena cinerea FACHB-1277 (assembly GCF_014696345.1). Taxonomy (GTDB): domain Bacteria; phylum Cyanobacteriota; class Cyanobacteriia; order Pseudanabaenales; family Pseudanabaenaceae; genus Pseudanabaena; species Pseudanabaena cinerea. The sequence goes on from NZ_JACJPY010000033.1 coordinate 44,532, forward strand.
GGGCGGAACAATCTCTGGTTTTAGGATTTAATATGCTGATCTACTTATTACAGACAAAGTTGGTCAAAAATAGAACCTGCGGTTACTTTGACTCACAACTCATACAATTCCTTAAACCAAGTCACAAATTTCTGAGCATTAGGATGTGTTCTATCAAAAATAGTTCTCTTCTTGACTGCTGTTGAGATTTGTAGTCCTGATGGTTCTTGCCAAGCTAACCAAGTGTAAATATTTGCTTTGTCAATGTGATTTGGTGTAACTTTTGCCCCTCTAATCTTTGCTTCCTGCACCGACTCTTTCGCAAACTCCCATAAAACTTGATTTTCTTCAGGAATAATGTCAGCTAAAAAAGTCTCTAACATCCCACGCATCTTGTTGTCAGGCATCATCCAAATCCCAAATTGAATATCATTAGGTGCATTCCAAATTAATCCATTCTCTGGCAGATCTTTTGGCAAATCAGGAATGCTTGGTAAGCAAACATTTCTGATGCTCGTCCAACGATTATTAGGATGTTCATCGGCATCAATAATGATACCCAGTGTAGTTAGTCCAGAAGCTAATAATTCTGTCGCAATTACTTCTTCTTTTGCCAAATTTTCGTAACCATTTGAAGGTTTAATCCAGTCAATATCTTTTGCAACAATGAAATTTAACCCATGCGATTTCATCAGTTCTGCAATTACAAACTTATCGTCCTTACCTTCAACAAGCAATACTTTATCGTTCATGATTTACCGAACCTCAATATGACGTTCCGCCGCGATCGCAATTTGTCGCTCAGTAAAGACAATGCTGTGCGGTTTTCCTTTTTCTACTCGATGAATCGTAATTCCATCTTCGCTAGGATTTTCTGCATTGGCAATATCCGCCAAACTCTGCCAGCAATCATTGCTATGGGTAGTTGCAAAAATCTGTACATTAAGACGCTTTGCTGTTTCCCAGAGCATTTTCCACATATCAGACATCACGGTAAAATGCAGTCCTGTATCAATTTCATCAACTAACAAAACTCCATCTTTTGCATTGACGATCGCTAAAGCAAGTCCTAGCATTCGCCACATTCCATCGCCCATGCTACCAATTGGTATACGTTGATTTTCGGGTGTTTGGACAATAAAACTACCGCGTGTACCTTTATATGAATTCTTGCCAATAAGAGGCGCAATTCGTTTTATTTGAGGTTCAATAATCTGTAAAGCCTGAATAACAAGATCTTCTTCTGGCGTAAGTACCTTATCTTCAAATAAATTAAGCGCTTGTTCAGTAGTTAGTGATGATGAGTTTACAAACTGAAGATTTGACTTGCTATGATTTACTAGACTATTAACCGTGTCTTGCAATGTCTTGAGAGATAGCATTCCTTCTGAGGAAAGTTTGACTGAGGTTTCAATTTCCATAAAATCTATCAGACGTTTAACACATAGCAATATCAATTCTTGATCTGTATGTTGTGCCTTTCTATTCTTGATATCAATAATTAATTCTGTTTGATTATCACTAAAACTTTTACCACTGATTGTAAATTTACTATCAATTTGAATTTGATGGTTATAAAAAAGATGACGAATCACCAAATTTTTGTCTTGGTATTCTTCATTCATAACATACTCACTTCTACCAGTGATTATTTCTCCTAGTACTTCAAAGTCAAAAGTAAAAGGTGCATCAAGAAGTAATTAAAGTGCTTCTAAAATGGAAGTTTTACCACTGTTATTAGTACCAACAATGAGATTTAACCTTCCTAGTTGTCTCATCTCAAAGGATGGGAAGCAGCGAAAATTTTCTATTTTGAGGGATTTCAACATAATCAATTCGCTCATGTGGGTAAATAGGTGAAATGGTAAAATAGGAAAAAAGTTTTGACGCAACAACAGACATAAACATGATCAAGTTTCCCCTAACTGAACTGTTAGACGATCAAGC